>DAOTVB010000083.1:0-58346 GCA_034436755.1 Chloroflexaceae bacterium | reverse complement strand
GAGGCGATATCCCCCACCAAACCCGGGATTTCCTGATGCATGGCAGCATTGGCCGTTTCGCGGTGTTCGCTCATTTCGTGGTGTTCGTAGTCCAAACGCTCACCGCGTAACTCCTGTCACTCACTCGATTGGTATCAGTTGCATGCTCATGATAGAATAGCAACCTGCCAGAAGCGTACCATGTCGTACCGTATCAAGAGCAGAGAAGGGGCCATGGCTGCAGAGACGAACCGCGAAGCGTTCATACCCTATCGTCGCACCGATCTGATCGAACTCTGTATCGACGATGGGCAATTGCCGGAGGAGGATGTTCAGAAGTTCCGTGACTTCTGCGAGATCCTCACGGCCTATTATCATGTCAAGTCGCAGCGCACCCTCGAGGTGCTGAAGAATAGTTTCGCCCCATTCAATCCCGATGCCGATACCCGGACACGGCAGGTGCTGACGGTCCAGGAGCGCGCCGCGCTAGAGCAGCGTCTGGTTCAGGCATTTGAAACCGTCCTGCAGCGGGCGAACTACTCTCTGCTGTCGTCGGAAGATCTCCAGGGAGCTTTTGCCGGGGAGTCGCTGATTCCGCTCAAGACGCGCATTGATTTTGATGACTATGCGCATATGGTGTTTTACTACCGGGGCGATAATTTCAAAACGGTGCAGGTAAAGCGCTGGTTCCGGCAGCAGGAGGTTGTTGTGGATAACTTTGAACGGGTAGCATTGCTGCTCCGGTTCAAGGAGGCGGACCACTTCGCGGCCAAAAAGCAGCAGGTCGCGGATCTCAACTTTATGCCGGGAAAGATGTATCTCTACCTCTACAAGAATGTGCCACGCTACGACCTCGAACTGCTCTTCCCGAATGTCCAGGTGAGTATGAACTGGCTTGACCGGCTGCTGGTGCTGGGTCCAGCGATTGGTGCAGCCGTGCCGCTACTGCTGCGGGTGCTGCCCAGCCTGCTGCTGATCATCGGTGTGATTCTGCTGGTGATCTTCGGGGCCGATTTTCCCAGCCGCCTGGGGTTGCAGATCGATGATGCCGCCGCGCAGAATATCTTCCCGGTGCTGATCGCCACCATGTCCATCGGGATGGCGCTGGGTGGATTCGCCGCGAAGCAGTATTCGACCTACAAAAATAAGCGGCTCAAGTTCCTCAAGCGCGTCACCGATACGCTCTTCTTCAAGAACCTGGTGACCAATCAGGGCGTGTTGTACACGCTGGTCGATGCCGCCGAGGAAGAGGAGTGTAAAGAGATTATCCTGGTTTACTACCATCTGCTGGTTGCCGGGCAACCCCTGACGCGTGACCAGTTGGATCAGCGGATTGAGCAGTGGATGGAGCAAACCCGGGATACCCGGATTGATTTTGATATCGATAAGACGCTTGCCAATCTTACGGCGCTGCGGGTATCCGCGTCCGGGGCGGCAGGCGCAGCCGCGCTGGTGCAGGTCGATGCGGCGGGCGCGTACCAGGCGCGGCCTCTGGATGAGGCCCGGGCAGTTATCGATTATGTGTGGGATAACATCTTCCAGTATGCCGCAACCGGCGTGGCGGAGTTTGCCCCGGCGTTGATGGAGAGGACGGAAGCCTGAGATGCGTGTTGCACTTGTTCACGACTATCTCAATCAGTATGGCGGAGCCGAGCGGGTGCTGGAGGCGCTGCATACCCTCTATCCCGATGCTCCGGTCTATACCTCGATCTTTGATCCGGACGCGATGCCCGCGTTCTACCGGACCTGGGATGTGCGCACTTCGTTTATGCAGCAGTTGCCGGGCTGGAAAAAGCACTTTCGGCGCTATTTTCTGCTCTACCCCAGCGCGTTTGAGCATTTTGACCTGAGCGCCTATGATCTCATCCTGAGCAGCAGCAGTGCGTATGCCAAGGGCGTGATTCCCCGTCCGGGAGCGGTGCATATCTGCTACTGCCATACGCCGATGCGCTTTGCCTGGCGTACCGGGGACTATGTCGAGCGTGAGGCGATCAGTGGCCCACAGGCGGCTATCTTGCCCTTCCTACTGACCTATGTTAGACTCTGGGACGTTGTCACCACCGCGCGGGTTGATGCATTTGTGTCGAACTCCCACGAGGTAGCGGGGCGGATTGCGCGCTACTACGGGCGGAATGCGCTGGTAATTCCGCCGCCGGTGGAGTTGTTCCCGTTCCAGGATCGTCCCGCCGAGGACTTTTACCTGGCGGGTGGGCGGCTCATCCCTTACAAGCGGCTCTGTCTGGCGGTCGAGGCATTTAATGCGCTGGGGCTGCCGCTGAAGATCTTTGGTGACGGCCGCGACCGCAGCAGTCTGCAGGCGATGGCCGGGCCAAATATTGAGTTTGTGGGCCGGGTCAACGAGCAGCAGCGGCGTGAGTTGTTTGCGCGCTGCCGGGCCTTTATCTTTCCGGGTATGGAAGATTTTGGCATTACACCGCTCGAAGCCATGGCGTCCGGCCGGCCGGTGATTGCCTACGCCGGTGGGGGCGCGCTCGAAACGGTGATCGAGGGTGTCACCGGGCGCTTCTTCTACCAGCAGAACGCGGCGGCGCTGGCGGCGGCGATTGCCCTCTCGCGCTGTGATAACTATGATGCTTATACGATCCGGCGGCATGCCGAGCGCTTTGGGCAGACGGTCTTTCTGGAGCGGATGCAGGCATATATCGAATCTGTCATCCACGGGAAAAAGATCGAGGTGAGCAACGGCAAGTTGCTCGCAAACGTCTGAATCAGCAGGTAGAGTTTTGAGTTTTGAGTTCTGAGTTCTGAGTTTTAAGTTCTCAGTTCTCAGTTTTCGGTTCTGAGTTTTGAGTTCTGAGTTTTAAGTTCTCAGTTTTCGGGTTTTGGTTCATGGTTCTAAAATTATGCAACTACGCTACTATTTCTCCATATTGCGGCGTTTCTGGATGTTGACGATCCTGCTGCCGCTGATTGTCGGTGCGTTGAGCCTACTGCTGCTGTCACGGCAGCCGGTGCAGTATGGCGCAAGCGCGCGTGTCCTGGTGACACAGACGCCCCGGCAGCAAGATCCGACGGCAACCGATCTGCCGGATTTCAATCTGCAGTACTCCTGGTCAAGCTCTGAATATATTGTTGATGACCTGCCCCAGGTGATCCGCAGCGCGGCATTTGCGCAGGATGTCAGTGCATGGGCCGATGAGCAGGGTTATGACATTGCGCCGGAGTTAGTCCAGGGGAGTCTGAGCAGCGAGACGCTCCACCGCTCGGTGACATTTTCTGCCGTGACGAGCAATCCCGAAATGGCCGTGGCGCTGCTGCGCGGGGTGATTGCAGTCCTGCAGGAAAATGGCCTGGAGTATTGGAACCGCACCACCCCTACCGGCAATGGTTTGAGTGTGGCGGTGCTCGATCCGCCGGAGGTGGCGGTGCCGCTCGGCAGCAACCGCGATATTATCATTGATGTGGCGTTGCGGATGGTGCTGGCGCTGGCTACCGGTGTCGGTGTGGCGCTGCTGCTGCACTATCTAGATGATACGCTGCGGGATGCCAATCAGGTTGAGGATCAGATGGGGCTCCCGGTAGTCGGGATGATTCCCCGGGAGTAGGGCGCGTCCCTACCGCAGAACGATAAAGAGGAAATTGGAATGCAACTGCAAGATTATATTGCCGTCCTGACCAAGCGCTGGTGGGTGATTGTGCTGACGGTGTTTGCGGCGACGGTGGCCGCATATGGCGTGAGCAAGCTACAGCCGCAGATCTACCGCGCGCAGACGGTCTACCTGGCGATTGCGAATCGGCCCGACAATGGGCTGAATATTGTGCTGCGCAATACCATGAACAGTTACCGCGAACTGGTGCTCCAGCCCGATGCGTTGAGCCAGATCAGCCAGCAACTGCAACTGGATGTGAGCGGCGAACGCTTGATGCAGGATGTCTTTGTGCAGCCGCGCCCCGATGACCAGAAGATCGTGATCGAGGTCGATCATGCCTTTCAGCCGCAGGCGATGACCATTGCCGGAGCGGTGGGTCAGCGGCTGGAGGAAGAGGTCAACCGGATCAACGCGGGTCTGGAGGGCACCGACCGGATCAATATCACGCAGATCCAGAGCCCGCGCATCATCAGCGTCAGCCCCAACACGCGCATCAATGTGCTGGCCGGGGCGGTTCTGGGGCTGGTCGTCGGCATATTGCTGGCTTTTGTGCTAGAATTCCTGGACGATACACTCAAGACGAGCGCTGATGTTGAACGTTTTGTGGGGGTCACGACCCTGGGGAGTATTCCGACGGTAGAACAGTGATCCGTCGCGCACAAACCATCCTAACACCTACGGGATACGGACGCGCAGAAGCGCGTCCCTACCGGCAAATTCACCCATGAGCGCTACGGGATACGGACTACAGACTACGGACTACAGACTACGGACTACAGACTACGGGATACAAACTACGGACTACTGAAATCGAGGTCGCGTCGTGTCAAACAATGGCACTCAATCTACATCAACCCTGATCGCCCTGCGCGATCCCCGCTCGCCGGCAGCCGAAGCCTACCGGACGTTGCGGACCAATATCCAGTTCTCCAGCCTGGATAAGCCGTTGCATACGCTGCTCTTTACTAGTACCGGCCCGGACGAGGGCAAGAGCACCACGCTGGCAAACCTGGCCGTCACGATGGCTCAGGCTGAGCAGCGCGTCATCCTGGTTGACTGCGACTTGCGCCGTCCTACCCTGCATACGCTCTTCGGCCTGTCGAATGAGACCGGGTTGACCAGTGCTATCCTGCAGCCGGAAGCGGCAGCGCTGCCGCTTCAGGATACGAGTGTGGTGGGGTTGCGGCTGCTGCCCAGTGGCCCGTTACCGCCGCGGCCCGCCGATCTGCTGGGTTCCCGTCGCATGGAGGCGCTCATTGCTCGCCTGCGCGCCGAGGCCGATATGGTGCTGTTTGATACGCCCCCGGTGATCGCCGTTACCGATGCGGCGGTGCTGGCGACCCGCCTCGACGGGGTGCTGCTGGTGCTCCAGGCCGGAAAGACTCGCCGCGACCGGGCGCGCGAAGCCCGGCGCCTGCTGGAGAAGGTCAAGGCCAATATCGTTGGCGTGGTACTCAACAACGCGAAGCAAGAAGTCGGGTATGGATATTATAGTTAGGGGTCAGGGGGCGAGGTTAGTACTGAACTGATTAACCTTGTCATCCCAACATTATGATTGATCTTCACTGCCATATTCTGCACGATATTGACGATGGCCCGGAGACGCTGGAGGTGTCGCTGGGAATGGCACGCCTGGCGGTTGAGGATGGTATTACAATCGTCGCCGCCACGCCCCACGGTCGCAGTAGTTCGAGCGTAAGCCGGCGCTACAGTGTGGACCGGCTGCATACTCGCTTGAATGAGTTGCGCTCGGCCCTGGCACAGGAACGGTTGCCGCTCAAACTGGTCGCCGGAACTGAGATCTTCTTCGAAGCGGATCTGCCGGAGCGCCTCAAGGCCGGGGAGTTGCTCACGTATGGCACCAGTCAGACGGTGCTGATCGAGTTTCCGGGGAATATTCTCCCGGCGGCGCTTGAGCAGGGTATTTTTGCGGTGCAACTGGCGGGCTACCGGGTGCTGGTGGCGCACCCTGAACGCATCAAAGCCGTCCAGAAAGATCCCAACGTCCTGATCTCGCTGATCGAGCGCGGTGCGTTGATGCAACTAACCGCCGATGCGCTGCTGGGCAGCCAGGGTGATAAGATGCAGCAGTTGTGCGAGACACTGCTCACGCACGGGATGGCGCATGTGCTGGCCTCCGACGCGCATGGCCCCCACGTCCAGCGGCTGCCACAGCTCTCGGCGGCACATCAGCGGGCTACCGAGTTGCTCGGCAAGAAAGTCGCCGATACGCTGGTCCGGCAGACCCCGGCGGCGCTCCTGGTGGATCGGATGCCGGATCTGCCGGAGCCGCAACGGGTCGAGCCCCGGCGCTGGTTCTGGTGAGCAGCGGATCACTCACGGAACCAGCGCTCGTTCAACCGGGTGAAAAAGTCCTCTTCGCGCAGTTCCTCCAGGGCGCGGTTGACCTCGGCCTGCAGTTGGAACGCCTCCGGTGGGACGGCCAGCACGTAGGGTAACGACGTAAGCGCGGTGGCAATCCGCAAACCGGGCCGGCTCTGCACGGCGATCAGAGCGGCGACATTGTCGGTAATCACGGCATCCAGCCGGCCCTGCCGCAGATCGGTCAGCGCCAGCGCTACTTCCTCGTACGAGGAGTCGCGGAGCAGGCCATTCTCGGCGGCATCCAGGCGGCGGGCATAGGCATCACCCGCGCTGCCCAGCGCCACGCCCACCCGCTGCCCGGCCAGATCATCCGTCCCCGCGATAGCGGAATCGTCACGCACCACCAGCACCAGTCCGGCATCAAAATAAAAGGTGGAGAAACGCGCCCGGTAGCTCAGTTCCGGGGCATAGGGCAGCGCGGCGGCAATCATATCGGCCTTGTCACTGGTCAGTGAGTCGTAGAGCGCATCAAAGCCGGTTGGGACAAACGCGACCTCCAGCCCCAGTTTGGTCGCCACCGCCCGCGCCAGTTCCACGTCATAGCCGACCAGTTCCCCGTTCTGCTCATCGGCGAAGGGGCGAAAGCCCACATCCGTGGCAACCCGCAACGTACCGCGCAACTGGATCGCCGTCCAGGTTGGATCGAGCGGGGTAATGGCGAATCGGCCGCCAAACTGCGCGCTTGCGGCGATGCCCGCGTAGAGCAGCAGGAGCAGCAGCGCGATGATATCGAGTGTTCGGCGTGACATGAGTTATGCGAGCAGATCCTGATATTCGGGATGCTTCTCGATATAGCTCTTGGCAAAGGGGCAGCGCGCAACGACGGTCAGCCCCTGCGTGCGGGCATGCTCCAGCGCAGTCCGGGCCGGCTTCGCGGCGATGCCCTGGTCGCGCAGTTGCTCCGGCACCTCGGTATGGGTGTAGGTGATGCGCTGTCCCGACTGCTCGTATGCGAGTTGCGCCAGATGCTGGTCAACCCGCGCCTCAAAGCGCTGCGCCGCCGGGTTGTTCTCAATCGTCAGGTTGTTTGGATCTGCATTCATGGTCGTGCCTTTCTGACACAAGTTACGCGGTGTAGCTTAATTCGGTCTGTTGACCGAGCTAAACGTCAGCTTCGCCTGCGGCAGCATGAAATCTTCCGCCCTGCCGGAGGCGAAATTGCCTTTTGGGTAAGCAACCACGTAACTTCTGTATAATGAACCTCCAGCTTTAGAAAGAATAGACAAACATCGAGCAAAGAACAAACATACTATCCGATAGTGCTACACCGCGCGCTTTGTTCTCTGTTCTTTGGTTCTTTGTTTTCTATAACATGATACCGCAGAAAGGAGACGCAGTGTTCAAGCGATTCCTGGTTCCTGGAATATTCTGGGTGAGCCTCTACGCGGCATTTGTCACCGCCGGCTGCCTCCCGTTACTCTCGAACTCGACCGCGTCATCGGTACCGTCCGCCACCAGTGTGCCGGATACGCCGGTTCCCGCTACCACAGCGGCCACGCCAACCCCGACTCCCGGCGCGACGGCCGATGAAGCTACGTCGTCATTTTCCGTGCTGGTCTTCTCCAAGACGGCCGGGTTTCGCCACGCTTCTATTCCTGCCGGGATTACGATGATCGAGGAGTTGGGGAGCGCGTTGCAGTTTCACGTCACGGCGACCGAAGATGCCACCCGCTTTACCGATGAGTCGCTGGCGGCATACCAGGTGGTCATCTTCCTCAACACCACGGGGGATCTGCTCAACGCCGAGCAGGAAGCCGCCTTTGAGCGATTTATTCAGCAGGGCGGCGGGTTTGTCGGCATCCACGCGGCCAGCGATACCGAGTATGACTGGCCCTGGTATGGCGGCCTCGTCGGGGCCTACTTCGCCAGCCACCCGGCCATCCAACCGGCGACCCTGTACGTAACCGATCCGACCCACCGCTCAACGCGCGGGCTGCCCGCCGCGTGGAACCGCACCGATGAGTGGTATAACTTCCGCGACCAGCCCGGGCCGGAGGTGAACATTCTGATAAATCTGGATGAGGAGAGCTACGAGGGCGGCACGATGGGCGCGAACCATCCGCTCTCCTGGTACCAGTTTTACGACGGCGGGCGCTCCTGGTACACCGCGATGGGCCATACCAGCGCGAGTTATGCCGAGCCGCTGTTCCGCGATCATGTCGCCGGGGGAATTTTGTGGGCCGCCGGGCGGACGGAGCAGGTATCGACGATGTTGCCCATCGTGATGCGTTGACATAATGTCTCTAGTTGCAAACGGCTTTTCCGTTGGGAGTCCCGGCTTTAGCCGGTGGCATGCCGGCCGGGACAGGGCCGACTGCCGGGAACGCCGTATCCGGCTGATGAACCTGGAGAAAATAGTCCGGATACGAATAACCGGGAGTCCCGGCTTTAGCCAGAATGACCGGGAGTCCCGGCTTTAGCCGGTGGGATACCTGCCGGGACAGCGGCATGCTGCTGGGAACGCCTGATCCGGCTGAAGCCGGGACTCCTGAACGGCGAGATCTGGATGAAACATTCAAGTTCATTCGCCAGTGTGCGGCCGTAACCGGCTGAAGCCGGGACTCCAGACCAGTGATGGCTTCGGGGGTGATTCATGTACTCAACGCATAGGCAATGCCGGCCTGCAGCGTGGTGTGGGTGACAATATGCCCCAGATCAATGCCCAGATCAACTAGCGTCTGGGCAACCGCCGGCTGCATCCCGGTCAGCACCATGCGCGCACCGATCAGGTTAACCGCCTGCGCCGCGCGGATGAGCGTATCGGCGACCTGGGTGTCGATCACCTTGATGCCCGTAATGTCCAGGATGGCCAGCCGGGCCTGCCGGGTTGCTACCCCCTCCAGCAGGGTTTCGAGCATCTGCTGTGAGCGCTGGGTATCAACCGTGCCGATGAGCGGCAGCATAACTGCGCTGTTTGTGAGCGGAATCAACGGTGTCGAAACTTCGCGCAGGGTGGCTTGCTGGGTCTCGATGATCTGCTGTTGCAGGGCGGCCCGTTCGGCTTCCGAACGTTTGATGTCGGTAATGTCCGTCGAAATGCCGCCGACGGCGTAGAGGGTGCCCTGCGTGTCGTAGAGCGGAAACTTGACCGCCAGGTAGGTGCGCATCTGTCCGTCCCGGTGGGGAATCTGCTCTTCGCGGGCGATTGTCTCCCCGGTCTCGATGATACGTTGATCATTCCGGCGAAACTGATCGGCGGTTTCCAGCGCAAAGAGCTCGTGGGGCGTCTTCCCCAGGACGCTTTCCGGCGGGCGACCCAGGACGGTCTCGCAGTAGCAGCGGTTGATCAGCAGGAAGTGCCCTTCGCGGTCGCGGGCAAAGACCAGCGAGGGCGTGTTATCGATCAACGACTGGAACATCATGCGGCTCTGGATCAGCCGTTCCGCCTGCTGCTGCTGTTCGTCCGCGCGTCGCCGTAGCTCCTCTGCATGCTGCACCTGCAGTGCTGCGTTGGCCTCTTCTAAATCGCTAATCCGCTGGTGCAATCGGGCAATTTCCGCCTGCAAGTCTGGGGTGTGTGGAGCAGTCTGTGTCATCGCTTGCCTCTCCTGGGTGTGGTGACAACGTCAGTGTCAATCCGCCGTGCTGCCAGTTGCAGCGCATGTTTGCTGCAAGCATACCAGACATGGTGCCTGTTTTGCAACATGCAAATTTGGATCAACCTGGGCTGTTTTAACGTTCATCATTCCCTGGCTCAAGTCGGAACAGCGCGGCATAATCCGTGCCCCAGACATGCTCCGCCCCCAGCGCGGCGGCATCGTCGTTGCTCCCGATGATGTAGACCTGCCGGTCAGGATAGCGCACTTGAATGCGCTCCTGCCAGGAGATATCTTCCAGTTCGACAATATCCACCCAGACATCGGGTCGCCGGCCTTCGACCAGGCGCAGGTAGTGCAGGATCGTCCCCTGTTCCCAGCGGGTCAGCACCACGGCCTCCGGCGCAACTTCCGCCAGCACACCCTCACCAAAGGTGCGGAAGAGCCACTGGTCGGCCTTGTTGCCGTAGGGCAGCCGGGTCTGGCCCCATCCCAGCGTCAGTAGTAGGCAGACTACCAAGAGAATGCGGGATGCGGGAGAAGTGAGAAATGACATGCGGGTTCCGGTCAGCAGCAGTTTCACCCGCTCGACTAGCGCCGTCGCGCCGATGCCGATCCAGCAGGCCCAGGGCAGCAGCAGGGGCAGCGTAAACACCGGGGCATCCTGGACGGCGGGGCCCAGGCTGGCAAAGTAGAGCGCCGTGACACCGGCAACCCAGGTGCTGCCCAGCCAGAGCCAGAGCGGCCGCCGGAGCAGGCGGTAGCATCCCAGTACCCCCAGCGTGACGCCCAGCGGCCCAAACTCAAACTGTAACCGCTCCCACAGCGTGAGTGCGGTCTGAAGGAGTGTACGCGGTCCCGGTGGATCGAAGACGCCGCCGCGCAGTGTACCGCCGGTCAGATGGGCCAGCGCTTCGCCCCAACTGGTCGGCGCGCCCCAGAAGTAAGCCTGGGGTAGACCATGGTCGAGGCCCGCAAACGGTCCCCAGCGCGCATACTGCACCAGCACAAACAGCCAGGGCGTCAGACCGAGTAGTCCCGCCAGCGCAAGCCGGACGAGAAACCATGTCTGGCGGCGCAGCCGTGTAACCGCTATGCGCACCTGCTCTGCCGGCGCTGTTGTGCCGGTACTCAGGAGCAGCGGGAGCAAGCCAAAGACCAGCAACAGCGGTGCGCCGGTAAAGGCAAACGAGGCGTGATGACTGACACCCAGGCCCGTCACCAGCGCCGCTGCGTAGAGGTAGCGTGGGTTGGGGGGGAGCGCTTGGGGACTGGGGATTGGGGATTGGGGATTGGGGACGCGCTTCTGTGCGTCCGCCGCCGGGTCTGCTGGTGGGGATGTCTCTGTGTTTTGCCAATCGTGCGCATGCCAGAGCAACAGCGCCAGCAGGGTCAGCAGCAGCGTGTTGAGCGTGTAGACCTCCGCAATCGTCGAGAGATGCCAGAGACCGGGTGCAACCGTCAGCGCCACCGCCGCAATCAGCGCTGCCGGCATGCTCCCGGTGACACGTAGCAGCAGCAGTGCCAGCAGGGCCACTGTTCCCGCTCCCGCCAGCGATGCGACCAGCGTCACGCGGTGCGCGATATCGCCCACCGGCAGCAGGGTTGCCAGTTTGCCCAGCAGAATGTAGAGCGGGTAGCCCGTGGGATGCGGAACGCCCAGCAGCGACGCGGCAAACTGGAACTCGCCGCTATCCCCGGAGAGCACGCTGGGTGCCGCCGTGCGTGCATACAGCCAGAATGCGCCGATGAATGTCACCAGCAGCAGCAGGGGCGCCTTGAGCAGTGCGAGGGTGGGTTGGCGCTGGAGTAGGTGTGAGCGAATCATACTTCGTGTCCAAGGAGCCATGTAAACTGCCGCATTGACACAGCGGGGGGGCTATGCTTGAAGACCAGATTGCGTAGCCCGACAGCCAGGGGGTTCTCCAACTGGGCAATTCGGCCAACCCGCCAGGACTGCCGGACGATAGCATTGGCCCGGCTGATCCGCCGCGCTTCATAGGCGCGCAACCCGGCACTGCCGTGGCTGGCGGTGCGCAGGCCGGCGGCCAGAGCTACCGCATCTTCCAGCGCCTGGCAGGCGCCCTGTCCCAGGTTGGGCGTCATCGCGTGGGCCACGTCACCCAGCAGCGTTACCCGTCCATGGCCCCAGCGTTTGAGCGGTTGCAGGTCGTAGATGTCGTTGGGCAGGATCGCCGCCGTGTCAGTCGCCGCGATGACGGCGGGGATCGGATCATGCCAGCCGCGAAAGTGCCGCAGCAGTTCCGCCTTATGCCCGGCGGGTGCCGCAGCGCTACCGGCGGGCGCATTTCGGGTGGCAAACCAGTAGACGCGCTCCTGGTTGAGCGGTGCAATGCCAAAGCGGGTGCCCCGTCCCCAGGTTTCGCCGAGCAGCAGTTGGTCGTGCGCAAAATGAGCGACGCCGCGCCACGCCGTGTAGCCCGCATAGCGCAGCGGTTGCTCCCCCAGGATCTGCGTCCGCGTGATCGATCGAATCCCATCCGCGCCGATCAGCAGATCCCCGCGCACCGCTTGTCCATCCGCAAACCGGGCCGTGACGCCCTCGGCATCCTGTCGCAGGCCGGTACACTCCCAGCCCAGGCGCAGCGTATCCGGAACCAGCGCCTTGCGCAGGAGCGTCTGCAGGTCAGCACGATGGACAACAATGGTTGGTGCGCCAAAGGTCTGTTCCAGGGTAGACGCACTGAGTTGCACCAGCGGTGTGCCATCCCAGGCACGTATGCCGGCACTGCCATTGGGCACCCCCATGGCGCGGAGTGGCCCCCCCAGGCCGAGTTTGTCAAGCGATTTCACGGCGTTCGGCCAGAGGGATAGACCTGCGCCAACCTCGCGCAATTCCGGCGTACGCTCAAAGACGGTGACAGCGAGGCCAATCTGTTGCAGGGCAATGGCGGCTGCCAGTCCCCCAATTCCACCGCCGATGATAAGAATCTGCATGCGCCGGCTCATGGCAATCCTCCCATGCCTACAGCGGCTGGAGCGCCGGAATATGCAAGCGCCCCTTCATCGCCGTTGTCAGCAGGCCACCCGCCGGCTTGAATCCGGCCAGCGGACCATCGGGGCCAGGTTGGAGTTGCCAGGCGACCCGCGCAAAGCGTGCATCGATCTCGCTTGACAGCAGCGAAACCCCTGCTTCGGTCGGCACCAGAACGGGCAGGTGGGTATGGATCGGCCAGAAGCGTGCATTCAGCGGGGCCCGGTTGATGGCGCAAACCAGCCGTGCGCCATCCCAGACGCGAACGCCGGCTTCGGGCGGCTCCAGGTTCCACTCGAAGCGCCAGAACTGCTTGGGCAGATGCCAGATCTCGTGACCGCCACGTTGCGACCGCGCGTTGTCTACGGCGATGTGGGTCACGTAGGAACCGACGCGCACGCCATAGCGTACCAGGACGGTGGCAAGCAGTTCACTGTACTCAAGGGTGGAACCGGGACCGTAGCGGGCAATCGCCAGTTGCCCAAACGCCCGCCCACCGGGCAATTTGAGCAGCTTCAGGGGGGACGGAACCAGCCCCTCAACGGCGCTGACCGGCACCAGAAAGGTGGCGGCCAGCGCGCTGCCCCACAGTGTCCAGGGTGGGGGCGGATAGCCGCGCGTGAGCGTGGTTGTCGGTTCGGCGTGGTTAGCCATCGCTGTCCTTCAGTCCGGCGCGGCGCAGGGCGGCTGCCAGCGGGCTCTCGTCCGCATCACCCTCAGATTCCTCGGTTGAGTAGACCGGCCCACTGTCTGGGGGCGGCGGGGGTGTATCCGCGATCATCTCATCCGCTTCCCAGTCGAGCGCCAGATTCTCTGCACCGGCCAGCGCAATAATATCATCGACGCTGAAGCGCAGCAGATCGACCCGCTGGTCATCCTGTCGGCACGCGGCAATGCTCTCAACCGGATGGATCTCCGGCTGGGCTGCCAGCACTTCGTCGAGGGTGGGTGGGGGCGTCGGCGGCGCTTCGGGACCGGCCATTAATGCGGCGATCTCGGCGGTGGTGGGAATGCCGGTGTCTACCAGCAGGATCGTCGTGAATACACTCGGATAGAGCAGGCGCAAGATGGCGCGTGTCTCCTGGAGTTGGCCCGCGGCGCGGCGCAGACTGCTCGCCGTCCGGCTGGCCTTGATCTCAAACACCCAGGCGTTACGATCACCGAGAACCAGGGCATCCAGTTCGCGGTATTTGGTGGCGGCACGTTTGCCCCGGCGCTCTTCATACTCCAGGATGCGCCGCTCCGTCAGCGGAAGCTGATCCGCCAGCCAGTCGCGCAGCGCCGCCTCCGCCTGACCGCCAAAGATGTCCCGCTGGCGGGGAGGGCGCATGGCACGCTGGTTTTGGCGTTGCAAAATAAACTGGGCAACAAAAGCCCGATAGCGCTGGTCATCGGCGGTGATCAGCCGGGGACGGGCATAGCGCATCTGCGTCACGATACCCTCCTTCCTCTACTCTTCTTCCTGATTCTGCCGGCCAAGTTCCGCCGAGCGCCGGTAAGCGGCCCAGACGCCATCACTCAGCGTGGTGCGCAGGCCGCCCCGCTCCATGGCACTCAGGGCGGCGGCAGTGGTGCCACCCGGCGAGGTTACGGCGTTGCGGAGTTGGGCCGGGTGCAGGTCGCTCTGCTGCGCATACTGCACCGCGCCAAGCATCGTTTGCGTCACCAGGGTTTCGGCGATATGCCGGGGGAAGCCGATATGCACCCCGGCATCGATCATGGCCTCCAGTATCAGGAAGAAGTAGGCCGGACCACTGCCGCTCAACGCCGTCGCCATGTCCAGGTAGTGCTCATCATCCACAAACAGTTCCTGCCCCAGCGCACTCAGGACCATTTGCGCCCAGGCACGCTGCTGCGCATCAACCGCAGCTGCGGCGGTCCAGACGGTCATGCCCGCGCCGATCTGGGCGGGGGTGTTGGGGATCGCCCGCACCACCGCCGGATGATCCAGCCCTTCCACAAAGGTTGCAAGCGGCGCACCGGCAATAATCGAGATGCAGAGCGCGTCGGGCCGTAGGGTACCGCGCAGTTGGGGTAACACGGCGGGCAGCATCTGGGGCTTGATCGCCAGAATCACCACCTGCCCCCAGCGCGCGGCTTCTCCATTCTGATCCGTCAGATTAATCTGGTAATCTACTTGTAATGTCTGGCGGCGCTCGGCACGCGGTTCACTTGCCAGGATCTGGCTGGCCGGTACAACCGCGCGGCGGATCAGCCCGGCGGTAATTGCTTCGCCCATTGCGCCCGCGCCAATCAGGGCAATACGTAGATCGTCAGACATATGTTCCTCATTAGAACTGAGAACTGAGAACTGAGAACTAAGAACCGAGAACTGAGAACTGCGCATCGTCCGTGTCTATTTCTCGCGTCCTGACCGTTTTTCTGCTGATTGTTATGCGGATGACGATAGCATGGAGCGTTGCGCTTGTCAAACCGCTGCAACGGTCAGACCGCCGGAATCTGCCGTTTGTATGCCCGAAGGTCATAGTACGCTGCTGGACCGGAGCTATGACCTGCCAGTACCATGAGCCTATAGTAATCGATGCTGTGAAATGTTATACACGAGACGTAAGGAAAACGTTAAGGCTGATCGTCAGGGTCATTCGTCATGCTTACAGCGGTATAGGAGAACGATACCATGCGTATGCAGTTGCTGATCCATTCATATAAACTTCACTGGTTGCTATCTAGCGTATGTATGCACGGGCTGATACGCCGTCGTCCGGCGGTGTGCAAGCTCGAGTCAGATTATCTCTTGCCGGGCAGTACCCCGTCTGTCTGCCCCGTCGCATATTGGCCCCGTCTGCCACAGGTTGCCTCCGATACCCGGCTGAATTTCCCCATCGTGTCACAGGCAGCGTCCATTTTGTGACTGCCGAACTGCTCCCTGGTTGCCACACACGCTTCTACACTGTTAGCTAAATTCACACGCCCGGCGCTGGTCTGCGTTTGCAGCCCCGTGTCTGCAAAGCTGACCAACGTGTAACGGTCATCGTCGTGTTCCGATATCCCGTGGGGATGTCGGCTGGATATGCTGTTGCCGTTGTTTCCGGTTAAGCGTCGCTAGCCAAGGAGATCCGCGAATGAATGCAATTCATACTACCATACGGGGCACTGCTCCGCGTTCACGACCGTCATGGCCGGTTGTGCTGGCCTGGTCCCTCTGTGGCGATCTCAGCGTGCAAGCGCTGTTGATGCTGCGGTATTCCGAGCCGGAGGCCTTCCTGCCTGCGCTGTCGGCAGCCTATTTGCTGCGTCCCGTGGCGTTGTTCTGTGCGATTCTTGTACTGCTGGATGCGGCGCGGCAGCCACGTCGTGCCGGTCGCAGGTGGCTGTTTAACGGCGTTGCGCTGTTGTTCGGTGTGGTAACGGCACTGCTGCGTCAAACAGTGCCCATGCAGGAACTCCCGCTGGTCATTCCGGCGGTGACGGGGCTGTTTCCGCCCGGCGTTGATCTTGCGGCGACGGCCCATGCCCTGCATCCGCTGCCGGCGGAAATCCTGCAGGAACTGGCAGGGCTGCAGGGCCAGACGTTGCTCATGTTCCCGGTGAGTATGCTCTATCTCTGGATCTATCTGGTTGCGCTGGTCGGGAGTGCGCTCTATTTTCCGCACTACCGGCAGTGGCTGGGCACAACGCTGCGCCTGGGGTTGGATAGCGCAGTGATTGGGGGCGCGGTGCTGGTGCTGCTGGCGGGGATGCTGGCGGGTCTGTTGCATGGCATATACTGGGACGATAGTCGGTTCCTCGCCATGCTGTACATTGCCGGCATCATTGGCCTACTCTTTGCGGTAGGTGCGCTCAATACCAATCCACGCTGGCGTGGGAGCCCGTTGATTCTGCTGCTCTTTTGCAGTCTGCTCTGTATTGCCGGCGCTGATGGCATCCGCCTGTTGCTGCCGGGACTGCTCGCCGATACGCGCTGGCTGGTGGGCGTGACGCTGGCGTATGCGCTCCACAATCTGCTCTTTGCGCTGGCGGCCTGCCTGGGCAGTTGGCGACCACCGCACCTGCCGGAGGCGTCTCTGCCGGTGGCATCGCGGATGGCCTGGCTGGTCTGGGCCTTTGTGCCGCGCATCCTGCTGTTTGTGGCGATGAGCGTGGCTTTTGCGACGCTGGCGGTGCCACGCGAGTTGATCCTGGCGCTGCTGGCGGTGAGTATCGCGCGCGAGGCATTGATCGCCTACGAGCACCAGCGTCTCTTCCATCTCTTGCACGATGTTCAGGATCAGGCGACAGAGTCGGCCACGCAGACGCGGGCCTACCTCTCCCGGATGATCCATGATGTCACCTCACCGATCCAGGGGCTCTGGAATGTGGCGCACTGTCTGTCGGAGGAGCCGCTGCGCCAGACGTTGCGCGCCCAACTGGTGCATCTCGACAGCCTGATTGACCAGTCGCGCTGCTATCTACAGGTGCGGTCAGCGGTCCCCTGCATCACCCGCGTGGATCTGGCCCCCATCTGTGGAGCGGCGATCCAGGCCGCGCTGGAGCGGGCCGACGCGCGGGGGGTGGTTCTCCGCCTGGCTTTCGAGACCGACGATCTGCTGGTGTATGCGGATGCGACAGCAGTGCGGCGGATTCTGGATAATCTGCTGGCAAATGCAATTGCGGTCACGGGCATGGGCGACGAAGTCGAGTTGCGGGTGTATGCCTCACCGTTTGACGGCATGCTGGTGCTGGCGGTGCGTGATACCGGCGCAGGGGTGCCGGCGGCGCAGCAGGCGCAGATCTTTGAGCCCCGCGTCAGCCTGAGTGGTGGCTCCGGGCTGGGACTGGCGATTGTGCGTGAACTTGTCACAATGTTACACGGTACCTACGGTGTGGAGAGCGAGGTCGGTGACGGTAGCATTTTCTGGGTGCGTCTGCCGCAGGCAGTGGAGCGCGGACATAAGGCCATGAATATGGAGAGGGAACAACGTCATGCCAACTGTGCTTGTTATTGACGACGATCCGACGGTGGTGCTCAGTATTCGCCTGGCGGTGCCGGACTGGACTGTCCTGGCGGCGGAACATGGCCTGGATGGGCTGGACCTGCTACGGCGGCGGCTGGACGAGATTGATATGATTGTGCTGGATATTACCATGCCCGGGCTGGACGGCTACTGGACATGCCTGCAGATGCGGGCGCTCAGTCGCACGCTACCGATCCTGCCCTTCACCGGCGTGGCCGAGGCGGTGCCTTTTCTGCAGGAGCTGGGCTGTGCGCCGGTGCTGCTCAAGCCGGTTCAGCCGGATCGCCTGGCAGAGGAACTGCATGCAACCCTGGGCATGACGCCGGCCCCGGCCGTCAGCGCGGTGCTAAACTTTGCGCAAAAACAGGCCGCTGTCGTGGAGCAGACCGCCCGGCAGAACCACGCGGCGCTACGCGTGGGGTTGCTGGCCTCCGCGCGCGTGATCAGCGTGGGCCTGCGCGGGTTGCTGACCGCTGCCGGTGCGCAGGTGCTGCTTGATGCCAATAGCGCCCTGAACTTGCGCCGCACGCTGATGCATATGCGAATTAACCTGCTGGTGGTGGCCGCCGGTGATTATGCCGAGGCTGCGCCGATTGCGGCGGAGTATTCGCTGCCCATGGTGGTTATCGCCTCAACCCTGGCCGAGGGGCTGGCAATCAGCGCCCGGATCGATGAGACAAGCCCGGTGGGAGTGCTGGTTATTACCGATGAACTGGCACCGCAGGCGCTGGCAAAGGTCTTGCGCACCGTGGTGGCCGGGGAGCGCTACGTACCGGCGCGGCTGGCTGCGCCCTTTGCCGGCTCGCCCCTGAGCCCGCAGGAGCAGGCACTGCTGGTGCTGGATCTGCAGGAGAGTTCCACCCGCGAGATTGCGCAACGGCTGGGGGTCACGCCGGAGACGGTGCATCACTACCGCACGCGCATGTGCCGCAAGCTGGATGTGGCCGCCCCGGCGGAACTGCGCCACTGGGCCGAGCAGTGGTGGCGCGGGCAACCGGAGCTTGTGTATAGTTGAGTTGACCGGGTTGGCTGGGGAGTAAGCTAAGCATAGCACGAATACACACGAAAAGTAAACCACGAAGACCACGAAGTTCACGCGGCGATTGGCGGGTGTTGCGTGGGCTTCGTGGAGTCCCGAACCGCTATCATTGTCTCCCAAGCATGATTGAAGTGCATGTTCCAAAAAAGATTATTTTTGTATGTAAAATCCAGATGAATACACCTGGCCAGTCTTTAGTGCAGATTTTGATGCAAAACCTGGTTTTCACGGCGTTAATGATAGGAGTTACGCGATCCCTGCACCGGAAGGACGTTTCGCCTCCGGCAGGGTGAAAAAAGATCAAAATGTACCATGCTGCCGCAGGCGAATCGGGCCGTTCATACAGGCAAATGCCTGATTTGAACGCCCACCGCGTAACTCGTGTCATTGAGGGGAATGCTGATATAACCCTTCCCCCAAGTGCGCATGATATCTATGTCTACACGACCGGGGTCCAGGAGATGTCCATCAAAGTGCACTTTTCGATGAGTGCTGATGAGTTGAATATGTTTATGGCGAGCACGTTATGTCAGGAGCCATTCATGGAGATACAGCCATACCCGGATCTGTATGACGATGGAACTGCCGAGTGGTGGATACCCCATCAATATGATGGCCTCAAAGGATGTACCGGAAGTCAAGCTCACACCCACCAGACAGTTATGGCAGCTATGACCGATGCGGCTGGTTATGTTGTGTTTGTGAGAGCGCTTACCTATTAGGCGTGCGCTGCCTATCCCGCCTGTGCCTTGCTCTTTGCCTCCTTCTCTGGTATGCTATTGATTGTCGGACTGTTGTGCCGGCCGGTTAACGGTGGCATAATCATAATGATGTGAGCAGGGCGCATAACTCAGAAACGAACCACTATGGCGACATACACGCTTGATCCCGAACCTACTACACTACACGGTCACTATTCACCCGATCTGCCGCCTGTCCTGACGATCCAGCCCGGCGATACCGTCCATTTCCGGACCCTCGACGCCGGCTGGAGTAGCTTCGACCATGCTGACCCCTTTACGCGCCCACCGAAAGTCCCGCATGACCACGAACGCGATCCCGGGCATGCGTTGTGTGGCCCGGTTGCGATTGCGGGGGCGTGTCCCGGTATGACCCTGATTGTTCGGCTTACGGAGATACGTCCGGCAGGGCGGGGGTTCTCCACGGCGGGTGGGTTCATCAGTTACTGGAATGAGCGGCTCGGCCTGACTGCGGAGCCGGAGTGGTTTGTGCGCTGGCGGCTCGATCCGGATACGGATACGGCGACGAGCCAGTATGGACAGCAGCTTCGCATGCGGCCCTTTATCGGTAACCTGGGCATGCCCCCCGCCGTGCCCGGCCGCCACTCGACATTTCCGCCGCGCTTCTGTGGGGGCAACCTGGACTGTAAAAAACTGGTCGCCGGCAGCACGCTCTACCTGCCCATTCCGGTTGGAGGTGGCCTCTTCTCGCTGGGTGATGGGCATGCGCTCCAGGGTGATGGTGAGGTGGCCGGCCCGGCGCTGGAGTGTCCCATGGAACGCGTCATCGTTACGTTTGATCTGCGTGATGATCTGCCGTTGCGGATGCCGCAGGCTGACACACCGGCAGGATGGATTACGTTTGGGGTAGCTGCGGACCTGGACGAAGCCGCCTGGCTGGCCCTTGAGGGCATGCTCGATATGCTGGAACGGCGCGGATATCCGCGCAAGGAAGCGCTGATGCTTGCCGGCCTGACGGTGGATCTGCGCATAACGCAGGTGGTGAATGGCGTCAAAGGCGTCCACGCCGTGCTGCCCCACGGCGTGCTGGATGACTGCCCGCCGGGGTTGGGTTAAGAGCCGCACTTCATCTGCTTGAACATTTTGCCATCCTCGCCGCGCGTCTGTTTCATCATTTGTTTACCTGGTTTTTGTATAATACCTACTACCTGCGGTCTTGATTTTCCCATGTCTATCTGTCCATAATCCTGGATATCTTTGTTCAGGTATCTGGGTAGCATCAGAGAGACCCTTCCGTTACTATAACTACATCCACTGTCCTATACCAATTTGCTTCACAGCCGGATTGTGGTCCATGGCGTCCGGACAGCGGCAGGTCGTGCAGGTCGATACGTACACAACCATTCCTGCCGCTGTCCTAATGATGAAGGGGAGCAATGACTATGAAGCACACACACCACCGGGGCGTCAGCATTGTCCCGGCCGTTGGCCTTCTCGCCATCATGTTGGTGTTGCTGGGTACGGTCCCAATGTCTGCCGCACCACTACGTTCGTCGGAGACGGTGACGCTCGAACTCCAGGGCGTTAGCGCCGGTCAGACGCTGGCGGGGACCGTCGCAATCGAGGCACTGCCGGCCGACCAGAATGTTGAACGGGTCGTTTTTATGCTGACCGGGCCGGAGAGTGTTGCGCATACCGAGAAGCATGCGCCCTTCTTTTTCCTGGGTGATGTGGATGGTACGCCCCGTGGCTGGGATACTACCCAGGTTGCCGATGGTGACTACACCCTTACCGTAACGGTCCACGACGACGGAGCCGAAGTTGCTACGACCGCCGTCAGTTTTGCCGTTGATAACGCGAATGCTGATGCGGATACGCCAACAACCGAACCAACAACTGAACCGACTGCCGTGCCGACTGAGCCGACCATGCCGCCTGCCGATGACGATCACGATCACGATCATGGTGATCATGATCATGACGACCATGCGAGTGGTGCAGTCGGTGTGTGTGGCGAGCCGATGGATACCTGGCATCCCCCGGTGGTTGATGGCTGTGCCACCGGCCACGAACATGGCGATCCGCCGCCCGACTGGATTATGGATGCCGGCTATGAAGTCAAGTTCCACAGCCATGCCAATACATCGCCGGCAGAGAATACGGCCAAGCACGCGGCGATGAAGGGATTTGCCACAACGATGGACAATGTCGATATCTATTTTCGGGTGCATGCCTCGTCCAATGTGCTGGACCGCTCTGCGCGGTACCACTCCTACGAGGTGTGGGCGCGCGACCCGAGTGGTAATGTCTCGCGCTGGCAGGGCTGGTACGATACCGGCGACCCGGTAACGGACCGCATTCCGCGCGGCGAAGATCCCGGCAGGCGACCAGTGATGCTGGTTGTGGATCAGGATGCCTGGGATCGGGGCATCCGGTGTGAGCAGTGGTATGCCAAAACTGCCAAATGGTCATGGGATTTTGGCTGGACTATCTGTAACACAACCACGATCTACTATCCGGGTGAGAATGAGGAGCTGGATCAGGCGAACTGGCGGCTGGCTCCCGACGGCAGCCTGGGCACGACACGCCGCCTGGAAGCGGCCTGGTATGACTTCCGCTCACCCGCGCGCGGCGCGTTTGTCGCCACCCAGTTTGGCGAGATTGTCTCCGGGATGGATGATCCGCGCTGTTCAGGGACGACCACCAAGCATGGCGAGACCTACGACAATGTCTGTCTGGAGCAGTATATTGCACCGACGATGCAAAAAGTCTCCTACCCCGACAATGCGGTGCAGAAGACGTTTGACGCAACCGGGGTGCAGTTGCCGAACTAAAGCTGTAGTCCGTAGTCGGTAATCCGTAGTCCGTAGTCCGTACGGTGTATTTGTAAGCGAGACAGGCGTCCTGGATCTTCCGGGATGCCTGTTTCTGTTGGGGCAGCCCGCGTAATCCGTAATCCGTAGTCCGTAGTCCGTAGTCACTCGGCAGTCGCCGGTTGCCAGTCGCCACTCCCTAATCCCCAGCCTGCGCATCGCGTTTGGCAAGGTTGAGGCGGCAGATGCCGGCGAAGCTGCAGGCGGTGGGACAGTTATCGCGCGGGCGGACTGCGAAGTGTCCGGCACGCGCACCGGCGAGGGTTTCTCCCACGCGCGCGGTCATTGCTGCGAGGGCCCGGTCGCGCTCCTGGTCGGTGAGGGGTTTGCTGCGTTTGCCGCTGCCCAGGTGGAAAAAGGCGGCGCGTTCAACCCGCTGTCCGCGCGCCAGGATCTGCTCGGCGGCCAGCAGATAGATCGCCAGTTGCACATCGCGCCCGTTAAGCGTCTCTTCGAGGGAGCGGGGAGTACTGCTGCTCTTGTAGTCCAGCAGCGCCAGCGCACCATCATCTCGCTGATCGAGCCGGTCGATACGCCCGGCAACCAGCGCAGTTCCGGCGGGTGTATCCAGGCGGAGCGGTTCATTCCGGCCCTGCCGGCCAAAGCTCTGCTCCACGCCGGCGGGGCGAAAGTCGGCCCAGTCGCTCTCATCGTGCAACACCCGGCGCAAGGCGCGCTCCAGACGGCGACGAATGTCGGCCTGATCCCAATTCCAGAAGGCGTTTGGCTCGAAGTGGTAACGGGTGGGTGCCTCGGCCAGGATGGTGTCGGCGGCGGTCTGCAGGGCCGTCAGAATATCCTGCTCGTTGGCGGAGGTATGCGCATGCTGCGTCTGCATCCAGGTTTTGCCCGCCTCGGCCAGGATCGCGTGGTAGATCCGCCCGCGCGTGGAGTGCTCCAGGTCATCTTCCGGTTCGCTGCGTGGCTGGAGCTTCAGCACATGCGCGGCCGCAAAGCGGAAGGGACAGGTGATATAGTCGTTGAACTGGGTGATGCTCCACTGGTGGCCGGGTCCGAAGCGCTGCGCCAGTTCTGCTACCAGATCAGGATCTTCTACAATGCCTTCAAAGAAACCATACGCGCCGGTATCTTCCCGCCCCCGCTCCACCTCGCAGGCGCGCCGAACATGTGCCGGCAGTGGTTGCTGATCCGGCTGTTCAGCGTGCTGGTCGCCGGCAGCCATCACCGCGATCAGGGCCTCCTGGGGCGATGCGGCCTCGTCCGGTGGCGGGATGCTACCAGCCCGGGCCCAGAGCGTGGGTACCCGCTCGGATTGCACCAGATCGAGGAGCGCAGTCAGGTAGGGCGAGGGTGGCAGGGGATTGCTCTGCTCATCCAGGTAGGTGCGGGTCAGCGTGAGACTGCGCCGGGTACGACCAATAATCTCGTAGAAGAGGGAGCGCTCGTCCGCCGGATCGGGTGCGGGTAGTTCGATACCCTGCCGGGCCAGCAGTGCGCGCTCACGCCGGCTGTAGAAGGGCGGGTCGGGGAATTGCAGCGGGAATTCCCCCTGCGCCATACCCAGCAGAATGGTATGGTCAAAGCAGATGCCGCGCGCCGCCAGCACCGGCATGGCCGCCACATGCGCCAGTCCCGGCTCAACCCGGCCATAGTTTGCCGCCGCCACCGCCGCGCTGAGATCGGCCACAAATGCGCTGTAACTGACCGGCGGCTCATCCAGGACCGCTGCGGCCTGCGCCAGATCATCCAGCACGGCGGACCAGCGCGCGGATGCGCTGTGCGGCTGCGGTGAAGTAAACGGCGCCGTTGTACGCTCCCGCACCCAGGCCACATACTCGTTAATCGTCGCATGCGCCGGTGGAGTTAGCCAGGCGACAAAGGCATCCAGCCGGGCCAGTAACGCCTGCGCCGTGGCCGGATCAACTGTCAACGGGTTGCGTTCCGCGTCATCCGGCTCCAGGGGCGGCTCGGCGACGGCCGGCGCGGTCAGGGCCGCCCGCAGTCGCTCCAACCCGGTGGCAATACCGGCATTGCGTGCCACTCGGTCAAGCAGACTGGCGGCATGCGCGCAGGTGTGAACAGAGCTTTGGGCCGTGTGTAGTGAGTCTGTGGCGGATGTGCCTTCCGTCACCTCCACCTGCTCCGAGCCGGAATCATCTCCGGCAGGGTTTTCTGCCGGTTCTTCCCCTACCTCGTCCGGTTCGCTGTTCGGCGTCACGCGCCAGTCCGGCAGGTTGCGCCAGACTTCCACCAGCTCGCGGCGCGGGTAATCCTCCAGCGGCAGGCGCAGCATAGTCAGGTTGGCGACCACCTGCGGTGACTCAGCCAGCGGGCGTCCAGCGTAGATTGCCAGCGGCAGTGCATACTCGGCGGCGACCTCGCGCAGCAGCGGCAGGTAGGCCGTGCCACTGCGGAACAGCAGCGCAATCTGTTCAGGGGGGATTCCCCGCTCCAGGAGCACCCGCACCCGGCGGAGGGCTGCACGCACCTCGCGCTCCCGGTCGGCGGCGGCGATCAGCGTCAGGGTATCGCCGGGATCGGTGGGTGGTGGCACATCCAGGTTGAAGAGATGCTGTTCCAGGAAGGCCAGCGCGGGCTCCCGCTCCGCAACGACGGATGCCTGATCTGTCGGCACCTGCATGCTATCCGGTTGGAGGGCCGCGACGATCTGCCGGCGGGTGCGGTCAAAACGGCGCTGGGCCGGGCGCTCTTCGGCACTGCCGGTCAGGGTAATGATGGTCTGCTCGACATACCGTGTCATCTGGGCCAACAACTGCAGTTGTAGCGGCGTAAACTGATCGAAGCCGTCCACGACCAGCAGTTGCACCCCGACCAGCAACCGCGGATTATGCTGTAACGCTGTGCGCGCCAGTTCGAGCCGGCGGGCGATATCGGCCAGGCCACGTCGTTCCAGTTCGGTTGTGTAGGCGGCATAGATCGCACCCAGTTCGGCGTCGTAGGGCGTCACTGCGGCGGCGGCGAGTTGTTGGGGCGTGACCCCGGCATCCTGGGTCTCGGCGATCAGCATGCCGATATTGGCAACAAAGCCGGGCTTGTGGACCACGCGGGCAAAGGTCGGCACCCCTCCGGCGGCATCCAGTTCACGCAGCATCCGGCGCAAGAGCAGCGTATGCATCGTGCCGCTCAGATCGGCAACCGCGATACCGGCGCGGCGCAGGAGCATACGGGTCAGGCTGTCGAACTGGTGAACGCCCACACGCGGCACACCTGTCAGGCGGGCCTTGAGTTGCCGCCGCTGCCGGCGGTCAGGAACAAGCAGCAGCGCCCGGCCCCGGCGCGGCGCGCACAGGGCATCCAGGGCGGCCCGGGTTTTCCCGGCGGCGGCCGGGGCGAGGAGAAGGGTTACAGCCATAGGTCATTCCGCATCTGAAGAGTAGCGTTCCTTTTCATCAAGCAGTCGTTCCTGAATGGCAGTCTGTGGGATACGTATCCCGGCAGCGTTCCGTGTAGTGAGTTTTTCATAGAAAGACTTTACATTAACTTCATCAACCTCTCTCAGAAAGCGGAAAGCTGATGCAGCCAGATAGTCCTGTCGATTTTCATAAGCAATCCATGGACGCCCAAGAGATTCAGCAGCTGCGCCGGTTGTATTTGAACCAGCAAAGATGTCCAGGACAGTATCTCCAACTTCTGTCAGGAAGTGAATAAAAAACTCCGGCAACCGTTGCGGGAATCGCGCTGGATGTCCACTGATACTGGCGATTTGACAGTAGCGCAGATACTGCGAATTGCTTTCAGTATTTGGTATCTGAAGAAGATTCGGTGGTATTGCCCCCCCTTTATCTTCTTTGAAGCCTTTGCCAATATCATGTCCTGAGGGGCGTTTTTTGGGGGAATAATATTTATCGCTGTTTTTTAGCAAAAGCTTCATTCTATCCGAATAGGGAACCAGGACTTGACTGATATCTGCTTTGGGAAAATCGGTCTTTGACAGCCACCAGATAGTGTTAACGGCATCTTTAGCCCTGATCTTACGCTTGTTGACCCATTCAATAGGAGAGGGTAGCTTTGCAGGATTAAACCAGAAGAACTCTTCTGCTAGATTCCAGCCCTGCTCATCACATAATTGTAAGAGAACCCTATAGTTATATAATGAACGAACAGGACGTCCTTTGCGATAAGCCCCACCGAGATCGAGCACAAAGCTTCCACGCGGCTTTAGAACCCGCTTAATCTCTTGAGTAAATGGAAGCAACCAGTCCACATATTCACTCTCTTCGCGATTACCGTACTGCTTTTGCCGTTGAAGCGCAAATGGTGGTGAAGTGATAACAAGGTCAATTGTCTCATCTTGCAGGCAGCGTAGCAAGTCCAGGGCGTCACCCAGGTAGGTATTCCCTAAATATGTTGTGTAGAGTGGATCTGGTAAAGATGGCATCAGTACTCCTCTAAGCCATATATCCAACTTGTCATAATCTTCCAGAGAACTGTTACAGCGAAATAAACTTCAGGATCTCGCAATTTTACACGTTCTATTTCGTGAAGAAATCTTTGTTGATGTTGTGTGCCTATGATATAGGCCACCCAATGGCGTGTATCTTCATCGACAAGAATATCAAGCAAATCTTCAGGGCAAATTTTTGTGATTTGCTTAACGCCCAGGCAATACCAGGACGTTTCGCTGATGAAGTTTGCGAAAGCTGCTGTACAATTTCAGGAGTGAACAGTGTTGCCAGTTTTGCCAGTGCCCGTGCTGCTTCGATTCGTAAGTTGTCATTAACGGCAACAAAACTGTCAATTAGTGCGCTCATCGCTGTCTTGCTACGAAGTTCACCAAGCGCCCAGGCTGCACCCGCACGGACTTCAGGATGTTGTGTGTCGTTGAGGAGCGTTTCGACCAATAACTGATTTGCTGCATCTGTTGCAATTTCGTTTAGGACAATAACCGCTTCCAAACGATGCTGGGGATATTCATCTGCAAGGCAGTCTCGGATGAAGGTGAGCCCGGTAGGATCCTCCTGTCGCGCCAACCCGGCAGCTATTTCTAGTTTAACATAAATATGCTCGTCTGGATCGGATAATTTTTGTATAGGTATATAAGAAGTCGTATCTGAAGTAAGAAGAGATAAAGCTTTTGCTGCAGTGTATCTTTTGCTTAATGCTGATGAATTCAGCATATTTAGATAGTAGGCATTGTGTACTTGTGGGTCGCAGGCAAAACTTTGGAGGACAGGAACAACGGCGCCTACAAACTGATTTTTTGTAACACGATCCCCTGTGGCAGAAAAGGGATGCAATATTCGCTCTTTCTTCAAAAGACTTAGACTGATTATCCGATTGTCCAGATCTCGTCTGATCTGGATACGTTCCGGCGTAACAGTAGCAACCGTGCCGGCAGCGCGGGTCATTGCCGCTGGCCAGGTTATGCGTGACTCGAAGCCTTCCTCAATTCCCTTGGGTTTAACCCGGATGGTTTGATTGCTGTCCTGTGCATTACGGAGGTCGCGGACTGAGATGTATTGAACTAACTCATCTGCTTGCCAGTCAATTGGCTGATCTCCAACCCGTTCACATGCTACCAGCGCGACAAGATCCTTTTCATCGAGACCAAAGTCCCAACTGCGTTCCGGCTCGTTTGGTGAATGCGACATTGAAATTTCAAGATTCGTTTTTGCTCTGGACTCGACTCGTCGACCACAGTTCACGCATAGAATATCGGGTACTCTGATGCGTTTGATCTTGATCGACTTCCATATTTTAAAGCTCATCGAGCCACGTTCAAGCTCCAGTGGTTGATGGCCCTGACGCTGTAAGTCCTCAAAGACACGCCGCGTTCCGATAGCACCAATGGCGATCTTCTCCAGAAAACTCTCATCCGACTTGAATGAGCGACGACCAGTGACCATGCCTCTCCTGCCCACTCTTGCTGACAACGTACACCAATTGTAGCACATCATTCCAGATTCTCAGTTCTCGCGTGACAATTCCCCGGTTCCGCCCATCTGTTCGGGGATTGTCGTGCATCCGGGTGCGCGGAGCACATGAATATCTCAGTTCTCACTTCTCAGCTCCCGCTTCTTTCCCATCCATCTCGCTAAAAAACCGCTGCAGATCCTCCAGCAGCAACTCCGGCACCTGCAGCCGCATCGCGCCCACCCCATGCCCGACGCCGGGGTAGACGCGTAGCGTAGCATTGGCGGCATGCGCGTGGAGCAGTTCGGCACAGCGCGGCAGCACCACCCGATCGGTATCACCCTGAATCAGCAGGAGCGGCAACCGGATCTGGCTGACCAGATCGAGCGCGCATGCCGGATCAAGCGGACCCAGCCGAAAGCCCAGCAACGGCGCAACCGGACGTATCCAGGGGAGCGGCGCAACATGCCGGGCCAGGAAGGGGCGCGGCCAGACCGTCAGGGCATAGTCGGCGGGTGCGCCCAGGGTCGCCGCCCGGCCTACATACCGCAGCGGCGAGTCGGGCAGTGCGCTCCCCGCCGCCATGCCTAGCGCTGCCAGCGTAATCAGCCCGCCCATACTCTCGCCGATGACCCCGATCCGCCGGTAGCCCCGCGCATGCGCAAACGCTACCACCGCCGCCAGATCATGCAACTCGGCCCCACCCATACTCGCCAGGCCGCTGCTCTGCCCGAAGCCGCGCCAGTCAAACGTGAGCACATCCCACGCCTCGGCCAGCGCTTCGGCCAGCCAGACGATTGCCAGGCAGCGCTGGCTGGCGGCAAACCCGTGGCAGATAATCAGCAGATCCGGCCGTCCGCGCGGCAGCAGGGTTGCTGCCAGGGTGACGCCATCCGCCGTGGTAATCGGTAGCTCCTCCGTCGGGCCGCTGTAGGGTGCGTGTTGCCAGTAGCCAACCGGCATCAGTGCCGCGACGAGGCGCTGGAGGGTGTAGCTGTGGAAGGGCATACGCAGGACTTTCGCTTGCACAACTCAAAGAGCACGAATACGCCTGTTTCGCAGGTCCGCCCGCAAAGCAGGTGGGCCGGATACTGCTGCTTCATTATCATGGTTGGTAGCCTACCATATTAGCGGCTCAAGCGAAAGTCCTGATGATAGTAAACGGTGTTTCGTCTGGTTAAACGTGCGGTTTGGTCGCTTACCACGTAAGTTCTATCTCTGTATGTCTCCTACTCAGGTGTCACGCCGATAATCAGCTTCCCATTGTTTGAACCATTGAAGAGCCGGTTCAGTGCGCGCGGGGCATTCTCCAACCCATCGATCAGATCAATCCGGTAGTGAAGTTTACCCTCCATCAGCCACCTGCTGAGTTCTGTAAGCGCCTCCGGAAAGCGCTCCAAATAATCCAGAATGAGAAATCCTTCAACACGAGCGCGCTGGGTAAAGATACTATTAAAATTATACGGGCCAGGAACCGGTCCCACCGCATTGTACTGAGAGATAAATCCACAAATAACAACACGGGCGCGAATGTTCATTAAACCTAAGACCGTATCCAGAATTTCGCCATCGACATTATCGAAAAACACATCAATACCATCGGGGCAGTGCCGTTGCAATCCCGCGTGTACCGACTCGGCCTTATAGTTGATTGCGGCATCAAACCCTAATTCCTCAGTAAGCCAGCGACACTTCTCGATACTACCCGCAATGCCAACGACCCGGCAGCCTTTAATCTTTCCGATCTGACCCACCAGTGAGCCAACTGCACCGGCTGCCGCAGAAACGACCAGCGTTTCTCCAGCCTGCGGTTTCCCTACATCTAACAGACCAAAATAAGCGGTTGGTCCGACAAGACCCAGCGGTCCCAGGTAAGCGGTCAATGGCAGGGAGATATCGTTGAGCAAGCGTGTCAATCCCGTGCCTTCCATACAGGCATACTCCTGCCACCCGATCAGACCCTGTACGATATCGCCCGGCTTAAAATCGGCGTGGTGGGACTGCTCGACGACACCGATGGCTAACCCGCGCATGACCTCACCAATTGCCACTGGTGGCATGTACGACCGCGTGTCACTGAGCCAACTTCGATTGGTTGGGTCGAGGGAGAGATACAAACTGCGGACAAGCACTTGTCCATCGTGTGGAGTGGGTAGAGGTTCCTGTCGCCATTCAAAGTCCGTTTCTTTGACCAATCCGTCTGGGCGGGTGGCAAGACGCCACTGATGATTAACTCCCACTGTCATGATAGGATCTCCTTACACATCTAGCCTGTACAGTCCGGAGGACGCTGGGACACAGTCGTACCCATCTTCCTGGGATAGCCGAACTGCACCCGTTTCTATTGCATAGATTACTGTGCGTTATATGGGGCCAGGCACAGGTAATTGAACACATCAATCCCTGCCACAAAGTGTAACAAAAGAAACTGGCTGAAACTATCAGGAGATACACCTATTCAAGCTAAGGGAAATACGTAGATACACCGTCCGATAGGATGTCTTCAATGGCAATATGCTGTATAGCAGGCAGGCAATCCGCCAGACCGGGCCAGGTGCGGCACCTGTCCGGGTTACATACGCAACGTTCATCAGCGCGTTGGTATGCTATTATAGTTGCTCCCCGATATTCTGGTGAATGATGATTGGTGAGGAATGATTAATGAGTGAAGAACAGTTGCTACAGATTACGCCCGGTCTGCGCCCGACAATGCTGACGGTTCTGGCTCACCCGGACGATGAATCCTTCGGGTTGGGCGGGACACTGGCGTTCTATGCCTGGTGTGGCACGGCGGTGCATCTGGTGTGTGCAACGGGGGGCGAGGTTGGGCATTCAACGCCGGAGATGCTCCAGGGCTATAGCTCGCTGGCCGAGTTGCGCACGGACGAACTGCGCTGTGCCGCTGCGAAGCTGGGCCTGGCAAGCGTGGAACTGCTGGGCTATCGTGATTCGGGGATGCCCGGCACGCCGGATAATCAGCATCCCCAGGCGCTGGCGGCGGCCCCCCTGCCAGAGGTGGTCACCCGCGTGACCCGCGCTATTCGGCGGGTGCGTCCTCAGGTGGTGATTACCTTTGACCCGATCGGCGGGTATCGCCACCCGGATCATATTGCCATACACCTGGCAACCGTGGAAGCATTTCACGCGGCGGGCAATCCGGACATTGTTACGGAAGCATTGCCCCCCTATCAACCGCAAAAACTCTACTTTACAACATTTTCGCGCCGGCTCCTGCGCCTGTTTGTCACACTGATGCCACTCTTCGGCAAAGATCCGCGTCGGTTTGGGCGTAACCAGGATGTCGATCTGGCTTCCATCGCGCTGGAGCAGTTCCCCATCCATGCCTGGATTGACTTCCTGCCGGTGGCAGAACAAAAGGCAGCGGCGATTGCCTGCCACGCCAGCCAGGGCAGCGATACCGATCCCTCGCTGGTGCAGCGCGCGGTTGCCTGGCTCTTTCGGCATATGAGCGGCAAGGAGACCTTTATACGCGCCTACCCACCGCCCACGCCGCAGTTGAAGGAGCGGGATCTGTTTGCGGGAGTGGAGTTTGCCCCGGGTGCGGACGGGCGCAACGGAGCGTACCGTGCGTCCGCATTCATCGAGCAGTAGCATACCTCTGAATAACAGACTGCCCATGCCGATGGTATGTTCAGGCAACTCGTATGTTCCATACGAGTTTTCTACACAGAGCTTTTGTTGCGCATGCACCCTGGTATGTTCCGCTACGCAACATGACCGTATTCTCTACATACATGCGCCCTGGTAGCGCGCGGATTTGTTACAATGGTTAGAAGAACGACGTAACACGCAATGTGCCGGGTCATCCTGCCTGCATGGGGTTCAAGGATTTCGCTTGCATTTTCGGTAAGGAAAGAACGTATGGCTAACTGCATGTCTGCGATAGACAATCAAACAGATCCTGCTGTGCTACGGCAAATTGCCACAAAACTTGCCCACAATACTACTACTCTGACGGATGAGAATGCGTATCTGCGTCGACGGGTCGCGGAACTAGAGCAGGCTGTGCAGCATGCTGCTGCTGTGCCGGCATATGCGGGAGCAGCCTGTACGCCGTCTCAGCCGGCCACAGCGCCACGTGCGTTGACTGCAGATATACAACCGGATGGACAACATCAGGCAGGTGAACTACGCATATTCTATGCCCTCGCCGAGAATGCGCCGGATGCTATCGCTGTGGCCCGGCTGGATACCGGACGTATAACCTATGCGAACCCGGCTTTTCAGCAGTTGTTTGGCTATGCTGAAGAAGATATAGTGCAGTTGCATTTTCTCGCTACCTATGCCGAACCGGATGAGAAGATGCAGGCGGTCGTGCAGGAGGTTACTGCTCACGGCTCCTGGCTGGGCATGCTGACCTACAAACGCCGGGACGATAGCCAATTTCTCGGGCAATTATCCGGTATGGTGTTACACGATAGTCAGGGACAACCGTGGGCAATAGCCGGCATTATCCGCGATATAACCCGACAGCAGGAATATGAGCGGCAACTCAGACTGCTGGAAGCCGTGATTGAACATACCAGCGAGACGGTGATGTTGACCGATCTCGCCGGGATCATTACCTACATCAACCCGGCCGGCGCGCGCATGAATGGCAGCACAACGGCGGAGATGACCGGGCAGCACTACCACCGCTTTATCGCACCGGAAGAAATCACCCGTCAGGAAGAGGAAATTATTCCGCATCTGCTGCAGGCCGGTCACTGGGAAGGCCGGATCTGGGCGGTGCGGCCCAATGGGGCGCGCTGGCTGATGCAGACCTCAATTGTTGTGCTGCGCGATGCTGCTGATGCCCCTTTTGCCTATGCTGCTATCGAACGCGATGCCACGGCTGAGGAGATCGTCGCCCAGGAACTGCGCCGGTTGAATCGTGAACTGGCACAAGCGGCACGCCTGAAGGATGAGTTCCTTGCCAGTATGAGCCATGAACTGCGCACGCCGTTGAATGCGGTGCTGGGGCTGGCGGAGGCGTTGCAGGAAGGGGTGTATGGCGGGTTGACGCCGAAGCAGGTTGATACGTTGCGGATCATTGCCGAGAGTGGCAATCATCTGTTGATGCTGATTAATGATATTCTCGATCTGGCAAAAATCGAGGCCGGGAAAACGGAGATGCAGATAAGCACAATCGCAGTTGAACAGATATGTCATAACAGCCTGCAATTCATTCAGACGGAGGCAACCCGGAAGCATTTGATTATCTCCTCCAGTCTGGATACGGCGGTGCGGTTTGTGCAGGCCGATGAGCGCCGCCTGAAGCAAATTCTGGTGAATCTGCTGAATAATGCGGTGAAGTTTACCCCGGCCGGCGGACAGATTGGCCTCGATGTCACGGGTGATGCCGCTGCGGGCCGGATCGCCTTTACCGTGTGGGATACCGGCATCGGGATTGCCCCGGAAGATATGGGCCGCCTGTTCAAGCCCTTTGTACAACTGGATAGCCGCCTGGCCCGCGAGTATGAAGGCACGGGCCTGGGTCTGTCGCTGGTTGCGCGTCTGGTGGAAATGCATGGTGGCGGTGTTGATCTTACCAGCACGCCGGGCGAAGGGAGCCGCTTCACCGTCTCGCTGCCGTGGGGTGAGGCGGAGCACCAGGGGCTCCCGACCCCGCCGGCCAGTCCCCGTCCGCGTCTGCCTGCCCCGCCGCAGTCAGGGGAGCAGGCAACTGCGCCGTTAATTCTGCTGGCGGAAGATAATGAGAGCAATATCGTCGTCACGGCGGACTACCTGGTGAAAACCGGCTACCGGGTATCGGTTGCCCGCGATGGCGCAGCGGCGGTTCAGCAGACGCAGCAGGAACAGCCGGCACTTATCCTGATGGATCTGCAGATGCCGGTGATGGATGGGGTGGAAGCGATCCGCCGCATTCGCGCCGATGCCGCATTGGCGAACATCCCGATCATCGCGTTGACCGCGCTGGTTATGCCCGGCGACCGCGAAAGCTGCCTGCGGGCCGGGGCGAATGACTACCTCTGCAAGCCCGTCAGTTTACGTACGCTGCTGGAGGTGATTGGGCAGTACTTGGGGTAGGGGGTAGGGGTTAAGGGGCAGGGGTTAAGGGGTAGGGATTAAGGGTTATTTGCGGGTTGGGATGTAGGGGCGCAGGGTGCTGGGTAGGTCACGCCGGAGGCGTGACACCCAGGCTGAACGGGAATATAATAACCCTGAATTTGTTGTAGTACCGCCTTATGAACGTTGAGAAAATAGTCCGGATATGTGCAGCACGGGAGTCCCGGCTTTCGCCGGTGGATGCCTTCGGGGGCAGCAGCATCCTGCTGGGAACGCCCGATCCGGCTGAAGCCGGGACGCCCGATCATATAGATGTCTGGTGCTATCTCACTCCTGCCAGCGTCATGCCCGTCATCAACGCCAGCGGCCCGATAAGCAGCAGTAACCATAGGAGCAGCGGCTTTGGGCTGCGCCGGCCGTCGGGATGTGGCGTACATGCCCAGGCAAGCAGATACAAACCGATCACCGGCGACCCACCCGTCATCAGCCAGAAAAGATATATCCATCCGACCAGGCCGTCAGCCGGCACACCCGCGGAGATGGCGTTCGGCACACCGCTGGAGATGGCGTACAGCAACAGCCACGCAAAGCGCACCAACCCTGGCGAGATATTGAATGCGCGTCCAATGCCCTGGCTGAGACCGGAGATTGTTGCCCGGTCTTTGGGCTGCAAGCGAATGTGTGTAAGTGATGGATTTGTCATAATTGCTCCCTCCGAATCGAGACACACACTATGCTGAGGATAAACCGCAGCATATCCTTCCCACAATAATATTGAACAGTTCCCCACGCCGATTACAGACGTTAGCGATACCCGATTGGTTCCATCCCGGTGCCGCTCTTTCTCTCCATGCTGTGCCACTCCCGCCGCGCTTAACTTCAATCTCCTTACCGCATAACTACACCTGCTTCTGCGCATAGACCAGATCCGACCTTTGACCGATAGACAGCGCGCCCGGCCTGCGCTACAATGTGACCACCTGGTCATATGACTATGCGGTCACATGACTGAGGGGTCATACCAGTCAGGAATCAGGAGTCAGGAGGGCGTATGCCGACACAGACCTTTTTTAACCTGCCCGAGGCGAAACGCCAGGCGCTGCTCGATGCGGCCATTGAGGAGTTTGCCGATAACAGCTACAACCATGCCTCGATCTCGCGGATCGTTGCGCGCCTGGGTATTGCCAAGGGCAGCATCTACCAATACTTTCAGGACAAGCAGGATCTCTATCTCTACCTGCTGGATCTGGTGATCCAGGAGAAGCTGGCGCTGCTGCATGGCGTGCAGCCGCCCGACCCACAGATGAACATTTTTGCCTTTCTGCGCTGGCTGCTGCGGTCGAGTGCGGACTTTAACTTTACCCGGCCGCGGCTGGCCCAGGTCGCCTATCGCGCCATCTACGACGATTTACCCTTTCATGATGAGACGATTGCGCGGATGCGCGCGGCTTCGGCTACCTACATCACACAACTGGTCCAGCAGGGGATTACCCAGGGCGATATCGCCCCGGAAGTTGACCCGGAGCTGGCGGTATTTGTGATTAACACGCTGTCAGCCGATTTTGGCAACTTTATCTTTGCCCGCCTGGGGGTCGATCCCCGCACGTTAGACGGCGAGAATCCGCTGCGACAGCATCTGCCGGAGATTGAACAACTCTTCGATCAACTGGTCACTATTCTTGAACAAGGACTCGGCAACCGGCAAGCCGGTGCAGCACCGGGCCGGGAGGCATAAGGAGCAACCAATGATACACGTTGAACATCTCTACCATTCGTATGGGCGGAACGAACAGTTCCAGGTTAATGATATTTCGTTTGATGTCGGTGAGGGGGAAATCTTCGGCTTTCTGGGGCCCAATGGCGCGGGGAAGAGTACCACCCAGAACATTATGATCGGGCTCTTACCGCTGCAGCGCGGCCAGGTGACAATCGCCGGGCATGATATCCGCCGTCCCGGACGCGAACTGTTTAACCTGATCGGCGTCTCGTTTGAGCAGCCGAATGTCTACAAACGGCTGACCGGGATGGAGAATCTGCAGTTCTTCCGGGGACTCTACGCGGTCCCGACAACCGAGCCGCGCGAGTTGCTGGCCCGGCTGGGGCTGGCCGATGCCGCCAACCAGCGCGCGGGCACCTACTCGAAAGGGATGCAGCAGCGGCTGGTGCTGGCCCGCTCGTTGCTCAACAAGCCGCGCATCTGGTTCCTGGATGAGCCTACATCCGGCCTGGACCCGACGACGGCCCAGTCGATCAAGCGGCTGATCCGCGAGCAGCAGGCCGCCGGCACGACGATCTTTCTGACCACGCACGATATGCATGTCGCCGAAGAACTATGTGATCGGGTGGCCTTCCTGAACGCCGGGCAGATTGCCGCGATTGACACGCCGCGCAACCTGAAGCTGCGCTACGGACAGCAGCAGCTCAAGGTTGAGTATCGCCAGAACGGCAGCGTTGCCAGCGAGTGGCTCTCGCCGCAGGATGAACGCGCCCGCCGACGCCTGCTGGAACTAATGGAGTTGGGCGCGCTGGAAACCGTTCACTCGCAAGAGGCCGGGCTGGAAGAAGTCTTTGTCACCGTGACCGGAAGGGAGTTGCAGTGATGGCACAGCGTTTATGGATCTCGCTGCGCCGGGATAATCTGATCAACTGGCGCAACTTTTACTATGCGGTAACGCTGGCGGTGGCGCTGATCTATCTGGCGCTGGTCCGCTGGGTTATTCCTACTGATCTTACGGTCACGCCAACCATTTATATTGCGGATCAAACCGCCGAAGGGCGCTATGCCGACTATGTCGCGGAGCAACTACGTACCGAAGAGCTGGTCGGCCCGGCGCAACTGGTCGGCAGTGTGGAAGAACTGCGCGCATCACTTGAGGAAAACCAGAACAGCGTCGGCGTGGCGCTCTCTCCCGGCACGCCGCTGCCGCAGGTGACGCTCTTCTTCCAGGGCTACGAGAATCCGCAGGTCCGCAATCTGCTGGCGGTCGCGCTGGAGGATTCGTTGCGTGAGGCGTATGATCAGCCCTGGCCGGTGAACAGGGAGTTTCCGCAGCAGGTGCTGCGCGGGGATGGCCGGAGCGCAGCCGTTCCGCTGAACCAGATGCTGGTGCCGTTTCTGCTCTTCTCCGATGCCGTGCTGATCGGGCTGTTCTTTATCGCGGCGCTGATCTTTATGGAGAAGGACGAGGGTACGTTGCGGGCCTACCTGGTAGCCCCAGGGCATATCTGGGAGTACCTGCTCTCCAAGGCGTTGAACCTGATGCTCCTGGCGGTGATCTTTACGCTGCTCTTTGTGCTGGCGACGATTGGCCTGGGTGCGAACTATCTCTACCTGCTGCTGCTGGTGGCGCTGGGCAGTATCTTTGCCTCGCTATTGGGCGCGCTGATAGCAGTGCATTTCGAGAACCTGACGCAGTTTCTGTTCCCGGCGGTCTTTGTGATTATCCTGATTAGCCTGCCCGCCGTGGTCTTTGTGGTGCCGGGGTTTGCCCCCTTCTGGCTACGCTGGTTGCCGACCTACCCGCTAGTCTTCGGGCTGCGCGAGGCGATCTTCCCCACCGGCAATCCACAGATTATCGTCACTGCCGCGCTGACCATGCTGCTGCTGGATGGGGCGCTGCTGGCGATCAGCAGTTGGGTCTTCCGGCGACAACTGGCGCATGCCTGAGTTGCGCGTGACAAACCGGCAGCGGTGAGCAGTTGGGTCTTCCGGCGGCAACTGGTGCATGCCTGAGTTGCGTGTGACAAAACCGGCAACCGATGGAGCGATTTCTTATACCAATCTGACTTCCAAACGGCACCAATTCGACCAACCACGAAGAACACGAAGACCACGAAGGAACACGAACGGCTGGATGTTGGGGGTGATCGCGTGTATACGTCCGGTTCACTGTTGCATGCTCTGCGTGGCCTGCGTGGTTCTCTTGCACGTTTGGCGGCACATTGGTATCAGGACCGTGGCAGCTTGTCGGTTGTGGTTTCTTTACCAGAATTAGTTTTGGAGTGTGGTAGCCATGCTACCGCAAAGGAGTAGTCTCGTGAAACGCATACGAACATTGATCCAGCGGGATCTGCTCAGCATGAGCAAGGACGCGATTATCATCTATAGCATTGTCGCGCCGCTGCTGCTGGCAGTAGGGATGCGGCTGTTCCTACCCGCGCTGGGACAGGCAACTATAAATGTTGTGGTGACGGAAGAACTCTCGGCTGAGATGGTGAACCGGCTTGAAGCCTATCTCAACGTGGACGTGGTGCCGGACCAGGCAGCCCTGGAGCGGCGCGTGCTGGCCCTGGACGATACCGCCGGCATCCTGGTTGATGCCCAGGGCGATTACCGTATCGTGCTCGAGGGCAATGAGTCCCACGACACAGAGGTACTGCCCGAGATGGTACTGCGCCGGGTGTTGAGCAGCAACGCTCAGGAAATGACCTTTGAGACAGTTGAGGTTGCCCCGACGCCGTTCCCCTTCCGGGAGCTTATGGGCGCATTTTTCGCCCTGGGTATGCTGCTTATCGGCAGCGTTGTGATGAGCCTGAACATCGTCGAGGACCGGGAGAGCGGTACGATGCGCGCGATGGGTGTCACTCCGCTGGGGCGGGGCGAGTATGTGCTGGCGCGCAGCCTGCTGGCCGGGGGGCTGATGCTGCTGACGGTCTTTGGCTCGCTCTGGCTGCTGGGGCTGACCGGGTTCAACCATCTACAAATCATGGTGGCGGTGCTGGTGGCGGCGTTCTTTGCCGTATTGATCGGTTTTGTGATCGGTGCAATCAGTAGCAATCAGATCGCCGCGCTGGCAAATATCAAGTTCGGCACTCTGCTCTTCCTGCTGCCCTCCTTCCTGACGCTGCTTCTGCCGGAGCAGTCCGAGTGGACGCTGGCCTGGGTGCCGACCTACTGGGCCTTTGTGAGCTTCCGTGCGATCCTGGTTGACGGCGTGACATGGGCGGGGCTCTGGCTGCCGCTGCTGGTGAACCTGCTGCTCAGTCTGGTTTCTATTGGGATTGCTTATTCCTGGCTCAAGGGCAAGCCGGCCTTTGCGCGCAATTAGTTCTGTGACGAAATTTTTCGCACCGCAGTGGTGTTTGCCGCGCCGCTGCGGTGTGTGACTCAGAGATTGTCTGAAAAGGTGGTTCGCGTCGGTTACACGTCAAGGATGGTTGCCCTGATCCACCGGACAGCGCCCCAGGAGTCCCGGCTTCAGCCGGTTCCGGCCGCACACCGGCTGAAGCCGGGACTCCCGCGCCTCTCAAGTGTAGACATTTTGTGGTAGGGACTTCTATCTGGTGAAACGGCCGGTCTGCATGTCAACCGCGTAAGTCGTGTCATAAAGCTGTGCAACGATTTTTTGATTTTCCCGGCCAGACCTCTAGACGAACTACGTGAAATGGTGTATAATTGCAAACGAAACAATTTGCACAGAATACACGAATCGAAGGCATTTATGTCCCCAACACAACGCTTGCGTCCTTGCCGAGAAGGGGGGCTGTGCATGTGTGTTCTTCTATGCTCTCATTCCTCAGTTCTCCCAGCAAGCGCTGTACTCGCGCAAGGCTCTCGCCAGAGCCTTTTTGTTCACCCAACGATGAAGCCCGGTGGGTGAGTAGCGGACGATAACTATGCCACGCCAGTCTGGTGTGCCGGTCACACCGACTCGCGCGTGCGGACGGATCAGGAGGAGAAGACTATGCCATACCATGTTATGCTGCGTACACCAGAATTGCTGCAAATCACCCTGCGCGGTCATCTTCAAAATAATGTTGCTCAGGCATTCTTCGAGGATGTCTGGCAGATGCTGGACGATGGTCCCAGCCCACTGCATCTGCTGGTAGATGGGCGCGGTATTCAGAGCGCCAGCCAGACGGCGCGCAGCCAGTTTGAGCGAATTGGTCAGCATCCCCACCTGGGTCACATTGCTTTTGTTGTTGGGCAGCCCCATGTGCTCCTGTTTGCGCCGGTTGTGCGTTTTATCGGCGGCGTGGGTCTCTTTAGCAGTGAGCAGGAGGCGCTCAAGTGTCTCCAGGCGGTGCAAAACTTCCCAATGGCGCATAAACAGGATCGCCCGGACCTGTTTGAGCGGGCAGTTGGTGATGTCCTTGAGCAGTGTGCCGTGTTTTCCGAAGATTCTGCGGATGTTTCGGGGAATCATGAAGATGGTCTGGCGGCGGCGACCATACTGCCGGGGCAACCGTCTTCGGCGCGGCGTGCGTTTCGCCTGCTGACCGACATGATCGATAATCTGAGTCAGGATATCGATACGATGCAGCGCTCCTTTGATCATGTCCGGTCGTAAGTCGTCACTCTGCTCCTGTTCGATGTCAGGCTATTTCCTCGGGATCAACGACCGATGACCAGGTTCGTCATTCGGCCTTTTCTTCTCTCTGGCGAAGCCTCGTGATAACTATTTCACATCTTGTCTAACGCAGTACCAGCGCCTGGGTGACCCGCTCCCAGGTGATATCGCGTACGCGCGGTTGTCCGGCGCGCCCCAGGCGCTCGGCCAGGGCCGCATTGCCCATGAGTAACTCCAGCCGGGCGGCAATTGCTGCCGGGTCGGGTGGGGTGACATAGCCGTTGTTCCCATCCTCCACAAACTCCAGCACACCGCCCGCGTCGTTCGTGGTGACAACCGGCCGCGCCGCGCCGTATGCCTCCACTGTGGCAAAGCCGTAATCCTCATCCACCGGCGCATAGTAGACCGCTCGCGCGCCCGCATACAGTTCAACCAGTTTTGCATCATCGACAAAGCCGGTGAAGCGGGCCCGATCTCCCAGACGCAACCGCCGGGCCAGCTTCTCCAGGCGTTCACGATCCGGGCCGCTGCCCACAAAAATCGCGCGCACACCATTACCTGTCTGTGCCAGTGCTTCCAGCAGCAGATCCAGCCGTTTTGCGCCGTCGAGCCGCGCCGGTGAGAGGATATAGTCGCCGTAGGGACCGGCGTACAATTTATCGGCGTAGCGGCTGGGCGGGTAGAGCGGCGTGCTCGACAGGCCGTTAAAGTGTTGCAACCGCCGGCTCACATTGCGCGAGATGGTGTAGCGCGCCCGGGCTTCGCTCAGGCCGCGCCGATCCATGCGGAAGATGGCGTCACGCGCGTTGCGGTGCGCGTCGATGTTGAAGAAATCGCTCAACGGGGTGCCATACTGGTCATACGCCTGGCGATGTTGATGCACCAGCCAGACTACCTTGCGCGGGTGGCGTACCAGATAGGAGGGGAATTTGGTGCAGATTACCTGATCGACCGGCACACCGTTCACCTGAGTGATATCGAGCAGCCGCCAGGCCAGGGCGCTCTCGCTGATGCGCTCCACCGGCCGCCAGGCAAACGGCAGACTGACCAGATCAACAATGTGTCCCTGGGCCAGTAGCGCGTCGCGCAACCCATCAACCAGATATTCCGCGCCACCGCGTACAAATGGTACCTGAGCCGTGCAAATTATGATGCGTTTGGGCATGATTCGTAGTCCGTAGTCCGAAATCCGTAGTCCGAAGTCCGTAGTCCGAAATCCGTAGTCTGAAGTCCGTAGTCCGAAATCCGTAGTCTGAAGTCCGAAATCCGTAGTCTGAAGTCCGAAATCCGTAGTCCGAAGTCTGTAGTCTGAAGTCCGTAGTTCGTAGTTCGTAATTCGTCGTCGTGATCAGGTGGAACCTAGCACGGCGTCGGCGGTGCGGCGGGCAACATCTTCCCATTTGCATGTGTTCAGCACATAGTCCCGCCCGCGTGCCCCCAGCGCATGCCGCAACTCTGCCTGGGGCAGGAGCAGATCCAGTGCGGCGGCGAAGCTGCCAAACTCGTGAAAGAGCAACCCACCTCCGCTGCGGCGACAGTGATCACTCGTGACCGCGCAGGCAGCATTCACCAGCGTGGGTGTCCCCTGGAGCCAGGCTTCCATCAGCACAATGCTAAAGCTCTCATAGATCGATGGGTGAATAAAGAGATCGGCGGCGGCATAGGCATCATGCTTGGCCTGCTCATCCAGATAGCCCAGATCGTGGATTAACGCCCCGGCCCCTGCCGGAAGGTTTAGCTCACCCTGCCCCGCCAGCAGCAGACGCAGCGGCCGGCCGCGCCGGGCCCAGTACTCGCGGGTAAATGCCAGCAGTTGCGCAATATTTTTGCTCTCGTCGCGCCGACCAACATAGAGCAGCAGATCTGGGCGGGCGGTTCCATTCAGACCCCATGTCTGGCGAAAGTGTGCCCCATCACCGCGCGGCGTCAGGCTGATCCCCTCACCCGGCACATGGATACGCGCATCGGGCAGCCCATACAGGCGGCGTACCAGATCCGCTTCGGCATGGCTATTTGCCAGCACGCCCCGCACCTGGTTGAAGAGATAGCGGTAAGTGCTGTAGTAGGCGTAGGTCTCATCGTGCAGGCAGGGCAGCAGGAAGCTGCGTTCGGGTGCGATCAATGCCCCCCAGAATGTAGTAGGAAACGGGTAGGGCATAAAGATAAAGTAGGTAGCGGCGGGCGCGGCCTGAATCGCCGCGTAGAGTTCATCGCTACTGAGCAGCGTGCTGAGCAGGCGCAACTCATGTGTGGCAAAGCTGTTCAGGGGTGGCAACCGTGCCGGGAGGCGCTGAAAAAAAGGCGGAACGCCGCGCGGGTCGGTGGGTGTCGGTTGGAAGCGCCAGAGCGGAACGCCATCCAATTCGCCGGAGCCGGCCGGGTAGTAATTCTGCTCCGCAGCGTGAAACGCATCGCGGGCAGTGCTGGCCCAGACCGTCACCGGGACGCCGATGCGGTGTAGTGCCCGCGCCAACCCGCGCGCCTGGGTTTCCGCGCCGCCCACCGTATCGGGGCCATACCAGGGTGAGACAATAACTATCATTATCTATACTTTTCAGCCAGTAACAGTATGGTTCAGGCTTCCCCCGCTGAATGTTCAACTTGCGCTGATCGGCGGTTTGCGCGGCGGGCGGCCAGGTCAAACCGCACCTGCGCATCGGCGGCGAGCAGCGCGGCGGCCGTCTCGGCGGCAGCGACGTTGAAGGCATTCTGCTGCTCGACAATCGGGTTGATCAGCCAGCGCAGGTAGCGCCGCACCAGTTTGTTGATCGGCACAACAACCCGCTCGTAGAGGTTGCGCCGCTCCAGCAGCCAGTGGGCATTCACTGACTGGCGCAGGGCCAGTTGGGCCAGTTGCGGGCGGAGGCGCATATCACTCAGGGCGGCGGGTGGCTCGGCGCGTCCGTGATTATCAATCAATGCCTGCAGCGCGGCAGTATCCGGGAGAGACGACTGAAACTGGGCGCTGCTGCCCGGTACGGCTCCGGCGTCGGTTTCCGCATCCGTCCGGGTGGGCGCGCTGTCGAGTTCGTCAGTAGGTACATTGCCGCCCTCCAGCGTGGGCGGTTCGTCCGTTCTTGCCAGGGCCGCAAGCTGCAGGCGCAGTTCCGTGTACGCCTCGATCTGCAGGCGCAACGTGCGGGCAACAATATCGTTAAAAGCATTCTGCTGCTCGACAATCGGGTTGATATACCAGCGCAGATAGCGCCGCACCAGCTTGTTGAACAGATTAATGCCGCGCTCAACCGGGTTACGACTCGCCAGCGGCCAGTGAGCACTCACCACGCGGGTGATCTCCAGTTGCTCGACACAGCGCTGCAGTTGGCGTTCGATGGCGCTGTAGGCGGCCTGCTGTTCCTCGTTCATATCCAGCGCCTGGCGCTGTGCCTGCACTTCGGCGCGAATCTGGGCCAGGATTGCGGCAACATCCGGGGTGTTGTTTGACATAATCAGAGCCTGCGGCGCATGCTTTGCGGGAATCAGTGCCGCCAGTATAGCACAACTCTGCGCGTCCGCTACCGCCGTTGCGTTGGGCGGGTGGGTATAATGGGGGTGATGTGGTGTTGACCATGCGCTGGTTTTTGATGGACAGACTGGATAAGTTAAAGGAGCGATACGATCCATTACGACCTGGGTTCACGCGGAGTGATGCTTACGACCGACCCGACCCGCTCGCTCTGGCGCGTTTACGAGTAGATCGCTCGGAACGCGGGGATATGAAGGAGGATATGATGACCACACAGCACTGGCCGACCCATATGTTGAACGCGCAGCGGATCGGGAGTGTGTCGGATAGGTTTAGGCCACCACTGCGCCTGGTCTGGAAATATGAGATTGGTGAATATATGTCCGGTAGCTCGGTCATTGCCAATGGTATGGTCTATGTCACGGGCGGGAAACTGCGTGCGCTCGATAGTGCAACGGGAGAACGCCGCCGGCAAGCCCGTATCAAAGCCTTTGCCGCCGCCGCCGCCTGGCATGATCGCATCGTCGTGCTTGATATAGAACGAGGCATCTATCTGGTTGAGGCAACCAGTGGCAGAATAACCATGCATATTCCGTCGCCGGGCGTGATGGCCTCCGTCTGTGTCGCCCACGACCGGCTGTACTGGCTGGCCAGTGATCGTACCATGCGGGCGGCCGATGCCCATACGGGTGAGATCCTATGGACGCACCCCTATCGCTATCAATCCCTGATCACTCCGGCGGCGCACCATAACCTGATTTATTGTGCTGACTGGCACCTGGTCTATGCATTGGATGCCGACACTGGAACGGTACGCTGGCAATGGGAATTCAGCGGTGAAACGGCAAACGTGAAAGATACGCTGGCGGTGTATGACGATATGCTGCTGGTTCCGATTGTTGGTGTTGGCATCGTCGCTTTTGATGCCCATACCGGCCAGGTACGGTGGCAAAGTACGTACACTGGCGTTCGTTCGGCGGTGGCGGTGACCGCAGATTGTGTGTACGCCATTCTGCCGTATCTCACGGCCCTTGACCGGCGCACCGGCGACGTCATCTGGGTCCATAACCCGGACGATCCACGACCACAGTTTAACCTCTCCGCCCCAATTGTCGTCGGTGATCATCTCTATATTGGTGGAGGAAACGAACGACGTTTCTATGGGTTTGACCGCCATACCGGGGAACAGGTCTGGGATTACCCCACGGGCGACCTGGTCTTCAGCACTCCAGCCTATGCCAATGGACGCCTGGTGATTGGGAGCCACGATGGGTTTGTCTACTGTTTTGAACACGCATGACCGTATGCTGCCGACAGACCGGTGATGCGGATCCAAATGCCCGTTCTGGTCAAATAAATGTACACTGCCCGGCGGTGCGCACTGCGTGGAGCCGGTGTCCGATGAGGACGCGTGGATCAACCCGGTCGCCGCGCTGCACACTATCCAACTGACGCCGTACCAGCCCTACAACATTCCAGGAGCACATTATGCTATCACATACCCGCCTGCACCTATGCGGCAGTTGGGGCGCGGCGTTGGGCATATCTGATTTATAAGGAGATAGATATATGCCGATGAATCTGGATCAGCAACTGCATCCCTTTCGTCGAGAGCAGAAATCGACACTGGGTGTCGTTGCCATTAGCAAAAATGAAGCGCGTGAGATCGTCGCGTATCTGATGCATCTGCGGTCATGGGTTGATGAGATCGTGCTGGTTGACGATTGTTCATCTGATCAGACCACTGCTCTGGCGCGTGCGACCGTTCCCGGCATCAAGATTGTTGAACAGCCCTTAGACCCGGTTCATGGCTTCGCCGCGCAGCGCAATCGCGGGATTGTCGAAGCTACGTCCGACTGGCTTCTGCATATGGATGTTGATGACCGCGTCACGCGGGATCTGCAGGCCGAAATTCAGCAGACTATCCGCCGACCTGATCATGATGCTTACTCTTACCGCCGCTTCAACTTCTTTTTACATCGTCCAATGCAGGGTGGTGTTTGGCAGAACTGGAACCGGGTGCGGCTGGCACGGCGGGGGATACATCAGTTTCAAAACGCTGTTCATGAAATTTGCGTTGTTGATGCACCAGCACAGCGGATTGGGCAACTTAAGCATCCGATGTGGCATTTAAATGATGAGAACTATCTGGAACGCATGCGCAAGAGCCTGCAGTATGGTCAGGCTGAAGCTCAGGCGATTGCCTTACAGCACCGGGTGCAGTGGTTTCATCTGCTCGGCATGCCGATCGTGCATTTTATGTATGCCTATATTGGAAAGTTCGGGTTTCGGGATGGTATACCCGGGCTAATTCTGTCGCTGCACGGCGCGTGCGATACTTTCTGGCGACACGCGCTGGCGTGGGATCAGCAGAACCGCTTGCCACGCCCAGAACTGCCACTGTCTGAACAAACCCGCGAGAAACCATAGCATTGCGGGTAGACTCTGCATAGCATTGTGAGCTGCTCACCGTTGCCGGCATGAGAGCAGCAGATCAGGCGGCTCGCTGCCCCAATGGAAGATTGCCCGGATGTAGAATCGACAGTCATTGCCTGCTGCTTCTCTACGCTCTTCGTTCTGCCTTGAACAGGTAGCAGCGGAATACCCATGTCAGCGTCACTGCCTGTTGCTTCTCTGCGCTCTCCGTTCTACGCGTTCCCTTCTGTTTCCAATCCTGAAAACCGCAGACATTTGCAGGGTAATATGCTATAATTCCACCAATGACAAAACTTACTCAATGTTACCCGGCATTCGAGCAGGCTTTATACCGTTTTTTAACGAGTTGCTTGCGCACTGGTACTGCTGATTGTCGCACCCTGCACCTCTCCACGTAAGCTGTATCCGGCCAGAGTGTGTGGATACGGGTACGTCGATGGTGCTCCAGCTTGAAGACTGCGACACTCCTGATGCCCCGGGCATAAGAATGGTACGGAATGCACGACCTGAAACTATGGTGGTAGATAATATGCAAAGAATACGTAACCATGGTACAGATAAATTTATTGTTGCCTCCTTCATCGTGGCTACTGTATGCCTCCTGATAGTCGCGTATCTGTGTTTCACTATGCCGTCCGTAACTGCCTCTCGGCAAACCGCTGCTACGAACGAGCAACCTGAGTTCCTCCCGCACCCCACCACGCTTCCTACAACCATTGCCGGGCGGTTACAAACGTCGTCCGATGCATCAGGCTTTGTCCAGCGTACCTCTGCACAAGCATCTCAGGTAACGATCGCTGGCATACGTGCTCAGGTAACCCCTGCATCACCCACCCGTGCCGGGATACCACCTGGCCGTGCCTTGCCGTCAGCTTCAAACCCGATTTCGGTTTCCCTGGATCTGCATTTGTGGGACTTGCCGGAGGGATCGCTTTTGCGTATTATTCGTATCGAAATGCCGGCCGACTCACCCGATGCGCGGGCGTTGCAAACACATCTCCCCGGAAGCAGTGCGTCTTTTCAGAAGCTAATGACCATCCTGGCATCACTCGACACAAAGCTGAACAATGATGCCATTAAATCTATGCTGGTTCATCTGCATCAGCCACCACGACTTCACCACTTACCTATCAGTTGTAGGTGAACAATCCCCACCCACACCTATTCACCCCCCGCTCCCGCCGCAATCACCTCATCCTCGGTGACAATCAGGTCGAGGGGCATATCGTGGGGTTCGTGGGGAATGCGCGGGGCTTCCTGCGCGGCGAAGGCGAGGCCAATGGTCGTGGCGGGAGCACTGGTCAGCAGGCGGTCGTAGAAGCCTTTGCCATAGCCCAGGCGGTAGCCGGCGCGGTCAAAGGCCAGCAGGGGTACAATCACCAGATCCCAGACGCCCACCTCGGCGGGTTGCAGCAGGCGCGGCTGAAGCGTGCCGAAAGTGCCGACCTCCAGGTCTTCTGCCGCCAGGGATGCCACCCAGCTATGCGCCAGTTCGTTGACATCGGGACGTACCACCGGAACGACCACCCCCGTACCGCGCGCCAGGGACGTCAGCAGCAGCGGGCGGGTATCGACCTCGGAGCGGATCGGCAGGTAACAGTGCAAGACCCGCGCTGAACGGTAGGCGGGTAATGTGGCAACGCGCTCGCAGATAGCCGCGCTGCGGGCGGCGCGTTCGGGGATTGCATTGCGCCGCCGCCGCGACTCCCGGCGCAGCATAGCTTTAACCTGTGCGGACATACAGCCGTGTCACCCCGAAAAACCAGGGACGCGCAACTACGCGCCCACTTTGACAGTGAAACCCGATATTACGCATTATGTGTGTAGTGCTGCCTTATAACCTTTGAAAAATAGCCCGGATATGTAATTCACAGGAATCCCGGCGTTAGTCAGTTGGATGCTTGCCGGGGGCCAGGGCAGCAGCCCGGTGCATCGAATGCACCCTACGGCTGCTGCTGAGCTATCACGCAAACGTAGCAGCATTCGGCGTTAGCCAGTTGGATGCTTACCGTGGGCCAGGGCAGCAGCCCGGTGCATCGAATGCACCTGACGGCTGTTGAAGTCGGGATTCCAATTCAACGATACCCGGATTTAGTTTTCAAAGTTCATCAGGCGGGTTTAAACTGCTGCTGTCGCAGCAGACCGGTGCATCGAATGCACCCTACGGCTGAACACTGAACACTGAACACTCAAAACTACAGATGCGGCGCTTTGATCTTCTTGATCCAGCGCAGGCCGGGCGGGTTGGGTTTGGGGTTGGGGTTGAATTTGAACCAGCCCAGTTCAGCGCGAACAGCCTGCTCCTTCAACTCGGTGGCACCCCAGATAAACGAGCCGCCGGTAATGCCCATCAATGCGGACCAACCCGCGTTACCCGTGAAGAGCGAGAGCACCACCAGCAGAATACCCAGCGTCATTGGGTAGGGCCACCAGAGATAGCCCAGGTGATACTCCATGCGAATGACCCAGAAAAAACCAAAGCCGATAATGCCGAAACTAAACAGCCCCAGCGCAATGCCTTCCCACATCATGCTTCCACCTCCCGGTACTGCTTATAAGCGGGTGCCCCCTGCGCCCGTGCTGCCGTCGGTTGCTCCACCGGACTGCCCTGTGGCTCCCGATCCAGTAGATCTTCGGTAATGGCCTTCCCGGCGGCAAGATAGGCCGCGTGACGCGGATTATTTGGGTTGGCCGGCGCATGGCCCTTGAGAACGCGCCCCTGCTGGCGGTACATCTCCAGCGCATCCCACATCAGCGTAATGCCGATGATGCTGCTAACGCCGGAGAGCGTCAGGTTGGGGGCGAACAGGGCGTACACATTCAGCGCAATGCCGCTGACCAGCAGAATGATAATTGGGGGCCGGATATTGGGACTGTGGGCCTCCAGCCAGCGTACGCCGACATGACCACACCAGATGCTTAAAAAAGTGACGAGTGCCATCCATAAACCGGTAAACTCCAGCATATCTGCTCCGTTCGGTCGCGTGACCACTTAAATCTTATGAAACCTACGCAAATCTGTGTATCTATTACATATTGTACAATTTTGAGTGCTGTATGTCAACTGCTGCGGCAGCGGATATGCTATAATTCTGCTCCGTCCTGGGATAGATGCTGCCGACGCTGCTGCCTCAAACCAGGCTGGTTTTGTTCCCTCCTTCTTAGTATACCGAAAAATTGATGGTGACATATAGTATGAACGAACATAGAACGCGATATTTTCAGTGGCGGCGCGTGCTGCCGGGACTATTGTTGCTGCTCCTGCTGGTGCCCCTGCTGCCGGCCGGACGACCTGTGCAGGCGGCGCAGCCCCCGCTGCCGCCGGATCTCTTTGGCCTGAACATGTACATTACCGGGCGTGAGCGTAGCGAAGACGAGGCGCGTGAACTGGTCCGGCTGGCCCGTCAGATTGGAATAGGCTGGACGCGCGAGGAGATAAGCTGGGCCTCCTGGGGCAATGGTCGCCGCAATGATTTTTATGATCGGCGGCTCGGTATGATTGCCGACGCCGACATCGGCATTATCGGGATGTTGCTGACCACCCCGGAGCGCTACCGTGACCCGGCCTGTGTGGCGCATGCCGCCGCAACCGATCAGCCGGCCTACTGGTGTGCGCCAACCGATCCTCAGGCGTATGCCGACTGGGCCGCGAAGGTGGTTGAGCGCTACGATGCCGATGGGATTGACGATGCGCCGGGATCACCCCGGGTAGCGGCCTGGGAAATCTGGAATGAGCCGGATCAGGCCGGCACCTGGCTGCCCCAGGCCGATCCGGCGGCCTATGCCGCGCTGCTGCGGGCCGCCTACGACGCAATCAAGGCCGCCGATCCGACGGCGCTGGTGCTCAACGGTGGGGTGATGACCTTTGATGCAATTGGGGTGGGCGGCTTTATGGACCGCGTGGTGGCGCTTGCCGGGTGGGATAGCTTTGATGTGCTCTCGCTGCATCCCTGGCTGATCGATCATGCGCCCGATGCGCCCTACCTGATCAATCCGCGTGAGCGTTTCGATGTAACCATCCCCGGGCGGCTGGCGTTGGCGCGGAACTGGGTTGAGCGCAACGGCGGGGGCAAGCCGGTCTGGATTACGGAGGTCGGCTGGAGTACCTGCGGGGAGCGCTGCGAGCCGCAGTTTGCCAAGAGCGAGGCGCAACAGGCCAATTATATGGTGCGGACGTTTGTGCTGGCGGCGGCAGCCGGGGTGCAGCATGTCAGCTATTTCCAACTGGAAGATAAATTCCAGGGGAAGCAGTTGCCCTGGAGTCAGGCGGCGATCTTGCGGGATGATCTCCAACCCAAGCCCGCCTATGCCGCGCTGGGTACGCTGGTGGCGCAGTTGCAGACGGCCCGGTTTAGCGGCACCGGGCGCTTCCACACGCCGGGTCTGCTGGCGCACTATCAATTCACCCATCCCAATGGCGATACGGTGGATGTGCTCTGGCGATTGAGTGATACTCAGACGGTGAGTGTGCCGCTGGAGCCGGGACGCACGGCTCTGTTGATCGGCCGGGATGGCGCGGTGGAGATGCTGTCGGGTGGAAGTGTGCAGATCAACCTCGACCAGCAGCCGGTCTATCTGCGGCAGACGCGCGAGCAGGTACGCTTCTTCGCCGAAACCGGGCAGATCGTCCAGGGGCGCTTGCTGGATTACTGGGAGCAGAACGGCGCGGTCGGCATTCTCGGTCTGCCACTCAGTCCGGAGCGGGCCGCCTACGATGAGCAGGGCAATCGCTACACGCTCCAGTGGTTTGAGCGCGCCCGCCTGGAGTTGCATCCGCAGAACGCACCGCCCTATGATGTGCTGGTTGGCCGACTAGGGGTAGAAACGCTGGCGGCACGCGGGGTGGACTGGCGCACCCTCCCAACCGTTGCCGCCGCGCCGTCCGCGGAGTGTCGCTATTTCCCGGAGACCGGGCACAGCCTCTGTCCGCCCTTCCGCGATTATTGGGAGCGCAATGGTGGACTGGCGGTCTTTGGCCTGCCGATCAGCGAGCCGCTGCTGGAGCGTAGCGCCGATGATGGGCAGGTCTACCGGGTGCAATATTTTGAGCGCAACCGCTTTGAGCATCACCCGGAGAATCCGCCCCCGACGGATGTGCTGCTGGGACGCCTGGGGGCCGAGTTGATGATACATTAACGTCTTGTTAACTTTTGTGAAGGATTTTGTAATGTGACACGCGTTGCGCGGCGGGTGTTCAAACTGCACGTTGGACCAGATGAAAGCGGTCTTGGTCTGCGGCCGCATGGTACTTTTTTATCTTTCATCACGAAAAATGTGCAATGTGCATTGTTGTGAATTTTTTGTGAACAAGATCTGGTTTCTTTCGTCTTGCCAGAGGCGATATCCCCCACCACACCCGGGAGCGCCTGATGCATAGCAGTATTGGCCGGTTCACAGGTTTCGCTCCTGTCGCGTTGTTCGTGGTCCAAATCCCGACCGTGTAATGCATGTCCACTGGCCCGATCGCCGCTGCTTGCGATCAGGCCAGTGCTGTCGGGTGGGCCCGTGGATAGGGCGCGAGAAGTTGTGGAGTATAGTGTAGACCGGTTGTGGCGCAGGCCCTTGTGCTGGAGTCGCGCCTCAGTGTGACATCAGCGTCCGGGTGAGATGCCACGTCCGGGTGAGATGCCACGTCCCGGCGAGATGCCGCGTCCGGGTGAGATGTCGCGTCCCGGCGAGATGTCATACTGCACGTTGTGGACAGGCGTGCCAAACCACGTCATGGTAGTCTTCCCTTTCGCTTAAACTAGTGCCGTATCTCTCTCTAAATCTGGGTCTAGTGGAACTATATCGATTGCAACTACTATTACATTGTTTAATGAATCTTGTATGACAGCCCGCTCCTACTATGTCATATAGTTCTTATATGCAGTTTTCATCTCCTGGATTGCAATATCTACACATGGTAGCAGCGTAGGTGCCATATCTACTTTTGCAATGCCGAAATATTCAAACGAGCCGGATGAATTGCCTGCCGCCCAGGTTGAAGCGCTCAGGTCACCCGATGAATTTTTGCTATGATGTGCCGTTTGCTGACGCGTTCATCCGGTAACCTGTAACTTGTGACCTGTGCAAAGGAGAACCAGTTCTATGACACGCCGCGTCGCTATCCTGATGACGCTCCTGCTCCTCTTCCTGGAAGCCTGCAGCAGCCCGACCGTGCGCCCCGCCCGCCTGACGGCGACTGCCGAGCTTGCCGGCGCTCCGCCTGCTGCCGTGACAGGGCAGGCCGGCACAACCGGAACACCTACCCCAGCGGAAACGCCCACAATGCCGGCCTCGCCGGAGTCCGCAGTCTTCTTCGCCACCTCCGACGGTGCCGTCTACCGGGCTGATGCGGATGGGCAGGCGCAAACCCGGATCACCATACTGCCCGACGATAGCCTGTCGCCGGCGCTGTCGCCCGATGGCAGCGCGCTGGCATTCCGCCAGGGTGATCTGCTGCTGGTGCGCCGACTTGACACGGGGTAGGATATTGATATCACGCCGCCGCTGGGGGTGCCGGTCCCGCTGCTGCCGGGTATGGGTGAGGAGGTTGTCCGCTGGGCTCCCGATAGCCGTAGCCTGCTCTATGTTGCCGCGCTGAGCCCGATTGATCCGCTGGAGCCGTCCGGGATGCAGCTCTACCGCGCCACGCTTGACGGGCCACCGGTGCAACCACTGGCGGCCGGTTTTGCTCCGGTCTGGTCGCCCACGGGGGAACGGATTGCCTACTTCGGCCCGCCCTTTGCCGGATCAACCCTGCATGGGGGCCGGGTGGTGTGGTGACGCTGGCGGTGGTGAATGAAAGCGATGTCCAGGAGCTACCGGACCTGGGGACACTGCATCCCTACTGGCAGCCGCTGCTCTGGTCCGCCGATGGTACGCGCCTGGCGGTGGGCGACTATCTTCTCAATGCCGCTGATGGCACGATAAGCGCCGAAGCGCCGGAAGGCTACTTCAGCGGCATCCAGCATCTGGCCGCCGACGGGCGATCTTTCAGCCAGTGGCGGAATGTGCGGATGGATCAGCCGGGCGACGAGGGCATGTTTGTTGAACGGGATGAGTTGATCCGGATCAATGTTGATGGGCAGTCGCGCATGCTTATCCAGACTGAGCCGAACGCGTGCCCCTGTCTGCCGCTGGCCGGAACGCTGCTGCGCCCCTACTGGTCGCCGGATGGCGCGCGCTTTTTCATTGCCGATCCGGGGTTGCTAATCAGCCCGGAGATCCCGGTCTACAGCGCCGCTGGGCAGTCAATAATGACGCTTCCGGCTCCGGAGTGGGCCAGGTTTGTGCTTGCGCCGCCGTCGGTGTGGCTGGCCGATGGTGAGCAACTCCTGGTGACGCTAGAGTATGACGACGAGCGGCGGGAGGTCTGGCGCTGGCCGCTCGATGGGAGCAACCCGCAACGCCTGGGTGAGGGTACCCTGCTTGGTTTGCGGGAGTGATCGGTGATACTGACTTGTTGTCATAGCCACAGCGGACATAGAGAACGCAGAGATGATGAACGGGAACGGTGCCGCCCTGCGCATGTTGCGTCGGGTCCAGGTGATTGCTATTTTGACGGCAAACTGGTATGCGCCGAGGAATGGGTTAGAAAAACGAAGATTATGCTGCATGCAGAACATTGCTGGATGCAGTGATCACCTGCATCCTAACGACTTCGATTAATGTGTAATCTTTTGCCATTCTTCGGCAGGTACAAGCCGTGATAGATGGCCTACATTAGTCGTGGCAATGGTAACCGAATGTCCTGATCCTATCAGCAATGCGGCCTGTGCTGCCAGAATGACATCGCCATCCAGTGCCAGGTCTGGCGCAGTCGGCTGTCCTTGATTCCGCAACTGTGCCCAATATGCGGCGGCCTGCAGTATTGTGGCTGTCGTGATTGCTACATACCCGAGATGAGCATTAAGCTGGTTGAGACGTTGTACGCCACGTACTTTGCGAGCGCGCAGCAACTCACGGCGCACTTCATAATCGGCGATTTCTGCTACCTGCAACAGTATGCCGGCAGTCCGTAGGTTTGCAGCCCATTGTTGGCATGCCAGGCTTGATGGTGTAGGTCGTGGTTGGGCCAGCAACCCAAGTGGGCCGGCATCAAGCAGGATTATTCGGCTCATTTCTGCCGATCCAGGTCGGGAAACAGCTTGCGATAGGATGTGCGATTGGCATCAATAGCGCGCAAGATATCTTCCCATGTCTCTTCACCCTCGTCTTCGCTATCGGCCATGTCCGCTTCGTTCCAGGACTGGAAGAGACGGATCGTATCCTCTGGCGTGCCCTGTGGTGGCACAATCATATCAGCATCGGTCATTGTTGCTAGAAGCGCGCGCACATCAGGTGCAAGCTCCGGGTAGGTCAGCGGCTCTGTTGCCTGCATTGGCGGTGTGAGCCGTTCGGCCAGCCACTCCTGGGCGATCTCGGTTTCTGCCTTGCCCTGGCGTTGTGCCTCGTGCTGCAACTGTGCATACAGTTCGGGTGTCAACTCAATTGTTAGCGTTGTCATCGCCCCTCCTCTGTGTGATCGCTCCACTGCACTGTCTGATAGAATACCTGACTCTTACCTGCCCGGCAATATGCGCCGGCAGAATGGACTTTGTTCCGGGTTTCTTAGTTCTCAGTTCGCAGTTCTTCTACCTCCGCCACCACCACGATGCTACCCAGGTGAACCTCGTTGTTGGTCAGCGGTGTGCTATCCACAAAGGCGGCAAAGCGGGTCTGCTCGACCCCATCATACAGCCCCAGCACCAGTTGATACTCACCCGGTGGCAGATCCTCCGGCAACTGCAGATCCAGGCTCTCGACCACCAGTGCTCCCGGCGGCCAGGTGGCAGGCGGAAACAGCTTCTGCCAGACCGGCGTGTCGCGCTGGACAACGTTCTGTCCCGCCGCGTTCCGCAGATGCACAAAGGTCATATAGTCGGCCGGCGGCACCGGATAGCCGGCGGTCCAGAAGGCGGTGATACCCAGCGTCTCGCCGGGTGCGATCCGGCGTGTCGGCAGCAGTTCCGGCCCGGTCTCCGGTGTGATCAGATGGCCTACGCGCACATCCCGCAGCCGCAGTGGTCCCAGCATGATATCCGGCAGGGAGGTGGACAGCGTTTTGGTGGTCAGGCCGGTGGCGATAATGTCGATGCGCGGCCCGCGGTACGCGCTCTGCTCGCCGCCAAAGGTAGCGCTGACCTCCCCCGCCGCCAGAAGTGGCGCATAGTCCGGCGTCCAGTGCCAGCGGTGACGTTTGTCCGAGCTTGCCAGCAGCAGTGCGTAGCCCTGCTGTCGGTACCAGTCCAGGGTGTGCAGCGGCAGGTAGTGCGCGTAGGCCGACTGCGTAACGCCATTCCAGCGCAGCGGGTGGGACAACTCGCCGGCCACGCGCGCCCCCGGCCACGCGCGGCGAATCCACTCCTGCGCTGCAACCCGACTGTCCGGCGCGGCAAACGCGGCACTGTGCCGGATGGCCGGCAGCAGCAGCGGCCCGATCAGCAGCGCCAGCCCGACCGCTGCTGCCGGGTAGACCAGCCGCGTCGGCAGGTAGCGCCGCCCCCACTCCCAGAGCGCCACCGCGCCCACCCCGGCCAGCAAGAGCAGCGCCGGTTGCGCCGGCAAGTAGTTCCGAAAGAAGTGCGTCTCCAGCCGCAGCAGCGTGATCAGCAGCACCAGCGGAAAGGCCAGCAGCACCGCCAGCGTCGCCGGATCGCGCCGCGCCAGGGTACCGATGCCCACCAGCGTCAGCAGGAAGGGCAGCGGATGCAGACCCGTTTGCCAGAGGAACTCGACATAATCCTGTACCGGCCAGAGCCCGGTGATATCGCCATGCTCACCGCCGTACGAGCTGATCAGCGTGCGAAAGTCGCGGCTAAAGGCGGCAAAATCCAGCACGATGTAGGGCGAGGTCAGCAGAAACAGCGCAATCGACAGCAACCCCGCGCCGGCCAGCCGGGCAAAGGAGCGCGGCGCGATGCCGATATGCCGTCCCTGCGACGCGCGCCACCAGTAGAGCCCGTGCGCCAGCATGACCGGGACGGCGACCAGCGCATTCTGGTACTTCGTCCCGGCGGCCAGCCCGACCAGCGCTCCGGCCAGCAGATAGTTCCGCCAGGAGCCGTTGTGCAGCAGTTGCAGCGCGGCCAGCAGCGCCAGGGTGCCGGTCGTAGCGGCGGGAATATCGACCGCGATAAAGTGGGAGTGATCAATCGCCCAGGGCGAGAGTGCCGGCAGCGCCGCGCCGATCAGGGCGGCCCGCCGGCCGACGAAGCGCGCGGCCCAGGTTGCCAGGGCCACAACTGCTCCGGTGCCCAGTACAGCCGTGAGCAGCCGTCCCCAGGTGTAGGCGGCCGGCAGCGTAGTAAAAAAGTCGGTCGTCCGGGGCAGATCCAGCGGTGTAGCGTAGAGCCCGGTGATACTGCCCCACCAGAAATGGACCTGGAACAACAGCGCCAGCAGATACTTCATCAGGGTCGGGTAGAAAAATGTCCTGGGGCTGAGATCACCCTCGACCATGCGCAGCACCTGGTTGACCACGGCAGGCTCGTCCGGGTGATCCACATAGGGCAGCGACCAGTCCGCGCCCCAGGCGCGCAAGAACAGCGCCACCAGACTGATCAGCAGCGCACCGCCGAGCCAGGCCCGGCGCGTAACTATGGAGGTAGGCGTTTGCATTCCGCTCTATTCTTTCTTCCGACAGTGTTCGTCGGGGATTGTACCATGGTCGGCGCGCGGCACGGTAGCCGCACGCGCTCCGCCTGGTCATGCTATACTGCGCGAGAGCGTACGCGGTTGCTGACCGCATTTACATTAACGCGCGTTATGCGTTCAAACCGTCCGGTTTAATCGCTGACTGCGTAAGTTGCGTACCCGGAGTGCCTGCTACGTTCGTGTGGCTGATGAAGTTTGCAAAAAAGCCCGGATATGAAATGACCGGGAGTCCCGGCGCATGAACGTCGAAAAAGTAACCCGGATATGAAATGACCGGGAGTCCCGGCTTTAGCCGGTGGAATGCTTGCCGGGAACGCCTGATCCGGCTGAAGCCGGGACTCCTGAGTGGCGAGACCGGGATGCAACAGGCAACATTCATTCGCCGGTGGAATGCCTGCCGGGAACGCCTGATCCGGCTGATGAACTTTTAGAAAATACTCCGGATATGCCATCCGGGAGTCCCGGCTTTAGCCGGTGGGATGCCTGTCGGGACAGCGATAGACGGCCGGGAACGCCTGATCCGGCTGAAGCCGGGACTCCTGAGCGGCGAGACCGGGATGCAACAGGCAACATTCATTCGCCGGTGGAATGCCTGCCGGGACGCCGACTCGGCGATGTCCGGATTAAAATCTCAAAATTTATCAAGCCACACCTACTTGAAGTAACCGATAAACATCAGATGAAGCAACGTCTTCTTATGCTGTATCTTTTCCTGCCGGCCTTGCTCGCGGCCTGGCTGACAGTCGGGCTGGCTCCGCCCCCGGCCTGCGATATCGGCGCAAATAGCGACCTGGCCTGCGCGCGCGGCTTCGAGACGCGCGAGCGTGCGGGTGATACAACCTTTCGCTGGAGCGATGGCTATGCCGAAGTACATCTGGCGGGACTGGGCTATGGTGCTCCGGCCGCCGTCACGCTGACGCTGCGCAGTGGCCGCCCGGCGGGAAGCGCGCCCATCCCGGCCCGTCTGGGGCTGAATGGTCAAGCTCTGCTGGAGACGAATGTGCCGCCCGAAACGCGGCGCTACCGGCTACTGCTGCCCCCGGACCCTCGCGCCGGCGATCTGGCGCGGTTGCAACTTGCCGCCGCTACCTGGCGGCCCGATGTCCGCAACCTGGGCCTGGTTGTGCTTGACGTTGAGACCTATGTTGCGCCCGGCATACGCCGGCCGGGTCCGCGGTTGCTGCTGGCCTGGGCCGGGCTCTTCCTGTCAGCGCATCTGGCAACCGGCGGACGCCCACGCTGGGGCGGGTTGCTGCCGCTGTTGCTGCTGCCCCTGGCGACCTTTACCCCGCTGGTTGCCTACCTGCCCGGTCTGAGTCTGCTGGCAGGATCGGCCGTTCTGGCGTGGCGCCTGGGGATGCGGCAAGTGCCGGCGCGGCAACCGGCCCACCCCCTGATCGGTAAACCCCAGTTGCTGTTCATCCTGATCGCCATGCTCTACCTGCTGCTGATCACCGGGGTTGCGCCGGATTGGGCCACGCTGCCGCTGCTGGTGGCCTGCGCCGGGTTGTCCTGGGTGGGGGCGGTAGGGGTGG
>DAOTVB010000082.1:0-42104 GCA_034436755.1 Chloroflexaceae bacterium | reverse complement strand
CCCGGTGCATGCGCCCGGTACAATCCTTCCCCGCCGCGTAGGTAATTCTACTTATTCCTCTGGTGAAAAAGGCTCAGGTGGCATTGTTCTACAAATGGTTAAAAATCGCCAGGCACGATGACGTTTTTTCTTGATGTGGCAAACGCCGCTGTCCGCTATGATGGAACCAACAACACTATGGTCTTCAAGAGAGAGAAAATGGGTGTTATGTGTTATGAGTCAGCGGGTATCGGCCTTGATTATTGCGAAACCGGGCCATCTGCGTGATGGGCTACAGACCTTACTCCAGGCCGTACCCGAAATTGCGCTGATTCGGCAGGCCGATGTATGGAACGCTTTTACCGCCGCGCACCATCGTCCAGCGCTGGTGTTACTCGATATTGACCCGCAGGAGCCTGACACTATAGCACTCCTGCAGCGGATCAAGCGCCACTGGCCGCAGACAAGCTGCATTGCGCTGGTGGACAGTGAACAGGATCTGCCGCGTGAGCAACTGGCCTGCGCGGATGTGACGCTCTTGAAAGGTGTGCTGGCCTCCCGATTGTTCGATACCATCAACGATCTCCTGGCCCACCGGGAGGGATAACCAGTCATAGTGAGATAATTGTTCCCTGATCTTACGTTTGTATTGTCGGAAAAACAGTTGGTCTGGAAATGATGCCGGGTAGTCTCAACCTGCCGGATCGGACAACTGTTTTTGCAATAGAAAGATATATCGACCATGGAGATGGTTATAAATAGTGTTCAGCCGCAATCTCCCCATACACAATCAATGCAGCCGGTGGTATCGTCGGCAGACCAGCAGATGGTAGTGGCGTTGCGGGCCGGTGATGAGACTGCCTTTACCGCACTGCATGACCAGTACCATGCGGCAATGATCCGCCTGGCGCAACTCTACGTGTCCAGTCAGGCGGTTGCCGAGGAAGTTGTGCAGGAGACCTGGGTAGGCGTGTTGCGGGGGTTAGAGCGGTTTGAGGGGCGTTCCTCCCTCAAAACCTGGATCTTCCGCATTCTGGTGAACCGGGCCAGAACCCGTGGCGCACGTGAAGGGCGCTCGATTACCTTCTCCGATCTCTGGCATCAGGATATTGACCCGGTCGAGGCCATGGCGGAACTTGAACGTTATCCAGCGGATGCTGTGACACGCCGGTATTCCTGGACCGCGTCGGCACAGGGATATGCCGGTCGCCCTGAGGAACATTTCCTGTCGAAGGAGACCTGTACCTGTATTCAGGAGGCCATCGCCGCCCTGCAGCCCAGCCAGCGCACCGTTATTACCTTGCGCGATATCGAAGGCTGGTCGTCGGCGGAGGTATGTACCAGCCTGGGCATTAGCGAGAGCAATCAGCGGGTGTTGCTGCATCGCGCCCGCACCCGTGTCCGCCGCACCGTCGAGGCATTTCTCGCCGAGGCATAACTCGCATACGCACTTTTTATACAAAAGGAGCTATAGATGAACAAGCGTCCACTGCTAATTGTTGGAGGTCTGGTCGGACTGATCATTGTCGGTCTGGTTGGATGGTGGCTGATCTCACCGATCTTTGTTGATCGCACAGTTGATGAAGAGTTCCCGGTTGCGCTATCCAGCCCGGCAACGGCGGCGCAGGTCGTCACGTCGGACCCAACATCAACTGCGGAGCCAACCGCCACCACGGAGGAAGTCGTGCCGGATGTTACGGCCGCAGAAGCAGCCGCGCCCACTGAGGTGCCGACCGCAACGGAAGTACCGCCGACCGCAGTGCCGCTCACGCCAACGCCGAGTGGTCCGATTGCGCTGAACCTGGGGCAGTTTCAGAATGGCGAGCGCGACTATGAAGCGGACGGAACAGCGACCCTCTACCAACTGCCCGATGGCAGCCACCTGTTGCGCTTTGAAGAATTTGAGGCGACCAACGGGCCGGATCTGCGGGTGATGCTGGTGACCAATCCGAACCCAACCGGCAGCGCGGACAAGGGCGAGTTTATCGACCTGGGAGCGCTCAAGGGCAACGTGGGCAACCAGAACTACGAAATTGCCGCCGATGTCGATATTTCGCAGTACCAGAGTGTGATTATCTACTGCCGAGCCTTCAGTGCGCTCTTTGCCTCAGCCACGCTCAACCCGGCCACCTGATGAACTGAGAACGGAGAACTGAGAACCGGGAACCGGGAACCGGTATACTACAAATGTCCTGGTTCTTGGTTCTCAGTTCTATCTATGGAAAGGCGACGATGGCATACCAACCGATTGAAAACTATGGCGTCATTGGTGATATGCATACGGTGGCGCTGGTGGGCATAAACGGCTCGATTGACTGGTTCTGCTTTCCGCACTTTGACTCGCCCAGCATCTTTGCCGCAATTCTTGACAACAAGAAGGGTGGATGCTTCCAGATTGCGCCGGAGAATGACGGCGTCAACTATAAACAGCTCTACTGGCCGGAAACGAATGTGCTTGTGACCCGCTTCCTCTCACCGGATGGCGTAGGCGAGTTGATCGACTTTATGCCGGTTGGTGCGCCACGTTCCGGTCATGGACATCACCAGTTGATCCGCCGGATCAATGTGGTGCGTGGCATGATGTCCTTTCGCGTCGTGTGCTGTCCCGCCTTCAATTATGCGCGCGACCCGCATACCGTTGAGATTACCGGGAATGGCGCGATCTTTCGCTCACAACATCTGAGTCTGGGACTGGCAACGGATGTGCCGATGGAGCAGGATGGTACCAGCGCGCACACCGCAATTACCCTACATGAGGGCCAGACGGCGACCTTTGTCCTGCACGAGATTGAGCCGGGCGCGGGTTGTGGTCCCACCCTCTCCGAGCAAGAGGCCTGGGACTCCTTTGAGGAGACCGTGACCTACTGGCGGCGCTGGATCGGACAGTGTACCTATACCGGGCGCTGGCGCGAGATGGTTCACCGCTCGGCGCTGCTGCTCAAGTTGCTGACCTTTGCCCCGACCGGAGCAATTGTTGCTGCGCCGACCTGCGGCCTGCCGGAAGCCATCGGCGGTGAGCGTAATTGGGATTACCGCTACACATGGATTCGTGATGCCGCGTTTACGCTGTACGGTCTGCTGCGCATCGGCTTTACCGAAGAGGCCGGCCAGTTTATGAACTGGCTGGAAGCCCGCGCGCACGAGCCCAACCCCGACGGCTCGCTGCAAATTATGTATGGCATTGACGGCACACACGTCCTGACCGAGGAAACGCTGGCGCACCTGGAGGGTTACCAGGGTTCGCGCCCGGTGCGGATCGGCAATGAAGCCTACCGCCAGTTGCAGTTGGATATCTACGGCGAGTTGATGGACTCGGTTTATCTCTACAATAAGTATGGCAGTCCCATCTCGTATGAACTCTGGATCCATCTGCGACGGCTGGTCAACTGGGTCTGTGAGAATTGGCAGCGCACCGATGAAGGTATCTGGGAAGTGCGTAGCGGGCAGCAGCATTTTGTCTACTCCAAGTTGATGTGCTGGGTGGCGCTGGACCGCGCCCTGCGGCTGGCGGATAAGCGCTCGTTTCCCGCGCCGCACGACTACTGGCGCAAGAACCGGGATGCCATCTACGAAGAAATTATGGAGAAGGGCTGGAATGATGAACTCCAGGCATTTGTGCAGCACTATGGGAGTGATACGCTGGACGCCTCGAACCTGATTATGCCGCTGGTCTTTTTTGTCTCGCCTACCGATCCGCGAATGCTAAAAACATTGGACGCGACCAACCGCTCGCCGCGTGATGGCGGCCTGGTCTCAAACAGCCTGGTCTACCGCTACGATCTGACAAGATCCGCCGATGGATTGACCGGCAACGAAGGCACCTTCAACATGTGTACTTTCTGGTTGGTTGAGGCGCTGACACGCGCAGGCCGGGTTGATCGCGCCCGGCTCGATCAGGCGCGGCTGATCTTTGAGCGGATGCTGGGCTATGCCAACCATCTGGGACTCTATGCCGAGGAGACCGGTTACAACGGTGAGGCGCTGGGCAACTTTCCCCAGGCGTTTACCCACCTGTCACTGATCAGCGCGGCGTTCAACCTTGACCGCGCCCTGGGCGGACAGGCCTGATCTGCACTGCGGACGCTCTTTTGTGCATTCCTACCACGTGTTACCGACAGCAGGACGCCGCACGGATACGCAAAAGCGCGTCCCTACAAGGAAATTTACCCTCAAACATAGACCGGGCCGGTTCGCAAAAACCAGCCCGGTCTAACGATCGGCAAACTATGCAGAAACGGCGGGTTACAACGCTGTGTCGCTCACAGTGCGCCGATTGCCGGCACGGCCAGTGCGCTGCCACTCGGTAATCAGGGTGCTGGCCTGCTCGCTGGTCAATTCGGTTGCGGGTGCGCCAAAGCGCTGCTGCGTCTCGGCATCCAGATCGATATCCCGGTCCTGGGACATTTTGATCAGCGCCTGGTGCTGCCGTTCAGTGAGCGGGTGCGTGCCGCCGGCTGACCGGGCCTCTTCACCCTGCGCTGGTGCGCGGGTACCGTTGGCGGTGTAGGCGGTGCGTTCCTCAGCCAGCTTCTTCAGGCTGTCGATAAAGCCCGAGGCCTGGCCTTTGGTTAACGTTACAAACTCGACACCATGCTCTTGTGCAAAGGCATTGAGTTGCTCATTAGTCCAGGTCAGGTCTTCCTGCAGTGCGGCGATATAGTTGCGCTGCTTGTCGCTGGCGGGTGCCTCCGGATCGCGGATAGTGATGGAAGCGGGCAGACCCTGGGCTTCGCGGATGCCGGCAACCTGGCCTTCCAGCGCTTCGCGCTGGGTGCGGTAGATCCGCCAGCCCAGATCGACGGCCTGCTGAACCTCCTCATCGCCGGCATCAATCGGCAGCGTAATCGTCTCTTCGAGCGTGATGTAATCATCACCCAGACGAATAGCAGTGCGATAGGTGCGGGTAACACTCCGTTCGATATTTTTTGCGGGTGCCATTAGGTATGCTCCTGTTCTTGTGACGCGGGTTGGGCCCATGCGGAGGGTGCATGGGCTGCTCCGACTAACGGTTTTTCATTCGTCCCTGCTGTAGATCAACTCCGTCGCCCGGCCTGTGTATAACAGGATGGTATGATGACAGTATAGCACAAAAGTTCGATAGTTGCAAGCGGTATTTTTACCAGTTGATACCGATTTGTTGTCATAGCCACAGAGCACACCGAGGACACGGAGATGATCCACGGGAACGTGCCGCCGTTGCGTTCGTTGTGCCCGTTCCTGTTGATTGCTGGGTTGACGGCACATTGGTATCACACACCTTATGCGGTGCAGCAGGGGCGATGGGTAGGGTATAATAGGCGGGAGTTACGCTGTTGTCTTGCCGCGAGAGAAACTTTACCCGGTAAATTTGTATCTTCTTTCTGGAACCACCAAAGGAGCGCGTTTGTATGGGCACGCACACTAACACTACATCCACCGACAATGATCTGCTCAATCTTGCCCAGTCCTATGAACTACTGCAGCGCAGCCTGAATGCCGTCGCCGAGCCTTTTGCCGTCAAGGACCGACAGCATCGCTGGGTTGCCGGCAATGATGCCCTCGCCGCCGTTATCGGCAAACCACTTGCCGCGATTATTGGGCGTAGTGATCCGGATTTCTTCCCGCCTGAGCAGGCCCGTATCTTCTGGGAGGCTGACGATGCGCTCTTTGCCTCCGGTGAGCCGGTATTTCAGGAAGAAGAGATTACCGGGGCTGATGGCGTTGTGCGTACGATTTACACCCGCAAGTATCCGCTGCGTAACGACGATGGCGCAATCATCGGACTGTGCGCTCTGCTGACGGACATCACCGAGATTGCCCGCCGTCGGCAAGAAGTTGAACAACTCGAACGTGATGTCGCCACACAGATGCAGACTATTCGTGAGCAGCGGCATCTGCTGGAGCAGATCTCCGTGCCGGTGATTCAGGTCTGGGAACAGGTGTTGTTGCTGCCGCTGGTGGGAGTTATCGACGAGGAACGCGCCAGTCGCATCATGGAGAGCACGCTGGAAGCCATTGCCACCGCTTCGGCTGAAGTGCTGATTGTGGATATTACCGGCGTCCCGGTGGTCGATACCCGTATTGCCAGCTATCTGGTACAGTCGATCCAGGCGGCGCAATTACTCGGCTGTGAGAGCCTGCTGGTGGGTATCAGTCCCCAGATTGCGCAGACGCTGGTAGCGCTGGGGATTGATTTTAGCCATATTACGACCCGGGCTACGCTGCAACAGGGACTCGCCCATGCTCTGGAACGGCTGAATTTCCGGGTGCAGCGGGCATCATAAGATTTGTCGGGGAAGTGTGGGGTGTGTGGCGAGAGCGCATGGGAGTCGAACCCATCGGCGAAGCTCGTCACTCCGCCCACTGGTTTTGAAGACCAGGACAGCCACCGGGCCATATCCGCTCTCGTTCGGCATGGTAGGGGCTGCAAGCCTGGCTGTCAACATAACGCGGGACATTCCGCCTGACTTTGATGTATTGTCTATGCCGATATGCCAGACGGAGCAAAGCAATCCGGCACCCGGTGGGCCGCACTGCTCCACTCCGTCTGGTGTGACAAAATATGCGAGAGGCTTCCTTGTCCAATCCCTACAGCCGGAAGAAGTCCACAACCTTGTCGCGCTCTTCCTCGCTTGGCATAATCTCGATAAAGGTGATCCGGTGCCACGGGAAGATAACGGCCTGCACTCCTCCCGCCAGGTAGCCGACATCTTTCCCGTCACGCTTGCGCATATTGGTGACTTTGATAAATGCGTCCGTGGGTTCGGGTTCCTGATCAATATCCGCCAGAACCGGGTCTTCGCCCTGAATATGTAAAATGACGGTCTTTGGCATACACAACCTCCTTACCATACTGACTGCCGGAGGACAACGCGGACCCAATTCCCACGCGCCCTGATCCGGCAATACGGCAGCGCTGCTTGTTCTGAGCTTTTATCAGGCAGCGCTATCCAAGTTCGAGTCGCAACAGGAGTGTCCCAAATTTGAGTTCATCGCCATGGCGAATAGGAGTGGACACACGGGGGGGAATTTGCTGGTCATTGATAAAGGTGCCATTGGCGCTATCCAGGTCTTGTAGCGTGCAGGTGCCATTTTGCAAGGTAATAACCGCATGGCGACGGGAAACACCCGCATCATACCCCCCATCAAGGCCCAGATCAACATCCGGGAAGATCCCTTTGGCATTGTCTTTGCGCCCAATCAGCAACTCCTCGCTGGCATCGAGCACCATCCGCCGCCCACTATTAAGCACGACCAGCCGGATCGTGAAGCCGCCGGCCGCCTGCTGCGGCGGTTCAGGAGCCGCGATCACCGTTGGCTGGGTGGGCAGATCAATATTGCTCAACTGCTGCCCCAGCGAGGCAGTGGTCTCCTTGCGTGCGCCGACGACCAGCAGGCTGCCACCGCAATCGGTGCAAAAAATAGTTCCATCAAGTTGTTGCGCATTACAATGCGGACATATTTGCATACATGTCTCTCCTGATCCGGCCTTCGTGCGAACAGCGGAGCTTATGCCTCCCGCTCTTTGCTCATATCACCCTTGCCCATCAACCCGCGCGTGCCATACTTGATACGCTTGCGCCCCTCTGAGGTTGTGTTCCCTGAGCGTAGCAGACGGGTTGCCTCATCCTGAACCGTACGGGCCAGATCAACCTCGCCGGCTTCAAACAGGCGGGTGCCCGCCATCTGCAAGCGCCGGGTCGCCTCCTCGATGCGGCCGGACTCCACATCCTGCCACGCGCCGGCCTGCAGACGATAGGCTACCAACCGCTCCAGCCAGTGTTTGACCGTTGCATCAACCTCATAGGTTACGGACTCGGCGGGACGGATGGCAATGCGCAGCACCGCCTCACTGTTCTGGTTGACCAGATTGGCTCCGGGCAGATCATAGCGCAGGTTCATCCGCAGCAGAGGATGGTCGCCAACGTTCAGTGCGGGTACGATTAGTTCCAGCAGAAACGCCTGCACATCGCTGCCGGGCCAGTCACCCAGTTTGCTCAGCCAGGTTAACTCCCGCTCTTCGGCAATCGTCACGGGGGCAATAAAGGGGCGCACCCGGTCAAGCGAGCGGATCAGACCGCCGGGGCGCATCTCAACCCGCAGTTGCACATCCTGAGCAAAGATCGAATACATGCGTTTGAGTTCATCGCCAAAGACCTGGGTAATTTCCTGTGCCGAGGTGATGTAGTGAGCGCGGCTGTTCTCCCGTGCGGCGATTGTCTCCAGCAGATCTTCGTTCCACTCATCGCCGATTCCCAGGGCCGTCACCCCCACCCCACGTCCCTGGGCACGCCGGGCAATCTCTACACAGCGACCTTCATCGCCATAGGTGCGGCCATCGGTCAACACCACAATCCGGCTCACCCCCCGGCGCAGCATTGCGCGCTGCGTTTCCTGAAGCGCCAGCGCCATGCCGGTTGCCATCTCAGTGCCGCCCATTGCCTCGACATTCCCGATCATGCGTTTGAGTTCAAGTTTGTTCTTTACTCGCTGTGCAGGAATAACAACATCGGCGCGATCATTAAACGTAATGAGTGCAAAATAGTCATCAGAACTCATCTGATCAACAATGCGTTGTGCTGCATCTTTCACCTGCATCAGACGATCACCGCGCATGGAGGAACTGCGATCAATAACCAGGCAGAGATTGAGCGGTAGCTTGGGTAGCGATGTCGGCAACCCCTGTGGAGCAGCCTCAAGCAGCACGTACATCAGTTGCTGCTCATCACTCTCAGGGAGCATATCGCGGCTGAGGGTCCAACGGAGTTGGATGCCAGGACTCATTGAGATGACCTTTCTGCGATAGGCAATGTGACGACAATGGCGGAGATATTATCTTCACCGCCGGCGAGGTTCGCCAGGGCAATCAGCTCACGGCAGGCATCGTGCGGCCAGAGGTGGTTCGTCAACGCCTGTTCGATGTCTTCCTCCGAAATCATCCCCCACAGCCCATCGCTACACAGGAGCAAGTGGCTACTTCCGCTGAGTTGCTGATAGATAAAATCTACCTGCACCTGAGGTTGCTGCCCGACCGTCCGGTAGAGTTGACTGCGGAGGGGGTGGTCGCGGGCCGCAGACGGCTCCAGTTGTCCAAGCTGGATCAACCGCCCGACAGCCGAGTGATCATCGGTCAGGCAACGCAAACCACCTGCTTCAAGCAGGTAGGCACGCGAGTCGCCGACATGGGCAATATAGAGCGCCTGTCCCATCAAAAGCACAGCCGTGCAGGTCGTGCCCATATCGGAGTGGATCGTCTGGGCATGGTCCCAGATGGTACGATTAGCTTCCTGAACCGCCGCAACCATCAGGGGCTGAAGCGCCTCCGTCATGGCATCGTCGAGGGCCGGCATAATCAGTTGCGAGATTACTTCCTGGGCAACACTGCGTATGGCCAGCCGGCTGGCAAGTTCGCCGCTGTCATGACCACCCATACCATCGGCAACCACAAACAGGCCCATCGGCAGGTCGGCCCCTTCGCGCGGTAGGGTCGTCAGCGTCGCGAAGACACTATCCTGATTATTCTGGCGTATTCGCCCGACATCGCGCAGCGCGGCGGCGGCTAATCCCTGGGTCGAATGCTGGCTGCTCAAACTCGGCGCGCTCTGGAAATTCAGCCGGTGCGTGCCATCCTCTTCCATTTCCACGGTAGTTGCAGCCGGATCGGTCTCGGCATCCGGCGCGTCCGGCGTTGTGTCGCCCTTGGCGTCCGGCGCGGCATCCGGTGCCGCTGAGTCAGCCAGAGACTCAGGGGATGCCGGTTCGGATGGTTCCGCTATACCGTCGGACTCCTGCTCAGAAACGTGTGTCCGGGAGATGGAAAGCGGTTCCGTGGGCGCTTTCGAGGGCGTGAGTTCTTCCTCGTTGGCGGCGGGTTGCGCCGCGTCCGGGACGGCTGCCGCTTCAGATGAACGTTCCTCATCGGCGGCGGGTTGCGCCGCGTCCGGCGCGGCCGCTTCCGCAGAAGCGGCGCTGGTCGTTACAACGGTGGAGCTATCCTCGGTTGGCGGGCTGGATTCTTCCCACCATTGCCGCTCAGACGACGCATCCTCAGCCGGCGGATGCGGCACTCCTTCTGCCGGCGCAGTTGCAGCATCGGGCGGTGGAGCATCAGTGGCAGTGTTGTTGGAAGCGGCATGCTGATCAGGCTCGGCCACGGCCATGGCAATATCAGGTGCAGGCTGGTTGTTGGATGCAGATGACGCGTCATGCTGCTCGCTGCGAAAGAGTCTACGCAAAAAGTCCATAAACCGCTCTCCGTGTGGCAATTGTGACATTGCCCAATCCTCAAAACCGTACGTATTCGCTCAGGCTTTCAGGGCGTACACCTGATGATCCATTGAGCCAATGTACACGATGCCATCCAGTATCGTTGGCGAAGAGACCACCGGCGCACCCGTCTGGTACTTCCAGACCAGTGCGCCCGAGGCTACATCAAGACAATAGACATTCCCGTCAATTGCCCCAAAATAGATCCGCCCATTGTCTATGCAGGGGGAAGAGGCAATCTGGCTGTCGGTCTCATACTTCCAGGCCAGGCGCCCGTTTTTCTTCTCCAGGGCATACATATTGCCATCGGCGCTGCCGACGAACACGCGTGTGCCGAAAACACACGGGCGCGCGTTCACATAGTGTCCGGTGCGGTAGCGCCAGGCCGGCCAGCCACCTTCGCCGTCGAGAGCGTACAGATTGTTATCCATTGAGCCGACAAATACCAGTCCGTCGCTAAAGACCGGCGAAGAGATGACTGGCTGCTGGGTACGCTGCTTCCACTTGATACCGCCATTCCGAATATCCAGGCAGTAGACATGCCCATCGTTCCCGCCGATAAAAACGGCTTCATTCGTAGCAAACCCTGAGGAGCGAATCGGCATCCAGGTGCGATACTTCCAGATCATGGTACCACGGAGGCCGTCCAGCGCGTAGAAGTGCTGGTCATCGGAGCCGACAAAGACAATACGGTCATGCAAGCGGGGCGAGGAACGGATGGAGCGTCCGGTGCGGAAGGTCCAACTCAGCTTACCGCGCCGCTTATCGAGCGCGTACACCGCACCATCTTCAGAACCAAAGATGACAGAATCTTCCCAGACAACCGGCGAAGAACTGACGCCGCCCTCGGTTGCATACTTCCAGCGGAACTCACCCCGCGCCAGATCAAGCGCATAGAGGTTGGTGTCGTAGCACCCGATGAAGAGCATCCCACTGTTGACACAGGGCGAGGAGCGCACTTCATCCTCACAGGTAAAGCTCCAGATCAGCTCCGTCGACTCGCTGCTCTTCCGCAAAATGGGTGGTGCAACCGCTCCAGCGGAGGGTGCTGCTGACGTCGTTGTTGCCACGCCGGGAACGCTTAACAGCGCCTGCTTGAATTCTTCGGCAGTGGACCAGCGGGCCGTGAGATCATACTCCAGCGCCTGCATAACGATCGCTTCCATTTCGGGCGAGATGGCCGGGTTGATCTGGCGGAGCGGGCGCTCATGGAAAGTGAAGGGTGTTTCCATACGCGGGTCGTTGCCGGAGAGCAGATGATGCAGAGTTGCGCCCAGCGCGTAGAGGTCGCTCTGGGGCTCGACTACACCGCGATACTGCTCCGGTGGTGAGTAACCTTCCGTTCCGATCATTGTACCCTTGCGGTCCGTCCGGGTGAGGTTCCGCGCGATACCGAAGTCGATCAAGACAATGCGATCCTCAGGTGTCAGCATCACGTTCGATGGTTTCATATCCCGAAAGATAACCGGCTCCGGTTGGTGATTATGCAGGTGGCTTAACACATCACAGATCTGCATTGCCCACTGGCAGACCTTGACTTCATCGAGTGGGTTTCCGGTGTCTTCCAGGACGGACTCAAGATCCTTGCCGGCGATCAGTTCAAGCACCAGGTAGATGCGCCCATTCTCCTCAAAGAAGTCATAGACTTTGGGGATAGCGGGATGTTGTAATGTTGCCAGCAGCCCGGACTCGCGTTCAAAGTTCTTCAGATTGAGCATGCGCGTTTGGGAGTCGGGCGCACTCTGATACATCTCTTTGATAGCACAGGGACGAACAACATCTTTAAAACGCAAGTCACGCCCCAGGTAGACCATACTCATACCGCCGATACCCAGGGGGCCTTCAATCGTGTAGCGGCCCTGCAACACGGTGCCGACGGTCAGAGTCTGAACTGAACCGATGCCACGCTTGGTACCGGGCACAGCAGTGCCGGGTGTGTCCGGCCCTCCTTCTTTTTCTTTATCGGCCGGAGGAGTATTGATGCTTTTGGTTGTACCCGCCTTTTTAATCAACGCCATGCTTCACCTCATTACTTTAGAACGATGCCCGTACTCCTGATCCGCAGCCGGGGACGCACCTTTGTGTGGTTTGCCTCTGGTTAAAAAGATCATCGCGCGACGCTACGCGCGCATTGTGCTTTATTATATGAGTATTGTCGCAGCAAGGCAACTCCCCCAATCGTCTGGTTTTTCCCTGGGTCAGGTGGTACTGCCCGGCCTTCAGGTATAATAATCCGCACGATGTATGCGCGATTCCTGAACCGGGGAGACATTTTGCCTCCGGCAGGGTGGAAAACTCCATTCCTTTTTCATAAAAACCCTGCATATTATGCAAATTTTTGTAAAAAAGATAAAGAAGTATCATGCTGCCGCAGGCGAAGCCGGCTGTTTGTCTATCAATATACGGTTTGAATGCCAACCACGTAACTCGTGGTAGTAGCATGACGTACGCGGTAAGCATTCAAATCAGGAACTGAATTATGTACGATGTCATTATTATTGGCGCAGGTATCGGTGGCGTAACGGCCGCTGCCCTGCTCGCCCACAGCGGGCACCGGGTGCTGCTGCTGGAAGGGCATCTTGAGCCGGGAGGATGTGCCTCGTCGTTTCGGCGCAAGCGCCCGGATGGGAGCCACTACATTTTTGATGTTGGGGCAACGCTCTTTGGTGGCTTCCAACCCGGCGGTGCGCACGACTGGGTGGCCCGGCGATTAGGCGTACGCTTCCCGGTGGTGCGGCTGGAACCGGCGATGCAGGTCTGGCTGCCTGACCGGGTTATCACGCGTACGGGTGATCCCCGGCACTGGCAGGCCGAGCGGCAGACTGCCTTTCCGGAGCAGGCAGCGCAGGCCGAGCGCTTCTGGCAGCATCAGGAGCGTCTGGCGGACATTTCCTGGCGGTTTGCCGCGCAGCACCCGCCCATGCCACCGGAAACGCCGGGTGACCTGCTACGGCTGCTTCCAACACTCCGTCCGGAACTCCTGGGTCTGCTGCCGCATCTCCCCCGCACAGTTGAGCATGAACTGCGCCGCTGTGGTCTGACTGACCGGGCATTGCGCACATTTCTTGATGCGCAACTGCTGATCAGCGCGCAGGTGCCATCTGATGAATGTGCCTGGCTTTTTGGCAGCGTAGCCCTTGATCTGGCGCGGCAGGGCGTGTTCTATGCCGAGGGCGGTGCCTGGACCATTGCGCGTACCCTGGCCGATGCCTGCATCCGCGATGGCGGCGAGGTGCGCTATCGCACCTGGGTGACGCGCATCCTGCTGGAGCATGGGCGGGCTGCCGGGGTGCAAACCCAGACCGGCGAAGTATACCATGCCCGCCATGTGATCGCCAACCTGACGCTCTGGGATGTGCAGCGCCTGCTGGATGGGGCAACCCCGCCCGCACTGGAACGCGCCGCGTGTGCAATTCCTGCCGCCTGGGGCGCGTTTATGCTCTACCTGGGGGTAGATGCGGCGGCGGTCCCCCCCGACCTCTGCACCCATCACCAGATCGTGTGTGATTATGCTGCGCCGCTGGGGGAGGGCAACAGCGTGTTCCTCTCGCTGCATCCGGCCTTTGATACCAGTCGTGCTCCGGCCGGCCAGCGTGCCCTGACCATTTCTACGCACACCCGCCCGGAGGGGTGGTGGGCCGCCCGTTCCGCCGGTCGTGCGGTCTACAACGAGCGTAAGGAGCAGCTTGCCGGGCAGATGCTCGCGGCGGTTGAGCGGGTCTTGCCGGACATCCGCCGCCATATTCGCTATCAGCAGAGCGGCACGCCGGTCACATTTCAGCGCTACACGCGCCGCGAGCGCGGAATGGTCGGTGGGTTGGGCCAGCGTCCCGCGCAGAGCGGCTTTGCGGGTCTGGGCATTCGCGCGGCCCATGTGCCGGGGTTGTGGCTGGTCGGCGATAGCATCTTCCCCGGTCAGAGCAGCGCCGCCGTTACCCAGAGCGGCATCCATGTGTGGCGCACCGTTCGGGGGGAACTGCGGTTCGACGCTGCACGACTGCGTAAAGGCACGGTGAAGGTACCGCAAAAGTAGCAGTGCAAGCAATCGAGTGTCCGCTACACGCGCCGCGCCATTCCTCCCCCGGCATTCCTCGCCGCGTCTACCTTGCATATAACCGGCATAGGTATTTTGCCTCACGCAGTATTAGGCCATCAGACTGATGGCCTAATCAGCGCGTTGTGCGATCATATCCGCAGTTCGCCGCGCCATGTACTCCGGCGAGACCTGGCACGATTTGTGCAAAACGTACAACATGAAATGGCCGAAAGTTGTTGAAATTGTCTAATAAGTGTGCTACGATCTCCGCTAAAGGGAGTTGTACCGTTATCCCCAGAGCGGCACGAGAATGTGGGTGATGGGGAGCGGGATGCCGGGATTGACGTAGAATCGATGCATCCATGTCTGGCATAGTGGTTATCATCACGTAGAGTTGCGTGATGTCGCGGACGTAAGCACAACGATGTGCTGCATGGTGACTGCAGCAGTGAAGCAGCAAACAGGAGGCAAGTATGGAAGTCTTAGCACAAATTCAGGGGTTTTTGATCGGGCTGATCGGTTGGGCGGCAACAGCCGTGGTGATTTCGAACTCCACAAAGTTAACCCGAGCCGATCAGCGCGCGTTGACCGTGTTTACCTGGACACTCTGGATGATCCCGGCCCTGGGGGCACTGGTCTACCGCAACCTGATAGATATTAACTCAGCCGCATTTTACTGCGTCAGCACCACGCTGGCGATGGCGCTGTTTGTGTGGCTCAGTGGTGCGCGCTGGCGGACCAAACCATAAAACGTACCAGCACAGCATCTACAGCATCAAAGGTAAGCCGCCGCCCTGTTTCAGGGCGGCGGCTTCTGTATCTCCGAATCTATGCTGGAATGTTTAACCGTCGTAGTAGAGGAAGAACTCGTAGGGATGCGGCCGCAGCGACATCTGGATCGTCTCAGTGCGCTTGTAGTCCAGGTAAGTGCTGATCAGATCCTCGGTAAAGACATTGCCCTCCATCAGGAAAGCGTTATCTTCCTCGAGCGCATCCAGCGCCTCACTGAGCGAGCCGGGTGTGCTGGCGATGTCGGCCTTCTCCGCCGGCGACAACTCGTAGATATCCTTATCGACGGGGGCCGGTGGCTCGATCTGGTTCTTCACGCCGTCCAGCCCGGCCATCAACATGGCAGCGAAGGCCAGGTAGGGGTTACACATTGGATCGGGCGCGCGGAACTCGATACGGCGGGCCTTCGGCGATGATGAGTAGGTCGGAATACGAACGGCCGCCGAGCGGTTACGCTGCGAGTAGACCAGGTTGATCGGTGCTTCGAAGCCGGGCACCAGGCGGCGATAGCTGTTGGTGGTCGGCGCACAGAGCGCCAGCAGAGCCGGGGCGTGCTTGAGAATACCACCGATGTAGTGGCGCGCCATATCCGACAGGTAGGCATATTTGCTCTCGTCGAAGAAGAGCGGCTCACCATTCTTCCAGAGGCTCTGGTGGGTATGCATCCCGCTCCCATTATCGCCAAAGAGCGGCTTGGGCATAAAGGTTGCGGTGTAGCCCAGTTCGTTCGCCGTTGTTTTGACGATATACTTGTAGAGAATGACATTGTCCGCCATCTTCAACAAGGGTCCAAAGCGCATATCGATCTCGGCCTGACCCGCCGTTGCCACCTCGTGGTGATGCAACTCGACCTCAATCCCCACCTGCATCATATTGAGAACGATCTGCGAGCGAATATCCTGGAATGAGTCCAGGGGCGGGGTGGGGAAGTAGCCTTCCTTGTGGCGCGGGCGATAGCCCAGGTTCTTCCCGCCACGGTCTGCGCCACTGTTCCAGATTGCTTCGTCGCTGTCTACAAAGTAGTAGCCGCTGCTGGCGTTCTGATCATACCGGATATCATTGAACAGGAAGAACTCGGCCTCCGGACCAAAGAAGGCAGTATCGGCCAGTCCGGTCTCTTTCAGATAGGCCTCGGCTTTGCGCGCCACATAGCGCGGGTCACGGGAGTAGGGATCGCCCGTGATCGGATCACGGATGTCGCAGAAGATCGCCAGGGTAGGGATCTTGAGCATCGGGTCAACGAATGCGGTGCTGGGATCAGGAAAGACCAGCATGTCGCTCTCATTGATCACCTGAAACCCCCGGACAGACGAGCCGTCAAAGCCCATCCCATCGGTGAAGTCACTTTCGCCGAACATGCTGGCCGGAACGGTAAAGTGCTGCCAGGTACCGGGCATGTCGGTGAAGCGTACATCCACCATCTGGATGCCCTTCTCCTTGATCAATTCGAGCACACCTTTTGCGTCCAATGTCATGGCATCTGCCTCCTTGTTGCATTTCAGAACAAACGTGGTCCTGCGGATACACCGAACATAGTAGCATATTATGTGATTTGATAAAAGCGGAAGTAATAATTGCGTTCCCACGGACACCCGGGGCGTGTTCTACGGTGGTGGGGGGAATGTTGCCCTGCCGACGCTGCATGTCGCCTGACGCTGCCGGAGCCGCGATACAGGAAGTACCGGAAAGCGCATACGGTGCAGGAAAGCAGCGTGGTTACGTCACCTGCGCCAGCGCGGGCATACCCATGAGGGATTATCGCATATTGCGCACCTGGATGCCGCACAGAACATACTCGAACAGGTGAGGCTGGGTACCTCATCCTTACAGTCATAGAAAAAAAGCTGGGGACTCTGCAATTGACTCGCTGCTTCTTCGCAGAAGTAAAGATACCCTGTCCTATGCGAGCCACTGGTGATGGTCTCCTGATGCGGCTGTGTCTGTTTGGGAACTACTTCATGATATGGTACCTGGGTAATATCCTCTTGCGCTACGGTAAGGTTATACAAAAGTTAAGGACTTATAGTTGGATGTTTCTCACAATGACAGTCAGTTCCAGGGGAAGCTGGTGCGTAGCTTCTCTGGCGGCTGTAACGCCTATCCGGGCAGGCATCAGCGCTGCCGGGTGCAACGCCTGCGCAATCGGTATGATCTGCCGAGGGCGCACCTCCGCCAACCAGATGTGAACAGTTACTCCGCCGCACCCCTTCCGCCGGTAGACCGGCTGTGGTATACTATGGACTGGAACAGGCGTGCTTGTAATGCGCCGTCGCTGGAGAGTAGAACCTCCAGAGGAACTTCCCGACTCCTCGCCCATCGGCAACGATGGAAGGCCGCCCCGCGAAACCGTAAGCGGGGGCGCATGTGACGTAAGTCGCATGTGACGCAAGACGGCAACAGAGAGCAGTCCCGCCGGGCCGCGGTCCGGTAAGGGGTGAAAGGGTGCGGTAAGCGCGCACCGGCGTCGGCAGTGATGTCGGCGGCCAGGCGACTGCGCCGGTTGATGGGGAGCAAGGTGTGTGGGGCGGGCTCATCGGTGGGAGCCGTAGGGCGTCTGGACCACCCCGCTCGCTCGCATCGCAGCCGCGACGGTGAGGCCGGGTAATACCCGGCAAGCCAGGAGTGGCCTCTGCAAGCGCAGAGAGATAGATGACGGCTAACAACAGAATCGGGGGTACGGTTACAGGCACGCCTTGGCAGAACAAAGAACAAAGAATTCGCTCTACGCAAGGTTTTGCGCGAAATCTTGCGTTTCTTTTTGCCCGATGTACGTAGATCTGCGTATAGTGTACGATCACTCCCCCACCAACTGCTCCTTCAGCACATGCTTCTGCACCTTGCCGAGGGCATTGCGCGGGAGGGTATCCACAAAGACAATACGGCGGGGTTTTTTGTAGGCGGCCAACTGCTCCCGGCAGCGCGTGATCAGTTCGGCTTCGAGGGCTTCGGGGGGGGCGTCTGTCTGGCGGCGCACAATCGTGGCGACCACCTGCTCCCCCAGGTCGGGGTCGGGCAGTCCCAGCACGGCGGCCTCAGCCACAGCGGGGTGGTCCAGCAGCACTTCTTCAATCTCGCGGGGGTAGACATTGTAGCCCCCACTGATGATTAACTCGCGTGCGCGTCCGGCGATGGTGAAGTAGCCGTCGGTGCTGCGCCAACCCAGGTCGCCCGTGCTAAACCAGCCGTCGGCGGCAAATACCTCGGCGGTGGCATCGGGGCGGTTCCAGTAGCCTTTGAAGACATGCGGCCCGCGCACCTGGATCTCGCCGGGGGTTTCGTCCGGGACGGGTTGGCGGGATTCGACATCGACAATGCGCGCCTCCTGGCCGGGGAAGGGTTGCCCGACCGTGCCGGGGCGGCGCTCCCCGTCGTAGGGGTTGGTCAGGTTCATAACGGTCTCGGTCATACCGTAGCGCTCCAGGATGTGCAGCCCAAACAGTTGCTCAAACTCCGTAAAGGTCTGCACATCGAGCGGCGCGGAGCCGGAGACAAACAGGCGGATCGGCTGCGGGCGCTGGTCGTGCTGCCGCGCCTGCGCAATCAACCGGGTGTACATCGTCGGCACGCCGAAGAACATCGTCACTTCGCCCTGGAGCAGCGTGGCATACACCTCGGCGGCATCGAAGCGGCGGCGCAGGTCAACCGTGCTGCCGGTGAGGAAGGTGCCATGCATGCCTACTCCCAGGCCGTGGATATGGAACAGCGGCAGGGTCAGCAGCAGTCGGTCCTGTTCGGTCCAGTGCCAGGCGCGGGTAACGGCGGCGCTGTTGGCGGCCAGGTTGCGGTGGCGCAGCATCGCCCCCTTGGAGCGCCCGGTGGTTCCGGAGGTGTAGCCGATCAGCGCGACATCTTCCGGCTGCGGCATGATTAGATCGCTAACGGTCGTTTCGGTGACAAAGGTAGCTGAGGGGTAGACCACAAACCCGGCCCGCAGGATGCTCTCATCCGCAGCGGGCAACGGGACGTTGGGCGGTTCGGCCAGCACTACCGCTTCCAGTCCCGGCAGTTCATTCGCCACCTGCCGCAGTTCCGGGTAGCGTTCCGGGTCGGTGATGCAGAGGCGCACCCCGGCATCGCTGATGATATGCCGCAGTTCAACCTGCCGGTACTGGGTGTTAACCAGCACCACGATACCCCCGGCCAGATAGATGCCCAGGTAGGCCGCCAGGAACATCGGGCTATTTTCCAGGTAGAGCGCCACCCGATCGCCCGGCTGCAAACCCCAGGCGCGCAACCCGCCGGCCCACCCCTGCGCGGTCAGGTAGAGTTGCGCATAGCTGTAGCGCTGCCCCTCAAAGAGCACACAGGGCTTCTCTGGAGTACGTTCACTCGCGGCGATAAATGCGTGTACGATTGACTCTGGCATAGGGTGTTCGTAACGGTTAAGGGTTAGGGGCAATACCTTTCAAATAAGCTCGCACAAAGCCGCAAAGGACGTCAAGAACTGAATAAATGTTGCGGCTTTGCGCAAGCTAATCTGGCCGTATTTGAAAGGTATTGTGGTTAGGAGTTAAAGCATAATTATTAACCGTTAACCCCTAACCGTTAACCCGACTACTTATCGCGCTTTGACTCACCCATGGCGGCCTGGGCTGCGGCCAGGCGGGCAATCGGCACGCGGTACGGTGAACAACTGACGTAGTTCAGGCCCACCTTGTTGAAGAACTCCACGCTGGTCGGATCGCCGCCATGCTCACCACAGATACCCACTTTTAGGTTGGAGCGGGTGCTGCGGCCGCGCTCGGTGCCCATCTGCACCAGTTGCCCGACGCCCTCCTGGTCAATCGACTGGAAGGGATCATCCGGCAGAACCTTGCGCTCGACGTAGAGCGGCAGGAAGCGCCCGGCGTCGTCGCGGCTCATACCCATCGTGGTCTGGGTCAGGTCGTTGGTACCAAAGCTGAAGAACTCGGCCACCTCGGCGATCTTGTCGGCGGTAAGGGCGGCGCGGGGCAGCTCGATCATAGTGCCGACCATGTAGTCAAACTGCACGCCGGTTTCGGCCTGCACATCGGCAGCGGCCTGACGGACGATCTGCTCCTGCGGCTTCAGCTCGTTGATCGTGCCCACCAGCGGGATCATCACCTCGGGGTGGACATCGATGCCCTCTTTCTTCACCGCTGCTGCGGCGCGGAAGATCGCGCGCGCCTGCATTGCGGTAATCTCCGGGTAGATATTGCCCAGACGGCAACCGCGGAAGCCGAGCATCGGGTTGGACTCGTGCAGTTCCTCTATGCGGCTCTTGACCTTCTCGAACGGCTGGCCGACCTTTGCGGCCATGGCGCGGATGGGCTCGTCATCGTGCGGCAGGAACTCGTGCAGGGGCGGGTCCAGGGTGCGGATGGTGACGGGCAAGCCGGCCATCGCCCGGAAGATGCCCTCGAAGTCGCCCTGCTGCAGCGGCTCGATCTTTGCCAGGGCCGCCTTGCGTCCTTCCTCGGTATCGGCCAGGATCATCTCGCGCACGGCGTCGATCCGGTCGCCCTCGAAGAACATATGCTCCGTGCGGCAGAGACCGATGCCCTCGGCCCCGAACTCGCGTGCAACTTTGGCATCCTCCGGCGTGTCGGCGTTGGCACGCACGCCCATCTTGCGGAACTCGTTGGTCCACTCCATGAAGGCAGCGAAGTCGCCGGAAATCTCCGGCTCAATCGTGGGGATCAGCCCGGCGAAGACCTCACCCGTGGCCCCATCGAGTGTAATCCACTCGCCCTTCTTAATCGTGATATCACCGACGCTGACACTCTGGGTGGAATAATCCACGCGCAGGGCACCGGCACCGGCCACGCAGGGCTTACCCATACCCCGCGCAACCACGGCGGCGTGGGAGGTCATACCACCGCGCGCGGTGAGAATGGCTTTGGCCGCCACCATCCCGTGGAAGTCCTCCGGTGCAGTCTCGACACGCACCAGGATCACGCTCTCGCCCTTGTTGCTCAACTCCTCGGCCTCGTCGGGGTGGAACACCGCCTGGCCGGTGGCCGCACCCGGCGATGCCGGCAGGCCGGTCGTGATCGCGGTAACCTTCTGCCGCTCCTTGGGATCAAGCATCGGGTGCAGCAACTGATCAAGCTGGATCGGCTCAACCCGCTGGACGGCGGTCGCCTTGTCGATCACGCCCTCCTTGACCAGATCAACCGCAATCTTGAGCGCCGCCATACCGGTGCGCTTGCCGTTGCGGGTCTGCAACATCCAGAGCTTGCCGCGCTCGATGGTGAACTCGACATCCTGGACATCCTTGTAGTGTGCCTCAAGCTGGCGAGTGATGCCCAGAAACTCATCATAGACCTCGGGCATGGTATCCTTCAGCTTCGAGATCGGCTGCGGCGTACGTACACCGGCCACCACGTCCTCCCCCTGAGCATTGACCAGGTACTCGCCGAAGAGCTTCGCCTCGCCGGTGCTGGGGTTGCGGGTAAAGGCCACGCCCGTGGCGCAGTCGCTGCCCATGTTCCCGAAGACCATCGTCTGCACGTTCACGCCGGTCCCCAGGCTATCGGCGATCTTGTTGATGCGGCGATAGTCGCGGGCACGGCGACCATTCCAGGAGTTGAAGACGGCGGCAATCGCCTGGCGCAGTTGCTCGTAGGGATCTTCGGGGAAATCAATCCCCTTCTCGTCCTTGATGATGCGCTTGAAGGTCTCGGCAATGTCGGCCAGTTCCTCGGTGGTGAGGTCGGTATCTTCGCGCTCGCCAAAGCCCTTGCGCTCCTCCATCACATGCTCAAACTTATCGCCCTCAACGCCGAGCACAATCTTGCCGAAGAGCTGAATAAAGCGGCGATAGGCATCCTGCGCAAAGCGCGGGTTGTCGGTCAGTTTGGCAATACCTTCCAGCGTGGACTTGTTCAGCCCCAGGTTAAGGACCGTATCCATCATACCGGGCATAGAGAACTTGGCACCGCTCCGCACCGAAACCAGCAGCGGATTGGAGGCCTCACCGAACTTCTTGCCGGTCTGCGACTCCAGATCCTTGAGGGCTTCCTGCACCTGGTTCCACATACCTTCGGGGAACTGCTGGTTGTTGTCGTAGTACGCATTACAGGCATCGGTGGTGATCGTAAAGCCAGGGGGAACCGGCACACCGGTACGGGTCATCTCCGCAACACCGGCGCCCTTCCCGCCGAGCAGATCACGCATACTGGAATCGCCTTCGCGGAAGAGGTACACCCACTTGGTGGACATTGTTCAACCTCCTTAATAGTTGTGGCAATCGAAAACAAAGATCGTCACAGGGTCATGCCGTCATATGATGTGCGTTCAGTCCGGGTAGATCTTCACTATACGCGAGAGGCTGGTAAATGTCAATTTGGCAAGCGGGTGTAGTCCGTAATTCGTAGTCTGAAGGCCGTAGTCCGAAATCCGTAGGCTGAAGGCCGTAGTCCGAAGTCTGTAGTCTGAAGGCCGTAGGCGAGCGGCCCCGTGTCCAGGCCAACAAGGCTTTGGACCGCGAAATCCGCGAAAGAACACGAACGGCGCGAACGGGGTGTGTGTCGGTGGCGCGCTGCCGTCAGCGTTGTGCTACAACGACCATCCATTGTCATGCTGACCCCATCGGCGCAGCTCAGGGCATGCTCCGGGAGGCATCTCACTGCATGATACAGTGCAAGCACCATGCTGTTCGCTGTGTGTTACGGTGAACGCCGCATCGGACGCAGCGTACCACAATGAACCTCCATTGTCATGCTGACCCCATCGGCGCAGCTCAGGGCATGCTCCGGGAGGCATCTCACTGCATGGCACCGTGAATGCACCGCGCTGTTCGCTGTGTGTCACGGTGAATGCAACGTAAGACGCAGCACAATCGGTGAGATAGTTCCCTCTGGTCACTATGACACTGTTTTTCAATGGGTTGTCACAGCGTATCCCACCGCGAAATCCCTGCGCTGTTCGCTGCGTGTTCACCGTGTACACGGTGCTGGACGCAGTGGAGTCAGTGAGATAGAAAGTAGGGGCGCAGCATTGGCTTACCATTCCGGCACAATCGTCCGGTATCCACAAGTTTTACCACCCGGCACGCATTCTCGGATTATGAAGCCAATGCTGCGCCCCTACGCCTTACGCGCGGAATGTCACCGTAATCACCGTGCCGGACGCGATGCACCACATCGGCCCCCATTGTCATGCTAACCGGCGGGAGGCATCACGCCTCACGCCTCACCCTCCGGCACTGCCGGCACTACTCCCCGTCTTGCCCCGCTTGAGCGTTTGCAGCAGCACGCGGCCCGGCCCGGTCAGGCGGGTCATAAACAACCCCTCGCCGCTAAAGAGCATCTTGCTGCAACCGCCCACACCCTGGATATCATAGTCAACACTGTCGGCGAAGGCGGCCAGGTTGCCGGTGCTGACCAGGATCTGCTCACCCGGGGCCAACTGCCGCTCGTGGAAGTCGCCGCTGCCGTGGATCAACACCTGGCCCTGTCCCGACACGCGCTGCAGGAAGAGTCCCGCGCCACCGAAGAGCGCCGCGCCTGCCCGCCGCGCAATCGTCACATCGATATCCACCTGCTCACCCCAGGCCGCCAGAAACGAACCGCGTGTGGCGACCACCGGGCCGTCCGCCAGATCCCAGAGTGTGATGCGCCCCGGCATATTCGAGGCCAGCAGCACATACTGCTCCGGCTGATCCGTCTCCAGATAGGTCAGCGAGATGCCCTCCCCGGCGAAGGAGCGGCGTAGCGCGCCACTGAAGCCGCTGGGCACGCGCAGCCGCCACTGCATCCCTTTGGAATGGGCCATCAGCGAACCGTTGCTGGCCCAGACCGCCTCCCCCGGTGCAAAATCCAGCCGGACATTCTGCGCAATTTCGCCGCCAATAGTGTATTCCATACCTTCTTCTCCTTCTCCAAAGTTCTCAGTTTTGAGTGTTGAGTGTTGAGTTTGAACGCGCTTCGCCTGATACGCTCACTCTGTGTTTGTGGCACCATCCATGCCGTCGGGCAACTCAATACTCAACATTCATAACTCAAAACTCGTACGTTACCGTAGCGATTTTCCGGCCAGTCCCGCGCCCCAGAGATCATCCCCCAGGTTCTCCTGATCCTCGTCGGGGTGCCAGAGTTCGCGCACATCGCGGGCGCGCCGCAGTTGGCCGTAGGTTGTCATAATAAATGTCACCCGGCGCAGGCGCGCGGCCGGCACCGGCAGCGGCAACTCCGCCGGCGGCCCCAGTTCCAGCCGGTAGTAGCGCTCATCGGCGCGCGGATGGTCGGCCTCGTCGGGCAGCAGTTCGCGCCGCGTGGTCAGGCGATAGCGCAAGATCGGCGCATAGTAGCGCACCGACCAGCGCTCTTCGCCAAAGGCCGCTGTCTGGTAGAAGGCCAGGTATTCGGCGGCCAGGTGCGCCGGCAGATGGGCCAGCGGGATGCGATACCAGTGCGCTTCCCGCGCCAGGGCCAGGTCGCGCCGGCGGGTGATGACCGCGACCAAAAAACGGGCTGCGTCGTCGGGTTCCATGAAGCTCCTCCCTGTGAATGTGAAGTGTGGGTGAATATGGAGTGCGGGAGCATGCTCCCGCCGGCTATGTGCTACGGTCTGACGCGGCACCGGGAACATGGTATCATACCTTGCGTACCTATGTTTTACAGATCGGTGTGATTACGCTTGTAGGCGCAATAATCTGGAGTCCCGGCTTCAGCCGGATCAGGCGTTCCCGACAGGAGGCCACAGTCCCGGCAGGCATGCCACCGGCTCAAGCCGGGACGCCAGGATGGCATATTCGGACGATGTTCGCAACGTTCATCAGCCGGAGCAGGCGTTCCCGGCAGGAGGCCACAGTCCCGGCAGGCATGCCACCGGCTCAAGCCGGGACGCCAGTGATATAGCAATCCTAAATCTGTCGTAGTGCCGCCTTCAGGCGGTTGGGAACGAATTGCTAAGAACCAGTTCACAACCAATGTAGGATTGCTATATGCCGGACATCGTGTTTATTCTTTGTTCTCTGGTTTTTGTTCTTGTGAAGGATACAGATGCAGCGTTTTCTCTTGCTCTTGCTGATATTACTGGCGGGGTGTGGCGGTGCGGCGCAACCCGAGATCCGCGCCTCGCTGGATGTGATTGATGCGGTGAATGCCGGGGATGCGGCCGGGTTTGCCCGTGCGACCGCGCCGCGTCCGTTTGTCTTCCCGGCGGATCATGGGCCGCACCCGAGCTATCGCACCGAGTGGTGGTATTATACCGGCAACCTCACCAGCACTACGGGCCGCCACTTCGGGTTTCAGTTTACGATCTTTCGTCAGGCGTTGAGCCCGGAGCCGGTGCAGCGCGCCTCGGACTGGGCCACCCACAATATGTATCTGGGCCATCTCGCGCTGACCGATGTCGTCGGCGAGCAGTTCTATGCCTACGACCGGCTAAGTCGCGGGGCGGCGGGGTTGGCGGGTGCCACGGGTGATCCCTTCCGCGTCTTCCTGGAGGACTGGTCGGTCACGGGGAGCGGGCCGGAGGGCATGCAGATGCATCTGCGCGCCGCCGAGGGCGAGATTGCGCTGGACCTGACGCTGGCGAGTACAAAACCGCCGGTGCTCCAGGGCGAGCAGGGGTTGAGCCAGAAGGGAGCCGAGGTGGGCAATGCCTCCTTCTACTACTCGCTCACGCGGATGGCGACCAGTGGCACCATCGCGGTTGCCGGGCAGTCCTACACGGTGCAGGGGCTGAGCTGGATGGATCATGAGTTCGGCACCAGCGCACTGGACGATGACGCCGTCGGCTGGGACTGGTTCGCGGTGCAACTGGATAACGGCTGGGATATGATGTTTGCCCGTATTCGCCAGGCCGACGGCAGCACTTCGCCCTTTTCGCATGGTTCGCTGATCGCGCCCGATGGCACCACCCGCCACCTGGATGCCGACGATCTGCAGATCGAAGCGCTGGACACCTGGCGCAGCCCCCACAGCGGCGCAACCTACCCGGCGCGCTGGCGGTTGACCCTGCCCGATGTGGATCTGGCGCTGGAACTGGTGCCCTACCTGGCCGATCAGGAGTTGCCGACGAACATTATTTACTGGGAGGGCGCGGTAGAGATCAGTGGCACGCAGGGGGGGCAACCGGTTCAGGGCAGCGGCTATGTTGAGTTGACCGGCTATGTGACGGCGCAACCGGGGAGGTTTTGATGACGGCACCAATCAGTATTGTGACGGGATTTCTGGGCAGCGGCAAAACTACGCTGCTGCGGCATCTGCTGGAGCAGGGCATCGCCGGACAACGCATCGCGCTGATCGTGAATGAGATTGGCGAAGTCGGCTTCGATGGGCAGGTCGTTGCGGGTCTGAACGTTGCGCAGATGATCGAGCTGACCAGCGGTTGCATCTGCTGCTCCATCGGGACGGATTTTCTGCTGGCGGTGGAGGAGATCCTGACGCTGGCCGCGCCGGATCTGATTATTGTCGAGACGACCGGGCTGGCCGAGCCCTCCGGCCTGATCCGGCAGGCGCGGGCGGGCGATCTGCCGCTTGATGCAATCGTTACGCTGGTGGATGTTGCCAATATCGCGCAGCAGTTGGAACAGTCGCCGGTAGCGGCATGGCAACTGCGCGCCGCCGACTTTCTGGTGCTCAACAAGTGCGATCTGGTATCGGCGGCGGAACTGGCACAGGTGCATGCGCTGCTCCAGGAGCATAACGGGCGCGCCACCCGCTGCGAGACCAGCCATGGCCGGATTGACCCGCGCCTGCTCTTTGCCGGGCCGGCCCTCCCCCGGCCCGCTGAGGCCGACCCGCCGCCACATGATCATCTGCACACGGAGCAGATCGGTACCCTGTTGTGGCAGACTGACGCGCCGCTGGAGCGCACCCGGATCGAGGCGGTGATGCGCGAGTTGCCGCCGCAGATCTACCGTGCCAAGGGCTATGTTCACTGCACTGATGCGCCCTGGCCTGCACTGGTCAACGTGGTCTCGGGGCGGGTTGACTACGAAACCACTCGCTTTAAGCAGGCTCCGGCGTACCTCAACCAGTTGGTCTTCATCGGCTCTGCAATCGGGGAGCTACAGCCGGCGCTGTTCGCCCGGCTTGCTGCCTGCGTCGATACCGCCGAACGGGCCGCCGACTGGCAGGCGCGCCGGGCTTAACCGGCTTTGTAGCGCCGGATGCTTCCCTGGCATATAACTTGCTTTTCTCCTGTTCAGAGAGATATTGGTTATTGTATTGTAGTCAGGGAGGGATTATCATGGCACAGAATGCATCTGTCCAGAAAGCCCAGAATCAGGCAGAGAGAGCCCAGAATCAGGCAGAGCAGGCTTCGCAGGAGGCCAGTCCCTGGATTGATCGATTGGGACGCTTTGGGTACACTGCTAAAGGTATTGTTTATGCTATTGTCGGCGTGCTGGCGTTTCAGGTGGCGATTGGCTCAGGTGGTCGGACGACCGGGTCGAGTGGTGCGCTCCAATCGATTGCCAACCAGCCCTTCGGCCAACTCTTGCTGGGACTGGTGGCTATCGGGTTAGCCGGCTATGTCGTCTGGCGTTTTGCCGAGGCAATCGCTGACCCGGAAAACAAAGGTACGGACGCCAAGGGAATTGCCACACGTATTGGCTATGTCGTCAGTGGTATTCTGTATGGATTTCTAGCATTTACTGCTGTCCAGATCGTTATGGGTAATGGCGGTGGCGGTGGGGGTAGCTCAACCGAGAGCTTTACCGCCCGGCTGATGTCCCAGCCCTTTGGACAGTGGCTGGTCGGCATTGTGGGTATAATCACAATTGCCGCCGGCTTCGAACAATTGCAACGCGCCTACAAAGCCTCGTTCCGCAAGAAGTTCAAACTGCAAGATATGAGCCCGACCGAGCAGACCTGGGCGACCCGACTGGGGCGTTTTGGCCTGGCCGCGCGCGGTGTGGTCTGGACGATGATCGGGATCTTCTTCATTGTGGCGGCGTATCAGGCGCAGCCGCAGGAGGCTGAAGGACTGGCGCAGGTGTTGCAGACGTTGGTACAGCAGCCGTTTGGCCCCTGGTTGCTGGGGATTGTCGCGCTTGGCCTGATTGCCTATGGTATCTTTATGGTGATCCAGGCCCGCTACCGCCGCATGATTGAGACATAGGTTGTGACGGGTAACGGTTACGGGTTAGGGGTTAACGGTTAGGGGTTAACGGTTAGGGGTTAACGGTTAGGGGTTAACGGTTAAAAGCCAATCGTAACCCCTAACCCTAATACCTTTCAAATAAGACGACGTACACGGTCACTTCCTGGAAGGAGCTATCGCCTGCGGCAGCATGGTTCTGTATCGGAGCAACCACCCGGTTTGTCATGCTACCGCGTCGGTCCGGTTATTTGAAAGGTATTGCCCCTATAACCCCTAACCCCTAACCCGTAACCCCTAACCCCTATTTTGATTAAACATCTCGTAGAGCATTACGCCGGTTGCAACCGCCAGGTTGAGTGAGTCGCTCCGGCCCACCATCGGGATGCTGACCATCTGATCGCAGAGCGCCTGCTGCTCCGGTGAGAGCCCCAGTCGCTCGCTGCCCATCAGCAGCACCAGCGGCGGCTGATAACAGCATGCCTGGTAGTCCAGCGTAGCCGCGTCGGAGGTACCGACGACCCGATAGCCATGCTGCTGCTTCCAGGTGGCAAACTCGGCAAAACTTGCGCGCACCAGTCGTTGAGCAAAGATTGCGCCCATGCCGGCCCGTAGCGCCCCCGGATCATACGGATCGGTGCTATGCCCCAGCAGTATTACCCCCGCGCAGCCGACGGCATCACTCGTACGCAGAATCGTCCCCAGATTGCCCGGATCTTGAACGGCATCCAGCGCCACCCAGCCCAACTCACTCCCCAGCCGCACCTGCTCGATTAATTCCCAGCGCTGGCGGACCAGTGCGCCGATCCCCTGTGGCCCCTCCCGCGACGAAATATGCCGGAACACCTCCGGCGTCACCTCGATCCGCTCAACCTGCGCCACCGGCGACATTACCGTTTCCCAGGCGAACGCGCTGGTCAGCAGATCGGGGGCAACGATCAGTGCCTCAACCGCCGTACCAAGCTGCAGGGCTTCCGTTACCAGACGAATGCCCTCGATAAAGCAGAGCCCGCTCTGTTCGCGCTCCTTGCGCCGGCGCAGGCGGCGAATATGCTTGATGGTGGCATTACTCGTGCTGGAGATTGGCATAATCCGGTTCCTTATACCGATTTGTTATCATAGCCACAGAGAACACAGAGGTCGCAGAGATGATACACGGGAGCGTGCCACTGTTGCGCTTATTGCGTCTGTTCCCGTTGATTGCTGGGTTGATGGCACATTGGTATTACCGTGTTACGACATTGGCGGGTAGGGCGATTGGGGTGGTTCTCCCCCTGTTGCCGGCGACTCGGGTGTGGCGAAGTAGCCTGCACTCGCGCCGCCCATCACACCTAGCCCCAACCCCAGCAGACCAAAGCAGACCGCAACGCCGATACCACCAATCCAGAAGGCCGTCTCTTCGGCAGATGTCTGGGGCATCTCGCCAAATGGGAGATCTACCTGCGATGCCTGGAGAAGCATGAATCCGCCAATATTCCCGATAAGTTGACCTGCCAGGGTCAACCCGCCGGCAATCGCTCCGGCCTGCGTTCCCTGACTTGCACCGGCATTCCGGTTCGCGGGTCGCTCCGCCCGTACCGTCAACAGGCCCGCAACCGCTCCGGCCGCCAGCCCGACGAATGGTCCACAGACTCCTACGAGAAAACTTACCGCCATGGTAAGGACCAGCCCGAACAGACCGACAATCAGCCCAAATTTGATCTTCGCAGCCATCTACTCTCCTTCACCGCTGCAAGCTGCTAACCGTATCACCGCTGTTGTCCTAAGGATAGCACAGGTTTGTTCGCCGGGTTTTGTGCACTGTTTCTTTGTTCTTTGTTCGCGCTAACATCACCATCACTTCCCCACCAGGCTTCGGCTTATGCCTTGAATACTGACACTATTCCCCACAAACGCTGTATTTTACGCCGCAACAGACGACTACTTCCCACTTGCCCGGCAACTCAGCCGGGTTTTCCGCAGCGCGATGCAGGTTGACATACTTGACAATTTTTCGTTTACGTAATACAAACAGAAATTGTCAGTAACTTGACACGAGTTACGCGGTTACTCACCCAAAAGAACATTTCGCCTCCGGCAGGGCGGAAGCAAACAGATCTTTTTCACAAAAAAATTCACAACGTGAATTTTTTTGTGAAAAAGAAAAAAGTCTACCATGCTGCCGCAGGCGAGTCGGGCCATTACCGGGCGCAAACGCCCAGGTTGCAGACCTACCGCGTAACTCGTGTAACTTGACACGCATTACGCGGTGGGCGTGCAAACCGGGCGTTTGATCAAACGAAGCTGACGTTCGGGGCCGGCACCAGGCCAGAACAAACCAGACTGCGTAACTCGTGTAACTTGATGAAGGGTTACAAAGTAATCCGGATATGGAGGGCGGCAGCCACGCTGCCGGAGTGCGCCGGAATACGGGTGTTTGCAGCCGCCGGATGCAAACATAATGCGGGAGGTCATATTATGAAGAAACAGGCGGTATCAGGGAAGTCGGCACGATCCGCGCGGGCTGGGCTGCGGAAGCTGCCGGCATGGTGGCGGCAAACGGGTGAGCCGGTTGTCCTGACCGGGCTGGCGCTGCCGGCATTCAGCATCCCGCTGCTGCTGCTGCTGGATCTGCTCACGCATGGGCAGGCCGTGCGCTTGATGCTGGGGCTGATCTGGCTGGCGGGTGGGCTGCTGCTGCTGCGCCTGCCCCGGTTGCTACGTCAGGAGCGGCGGCGGCTGGCGGTCATTGCTACGGTTGGCAGTGTAGCCATTGCATTTACGTTCTTCATCAGTCCGCGCCTGACCATGACCACGCTGGCCGAACCGGCGGCCCAGGAGGGCGAACCGGAGCAGTCAGCCCTGCCGCCGCCCCAGGCCGATGCCGAGTTGACCTTCAAGGCACTGCCCCGGATTTCACGGCAAGTCTTCTCGGATCTGTTGCATACCGGGACGGGCGGCACCGGGCGCTCGCCGGCCGCACCCTACGCCGATGAACTCTACGAGATTATCGTCAGCTATGAGCTTGACCCGGCGGTGGCGCTGGCCTTCTTTGCCCAGGAGTCGCAGTTCTGCACCACCGGCATCTGCCGGAGCCACGATATGAAGAGTTGGGGCGGGCAACGGGCCGCCTTCGATCCGCAGCGCTCGGCCGGGATTGTCCGCGGGCGATATGGCAACTTTGTCAGCTTCCGTACCTGGCAGGATAGTGTGCGCGACTGGTGCGAGTTGATTCTCTCGCGGTATATCGGGCGTGGCCTGGATACGGTGGAGAAGGCGATTCCGGTGTATGCGCCTGCCTGGGACAATAATGTGCCGTCGATTTATATCAACAATGTCCGCCTGCGGGTTGCCGTCTGGCAGGGACGCGCCCCCGGTCCCCCGCCGGCCGATGGGACGCCCCGCTATGATGATCTGGAAACCGGCCTGGTGATGGAGAGCTTTGAGGCGACCGGGCAGGAGTATTTCGCGGAGTGGGCATTTCACAAGTATGTGGTCGAAGAAGCCCGCGCCGGTCGTCCGGTGGGCAGTCCGCTGGATGAGAGCCGCACGATTATTGCGAATGGTCGCCGGTATGCCGTGCAGACATTTACGCTGGACACGCTCTACACGCCGCTGGCCGATATCGAGAGCGAAACCGACTGGAGTGATGTGCGGCGGCTCAGTGAGTTGATCCGCGCGGAGAATCTGCCGGCGGCGGAGCCGTCCGCACCGGAAGCGCCGGCACCGGAGGATCTGGTACCGGAGCCCCAGTCCACCGCGCCAACCGCGCTGCCCTTGCAGCAGGTGCAACAGTCGCCGTAGGGGTTAGGGGTTAACGGTTAGGGGTTAACGGTTAGGGGTTAACGGTTAGGGGTTAGGGGTTAACGGTTAACGGTTAGGGGCAATACCTTTCATACCAATCTGACTTCCAAACGGCAACAATTCGACCAACCACGAAGACCACGAAGACCACGAAGGAACACGAACGGCTGGATAGTGGGTGCGATTGCGTCTATTACGTCCGGTTCATTGTTGCACGCTCTGCGTGGCCTGCGAGGTTTTCTTGCACGTTTGGCGGCAAATTGGTATCAAACAACAGGACTTACGCGGTGGGTCGGTAAACTGGGCGTTTGCGCACGATAATGGTCCGATTCGCCTGCGGTAGCGTGGTACTGTTTTATCTTTTTCACAAAAATGTTGCACTTTGTGCAACATTTTTGTGAAAAAGATCTCGTTTCTTCCGTCCTGCCGGAGGTGAAATGCCTTCCGGGTCAGTGATTGCGTAAGTTGTGTCAATGCGCATCTGGTCGGCGGTGTTCTACCAGAATGGCTCATAAAAATCATCGGTCCCCAGGCGCGGAATAACCCGGTCTACCAGATCGGGTAGTTGTCCCGTCAGCCTGAGATCAATCCAGTCATCAATGCTGCCCCGATAGCACCAGCGCTGTACGTTGTAGGTGCGCTGCTGCTTATCAATCAGGATGAAGCGCAGAACGGCGGTAAATTGGGCGTACTGTTCCTCCTCCGCCTGCAAGCGCTGCGCCAGGTCGGGCGTAACTGGAAATTGTTCTCCCAGAATGGCCATTAACGTCTCCGCATCGGCGCGGGTGTTCTCGTAAACCTCGATAATCTGCTTCTTTGCGGCGGCCCGGTAGTGTTGCGGCTTTTTATACCGGGCGATGGCTGCCTCGACAACGGCAACCTCTTCCGGCGGAATCTGGACAGGTGTGGCACGCTCCAGCGAAACTATTCCATTGACACTCTCGCTGATCCGGTAGCCGTCCGGGACTGTCTCAACCGGCGTATCGCGTGGCCGGCGCGCAAAGAAGTAACGCGGTTTGCCGGTTTTGGTGGTTCCCTGGCAGAGTGTGTAGGTAACACCCTTTCGATTGGTATAGGTGACAGGCATTGCTCCATCCTTACTTGTGCAACGGCAGGAAGCTACTGCCCCTCGCCGCCGCACACTTCCCGTTTCCCGCTTCCCGCTTCCCGTCGCAACCCTACGTCGCCAGTGCGCGGCTCAGTGTGCCTATGGCAAAGCGCGGCAACTGGTAGCGCAGGCCATCCTGTATGAGAATCCGGGTCAGGTTTGCCGGGCTGAAGAACGCATCAACCCGGGTTGCGCCGTTGTAGATGCCAATGTAGTGGGTGGTAATCTCCGGGTGGCGCGCAATCGCCTGCAGCAGCGGCGTCCAGATATCCAGGCCCGCGTCAACCGCCGGCTGCACCCGCCGACCAAACGCGACCAGATTGTACATCGGGCGGGTTTCGGCGTCCCGTTGGCGTTGATAGTCCGCCATGGCCCGCTGCCAGGCGGTACGCCGCCGGGTGCGTGCCCATGCTGCGGCGAACAACTCCGCGCTGCGTAGCGCATTGTTGATCCCCTGGCCCGTAATCGGGTCGATATAATGCCCGGCATCACCAACCAGCGCCCATCCCGGCCCGTAGGACTGGCGGTAGAAACTATCCGTTGGTCCCTGGCCCACCACCGGGGTTTCGCGGATGGCGTTCTGGCCCCGCGCGGCCAGTTCCGGAAAGCTGCGCCAGGTCTGCTCCAGCGTACCCTCCGGGTCTTTGCGGGCCGCCGCAAACTGCGCGGACGGGATACCGGTTGAGATGACCGTTAGACCGTTGTCGGCATCGAAGACCAGGGCGGCCTGGCGGGTCTGCGGCTCCAGGTTGACTACCGCGCTGGGCTCTTCCAGCGGCGTAAAATTTCGGTAGTAGGCATAGAAAATGGCCGTGTCGCCCGTGATCCGGTCGTAGATCGGCGCATTTACCGCGCGGGCCACCCGCGAGCGCTTGCCGTCCGCGCCAACGACCAGATGCGCATAGATCGTCTCCTCCGGCCCGCCGTTCTGCCGGCCGCGTACGCCGACCACCTGGCCCGCGCCCCAGAGCAGGTCGCTGACCCGGAAGCCCTCGCGCAGCGTAATGCCCGGATAGGTTTGCACTCGGCGCAGCACGGCGGTATCCAGCAGTTCGCGGCGGATCGAGTAGGCAAAATCGCGTCCATATGCATGCGGCAGGCGCGCCACCAGATCCAGATCCGGCGAGCGGGTACCGTAACGGGTGATGCGCGGCGCGCCGATGGCATCGACTACATCGAGGACGCCGATCCGCTCCAGCATAGCCATGCTGTTGCCATAGAAAACCGGACAGGAGACGGTCGGAGTCGGAAAGGTCGCGCTGTCCAGCAGCAGCACGCGCGCGCCCTGTTCGGCCAGCAGTGCGGCCGTAGCCGCTCCCGCGATACGCGCCCCGACGATAATGACATCATAGGTATCGCTTTCAGGCGGGGTTGTCTGTGAGTGGCGTGCGTTATCAGTCCCGGATGGTTGATCCTGAGACATGCTGATTCCTTCACTAGCCCAAATGGGAAATCTCGGATACAATAGAGACCAATAGTTCAAATGTACCGAATTGTTAAAACGGTGTCAAGGGATAGCGGTTGGGGCAGAGCGGCCCGGTCATGTTGCCGTGTACCCCTGACCATTCGGCAAGTGGTCCAATGTCAGAACCAGCAAGAACAATTCGCCTGGATGCACCTGCGACGGTTCAGTCGCCGCCGTGTGATTTCTGGCCGGGGGAGGTGCTGGACGAGCGCTACCGGCTGGATGCGCTGCTGGGTTGGGGCGGGCAGGCGGTGGTATTCCAGGCTACGGATCTACAGGCGGGTACCAGTGACAACCCCGAGTCGCTGGCCGTCAAAATCGTACGCAATGACCTGCCTGCCGAAGAACGGCAGGAGGCGATGAACATGCTGCGCTGGGAGGCGCGTCTGCTGCGGCGGCTGCGCCATCCGGCGTTGCCCCGCCCGGTGCAGTTTCACAACGATAACAACCTGACCTGGCTGGTGCGCGAGCTAATCTCCGGCTCAACCCTGGCCGAGGTTGCCAACCGGGGGCCCTGTGGCGTGCGACAGGTGCAGCGCTGGGCGGTTCAGCTCTGTGATCTGTTGAGCTACCTGCACACCCGCCGCCCACCGATCATCTGTGGCGATCTCAAGCCGTCCAACTTGATCCTGCGGCCCGATGGCACGCTGGCCCTGATCGATCTGGGCGCGGCGCTGACCCGCACCCAGCGCCCGCCGCGCCGCCCGCGGCCGCGCCATGGCACGCCGGGTTATGCCTCGCCGGAGCAACTGGGGAGCGGCACAAGTGATGAGCGCAGCGACCTGTTTAGCCTGGCCGCCACCTGCTATGAACTGCTCACGGGAGAAGATCCGACTGCGGCTCCGCTGCAGTTTGATCTGCCGCGCCTGAATATGGCCGCGCCGGGACTGGCCCCCGCCCTGCGCTGGGCGCTGGCGCTGGATGTGGCCCGACGTGCGCCCACAGCAGCGGCCTTGCGCGCGGCGCTGACGCTCCCGCAGGCACCCGAGCCGCTGCATCTGGCGCCCGATCTGCGTATCACCAACCAGCGTGAACTGGTGCGCGCTACCATGCAGTATGCCCAACTGGTGGAAGAGGCGCTGGTCAATGGTGCTTTTGAGCGCTGGCTGAATGTGCATCCCGACCGGATCATGGGCAAGCTGCTGCACGACTGGCGCGCCATGCAACAGCAGACGCCCACCCGCCAGCGCCCGCTGGATGTGCTGCTGATGACTATGGCCCCGGCCGACGGCAGTCCTGCGCTCGATATTACCCCCAGACAGCTCAACTTTGGTGAGGTGCCGCTGCGCCAGTGGCGCCTGTGGAGTGCGCCACAGACGGTGACGATCCATAATGCCACGCTGCATCCGCTCTGCTGGGATATCGAGTGCCCGCCCTCGCGCAAGCTCGAAGTGCGCCTGCTGGTTGAGGAGCGTCCGGTGCGCCAGCATAACGGGGTGCTGCCCCCCGGCGGCAGTTGTGATCTGGCGCTGGTCGCCGCCGGGCGTACGGGTGAGTATCAGGGTAGCCTGACCCTGCGCTGCGGGAAGTATACCTTCAGTATTCCCTGGGAGGCCACCGCCCGCCCGCTGCTGCCGCTGGGCACGCGCTGGGTTACGCATCTGGAAGAGCTTAACCCGACGCAGCCCGATCTGGTGCCGCTGCTGAAGCAACTGCTGGAGCAGGGGATGCTCCGCCGCTGGCTGCATGCGCAGGGCGAGCGCGCCCTGGCGGCCGAACTGGCGACCATCAAGCATAACCCGAACCCCGATGAGCTGACGCTGCAACTGCTGGTGGGGCAGGTGCTGCACCGGCTTGATCCGCACCGCTTCCCCCGGCTGCAGATCCATGGCCTTAATCCGCTGGAGGAGCCGCAGGTCGCTGCCGGCAGCCAGGCCTACTACCTGCTGGAGGTTGAGAATCTGAGCGAGCATCCCTGCAATCTGAGTTGGAGCAGCCGCCACTCCTGGGTGCGGCTGAAGGATGCCCGTACTACCCTGCCGCCCGGCGGCCGGGAGCAGTGCCGGGTGTTGCTGGCGCCGCCTGCTGCCGCCGCCCCCGGTTCCCGCCCGGTCGAGCTTGATCTCCTGGCCGGGAATTTGCTCCTCCCGATCAGCTTCCCGGTGCATATCCTGACCGAGAATGTCTGGATGCGGATGTTGCGCTGGTTTGTGGGGTGATGAAGAACCGAGAACTGAGAATTGAGAACCACCTGTGCTGTCATGCTGGAAGCGTGAGCTACGGAACTTATGGTAACAGTTGATCTGCTGACATGTGACATGTGATCTATATGGAATTGCGATTGGTGATTGGTTGCAGGGTGGTCGCGGTAGGGACGCGCTTCGGCGCGTCCGCATCCCTGGTTCTTTCCGGTAGGGACGCGCTTCGGCGCGTCCGTGTCATACCGATTTGTTGTCAAACGTGCAAACAACCCACCAGGGTCACACAGAGCGTGAACCAGTACACCTGATGCATACCCCAATCGTCCCCACGATGCAGCCGTTCGTGTTCCTTCGTGTTCCTTCGTGTGCTTCGTGGTTGGTCTGATTGTTGCCGTTTGGAAGTCAAATTGGTATCACGGGTTGCTCCGCTGAATGGCGTTGCTTTCACAAGGGTAAGTTTGCTTCGGTCGGGACGCGCTGTGGCGCGTCCGCCGTCCGACCCGGCGCAGCATATGTCTGTGCGCGAGTGTATTTGAACGCTACTCCCCTCACTCCTCTCCAAATAATTTCTCCAACGTGCGCGTGGTAATTTTCTGGTAGAGCTGCCGCAGGGCGGCATCGGTGCCGGCGGGCGCGGTGCCCAGGCGCTTGAACAGCGCGGCATCAACGGCGGGCGCGGCCACCTGGATCGAAATAGTATCCAGCTCGGGCGCGGCTACGTAGAAGTCGGCGAGCCGGCTCTCCAGGGGGGCCACCGGCTCGGCGGTCACGAGGGGTTGTTCTTCCTCGGCCCCGCTCGCCATGGCCCGCCGCGCATGCAGCGCATCCATGATCTGCTCGCGGGTGCGACCGCGCATCTGAAAGATCAGGAAGGGATCTTCGTCAAAGCGCTCGCCCAGCAGGTAGTAGACCGCCGCGATATGTTTGCAGGGGTTGGCCGCATCGGGGCAGGAACACTTCGTGTTGATATCTGCGCGACTCTGCGGCAGCAGGTGGATGCCGGCGGCCTGGAATGCCTCCTCAATATCCTGCGGCATCTCCCCGGCCAGCAGGCCGGCGCTAAAGATCGCCTGCTGCGCCATCTGGTCAATTGCCTGCTCCCACTGGCTATCGCTCAGCGGGGTGATCGCCATTGCAACATTGTAGGGCGTGGCCCGCGAGCCCTGCACTTTTGCCTGCACCTTTCCCGGCTTGATCTCAATACTCAGCACCTGACCCTGGCGCGCATAGGTGCGCCCACGCTGCAGGCGATTGCCCCAGCCGAAGGTTTCCAGCACGCCGATCCAGCGCTGCGCCCACCAGGATTTGCCGAACTGACCACGCTCAGTTTTGGCCCTGATGCCATCCTGAACCGGCCGTGGTCGGGATGGTTCGTACCAGTCGCCATAATCATCTTCATAGTAGGAACCGCGACGGCGGGGCATGGCTACTCCTCCTCACTCGCAATCGCGTCCTGGCGCAGAGCCACCAGGTCGCGCAACTGATTGGTACTCAGGCTGGTCAGCCAGCTCTCATCGCTGCCCAGCACCTGCTCGGCCAGCGTGCGCTTGCTCTCGATCATCTCGTCGATCCGCTCCTCCAGCGTGCCGGTGCAGACAAACTTGTGTACTTCGACGTTGCGTTGTTGCCCGATACGGAAGGCCCGGTCGGTCGCCTGGTTCTCCACCGCCGGGTTCCACCAGCGGTCAAAGTGAACCACATGGTTCGCCGCCGTCAGGTTGAGCCCGGTGCCGCCGGCTTTGATCGACAGGATAAAGACGGTGGGGCCGCCGGGAGCCTGGAAGCGCCGCACCAGCCCATCGCGTTCGCGCGCCTTGGTGCCGCCATGCAGGAAGAGTACATCTTCGTAGAGCCGCTCGCTCAGGTGGAGCCGCAGCATCTCGCCCAGTTCGGCAAACTGGGTGAAGATCAGCACCCGGTCGCCGGCGGCATAAATCTCCTCCAGCAGTTCACTCAGACGCGCCAGCTTGCCCGAGCGGTCCGCAAACGCGCTGCCATCCTTGAGAAACTGCGCCGGGTGGTTGCAGACCTGCTTGAGCTTCATCAGCATCGCCAGCACCAGTCCTTTGCGCTGGATGGCATTCTCCTCGGTATCGGCGTTTTCGATCTGCTGTAGCGCATCGCGCACAACCGACTCGTAGAGCGTCGCCTGCTCCGGGGTCAGCCGGCAATACTCCTTCTTCTCAATCTTATCCGGCAGATCGGCGATGATGGTCTTGTCGGTCTTGAGGCGGCGCAGGATAAAGGGGGCGGTCAGCCGGCGCAGGCGCGCGGTAGCGTTTTCGTCGCCGGTACGCTCAATCGGGCGGGCAAAGTCGCGGCGGAAGGCGGTTTCGTTGCCCAGGTAGCCCGGATTGAGGAAGGCCATAATGCTCCAGAGTTCGGTCAGGCGATTCTCAACCGGCGTGCCGGTCAGGGCGATGCGGGTGGGCGCGGTCAGCGCGCGGGCGGCCTGGGCCTGCTTGGTGCCGGCATTCTTAATATTCTGCGCCTCGTCCAGCACCACCGCGCCCCACTCCACGCCGGTCAGCGTGTCGCGGTCGCGCGCCAGTAGCGGAAAACTGGTCAGCACCAGGTCATGCTCCTGCGCGGCCTGAACAAACGGGTCGCCCTGGGGCCGGCCGGTCCCCTGATGCACCAGCACGCGCAAGGCGGGCGCGAAGCGTTGTACCTCGCGCTGCCAGTTGCCAATCACCGAGGTGGGGCAGACCAGCAGCGTGGGTGCCGGTTGCGCCTCCTGCTCGCGGTCGTGCAGCAGCAGGGAGATTGTCTGAACGGTTTTTCCAAGGCCCATATCGTCCGCCAGACATGCGCCCAACCCGAAGCGCTGCAAAAACGCCAGCCAGGAATAGCCGCGCACCTGATAGGGCCGCAATGTCGCCTGCAATCCATCCGGGGGCGGCAGCAGATCCAGTTGTTGCGGATTGCTCAGGCCGCGCAACGCCTCACCCAGCCAGCCTTCGGCCTCAACCCCGGCAACCTCAACGCCGGGCGGCAGCACCTGCCCATCGCCGCCCAGTCCCAGCCGCAGCGCCTCGATCAGGGACATGCTACCGCCACGCTGCTTGAAGAAGCGCAATGCCTGCTGCATATGCTCCGGGTCGAGCACCACCCACTGCCCACGCACCTGCACCAGCGGCATTTTGAGTGCCACCAACCGCTCAAACTCGGCCAGATCCAGCGGCTGATCGCCCAGCGCCAGTTCCCAGGAGAAGCTGATCATCTTTTCAAAGGAGAGCACGCCCTTCTCATTCGGCGGCGTTTTCACCTGCGCCTTCGCCTGGAGCCGCGCGCCCTTGCCCTGCAACCAGGCGGGCACCAGCACGCCAAAGCCGCTCTGCTCCAGCAGCGGGGTGGCCTCTTTCAAGAAGGTAAAGGCCTCGGTGGTGTCGAGTGTGGCGCGGTCGGGGGCGGCCTGCCGCAGGCTGTTTTGCAACGGCGGAAAGAGCCGTGCCGCAAAGCCCAGTCCGGTCAGCAGGCGCTCCTGCGGATGCTCAAAACGGCGGTCCAGGTAGGTAAACGCCGCTCCCCGCTCGCGCCAGATATCCTTGACCGGCACCAGCAGGCTGGGCTCATCGGTGGCCTGGAGCAGGTAGGTCAGCTCCCAGGGCTGCTCCGCCTCTGCCGGGGGTTCCAGCCGGAAGGTGATGCGGAAAACATCGTCCCCGGCAACCTGACCCTGCCCGGACCAGTCCTGCCAGCTCTTGTAGAGCGCATCGGCCGCCGGTCCCTTGAGCGGCACCAGCGAGTCCTTGCCCAGCAGCGCCTGGAGCCACTTGCCGCCCGGTGTGGTCGCGGGCAGCGTGCTGGTCAGCGCCAGTTCGCGCACCGTGCTATCAACAGCCGCCGTCAGGAAATCCCCCAGCAGCGCGCGGGCGGACGGCGCGGCGGCGGGTTCATCCACAGCGGCACGGCAGAGTGGCGGCATGCTGCGGGCCAGGGTGCCTATTTTTTGCGCGGTATCCGCTATGGGCTGTGGTCGCCACACCGCGCGCAACTGAAAGCCATCGCGCATCAGCGTGGGCAGTACCTGCTGACCCGCCAACAACTCCAGCGCCAGCAGGGTCGCCGTGCGCCAGGCGCGCAGGTCGGCCCCCAGGTGCCGGGGCTCGGTCAATGCCGGCAGCAGATCGACGGCAATGGTGATCGGCAACGCCAGCCCGACCACCTGCCAGGGCAGCAGTTCGGGCGCTTCGGTGGGCGCGGTCACGGTGCCGGTTGCCGACAGTTCCGGCGAGGGAATGGGCAGCTTCGCTGTGGCAGGTAGCCAGAAGGTCTGCGGATACTCATAGCTGCCGGTGTCAATGGCGGCAACCAGGTCGGCGAGCAGTAGTCGCTCCAGCAGGCCATAGAGCGTATCCAGCGGCAGTTGAAACGGATGCGGCTTGAGTTTGCGCCGCCCGCGGGCGGTATTGCTTTCGGTGGCTTCGCCCCAGAGAAAAAAGAACTGTTTTGCCGGTACCCAGGTACCATGCAGAATATCATTCATGGAGATTTTCCGCTATTGCTGGACTGGTAGCGCGCAACGCCTGCACTGCCGACACAGTCCTGATAACGGCAGGCAGGTAAAACCATCAGGCAATTATCCCCCAGATCGCAGCCTGATCATAGCGGAAATAGCGCGGATCGGCAAGATCGGAAGAGGCACCAGGTGTAACGCTGTCCATGCCAGAGGGAACTTTCTGCGTGATCCGCACGTCTCCCCCATAGCGTCTGACGGCTCCCCGGCACTGCCGGGACAGCCGGAGCATACATGGATAGCAATCCTACACTGGTTGTAACAGCCTGATGAAGTTTGAACAAATAGCCCGGATATGCATACCCGGGAGTCCCGGCTTTAGCCGGTGGATGCCTGCCGGTACAGCGGCCTCCTGCCGGGAACGTCTGATCCGGCTGAAGCCGGGACTCCTGAGCGTTGATGTCCGGATGAAACATGCAACGTTCATCAGGCGACACGACGTTACATGCACAACAACGTCAGGACGGCTATATCGCACAGATAGATTTCAGAAAGGATATTCGAGTGAATAGTATCTTCACACGCATGTTGCTGATCAGCTTCCTGGCACTGCTCCTGGGAGCCTGTGGCCCGGCGGGGAATGCCGAACCGGCGGAACTGACCGTCGGCGAAGCGGTGCAGATGCAGGGAACGGTGGTCGATACGGTTGACGATTGTGCATTTGATGGAATCTGCGCCTATGTTGTCGAGACGGACCAGGGCGCGTATAACGTCATCTGGTCCGAGGGGATGACGCCGGTTCCCTGTCAGGGCGAGATCGACACCGGGATCACCGTGGGTGACATGGTCGAGTTTAGCGCCGAGGTCCGCACCGCCGATAGCGTCTCGGTCTGCCCATCCGCCGATTATTTTGTTCGGGAGAACTGAGGACCGAGAACCGAGAACCGAGAACCGAGAACCGAGAACCGAGAACCGAGAACTACAGAACTGGTATAGATAACCAGGGAGAACTTTCGCTTGTCATCCGGCAGCGGCACATTATGTGCCACGGTGCGGCTCCCACCGCCCACCGCCCACTGCCC
>DAOTVB010000081.1:0-3694 GCA_034436755.1 Chloroflexaceae bacterium | reverse complement strand
CTGAGTTGACGGTCGCGGAAGCCCAGGCCGTGCTGGTTGGGTATGAAAACGAGCTTGCCATCGCCGGGATCAACGGCCCGAACTCGGTGCTCCTGGCAGGTGATCCCTCGGCGCTGGAGTGTGTCCTGGAGCTATTGCAAGAGCGCAATGTCTTCTGTCGCAAAGTGAAGATGAATGTGGCCTCGCATACGTTCCAGATGGAGCCGCTGGTAGGCGAATTGACGGCGGCACTGGCAGAGGTGCGCCCGCAGCCGGGCACGGTACCTTTCTACTCGACGGTGCAGGCTGAAGTCATTGCCGGGCAGCACTGCACCGCGTCCTACTGGGCCCGGAATGTGCGTGAGCCGGTGCGATTCGGGCCAACCGTGCAGCAACTCCTGACCGACGGCTATACCACCTTTATTGAGGTCAGCGCCCACCCGGTGCTGCTCTCGTCGGTTGAGCAGGTGATGCAGTATGCCGGGATGTCTGGTACGCTGCTGCCCTCGATGCGCCGGGGCGAGGATGGACGGCGGGTGCTGTGCGAGGGCCTGGGCCGGCTCTGGACGGAGGGTTACCCGGTAGACTGGGCCGCCGGCTTGCCCGCCGGGCGTTGTGTGCAACTGCCGACCTATGCCTGGCAGCGCGAGCGCTTCTGGATCGAGGCCGACACCCATGGGTCGGGATCGGCGCGGCGCCCTGGTGCCGCCGGCCATCCCCTGCTGGGCATGCATCTCCAGGCGGCCACACAGCCGATAACCCATCTGTGGGAAGCCGAACTGCGCAGCACCAGCCTGCCCTACCTGCGCGATCATCGGGTGCAGGGCAGTGTGGTCGTACCGGCGGCAGCTTACCTGGAAATTGCCCTGGCAGCGGCCAATGCGGCCTATGGGTCGGGCGCACATGCGGTTGGGCAGATGGAATTCTCGCAGATGTTGCTGCTCGATGAACAGACGACGCAGATCGTCCAGGTGGCCTTGACCGAAGACGCGGATGGTATGGCTTCCGTACAAATTGCTGCCCGCCCATCCACGGCGGCGGCGACGCAACCCTGGACAATCCATGCCACAGGTACGATCTATCGTGGTCCAGAGCGGATCATGTCCACCACCGCCTGCCCGGAACTGGCGCTGATCCAGTCCCGCTGTACTGAAGCGGTAAGGCACACGGACCTGTATGCCGCGCTGCGCGAACGGGGCTTTACATTTGGCCCGACATTCCAGGGCATCTCCGAGTTGTGGCATGGACCGGATGCGGCCCTGGCCCGCCTGCAGCCGGCCGAGAGTGTGGTAACGGCAGCGGCGGCCTATCACCTGCACCCGGCACTGCTCGACAGTTGTTTCCAGGTTGCCGGCGCGCTGGTTACGGGGGCCGCCCCAACCAGCCGCAACCAGGGGATGTGGTTGCCCGTCCAGGTTGAACGTCTCCGGCTCTTCCAGTCGCCTGCGAATGCCTGCTGGAGCTATGCCCATCGCAGTCGGGCAGCGACGGCAAACGGTGATCGCTTCATTGGCGATATCTGGTTGTTGACCGAGGATGGGCAGGTGGTGCTGGAGGTTGAAGGTCTGCACCTGAAACGTCTGGAACAGCGTACTACTCCGGCCGATGATCTCCGCATGAATGACTGGTTCTACGAAGTGCAGTGGCAACCGGTCGAGCATCCCGATCCGCCGCCCGCGCGTAAGCCGGGGCGCTGGCTGCTCTTTGCCGATGGACAGGGCGTTGGGAGTGCATTGACGACACAGTTGCAAATCCAGGGTGCCCAGATCGTCACGGTAACGCCTGGCACAAAGTTCCAGCGGCACAGCGCTGATCACTTTAGCCTGGATGCCGCTGATCCGGCGGCATTCCACCGCCTGTTGAACGAGGCGTTTAGTGCCGACCAGGAGCCCTGCCGCGGTATTATTCACCTCTGGAGTCTGGATGCGCCGCCACTGGCTCAGTTGAACCGTACCACGCCGACAGCGGCAATCCGGTGGGGCAGCAGCAGTGTTCTGCATCTGATGCAGGCACTGGCCCAGGCGGGCTGGCGCGAAGCCCCGCGTCTCTGGCTAGTCAGTTCCGGGGTTCATGCCGTCAGCCCGGACGATCAGGCGGAAGGTGTGTCACAGGCCTCCATCTGGGGGCTTGGTCGGGTGATTACCAACGAGTACCCCAATATGCGCTGTACCCGCATCGACCTGGGGTCGCCGTCCGATATGGTGACGCGCGCCGCCCTCTTTGCCGAAATCTGGGCCGACTCGCCGGAAGACGAAGTTGCCCTACGAAGCGCGGCCCGCTATGTGGCCCGGCTGGTTCCCGCCACCCTGGATCGCGCAGACGCGACGATCCCGGCGGTCGCCGGTCAGGATGCCTTCCGCCTTGAAATAGCGACCGCTGATCGCCCAGACGGTGTGCAGTTACGGGCAACGACACCCCCTGAACCGGGCCCCGGCGAAGTAGCCATTGCCGTCCACGCGGTTGGTGTAACTGCGCGTGACCTCGGGTATCGCCCGGAGCAGTCCGCCACCGGGCTGGGCTTGGAGTGCGCGGGTGTTATTACGGCCCTGGGGACCGGGGTCACCGGTCTGTCTGTGGGTGATGCTGTGGTGGCCCTGGCTCCTGGTTGCTGCGGCTCATTTGTCACCACCGCCGCGCATCTGGTTGCGCCGAAGCCGGCCCACCTCAGTTTTGCCGAGGCTGCCTCTATTCCGGCAACGTTCCTGACGGCATACTATGCCCTGCATCACCTGGTAGCCCTCCGTCCCGGCAAACGGGTCTTGATCCACGCGGCGACGGGTGGGGTGGGGTTGGCGGCGTTGCAGGTGGCGCGACACACTGGCGCAGAGATCTTTGTAACGGTCGATGCCCCCGAACAGCAGACCTTTTTCCAGACAAACGGGCGTTTGCCGGTATTTGACCTCCGCTCTCCCGGACTTGTGCGGGACATTATGAGTTTCACGAACGGGCGCGGGGTTGATCTGGTCCTGCACACGCGACCAGGGATCAGCTTTGGGCAGAGCCTGGCCTGCCTTGCCCCAGGTGGACAACTGGTGCAACTGGCGCAGCCGGCCCGGCCCGGTCATCTGGATCTCCGCCAGTTTAAGCCCAATCAGTCCCTCGTCCTGGTGGATCTGGAGGCCCAGATCCGCGAGAATCCCGTGTTGTGCCAGGAGTTATTGCACGAAGTCTGTGCCGAGTTTGCCGCTGATCGGCTCCAGCCACTACCACAGCAACTCTTCCCGATCGGGGCAGCCCCGGCAGCATTTGCGGCCGCCACCGCACATCAGACGCTGGCTGCCCAGGTGCTGACGCTGGCGGGCGAGTCGTTGCTGGTTGCTCCGCCTGCGGTGCATGCGCCGCGTTTCCATGCCGATGCGACCTATCTTGTGACGGGTGGCCTGACTGACAGCGGTCTGGCAACGGCTGAGTGGATCGTCCAGCGGGGTGGGCGCTACCTGGTGTTGCTGGAGCAGGTGGGTCGCGTGGCCGTTCCCCAGGAGCGTATTCAGGCACTGGAGCAGGCCGGCGCGCAGGTGCTCATCGTCCAGATCGATCTGGCAGACGGGGCGCAGATTGCTGATGTGCTGACCGGAATGCGGAAACTGCCGCCGCTCCGGGGGATCTTCCACGCCGCACCAGTCCTGGATGACCGCGTCTTGATCCAGTTAGACCAGGAGCAGTTCCAGCAGGCGATTGCGCCCCAGTTCGCGGGTGCCTGGCATCTGCATACCCT
>DAOTVB010000080.1:0-7775 GCA_034436755.1 Chloroflexaceae bacterium | reverse complement strand
GGCCGGGGCATCCTGCTGGGAACGCCTGATCCGGCTGAAGCCGGGACTCCAGCGCAGTGATGTTTGGATGAAAGACGGACGCGCTTCTGCGCGTCCCGACCGAGGCAATGATGTCTGAAGGGAATCGGCAGGAACGCATCGAAGCGCGTCCCTGCCGGTGGAGTGGTGGCGTTAGCTATTTGTTGACGAGTGGGAGATAGACCTGTTCAATTTCAATGGTGGTATCCACCACGAACGGTAGTTCCTGGACTGCCGAGCGATTGCCGGCATGGTCAACCGCCTGATAGCGCAGATGGTAGTGCCCATTGACCAGGCGGCCCAGGCGCAGGATGCCGCCGGGCGAGTCGATCCAGGTGTTGCCATCCCAGGAGTAGCGCAGATGGGCCACCCCGGTTCCGCCCAGATCATCGGCAACCAGCGTCAGGTCGGGTGTGGTGGCAAAGGTTGACCCGGTACGGAACGCGCCGCCCGCCGTCCCATCGCGGGGAATGGTAAACTCCGCGCTGCCCGGCATCTGCATGGCATACCCGGCCGTTGCCAGACCAGTGCGCTCAAAATATTTGAAGGAGAGCACATGCGGCCCGGCATTCAGGTAGATCGTCCCCGTGCTGTCATTGACATGGTGCAGGCCATGGTTGACCACCACCGCCTGCCCGTCAACCCAGAGCCACGAGCCATCATCGCTGGTCGTGCGAAAGGTGTACTCGCCATCGCGGGGCGCCAGAAATACCCGCGTCTGCTCGACCAGGAAGCTGTCACTCTGATCGAACGGGCCGCCGCCGCCCCACTCCAGCGTATGTCCATCCCAGGGGAAACTGCCGACATACGCGCCGCGCGTAATCGAGAGCGGGTTACGTGTCCGCGCCAGCAGGTTATCCGGGATTGCACCAAGCTGGTAGACGTGTGCCAGCGGCTGCAGGTTGAGATCATACGCGGCAGTGATGGGGTTGAGCCGTTCCGGAGTAACGTTGATCGTGGTCAGCGCCGCTCCCTGGACATGATAGTTCACATACTCCTGGATGATCCCGGCCTGCAGGGTGACGTTCCCCGGCTGGCGGAAGCGGATATAGCCAATGATATCGCGGGTTTCGCCCGGTTGCAGCGTGCCGTTGAGTCCCCAGCGCCAGGGATAGCCGCCATCCGCGCCATCGCACGGTACGCCCCGATCCGCCGGGCCAAGCATCACCCGGAAGCGGTCGGTCTGCTTGGGATAGATCGGGTAGTTCTGCCCGTTCGCGCCCTGGAAGCACTCCTGCTCGTCATAGGTATAGCCGTTGCCCGGATCAAAGTAACCGTCCGGCGTGGTACCGGCTTCGGGATCCTGGCCGTGAATGGGTACCTCGCCACTGTTGCGTACGGTGAAGGTGACTTTGAGCACTTCGCCCGCCGCAACGCCGGTCCGGTCGTACTGGACGTTGAGCAGTTCAGCGCGGGCCTGGTTGTCCGGCACCCACTTGATGCTGTCAAAGAAGATTACCCGCTGCCGGCTGTAGGCTTCACCCGTCAGATCGTTCAGTTGAACCGCACCTTCGCTGCCCGCGTTAAACTGGTACACCCCCAGGTCAACCCACTCTTCCGCCGTGTTATGGTCCACCTCGCGGTAAAAGTCGCCATCTGCGGCGTGGATGTGGTAGCGCGCTTTGGTCGTGGCGTAGGGTGGCGCACCCAGACCGCACCCCTGGGGAATATGGGCAAAGACGCGGTAGGAGCCGCTGGTGGGAATATTGGGCCGCCAGGTGGCGCTGTTGCTGCTCTCACCCGGGTTATCGGTGGCGTAGGTGTAGAAGGTATGTCCGCCATAGCCACAACCCGCCGAGTACCAGTTCGCCGGACTGTAGGCAAAGCTGTTCTCCTCCAACTCATCGATCAACAGATCGCCATTGTCCGGCCGCGCGGGATTGACGCCGCTGTCAAGGCGCGACTTGACCCGGTTGCGAATGTTGGGCAACAGGTTCAGGAAGGCATCGCCGGGGCAGGTGGTATGCCCGGGTGTCACCTGGCGATGTCCGGCGATATTTGCCACAACCGCGCCATAGGTGTGCGGGCGGCAGAAGTTGGAAATATCGCAGCCATAGTAGTAGGAGCGTCCCAGCGGATCGATGCCCTTCTGCGCGGCTTTCCAGGCCAGCAGTTCCACCAGTTGGTCCTGGGAAGCGCCGGTGGGCGGGACATTGGCATAGGTGCCGATGACCACAACGCCCATTGAGCCATAGTTACCGGTGTCGTGGAAGGCGACCGCATCATCGCCACCGCTGCGGCCCTCGTAGATCACGCCGTTCGGGTCGATCAGATAGTTGTAGCCGACATCGCCCCAGCCCCGGGTGTAGGTGTGGAAGGACCAGATGGCGCGGACGCGGCTGGCCCAGTTCTGCTCGCCCCCACGCAGGCTGTTGGCATCGGCGGTATGGTGAACAACCATGTGGTTGACCGGGTAGTAGGCCGGGCGCACCCGGCTGCCCTGACCATCGGGGCTGCCCCAACTGGTACGGCTGACCACGGGCGGCCGGCTGATCCCTGCCGGTGTGATACCGCGCGTTGTTCCGAGATCGAGATCGGGCGTGGGCGCGGGATCGCCAAAGCGCGCATCAACCGTGTTGACATCGATCTGGCGCAGCAGCGGCAGTTGACCGGCGGGCACCGGTTGCATCGTGGCGCGTACCTGCCAGAAGCGCGCATCTTCACCGGCATAGATGATCTGGCTCCAGTAGACTTCATCCCCATCATTGGGCACCCACATGTCAGGGTCTTCCAGCACCGGTCCCCACTCACTCCAGGACTGGTTATCCGCACTGGCGCGGACTTCGAGCGTCAGCGTATCGCTGACCGGCTCGAACGCTTCCCAGCGCAGCAGCATATGGGTGAATGGAGTATCGGCTTCGGTAATGGGCGAGAGATAGGTATCGCCGATAGAACGGCGAACCGCGCCATCGGGGGGAGATGAGTCGGTTGCGGGCTGCAACACAGTCTGGTCGGGGCGGCCAGTCTGGTTGTCAGCGGTGCCGGTGACACTGTGGCTGCTGGCAATCAGGAGCGATGCCACCGCGAGGCTAAAGACGGCGATCAGGGCCGGACGAAGCAGTCGGGCCATAGCTCTTTCTCCTTGGACATCAGATGCAAAACGTAGAGGGCATGCACGAACTGTCGTTGTGCTAGAAGAACGATAACCATTTCTTTATCTGGGTGATATGGGGCTGAGAGCGATGTGAAAGGGGGATGATGCAATAGAAATGGAACGTCTGGTTTTAATGTGGTACTATGAGAGGGTCATCATTCCGTAACGGTAATTCCAGAATTGAGGCTCTATCATGCTGACTGACGGGGAACTCCTGGTGCTAATGACTGATCCTGAGACGGATCGAGTTGAACGCAAACGCGCGGTGGATCGCGGTGACATTCGGCAGGCTATTTGTGCATTTGCGAATGATCTTCCAAACTACCGTCAACCTGGTGTTATCTTTGTCGGTGTTAATGATGATGGTACGTGCGCCAATCTTTCGATCACCGATGAACTGCTGCGCACGCTGGCCGATATGCGTTCTGATGGCAATATTTTACCTTTCCCCACCATGACAGTTCAAAAGAAGCAGTTGAATGGATGTGATGTTGCAGTTATTGAAGTACAGCCATCTTACAGTCCGCCAGTACGTTTCAATGGACGGGTATGGATTCGGGTTGGACCACGGCGGGCAACTGCAACAGCCGAGGAGGAGCGACGGCTCCGCGAAAAACAACTCTGGGGAAATTTACCATTTGATCAGCAACCGGTGATGGGGGCAACACTGGATGACCTGGATATGGACCTGTTTCAGCGAAACTATTTGCCGGCAGCCGTGGCTCCCGAGGTGCTTGCTCAGAATCAACGGAGTGTTGAAGAACAACTCGCAGCCCTCCGTTTCCTGGATCGTCAGGGCAATCCGAATGTTGCCGCTATACTTACGTTTGGCAAAGATCCTGTTCGTTGGCTTCCTGGTGCATATTTGCAGTTTGTCCGTCTAGATGGAACGGAGCTGACTGACCCGATCAAAGATCAGAAAGAACTAACCAGACCGCTGCCAGAATTGTTGCATCAATTGGATGAGATTTTAGAGTTAAATATTACGACAGCCAGCGATATTCGGAGTGGGCCAACAGAGATTAAATCACCTGATTATCCTATTGTTGCGCTGCAGCAACTGAGTCGTAATGCAATTCTCCATCGAACGTATGAGTCAACGAATGCACCTGCACGTATATACTGGTTCTCTGACCGGATAGAAATCTATAGCCCAGGCGGATTGTATGGTCAGGTTACTGAAGAAAACTTTGGACAACCAGGGGCTACCGATTATCGAAATCCTTTACTCGCCGAAGCCATGAAAGTACTCGGTTATGTCCAGCGTTTTGGTATGGGTATTCCACTTGCTCGTCGTGAACTTGACAAGAATGCGAATCCTCCACCTGAGTTCCAGTTTACTGCGCCTGGAGTGTTAGTAGTGATTCGGAGAAACCCGTGAAAACTATTGCTTTTTTTAACAACAAGGGCGGGGTAGGTAAAACATCGCTGGTATATCATCTGGCCTGGATGTATGCAGACCTAGGGATCAAAGTAATTGCGGCTGATCTTGATCCTCAGTCGAATCTTACCTCAATGTTTCTCGATGAGGATCAGCTAGAAGAGTTATGGCCACCCAATGAACATGAACGAACCATTTTTGGTGCTATCCGCCCACTGCTACGTGGTATTGGCGATATAGCCACGCCGTATATTGTTGATGTTGCAGATAATATTGGTCTTGTTGCGGGTGATCTGGTTCTGTCTTCTTTTGAGGATGAGTTGAGTAGCCAGTGGCCGGATTGTCTGGATGGCAAAGAGCGGGCTTTTCGTGTTATCTCGGCGTTTTATCGGGTGCTGGCTCAGGCTGCTATCGCTCGTGATGCAGAGCTTGTTCTGGTCGATGTGGGGCCAAATCTTGGGGCGATCAACCGCGCTGCTATTATTGCGGCTGAACATATAACCATCCCTCTGGCACCTGATCTGTTTTCACTCCAGGGGCTGCGAAATCTGGGTCCAACATTGCGCCGATGGCGTAGGGAGTGGCAGGAACGACTTCAGAAAAATCCCGATGCCGAACTCTGTCTTCCCACCGGTATGATGCAGCCGGTTGGCTATGTTGTATTGCAGCACACCATACGCCTTGATCGCCCGGTTAAGGCGTATGGTCGCTGGATGGAGCGTATTCCGGCCGAGTATCGCCAGTCTGTTCTTGACGAGGAAATAACGCATGTTCCGGGTGTGGCCGATGACCCGTATTGTCTGGCAACCCTCAAGCATTACCGGAGTTTGATGCCCCTGGCGATGGATGCGCGTAAACCAATGTTCTTTCTCAAGCCGGCCGATGGGGCCATTGGTTCGCATCTGTCAGCCGTCCATAGCTGTTACGAGGATTTCAAAAATCTGGCACAGCAGATAGCTGAACGTTGCGACTTTGCGGTTCCGTATGTGTATTAACCCCTCCGGCATAGATTTTGCAACTACTCCACCAGTTGTACCGCGAAGCCCAAACAACCTGGAAGGAGCCCCACCATGGCAACCGAACAGATGAAGAGACCTCTGCACGAACTCTACAGCGTCTGTAAGCGCTACATGGATACCGCCAGATCCGGCGCGGATATTCGCAACCATGGCCTGACGCCGGAACTGCTGGATCGCTGTCAGGCGGCGCTGACTCAGCTCGCAAACGGGACGGGCGCGCATCAGCTTGAGCAGCGCCAGGAGTTGCTCCCGGACGACCTCCGGCACGACGGGTGGGAACTGTTTGCAACCGGCAGCGGCCACTGGTTTGCGCAGCACACCAGTTTTAACCGGCGTACCGGGGAGTATCCCACGGTTGAGGAGGTTGTCACCGAGGCCCGCGTGGTGGCCCGGCCATATTAGCCCGGTGCGGCGGAACGGGCCGAGGTAAAACGTCATTGTAGGGGGCGCAGCATGCTGCGTCACCGTGTGTCGTATGGTATCATTGTGTCCAGAAGCAACCCCATCCAAATCAGGAAAATCAGGAGGTCAGCTATGCGTGTGCTGCTGCTGGATAACTATGACTCGTTTACTTACAACCTCTACCAGTACCTGAGCGAACTTGGCGCAACGATTGAGGTCTACCGCAACGATAAGATCAGCATCGCCGACATTGCCGAACGCCGCCCGGAGCGGATCGTGATCAGTCCGGGCCCCTGTACCCCGGCCGAAGCCGGAATTAGCGTAGCGCTGATCCAGGAGTTGGGCGCGCATGTGCCCATCCTGGGTGTCTGCCTGGGGCACCAGTCAATCGGTGCGGCCTACGGCGGCACGGTTATTCGTGCTCCGCAGATTATGCATGGTAAGCTCTCGCAGATTCACCACGGCAGTGCGGGCGTGTTTGCCACACTTCCGACCCCCTTCCCCGCTACCCGCTACCACTCGCTGATCGTGCAGCGCGACGATCTTCCCGACGAGTTGGAAATCACGGCCTGGACGGACGATGGGTTAATTATGGGCCTGCGCCATCGGGAATACCCGGTGCAGGGCGTACAGTTCCACCCCGAGTCGATTATGACCGACAGCGGCAAGACGCTGCTGCGCAATTTCCTGGCGGAGTAGGCCGGCATCTTCATCTCCATTCCGAATGCTCTGCCTGTAACACGCAGGATTGTTCCGGGACTATTCAGGCATGGAATATCGGATGGTAAAAAAGGAGATGAGGGTATGCGTATGCGTCTCGTCATTGGCAGTCTGCTGCTGGTTGTCACGCTGTTGCTGGGCGGATCGGTGCTGGCCCAGGGTGATGCCGGCAGCGGACTGGTTTCCACCACAAGCGCCTACAGCGTGGACGAAACGACTAACCAGTTGCGTAGCGCGCTTGCGGATCAGGGATTGATCGTCGTCACCACCGTCGATCATGCGGCCAATGCTCAGAACGTTGGCGCAGATCTGCGCCCGACGCAACTGCTGATCTTTGGCAACCCCAACCTGGGGACGCCGCTGATGCAGAGCAGCCAGACGACAGCGATTGACCTGCCGCAGAAGTTCCTGATCTGGGAAGATGCCGATGGGCAGGTCAGTGTCACCTACAACGATCCGCAGTACCTGGTGGACCGTCACAGCATCACCGGGCAGGACGAGGTGCTGAACCGGGTCACGACGGCGCTCAACAACTTTGCCACATCGGTTGCGCCCGAAGCCGGGGCTGCCGCACCCGAAGCGACAGCCGCGCCCGATGCAACCGCGCCGGCTCCCACGTCCGCTCCCGCCGGAGCGGCTCCCACAACTGCCCCTGCCGATGCTGCCCCCGCGCCGGATGCGCCCACGACCCTGCCGGAAACGGGGAAGAATGCGCTGCCGCTCGGCTGGGTTCTGCTGACCGCTGGTCTGCTGCTGGCGGTGGGGGGCGTGATCCTCTGGCGTGTGCGTGGGTCGGCGCTCTTCCTGCTGCTGGTCGTTCCGCTGCTGACCACCCCGCTGGTTGCGCCCCCGGTGACGGCGCAGACGGACGCGGCGAATGGACTGGTCAGCGTTGCCAGCCCCTACAGCGTTGAGGAGACGGTATCACGGCTGCAGACCGCGCTGGACGAGAATGGCCTGATCACCGTCGCAACCATCAACCATGCCGCCAATGCCGAGGGTGTGGGCCTGGATCTGCGCCCGACGCAGTTGATCATCTTTGGCAACCCGAATATTGGTACGCAACTGATGCAGAGCAACCAGACCATCGGGATCGATCTGCCGCAGAAGTTCCTGGTCTGGGAGGATGCCGACGGGCAGG
>DAOTVB010000079.1:0-15871 GCA_034436755.1 Chloroflexaceae bacterium | reverse complement strand
GATCCGCCGCGACCCGTAGGCCGGATTCTCGGTGTAGATTTCGTCAATCGCATGCGTGATGGTAACCTCCTGCTCCGGTGTGGGCATTGGCTGATAGTACAAACTGGTGCGATTGAGGCCCAGCAACGCGGCTTGGACAGTCAGGGGCACATCGAGATCCGCCCGATCCACCCGGGCCAGGCGCTCCCCCCGACTTAGTGCCCCAACTTTTCTGAGAAACGCCCAGACACCGGCCGTCGGTTGCCTGCTGCGCCGCCTGCCAGGGCACGCTGAGCAGGATCAGGCCGCTCCTTCGGTCACCTCCGGGGCGACGAGCGTGAACCCTAACTTGGCAGCACGCTTCTGCAACGCCAGCACATCGCGTTCCTGCTGCTTACGGGCGAACTCCTCCGCACCCATATCTTCATATGCCACCCGGTATTTCAACAAGTGATACACCGTGCGGGCAATCGTGTGTGCCGTGGCCACCTGGGCAAAGAGCGGCCCTGCTTGTGCATGTTTGCGCCGGTACTACGCGCCAAATGCGCGCGAACTCCGCGCCACCGCGGTTGCGGCTTGGCGAACGGCCTGGCCGGCACGGTTCCGGCTCGGGCGTGTCCGTGAGCGCAGCACCGTGCCGCCGGACATGGCATTGCGTGGTGCTAACCCGAACCACGCGGTGACCTGTTTCTCCGTTGCCCACGTGCGCATATCCGTGCCGATTTCCGACAGCATACGTTGCGCCAAGTTGGGGCCAAGACCATCGACGGCGGCCACATCAACGCCCGTCAAGCGGATCATCGCGGCCCGTACATCGAAGGCCGGCTCATGTCTTCGCTTCTTCCGGCGCTGCACCGGTGGTGGGTTGGGCGCCTCCGACGCGGTCGGCTCCCAGCGCGGCTTCATGACCGCGTACTGCCGCTCACTCTGCGCATCGCACGCGTCCACCTGCGCAGTAGAGCAGTCGTATAATGCGACGGCCTGCGTTACCGCAACCAGATGTTCTTCTTTCCACGTACCCGTCAGAGCTTTGGCAATCGTCGCTTCCGACGATTTACAGCGCACATTGCGGAACTGCGCGAGCGTCACGCTGTCGCGTTCTCCCGCGATAATGGCGCGGATGATCGCCATCCCAGTTTCCCCGGTAATATCGGCGACAACCTGGGGTACGCGCAGGTTCATCTGCTGCAGGGCTTGCTGCATATGCTGTACATGCGCCGCGCGATGCTGGACGCGATCCGCCCGGTGACGAAGAGAGGCGCGCAACGCACACATCTCGCCATCGGGCCGAAACGACCCGGTGAGCAATCCCAGGGCATGCAGCTGCTGGAGCCACTGGCAGTCTTGCACGTCGGATGTGCGTCCTGGCACGTGCGTGACATGGCGGCCATTGACCAGCGATAACTTCAAGCCGCGGGCTTCCAAAAGGTCGAAGACCGGAATCCAAGAGACGCCGGTGGACTCCATCGCGACCGTATCCACCTGATGCGCGAGGAACCAGTCGGCGAGCTGCGCAAGGTCCGGCGTAACGGTTCCAAAGACCGTGCTGGTCTCCCCGGCGCGATCCGGCGGCACACCGGCAGAGATCTCCCGTGCTCCGATATCTAACCCGGCGGCAGTGGGATGCACGATCGCAATCGATTCGATGCGCTTTGGTGTCGGCATGGCTCCCTCCTCAATTGGCTGTGCGGTAGTCCAACCTCCTCCCATGCGTCGTGCTCTTTTTCTGAGCGGGGTCACGACGAACGTGCCACCAATGGTCAAAGCAGGCGGGACGAGGAACCATGTTTTTTTACGGGTTCTGGTCAGCTGGGGGCTGACCGCACACCAGTACGTTGCGAGGTTTTGCTTTTGGAATACCGCAGCTCATTGTAGGAGCGCGTGCCCCGACCGGCAAGCGGCGAGCACGAGCGTTGCTCACCTGGTGGAATGGCGCATGCGACAGGGCTCGTTTTTTTCAACCAGGTCACCTGGGTGGTGAGTCGGCCGATTTCAGCATACAACTCCTCCACCTGCTGCGCGTGGGCGGCTTCCGTGGCGACCCGGGTGTCGCGCTTCTCAAAGATGGACGGCAACCCATGCCGGGCGAGGGCCTTCCAATCGCGCACGAGACTGGGATGGATGCCGTAGGCCGATGCAATCTGGGTCAGGGTCTTTTCCTCCTTCAGGATCTCCAGGACGACCTGGGCTTTGAATGCCGAAGTGTAAGACTTTTTTACGCTCATGGTGGCTCCTTTCATGAGCCAAATCAGTGTCTGAATGTATGGGTCCATTATAGTGCGCCCAGCCCCACGACATCGGCACCCAGGGATGCCGCCATGTCAATCGCTGCCGTCACCTTGCCCTGAACCAGCTTGCGCGGCTCGCTCAACATCTGCCGGGCCCCCAGCGGCACCATGATGATCCAGCCGGCAACCTCCTTCGGCTGGTCCGCCAGGTGGACACGGCTGATCGGGAGTGGCGGCAGGGGCAGGTTGCGCAACGCCCGGTTGTAGACGGAGTCGGGAATCAGCCCCAGCGGTCCCCAGATGCGCCGCAGATCATCGCGGATGCTGACCCGGGGATGGACCAGGAAGGCAAATGTATGTCGCTTCATATGCGTCAGGCTCCTCTATGCATTATGTTGGTTATCTGTCGGCAGCAGTGGGTGTTGCTGTCGGTTTCAACTATAGCAAGCAGGCCGGCGCAAGTGATGAGCAGAACTACTCAATCGTCACGGGTGAAAATGCGTGAAATGGTCCGCCGGCATCGGCTCTGCCGGAAGATCGCAGCGCGCTCCCGGCAGGCATGCACTGTTCCGGGTTCCTCCCGTCTGTCTGTGCGATAAACTTTGCGGCTTCTTAACAGAATCTTTGCACTGTCTAAATGTGTTCTAAACCTTTCTCGTGTATTCCTCTCATGTTCCATAAAAACAGTTAAAACTGAAAAAATTGTCTCTAACCCGGCCGCCGGTCAGGGTGTGCCTGTCCAGGTTGCGGCATGCTACACGCGTGGTCTGCCGGTAGTAGCGGGGTGGGCGTGAGAAAGGAGGTTAAACGCATGCCACTGCTGTTTCTGCCCTGTGGCCCGGCAGTCAGCAGCGTTCGTTGTCGGATATGCCGTCTGATTGAAGAGGATAAGCGAGGAAACCGCATGAAACATTTCCGGCTCTTGGTCCTGCCGCTCCTGATGCTCGCTCTGCTGGTCACGGCAATGGCCTCCGTCCGTGACCGACCGGACATAACCCGTGCTGCAAACGGCACTGCCGCCCTGCTGACCGATCCAATGCTGCAACTTCCCACCGCAGACGCGGTGCGGGTTGTCTGGTACACTGAGTTTGTGGGGCAGGAACATACCCTGACCTATGGCGCGAATCTTGATCAGACCGCAACGGCTACAACCACGAAGATGTCGCGCATGTACGAAGATGCGAACTCCGAGCGGGCCGACCAGACCTACACCGCAGTGACCGAGCGGGACATCTGGCGACATGAAGCGGTCGCCACCGGGTTGACGCAAAATGTGCGGGTGCCCTACTTCGTCACCAGCGTGAACGATGAGGGTGCCGCTATCACCAGCGAGACCTTTTCACTGCAACCAGCGCCGACGGCCGATCATGGGCTTAAAATTCTGCTGACGTCGGACCAGCAGAACCGGCAGATGTCGCCCGCCAACTTCCAGAAGGTCCAGGAGACGGTCGGCATGGTTGATGCGGTTCTCTTCGCGGGTGATCTGGTGGACAACCCGCACCGCGCGTCCGAGTGGTTTGATCGCTACAACCCCGCCTGGCTGGGGTTTGAGCCCGACCCGGATCGTCCGGATTACCCGGCGACACGCCCGGCCTTCTTCCCGGCGCTGCAGGGGAACTACCAGGAACTCTTCCCGGAGTTTCCCTACACCGGAGGCGAAATTCTGCAGCATGCTCCGCTCTTCGGCTCAATCGGCAACCATGAGTCGCCGGGGCGCTGGCGACCCAACGAAACCTTCATCCTCAACGGCCAGGAAGTAACGGCGACCATCAACTTCATGGATAACGACCCGCAGCCGCACTGGTACGCCGAGATCCGCTACGAGCAGCAGAAGGATAGTATCAACCCGACGGATGATCCCGCCATCAAGGAGCAGTGGATCCGCGAGAACTCGTTTGAGCATACCCAATATTTCGAGATGTGGAACCATCCCGCAGATGGGCCGGCGGGTGAGTCCTACTACGCCTATCAGATCGGCGATCTGTTTGTGATCTCAATGAATGTGTCGCGGGTCTGGCGCACCTGGAATATCACGCCGAACGACCGGGGCAAGTTTACCGAGATCCAGAGCGAGTTGAGCAACCCCGACAACTGGGGCTTTGGGGATATGTGGTTCGAGACCTATGCCGAAGGCTCGGAACAGTATGCCTGGCTGAACGATGTGCTGGAGAGTGAAGCATTCCAGAATGCGAAGTATAAGGTTGTGCTGGCCCACCAGACGATGTTCGGGCTTGGCGATAATGCGGTGCCCGTGATGGCTGACCGCGTGATGACGATTGTCTACGAGCAGGGTGGGCAGGAGCAGACGCTGGAGAAAACCCTGCCGCTGGATCAGGCCACCTGGGAAGCGGAGATTGAGCCGATCCTCAATTCGATCACGGAGATCCGCTACGAATATCCGCTGGATCAGGATGTCTGGCGCAACGATATCGAGCCGCTTCTGCTCCAGTATGATGTCGATCTGGTGCATGTGGGTCACTCGCACCTCTGGAATCGCGCTCAGGTGGGCGCCCTGCACTACATCGAGACATCGAATGTCGGCAACTCCTTTGGTGCATACTACGCCGATGAGGAGGGCGTTTATGCCGAGCGAACGCGTTGGGCCGGCTCCTTCTGGGACGAACTGGCTGCGCCCGACTCGCGCTGGAACCCGGAAAACTATCCCAGCACGAACGACCCGCATGACCGCGCGCCGGCCTTCCCGACCATCTTTAACCCGATGCGCGAGCTGGAAGGCACCGAGCGCGATCTGCCCTTCCTGAGCAGCAACAGTATCACGGCCTTCTCGATCCTCGACACGGCGACGGGGACCGTCAGCAGCTATGCGTTTGACACCCGCGATCCCGATAGTCCGGTGCGCAAGTTCGACGAGTTCTCGCTGAGCGAGAGTCCCTTCCGGGTCGAGCCCTATCTGCAGAATCCCGCCGCCGATGGTATCACAATCACCTGGTTTACCGAGGACGAGCTTGCGGGCACGCTGACCATCAGCGGCGGCGGGCTGGCGGAGCCGCGTACACTCACTTCGACCCCCGAACTCCGCGAAGAGCTGACCTACTCGGAACTCGAACTGTCCGAGATCGGCGATTTTCCGGATATGTTCGCCAATCGCAACTACAAGCATAGCCTGCGCGTGTCCGATCTGATGCCGGGCACAACCTACGACTATGCGGTCACGGTGGGCGACACGACGATTGAGTCAACCTTTACCACCGCCCCCACCGCCGACACAGACGAGCCGATCCGCTTCATTGTCTTTGCCGACGCGGAAACGGACCCGGTGGGACGGACGAATAAGCGCGACTGGGGCAACAGCGCGGAGGCCCCCGCGGCTCAGGCCCCCGACAGCACAGGCCGCCCGGCCGATCTGCCCCAGGACTCAAGTGGGCGCGATCTCTACCTGGCGACCGAGCAGGCGGGGTATGCCAATAACCTGGCAATTGTGAAGGAGCGCGCACCCGACTTCCTGCTGATGGCGGGAGACCTGGTGCAGGGCGGTGGCTACCAGCGCGCCTGGGATGAGTTCTTTTACCATAACGCCGGCAAATTCGATAACCCGCTCAGCCACTTCCCACTCCTGCCGGCACTGGGTAACTGGGAGAACTTTGGCGCACGCAACGGTGGCTACGCTCCCGAAGCGGTGTTTGCGGCCCGCCAGAAGTACAAAGCCTACTTCGACGCACCGCCCAATAACAATCCCGACTACCAGGATCAGTACTACCGCATCGACTATGGGCCCGTCACCATCATCACGCTCGACTCCAGCAACGGCCTGCCCGATGGCGAACGCGCCAGCCGCGAAGGTCTGCCGCCCTCCGACAATGATACCCAGGAGAATGTCCGCGTTGACACCTACCCCGGCGACGATCTGGCCGACTTCAATCCGGGGTCGGATCAGTGGAACTGGGCGGAGGAGCAGTTGCAGGATGCACGCGCGCAGGGTCAGATCATCTTTGTGCAGTTCCACCATGTGCCCTACAGCAGCGGCGTGCATGGCTTCCCGATGTCATCGCCCAACAGCAGTGGTCAGGGCGGCACCCCGATGCGCGTCTATGCGCCGCTGTTCGAGCAGTATGGCGTGGTGGCCGTCTTCAGCGGGCATAGCGAGTTCTTCGAGCGGTCGCTGGTGAACGGCGTCCACTACTACGATGTCGGCGTGGCCGGGGATGGCCTGCGCGGGCCGGTGGCGCCCGAACTGGCCGCCGAGAGCAATCCCTTCAGCCAGTGGACCGCGCACTACGACGAGCCGGAACTCTGGCAGGGCAACCGGCTGATCAGTGGGGGCAAGCACTATGGGCATGTTGAAGTGAACATTGTGCCGGCCGGGAGCGGCGGGTTTGACATCACGCTGACGCCGGTGCATGCCTTCCCGGTGATCAACGATATGTTTGAAGTCACCGCCTGGGAGCGGCGCGCGTACAACGACGAGATACAGATCCGGGTGCCCGCCGCCGCCGATGATCCCAACCGGCTCTACCTGCCGCTGATTGCGCGGAACTAAGCGGTTTGGGATAGGGAATGCTACATGGGCCGCCGCCGATCGGGATGATCGGCGGCGGCCCGCTTACCCGGTTATCTTCTTCACGCACCGGTTACTGACACGCATTACGTGGTCACGAACTCGGCAGCCGTAGGGTGCATTCGATGCACCATGGTCTGGACCGCGAAAGTAGGGGCGCAGCATTGGCCCCATGCTTCCGGGATAGAAGGCTTTGGACCACGAAAAAACGCGAAAGACCGCGAACGGCGCGAACGGGGTATTGGCCGGGGCGTGCCAGCATCGCGCCGCAACGCCACCGTACCGTGGGGGCGCAGCATTGGCCCCACAATCCAGGAACGGGTACCGGGGTGTTAAAACGTTTGGATACTGGACGGTTGTACCGGAATGGTAGGCCACTGCTGCGCCCCTACGCCTCACGCGCGGAATGTCACCGTCAACGCCGTGCCGAACGCATCGGACTGACCGGCGGAAGGCATCTCATCGCATGCCACCGTGAAAGCACTGCGCTGTTCACTGCATGTCACGGTGAATGCCGCATCGGACGCGGCCGCACCACACCGCCCCCCCAATGTCATGCTGACCCCATCGGCGCAGCTCAGGGCATGCTCCGGGAGGCATCTCGCCGTATGCCACCGTGAAAGCACTGCGTTCTTCGCTGTGTGTCGCCGCGAATGCGGTGCCGGGCGCAGCACAATCGGTGAGATAGTTCCCTCCGTTCACTATGACAATGTGTTTCAATGGGTTGGCACCGCGTATCTCACCGCGCAGACACAGCGTTGTTCGCTGTGTGTCACCGTAAACGCCGTGCCGGACGCAGCGCACCACACCGACCCCCATTGTCATGCTGACCGGAGGGAGGCATCGCGCCGCATGCCACCGCGAAATCCCTGCGCTGTTCACTGCGTGTCATCGTGAATGCCGCGAAAGGCGGTGGAATGCGTTCATCCGCCATACGGTAGGCCACTGCTGCGCCCCTCCTGCAACGTATAAATGCATCCGATGTGATACCGTTGCATTTCCGTGCCACGCGCAGGAGCACATGCCTATAGCAAGGCGTTTGTAAGGCGTTTGTCGAGTATTCTACACTAGAACAAACGTATCTTTATAGAATGGGTGGCATGCGCCCCCGCGCCGAACGAAAGCGAGAAGCCGCCGATGTCGAGTCTGGTCAATAATTGTCTGCAGTTTGATGGCATAGATGATTATGTAGAAGTAGAAATTACACTCCAACCAGCGATATGAGCCATGAACTCTGGTTCAAGACAACGGTGCCGGACGGGGGGCTGTTCTGTGGTGTGAACCAGGAGCGCACCACCAGCGATCACCGGATCTACCTGCGCGGGGGTAACCTCTATGCCGGCTTTCAGGATGCCGCCCCGCTCGGCAGTAACGGGCTGAACCTGGCCGACGGGCAGTGGCATCATGTGGCGTATGTGTCGGGCGCGGCCATTGACGGGCAGCGGCTCTATGTCGATGGGCAACTGGTTGCGCAGGGCAGCACGCCGGGTTCAACCTGGACCGGGCAGACGCATCTGCTGATCGGTTTCTGCCCGGACCTGCCCGACAGCGAGCCGGCCTGGTTCAACGGGGCCATCTCCGATGTGCGCGTCTGGAATACGATTGCCTCTGCCGATCAGATTAACGACTATATGTCGATCCGACTGTGGGGTACCGAGCCGGGGCTGCTGGGCTACTGGCCCTTCAAGGGGGGCAAGCCGGAGCCTGCCACGGACGAAGAGACGCCTGAGAAGAAGCGCGGTCGGAAGAGCCGCGTCACGGCGGTGGATAAGACCCGCCAGCATCACGGGCGCATCCAGGGGGCCCGCCGCCTCGCCGATGCTACCCTCGATCTTGCGCCGCCGCCCTCGCTGACCAACCCCGCGCTGATCTTTGACGGCACCGATGACTATCTCGAATTTCCCAACCCCTTCTTGAATACGGAAACCTTCACCATCGAACTCTGGGTCAAACCGGCAGATCTGGCGGCCGGGGCGGAGTATGGCATTATTGGCTATCCGGAGGCGGACGGCCGCTGCAAGCCGGGTCTGGTGCTGCTGGGTAACGGCGGGCTGCGCTACGACTCCTACGCGGCCGACGGTACCCACTACACCGGCGTGCTGAAGCATTTCTTTGAACAGGCGGATGCCTGGGTGCATCTGGCCTGGGTCAACGACGGCACGGAGTATCACTTCTACCGCAACGGCAAGCCCTTTCATACCGTTGAGTCCGGGCCGGCGCAGTTTGTCGCGCCCCCGGAGACGCCCTACTGGGTTGGGCGGTTTACCCGGCCCTGGCAGGGGCAACTGGCCGAGGTGCGGGTCTGGGAGACGGCGCGTACGCCGAAGCAACTGCGGCAGCAGATGAAGCATCGGCTGCGGGGCAACGAGGAGGGGCTGGTCGCCTGCTGGCCGCTGAACGAGGGCACGCAGGTCGTCACCGATGTCACCGACAAGAGCCACAACGGGCGGGTGTTTGGCGCGCGCCTGGGTAGCACCACGCTGGAATTTCGCGCACCCAAGGCGGCCCCCTCCGGCGCGGCGATTGCTGCCAGCACTTATATCTCCCAGCCCGATGGAATTGTGGAACTGCTGGCGGACGATAACATCTTCAAGGGGCTCTACCAGCGCTTCCAGGATGCCATAACGATTGCCGATGATACGATTGATCTGCAACTCGATGCCGCTGTCCTGGGTGAATTCAACCTGTTTCAGACACTGACCGAACTGCGCGTTACCAGCCTGCTGCTCACCGATGTGCGGCTGGAGTTTATCAGCGAGGAGACCGAGATTGACTGGGGCAGCCGGGAGGCGGCGAAGTTTATGGGCCTGCGCCTGAGCGGAACTGCCGATCTGTTTGGACTGGCCCATGCCTATGCAGTGCTCGAGTGCGTGCTGGATGATGATGACTTTGAACCGGCGGCGGTACTCAAGCTCCGGCCGGCCGGTGATCTGCGCCTGCCGGTGGAGCAACTGCTGTCCGTGGGCATGCAGCTTCCGGCGGCGATTGAGCGTTTGTTGGAGTATGTCGGCAAACTGCAGATCACCTGCCCGGTGCTGGCGGTCGCCAATGAGTCGGTCGAGGGTGAAACTGAGTTTCCCTTCAACCTGGGTATCGCTGAAAGGGGGGGGGAAATAGGGACATGGTGTCAACCTTTTTCTCCGCCAGCGGGCTTGCCAACACCCATCAGATTTGGCAGACTCATGGTACAGCGTGTGTGTACCTGACCACTGGAGGAGGTTCCGATGGCCCACCCAACTGAGCATGTGGTTTCCCAGGTCATCCAATCGTGGCTACCGTCGCTGCCCCCAGTTCGCCAACGCCAGTTGGCCCGCTGGACGTTGGGCGCCGTGCTGGCCGGCAGTGCGCATGGCCCGTCGATCATCCCGGCGCTGGCGACGGCCGGGGTCGCGCGTCCGACCACCCTGACCGACCAGTGGGACGCCTGGCTGGATCAGCGCGCCCACCAGACCACCGCGCCGCCTGCGGCAGGCGATCCAGCGGTGGTCAGTCCGCTGGCCGCTGGGGCTGATCTCCTCCGCGTGATCCTGGATCGGTGGACCGAGGATCGCCTGATTCTGGGCATGGACGCCTCCTACCGGCGGGATGACGTCGTCCTGCTGCGCCTGAGTGTCCGCTCCCGTGGCACGGCGCTGCCCGTCGGCTGGGTGCTGGTGCCGGCGAATACACCTGGCGCGTGGGCGCCGCAGTGGGAGCGCGTGTTGGCCTGGGCCGCCACGGTGCTGGATGCCACACGGCTGGTGGTCGTGGTCACCGACCAGGGCGTGGGGAGTCCCCAGGTGTGGCATGCCATTCGCGATCATGGCTGGCATCCGGTGATGCGCGTGCAGGACCGGGCCACCGTTCCGCCCACGGGCCAGCATCGCCAGCGCGGGCGGAACCTGGCGGGTGGTCCTGGACGCGGCTGGATTGGTACGGGCACGGCGTTCACGGACGCGGCGAAGCGGTTGGAGGGCACGCTCGCGACGGTGTGGGATCCGCAGGCGGACACCCCATGGGCGCTGCTGACCGATCTGCCCCCAAGCCAACTGGACCCGGCCTGGTATGCGCTGCGCATGTGGGACGAAGAAGGCGTTCGGTCCAGCACATCGATGGGCTGGAACTGGCAGCGCGGGCAATTGGATGACCCGGCTGCCGTGGCCTGGCAGTATCTGGTCGTGGCGGTCGCCACGCTGTGGACGTTGGCGATTGGCACGCGGATCGAGGATGCCGCGCAGCACGGGATCGCACCCGGTCAGGTGCGCCAGCCACCCACGACCCCGCCCTGCCGCACGCGGCGGAGTGGCACGACCCGCCGGATCATCAGTCTGATCCAGCAGGGGATGCAGAAACTGCGCTGGTTGCTGGCGCGCGGACGCATCTGGGTCCGGCTCTGGTTGCGTCCGGAGCCGTGGCCCAAAACCCCTGACAATTGGGCGATCCATATCCATAGCCCGTCCTAATCCGAAATAAAGCGTCTTATCCCCCCCCTTTCAGCGGCACCTGGGCCGGAATGCCCGGATCGTCATTCCGGAGCACGATGAAGCGGTGTTTGCCTGCAAGCTACACGCGCGGGTGATGGCCTACCGCGACTGGTTGGTGCATCTGGCCCCGCTGGCGGCTGACGACATCAGCCAGCTCTGCCGCAAGCGCTACGCCGAGATGGACACCCAGATGCTGGCGCTGTACCAACTGGCCCAGCAGGTCGGCGTGACCGCGTTTCTGGCGGCGCTCGCGCAAGCTCACGACCAGCAGACCTTCGGTGCCGAGTATGTGGAGGCCATCGTGACCCGGTCTCCCGCCACGCGGGTCGCACCGAATACGGACCTGGCCCCGCACTTGCCGGACGCGTTACGCATCCCGCAACCGGACGTGGAGCGGGAACTGGCCCACGACAAGCAGTATGTGGACAACCCGGCCATGCCAGGAGTTAAGGATGTCTGTTCAGGAGATCGGGCGCATGGGTCGCCGTGTGCATCAGGACGCCCAGGAGATTGTCTGATCACGACTGTGTCCATCATGCGTCGCATCCGGTTTCCGTGCGTGTGCCTGGATGCGCATCAGGATCATGCTGGTACGCGTGGGTCTGAATCATCCTGACGCGACAGAGGTGCGATTATGCGCCGGATCACGCTGCATGCGATATGGCGTCCAGACGCGGCATGTGCATTGTGAACGAAATCACACAGTGGAACCCCGGGAATTTTGCGCAAAAATAGGGTGACATGCTCCTCTATGCTTCAAGCACACTCCGCTTGTTCCATGCTACCACTCAGAGTCAAAGACTACCACTGACCCCATTCAGTACTACAAAAGAAGTATTGCCTTAATAAAAGGTTTATGGTAAGCTGATCAGCGTGATTGTGCCAACTTTACTACTAAGGAGGTAGCATGGCTCGAATCCGCCAATGTATCATCATCACAGCAATCACAGTTGCCCTGATTGGCTGTGGTGGTCCAGATTCGCCACCTGCATCACAGGGTACACCGACTCCCGAAGCCTATCCTGCTGACGTTTATCCTGCTCCCGTAGAAGCCTCTCCTATCCCTGCAGATGCCTATCCTGCCGAAAGTTATCCGATGGTAGAAGCGACCCCACCTACAAATAATCAGACGGAGTCTTATCCCGAACCAGAAGCAGCAACAAGTACGCCCTGACATTACATCGCTCTGCTTTAACTTTACAGGCATACAATACGACAAAAGTAGCTCAATGGTTTATCTTTATCGAGTTGCAAGCGTCCCGGTTGTCAACCAGTGACACCGGGATAAACAACAATACTCAAAAAAGGAGCGAAGTAATACCCGAGTTCGTTAGGCAAGGCATTAAAAACCGAAACTCTTTACTCCACCAACGTGCTGTTCCAAGAAGCATCAATTAGTAAATACCTCGCTGTTTCTACACAGTTCTATCAAGAGTTAGACGACTGATGCACGGCGAGGATTGTCACCCCATCCTGTTCATAAACAACATGAAAATCCTCGCCGTTCATAAATAACGTCCGGTCTAGCGGCCCGGAGTGCTCCGTCAGGTAGATATGGGAGATCTGCTCCCGGTCAATAAGCTCATAGAGTTGCTCTTCCTGATCAGGCTGACTATGATCAAATTCGCGGATAAATGTTGTACGTTCCCGCACCTCCTTCACATAATCCGGCGATGCGTAGGTAAAGAGAACGGGAGGCGTGCTTGTCCAGCGTCCGGTCAGTGGCATTAGCCACCAGCCACCATCGGCTCCCCGCTCAGCCGTAGAAAGCCAGGAGGCTGCGTTGATCAGAAAGCGCGCGTCTTCCGGTGTATTCTCGGCAACCCACTCTATTGCCGACACCTCAGCAGGTGTGACAAACACTGTCACCGGGTTGATAACAGTCCGCAGGTTCCAGGCTCCCCAGACGGCAAAACCGCTTAACAGCATAAACAGCAGCACAGGTGACAGAAACCTCGGCCAGCGGGGGAGGATCGGTACCGCCTGAAAATGTAGTGTTGCCGCATGTGCCCCGGTCGGATACTGCGAGAACATAGTCTGTGACAGTCGCATCACCCAGTCCACAAACATACCGGCGCCCCCGGCAATCAGCATGGCGGCAGGAATAAACAGGCTGATAACGACGGTATCATTAGTAATCAGCCAGAAGTATGGAATTTGCACAAAGACGGGATTTACCAGCATCAACCCGCCGCCACTCGCAACCAGCAACCAGCGGCGCTGCTGTTGACCCCAGAGCGCCAGGAGTAATCCGGAAGGAGGCAGAATATAACTGATCAGCCAGGGATTCGCTACGACAACCAATGCGCAAACCCATCCTACCTGTACAATAACAACCCGTGAACGCCGGGCTATGCCCCAACCGGCCGCCAACAGAGCCAGCGCAAACAACCAGCGATTCTGTCCGGCCCACAGTAAGCCCATATTTACGGCATTATAGTTGCCCCCACCGACCAGACTCTCGGGTTGGTCAACGGCCGGCAGCAATGTGTGCGATACAACAACCCACAACCAGGGCAAGGCTAACACCAGAGCCAGGCCGGCCATCCCCACAGCCGACCAGAGGCGCGACCACACCTGTTTCCACGACTGGTCAACCGTCCAGACCAGACCAACCACGGCCAGCAGACAGAGCGTGAAAATAATAACCCGGAAATGAATAATACTCAGCCCTGCGAGTAACAGAGCTACGCTGCCCCACCAGCGCCGCGAAGACGTTTGTAGTGCCATATGCCAGGTTATCGCTATGGCCGGGAGTAACAACAATCCCATAAGCTGCGTGTAGCGACCCCAACTCACATAAAAAGCCGGCATAATCGAGATTAGACCCACGACCAGGCCTGCAACCAGGGCCGCCACTGGTCGTCGCCAGAGATATGCTGCCAGCGCCGCACATGTCACCACATGCAGGGCATTGAGAATCTGTCCCTCCCAGAGCATAACCTGGGGTAACATCAGCCCCGAGAGGTTCATCACGGTCGCCGTAAATGCATGATACCCCCAGTGATAGGGCAAACTATCAATTGGAAGATATGGCTGAAGCGAGTAGGGAGCCTGTCCGGTTTCGGCTGCCACCCGGATCAACAGCGCATGATGCACTGAGTCAACCCATGCCGGCAAAACCAACTCCTGAATCTGCTGAAAGCGGGTCCAGAATGTCAACCCCAGGATACCCAGAAACGGGAAGACCCACCAGTGCGCAACAGCCGACGTGGGATGCTCCCGCCGCTGCCGGTCATACGCTGCTGCATCATGCCGGCCTGCCCAGAGAACACCGCCAGCACAGGCAAGGGTCAAACCCGCCAGAATCAGCGGTGTTAGTGCCAGACCGACCAGAGTCGTCCACTGGTACAGGAGGGCGATCAGGCTGAGGCTCAGACCCAACCAGAGAGCGGGACGTACCAGCGCGGGCAGTGGTAGCGCATGCGGAAACGTCCGCTCAATCAGGTAACCCGGCCCGAACAGCAGCAAGGGCAAAATAACCAGGAATTGCCCAATAGGTCCGGCAAACCAGAGAAATGCAGCACAAAAAAGTGTTATAAGAATAAATTTCTGTGTTTGTCCCATACGAGCCAGTATAACATTTGTTGATTTCACCTGCATCAACTCTAGATGAGGAACAGCTTAGATCTGGGTGAACACCTGACGTCACCGTTCGACATTTTACAGCGTATGCCTAATTTTAGCCACAAAACGTGCGAAATAACGACCTGCTGTTAAACAAATCCCACTAATGGGCCACTCGCAACTGGTGGCTGGCGGGACTGGTGCCCCCGGCGGACGAACAGGCCATTCACGCGGTCGTTATCGCGGCGCAATCAACCCCAAACCCATGGTAAGATGAAAAAGAGCGCCTATGGTAGATGACGAAGATGCAATCAGGGGGAGCGGACGTTCGCCTGCTGCTCCTGTTTTTATGGAGGTATAGTGATGTCGCAGGAGCAGACCGCCCCGGCTTTTCCCACCTTGCAGGGGCACAACTTTGTTAACCTCACCACGTTTCGTAAAACCGGCAAAGCTGTGGTAACGCCGGTCTGGTTTGCCCAGGAAAACGGCAGAGTATATGTTTATACCGGCGCAGAGACCGGCAAGGCCAAACGTATCCGCAATAATCCGCAGGTGCAACTGACCCCTTCCACACGTACGGGGGAACCGCTCGGCCCATCGGTTGATGCCGTGGCGCGCATTTTGTCCCAAGAAGAGGAACCGGGCGCTAAACGCACGCTGGATCAGAAATACGGCTGGCAGAAGAAGTTGTTTGATCTCTTTCTGAAGTTACGCAAGTTCAGGCATGTCTACCTGGAGATCACACCCGCCTGATCGCTGTTTTATTTGACAAAACAGGTGTTGCGTTCGTTTATAGATGAAGGTACACCCTGGATACACACTGCAGTATGGCAACCAGGCCACTCCACCGCTTAGCCGCGGAAGGGCCAGATACAAGGAGCGCCTAACGTGCTACGCCTGTTTTCCCGCCGCCCCAGTTTGCGCGACGCTGTCGCCAATCTGGAAACCCATGCTATCCCTGCGGAGCTGCAAGAGCGTTTTGCGCACTTTTTGGAGCAGGCCCGGCCACACGAGTTGTTTCATCTCAACCCCCGCTACCTGGCCGAGCAGTTGCGTTTGAATGAGCGCCGGACGTTAAAACTCTTGCTGGCCGGACTGCATGAAGGCATTGTTGCGCT
>DAOTVB010000078.1:0-2712 GCA_034436755.1 Chloroflexaceae bacterium | reverse complement strand
CATCGTCGAAGAAGGCGCGCAGGTACCAGTCGCCATCCCAGGCATGGCGCTCAACCGCCGCAACCAGGCGCGTAGCCTCGGCCCGGTAGCGCTCGGCGCGCTCAAGATCCTCCTGCCCTGCGGCCAGGTCGGCCATCCGCTCCAGGTTGATGGCGAGGAACCAGCCCATCCAGATACTCTCGCCGCGCCCGGCATGCCCCACCATATTCATCCCATCATTCCAGTCGCCCGCCCCCATCAGCGGCAACTCATGCGGTCCCATCCGCTGCAAGCCATATTCGATGGCCTGAATGCAGTGTCCATAGAGACTGTCCTGCTCATCCGAAACCAGCGGCAGATCGTAGTACTCGGCCTCCGCCGGTTCCAACGGGCGACCCTCCAGGAAAGGCAGTTCCTCGTCCAGCACCCCGGTATCGCCTGTGGTGGTGACATAAAAACTGGTCACAAAGGGTAGCCAGAGATAGTCATCGGCGAAGTTGGTGCGAATGCCGCGCCCGGTGGGAGGATGCCACCAGTGCTGCACATCCCCCTCGAGAAACTGCCGCGCGGCCGCACGCAGAATCTGCGCGCGGGTAACCTCCGGGGCGGCGTTGACCAGCGCCATCACATCCTGAAGCTGGTCGCGGAAGCCATACGCGCCCCCGGACTGGTAGAAGGCCGAGCGTGCCCAGATGCGGCAGCTTAACGTCTGGTAGAGCAGCCAGCCGTTCAGCAGCAGATCGATCTGCGGCTGCGGGGTCTGTACCTGGATCTGTTGCAGGGTCGCCTGCCATCCCGCGACAACCTGATCATAAGCGGTGGCGGCGGCCTGCGGATCACGGTAGTGTTCGATCAACTGCCGGGCCGCGTCACTGTCCGCACCCTGCCCCAGCAGGAAGATAACCTCACACGCTTCGCCCGGAGCCAGGTCGATGCTGCTGCGCAGTGCGCCACAGGGATCGAAGCCCGCGCCGATCCGCCCGGCTAGTTTGGGCCGCTGCATAGCGGTGGGATAGCTCAGGTCGCCGTTGCGCCCGATAAAGGTTGTTCGATCCCCGGTGGTACTCGCAATCGGCAGATTGCCGGCGATAAAGGCGACCCGCTCGCCAAACTCGCTGTTGTAGGGGTTGCGCGCCAGCAGTGCGCCGGTGCAGGGATCCTCCTCGGTAATGATGTAGGGGGCCATCTGTTCGCGGAAGACGCCCAGCACCCACTCGACATAAAATGTAACCGAGAGCCGGCGGTTTTCCCCGGTGCGGTTATGCAGGTGCAATCGGTAGATCTTGACCGAGTCAGCCGGCGGCACAAACATGGTTAACCGGCTGAAGAGATCGTCGCGCCACTGCTCAAAGGTGGAGTAGCCCGAGCCATGGCGCACCCGGAAGGCACCGGCACCGGCCGGCTGGGGCAGTGGCGACCAGACCGTCCCGGTTGTCTCATCGCGCAGGTAGAGCGCCTCGCCCGCCGGGTCTTCTACCGGGTCGTTTGACCAGGGCGTGAGCCGGTTCTCGCGGCTGTTCTGTGACCAGGTATAACCACTGCCGCGCTCGGAGACGATAAAGCCGAAGTTCTCATTGGCAACCACATTGCTCCAGGGAGCGGGCGTGGGTCGTCCCGGCTGCAGATCGATCACAAACTCGCGTCCATCCCGGGTGAAGCCGCCATAGCCGTTGTGCTGTTGCAACTCTTCGTGTGGGAGGGCAGTTGCCGGTTGTGCGTCGGGCGGCCGCTGCGGAATGGCGGGCGTTGTGCGCTTACCGGGCACTGTCTGGCGGTCTTCGGCCAGAATGCGCCGCAGTTGTCCCGCCAGATCGCCGCGCCGTCCCGTCAAGACCATGCGGGCCACGGTCAGCAGCAGCACCTGCTCGGCCTCGTTTATCTGGTCGGAGCGGACCACAAAGATGCCGCCGCGCTGGTTAAGCCAGGCACCGGCACGGTCATTGCGGATCAGCCCCAGCACCTGGTCCTGCAAGCCCTGGGTGTAGCCCGAGGCATCCTCGTTGAGAATCACCAGGTCGATCAGCGTGCGCTTCAGCCGCCAGTAGTGGTGTGCCTGCAGCAACTCCCGCACCAGCGGCAGCTCTTCGCCTGACTTGATCCGCACCAGAATGATCGGATAGTCGCCCGATATGCCATAGCTCCAGAGACCGGGTTGCCCCAGGCGGTTGCGCCGCAGCGTATCCGGACGAGCGCGGACACGCGGGTCAGGGTAGAGCGCAAAGGTTGCCAGGCGCTGGAAGCGGAGCGCATCATCGGCGGTGATCTCGAGGTAGCGCAGTTCAACCTGGCTCTGGGTCCAGGCCAGTTCAAATGCGCGCCCGACTGCGCCATAATCATGGTAGCGCGTGGCAAGCGTCTGCGCCTGCTCGCGGGTTTCAGCAACCGCGGTCGTGAACGTGACCTGGACGGTGCCGCCGGGCACAATCCGCACGCGCCGCCGCAAGCTAAAGCTCGGGTCAAGCACCGCGCCGGCAGTTTGCGTCAGTGGCGCGTGGAGGCCGTGCGGCGCATGCACGCTGCCGCCGCGCCCGATAAATTTGCTCCGGTCGGTCTCATACTGGAGACCACCACTGGTGTGCCCACGTACGGCCATCACATGCACGGCCCAGGTGCGGGCAGCGGTGGCGACCCGGGGCCGGCGCGAGGCCAGCAGCGCGTTCTGCTCCGGCAGGAACTCGGTTTCGACGAAGAGATTGCCAAAGGCGGGATGTGCTTCGTCGGCCGCAGGGGGAG
>DAOTVB010000077.1:0-35466 GCA_034436755.1 Chloroflexaceae bacterium | reverse complement strand
CCAGAATTGATAACAGGTCACCCTGTTGTGTCGGTGGTGCCTGCGCGACCACCATGCGGGCGGCTGCTTCGACCAGGGAGGCATCGGCATTCTGCATCAGCGGGCTGAGTACCGCCAGCCCCAGGCTGTTCGCGGCCAACGCTGCCCGCGCATCCTGCGTCCAGAGTTGGATCCGCCCTACCGGCCACGCCTGCACGACCTCTCCATCGATCACTTGTGTCAGCGTATCGCCCACATCATATTCCGGCGCGAGATACACCACCGTGCCCACCACGGTTGTGCCCGGCTCCTGCTGCCCAAACCAGGCCACATAGCCCGCCAGCCGCCAGAGCACCACCGGGTCGTAGTAGCCCTGCCACTCCACCAGATGCAGATAGTCCTGCCCCTGGGGACTGCGCACGCGCAGCAGCGTGTCCAGCCGGGTCGCACTGGCCGGAAGTTCCCGCGTTTCCACGCGCACCAGCGAAGCAGCCGGCAACCCCAATAGTGGCAGGAGATCCGCCCCACGCAGCGCAGTCAGCAGTTTGAGCGGAATATCAGTTTTCATGGTACTTCACTCCACATATCCGGGTGTATGCGCATGTCCCGGCGCACTATTTTCATTTTCCCGACTGTCGGTTGTCGATTATGTTTACCCTGAATTACACGAGTTACACGGTCGGTTCCAAATCAGGTGTTCATCTGGTCAAACGCCTGGTTTGTACTACCACAGACGAAGACCGTGTTCTGGTCTGGTACCAGATTGGAGCAGAACGTCCTGCGTACGGTACGTGAATTATAGCATAGGCCGACCAGCCGGCGGGAAATTTGCAAAACGTTCCGTCACACCCTGATCAACCTGTTCGCATCAATCTCATGTTGTGGTACACTACACGGCGCACATCCATGCATGTGGTATGATACGGTCTGGTGCAGGAGCATGGCCCGGGATAGGCCGGTTATGTCTGTTGGTTGCCCGGAGAAGTGGGAGTGGTATGCTGCAACCACCACGAATTCCCATGAACAGACGAATGAACAAAGGAGTAGGATTGTTGTGCGACGTGTAGATGATCTTCATGTCTTGACGCTCACCCCGCTGATCGCGCCCCGGGTGTTGAAAGAGCAGTTTCCCCTGACGGAAGTTGCCGGCAATACCGTGTTTGAAGCCCGCGAAGTCATCAAACGGATTGTCCGCCGGCAAGACCCGCGGCTCTTGCTGGTTGTCGGCCCCTGTTCGATCCATGATCCGGCGGCAGCGGTAGAGTACGCCCAGAAGCTGTATCAGGCGCATCGCCGGTTTCAGGATCGCCTGTTTATTGTGATGCGGGTGTTTATGGAAAAGCCGCGCACGACAACCGGGTGGCGCGGGTTTATCAACGACCCCCACATGAATGGTGAGTTCAATATGGAAGAGGGGTTGCGCAAAGCACGCGAGTTGCTGCTCCAGATCAATAATCTGGGCATGCCAACTGCGGCGGAGATGCTTGACCCGATCAGCCCGCAGTATATCTCCGACCTGGTCAGCATGACCGCCATCGGTGCGCGGACGGTCGAGTCGCAACCGCATCGCGCTATGGCCAGCGGCCTCTCAATGCCGGTTGGCTACAAAAATAGCACCGACGGCAATATTCAGGTGGCGGTCAATGCATTTGTGTCGGCGACCACGGCACATAGCTTCCTGGGAATTACCCAGGATGGCATCAGTTGTGTGGTGAAGACGCTGGGCAACCCGGACGGCATGATCATTATGCGTGGCAGCCGCACCGGCGGTGTAATCCGGTCAAACTATGATACGGTGAGTCTGGCACAGGTTGAGGAGAAGATGCAGGCAGCCAAACTAACACCTTCGATCATGATTGACTGTAGCCATGCGAACTCTAACTACGATCACACGCAGCAGGAGACTGTCTGGAACACCGTGCTGGCGGAGCACCTGAGCCGGCATGAGTCTGTTGTCGGCATGATGATTGAAAGCAATCTCAACGAAGGAAAACAGTCCGGTTCTGCTGATCTGTCACAACTGCGGTATGGCGTGTCAATTACCGATGGGTGTGTGGGATGGGAGACCACTGAGAAAATGCTTCAGAATGCTTATGACGCCATGGCAACGCGTATGTCGGGGGTAGGTGCCTGAGGTTATCTTGCTAATCATCCGAATCCAGACCTGCACCCATCAGGTCTGGATTCGCTGCTCTTCTTACTGACACGCGTTACGCGGTTGACATGCAAACCGGACGTTTAATGACCCAAAAGCCAGCTTTGCCTGCGGCAGCATGGTACTCGTTTTATCTTTGTTCACAAAAAATCACTTTGTGAATTTTTGTGAACAAAGATCAGGTTTCTTCCACCCTACCAGAGGCGCGATCCCCAGCCAGACGCGGGATCGTTTGATACCTATCAGCATTGGCCGTTTTGCGGTTTTCGCTCATGTCGTGTTGTTCGTAGTCCAGACGCCCACCGCGTAAGTCCTGTTATTGAGGAACGCTGTCCGATGAGTACACTACCGTCGTTTTCGGGATTTCCGCCTGAAGGGATGCAGTTTCTGGAAGAACTGCCGCACAACAATAACCGGGACTGGTTCGAGGATCACCGTGAAGTCTATCAAACCGGCCTGGTCAAACCGGCGCAGGCCTTTGTGATCGCCCTGGGAGAGCGCCTGAAAACGTTATCCGAGGGCATTATCTATGATCCACGCACCAACGGATCGGGGTCGCTGCTGCGGATTCATCGGGATGTGCGCTTTAGCGCCGATAAATCGCCCTACAAAACGAATCTCGGTATCATCTTTTGGCAGGGAAAACGGCGGCGGACTGAGAATCCGGGGTTCTTTTTCCACCTGGATGCCTACAATGGCGTGATGTATGCCGGCATCCATGTCTTTCCCAAACCCCTGCTTGAGGTCTATCGTCATGCCGTTGTTGATGATCACCTGGGATCGGAGTTGACCGCCGCGATTGACGCCGTGCAGCGCGCCGGTGATTATGCCGTCGGCGGAGCGCACTACAAGCGCATACCACGCGGGTATGATGCGACACACGCGCGGGCCGACCTGCTCTACTACAACGGCCTCTATGCCACCTCACCGCACATTCCCCGCGAAGTCGTTATGCAGTCAGATCTGCTGGAGGTCTGCTTTACGCATTGCTGCAATATGCTGCCTCTGCACCAGTGGCTGGTCAAGATGTTTGCATGGAGTCGGGCCGAGAAACTATGATCCCAAAATACATCAGCCCACGGGTGTTGTCGTAAACCCGGCAAACTGCCGGACAAGTGCCCCCGGCACCCGCCCCTGGATATACGTTCCTTCGGCTTTAAATTCCTGGCATTCCACCACCCCTCGCTCATGCCAGAGCGCCACCAGATCATTGCGCTGATAGGGAATCATCGCATCTAGCGCAACCATCGTCCGGGCAAGTTCCTGCTCGATATGATTGCAGAGGGTAGCAAGGCCCCAGCCGCGCTGCGCAGAGACGGCAATATAATCTTCCGGCAGCCCCAGTTCGCCCGCCAGCAGCTCAACCTCGGCCTCGTCAATGCCGGGCATCTGGTCAACCTTGTTCAGCACCGTCAGGACCGGCTTATCCGCTACTTCCAATTCCTGGAGCGTCGCCTCAACCGACTGGGCCTGCTCCTGGGCATTCGGATGCGTAATATCCAGAACATGGAGCAGCAGATCCGCCTCGCTGATCTCCTCCAGGGTTGCGCGGAACGCGGCCACCAGTTGCGTCGGCAGCTTCTGAATAAAGCCGACAGTATCGGTTAACAATACGTGCCGGCTGCCCGGCAGCGTCAGTTGGCGTGTCGTCGGGTCAAGCGTGGCAAAGAGCCGGTCTTCGGTATGGACATCCGCATCCGTCAGCGCATTGATCAGCGTAGACTTACCCGCATTTGTGTATCCAACCAGGGCGACAATCGGCACTCCGCTCTGGCGGCGGCGCTTGCGATAGAGTTCCCGATGGCGATGCACATCGGCCAGTTGCCCCTTGAGCCAGGCAATCCGCTGGTTGATCAACCGTCGGTCTAGCTCAAGCTGCGTCTCACCCGGCCCCCGCAGACCAACCACACCCCCGGCGGACATCCCACCACCACCGGCCTGGCGTTCCAGGTGGGTCCACTGGCGGCGCAAGCGGGGCAGCAGATACTCATACTGCGCCAGTTCTACCTGCAGCCGGCCCTCGTGGGTATGCGCATGCTGGGCGAAAATATCCAGGATAAGCGCGGTGCGGTCCAGCACGCCGATATTCAGTTCTTTCTCCAGGTTGCGCGTCTGGCCGGGCGTCAGTTCATCATCGAAGATCACCAGGTCGCAGTCAAGCTGGCTGATGCATGCAGCCACCTCCTGCACCTTACCCGGACCAATAAAATATTTCGGCGAGGGGTTGGACAACTTTTGATAGAGGCTACCGACCGCCTCTAACCCGGCAGTGTCCGCCAGGAGCGCCAGTTCACGGAGCGAGTCTTCGGCCGGCCAGGGGTTGGGGGCAGCAGCAACTTCGGCTCCGACCAGGAACGCGCGCTTGCGCGGAGCTTCAGTTCCATGCAGATTATTGCCATCTGCGTGATAACGGTCTTTTATGATCGTCTCCTTTAACGATTACACGAATTACGCGGCGGGCGTACAAAGCAGACATGTACTCCCACAAAGGCCGTCTTCGCCTGCGGCAGTATGGTACATTTTGTTCTTTTTTCACAAACATTTTGTACTGTGTACAAAATGTTTGTGAAAAAAGATAGTTCCTTCCGCCCTGCCGGAGGCGGAGTCTCCAGTCGGGTCAACGACTACATAAGCCGTGTAATGATTATAGGGAAGTGCAACCAGGGAGAACAAAAGAACAGAGCGCGGCTGATGTACTACCAGCCGGTACCCGGATTATGCTCGCTACGCTGTCTGTCCGGTCTTGCACACTTCCCAGACCTGATCGAAAATATGGAATCTATTGTAGCATTGCGATTAGTTCAAGGCAAGTGGGGCATACGCCGCATGAATGTGAAGTAGTTCATAGTCCAGACGGAGCTTTTGTGATAGACTCATCTCTCAAGCAATCGCTGAAAACGGAACAACTCCAGGGAGGCTGGTTTGAGCAATGACCCTGACCTCGCGGGTGCGCAGGCGTACGCGTTTATGTGCCTCGAACGCGAGTTACCCCCCCAACTGAGCTACCACTCGCTCGCTCATACGCGCGACGATGTGTTCCCGGCTGTCACGCGACTGGCCGATAGTATCGGGATTACCGGCGAAGATCGGCTGCTGCTCCAGACTGCCGCCTGCTACCACGATATCGGCTTTGTAATCCAGCGCGAAGCGCACGAAATGGTCAGCGTCCAGATTGCCCGGGACATTCTGCCCAGTTTTGGCTACAACCCGGCCCAACTTGCGCTCATCAGCGGGATGATCATGGCAACACGGCTCCCCCAATCACCCCAGACCCTCCTCGAACAGATGCTGGCCGATGCGGATCTTGATAACCTGGGACGTGCCGATTTCTTCTGCCGCAGCCAGGCTCTGCGGGCGGAACTGGCGGCCTATGGCACCGTATGCAGTCCCAACGACTGGTATGAACGGCAGATCCTCTTTTTACGTCAGCACTGCTACTTCACCCCGGCGGCCCGCCGGCTCCGTGACGCGGGCAAGCAGTTCAATATCATTGCGCTCCGTCTGCTGCGGGCATCAATGTGAGGCCCTGCTCATCTCTACTTCCCCATCTGATGATCGCATTGTAACTATAAACTTCCCCACTATTGTGGTACTATAACGCCGTGGTCTGTAGTCCGTAATCCGTAGTCTGTAGTCTGTATCCCGTATCTCGTAGTCTGTATCCCGTATCCCGTATCCCGTATCCCGTGTCGCGTATCACGGAACCGCTGCTGGTGCGCTTGCATAGCAATGGAGCAGTACCGATGATTGACCTGCAGCATATCCTGCTGCCCTATATTCCGCGTCCGCTGTTGCAGCATATCCATGCTCATCCCCACATACCAACCGCGCCGCACACGGCTGCATTCCCGGCGGCCGTCCTCTTCGCCGATGTCTCCGGCTTTACGCCGCTGACCGAGCGCCTCTCCCGGCAGGGTTCGCGCGGCGCGGAAGAGCTGACCGCGCTGATGAACGGCTATTTTGAGCGGATGATCACGCTGCTGACGATTGTGCAGGGCGATGTGATCAAGTTTGGGGGTGACGCGCTGTTTGTGCTCTTCACCACACGGGAGGAGCCGCTGGATGTCGCGGTGCGGCGGGCACAGTATGCCGCCAACGCCCTGCAGGAGGCCATGGCCGCGTTTCACACCCTGACAAGCAGTGCCGGCCCGGTCGCCCTGAGTATGAAGATCGCTATCGGCGCGGGCGAGGTGCTGTCCTTCAATATCGGCGGGATCGCTGACCGCTGGGAGTATGTGATCGCGGGTGATCCACTCCAGCAGGTGGCCGAGGCTGAGAAGCAGGCTAAACCGGGTGATATCGTGCTCAGTCCGGCGGCGCAGGCACTGCTGGACCGCCCACCGGCCCCCCGCCCGCGTCCACTCCCGGCCCAGACCGATATACTGGTACCCGACCTGATGCAGATTGCGCCGGTGCTGCGCTGCTATACGCCGCGCACGGTGCAGGCCGCGCTCCAGGCCGAGAGCCATACCTGGCTGGGGGCGCTCCGCCCGATGAGCGTGATCTTTCTCAAGGTGGCCGGGCTGGACTACGCGGCTCCGGCGGTGCCGGCGCGACTGCAGACGCTGCTGCGCGCGGTACAGACGACCGTCTACCGCTACGAGGGCATAATCGCCCGTGTGGCCGTGGATGATAAGGGCACAACCCTGCTGATCCTGTTTGGCGCGCCGCCATTTGCCCACGAGGATGACGCCCCGCGTGCGGTGCGTTGTGCGCTTGATTTGCAGGCGCAGACCGGGGTGGGAAGCCTGCGCAGCCTGGGGCTGAAGTTTGCCATCGGGATCACCACCGGGCGCGTCTTTGCCGGGCCAGTCGGTAGCCCCACCCGCCGCGAGTACACGGTGATGGGGGATACGGTCAACCTGGCCGCGCGCCTGATGAGCAAGGCGACCAGTGGTGGCATCCTCTGTGACACGGCGACCTATCAGCAGAGCCGTAGCCAGGTGCTGTTCGAGACGCTGGAGCCGGTACTGCTCAAGGGCAAGAGCACGCCGGTGCCGATCTTTCGCCCGCTGCGCAATCATGGCGCGCAGAGCCAGGCAGACCTCTTCCAGGGGAGCACGCCGGCCACGACGCTGGCGGGCCGCCAGGCCGAGGTTGCGCAGATCGGCAAACTGCTTGATCAGCTTGCGGCGGGAACCGGGCATGTATTGATTATCGAGGGTGAAGCCGGGATTGGCAAGTCCCGCCTGATGCGTGAACTGGTGCGGCTGGCGCGGGCGCGCAACCTGACCGGGCTGATTGGCGAGGGGAATAGCATTGAGCAGCAGACCGCCTACCGCGCCTGGCGCGATATCTTTACCCGCTACTTTGAGCTGGACACCCTGCCGGATCGGGCTACGCAACAGGAGCAGGTACGGCGGATCGTTCAGCAGGTTGCCCCGGACCATAGCGAACGCCTGCCGCTGCTCAACGACCTGCTCCCGCTGGAGTTTCCGCCGAACGCGCTGACCAACTCGCTGGACCCGGCGTTGCGCCAGCAGAACCTGCTGCTGCTCTTGCAGGCGCTGCTGCGCAACCGGGCCAACGCCCGCCCGCTCATTCTGGTGCTGGAGGATGCCCACTGGCTCGACAGTCTCTCGTGGGAACTGGTGGTACAATTGGCGCGCCAGTTCCTGGTATCCGAGATGCCGCTGCTGCTGCTGCTGGTGACCCGCCCGCTGGATGAGCAACCGCTGGCGCGCAACCATGCCACGACCCTGCGTACACTGGAGAAGACGACCGTCCTGCGATTGGCCGCACTCCAGCCGGAGGAGACGCTGCAACTGCTGACCGCCCGGCTCAACCTGGATGCGGCCGGCATTCCGCCGGAGCTGGCCGACCTGGTGCATCAGCACGCCGGGGGCAACCCCTTCTTTGCCGAGGAGCTGATCGCCGCCCTGCGCGAACAGGGCAGCATTGATGTTGTGCCCGATCCGACGGCACCCTACGGCCTGCGCTGTAGTTTCCATGGCGATCCGGGGCAGGCGCTGCAAGAACTACCCACCAGCGTGCAGCAACTGGTGCTGGCACGGCTTGACCGCCTGCCCGCCGACCAGCAGATCACGCTCAAGGTGGCGGCGGTGATCGGGCGCATCTTTGGCTACCTGCTCTTGCGCGACTTGCTGCAGGAGCATCGCCCGCTGGACGATAAACAGTTGCAGCGCTACCTGGATGATCTGGTCAACCGCGAGATCACGCTGCTGCACCATCCGGCCCCCGACCTGGCGCATATGTTTAAGCATGTAATTACCCAGGAGGCGACCTACCAGGCGCTGCTGTTTGCGCAGCGCCGCACCCTGCACCGCGCCGTCGCCAAGTGGTACGAAACCCGCTTCGCCGCCGCGCGGGCGTATGGCGCAGAGGAGCCGCAGTCTTCCGCCCTCAGTCCCTACTATGAACTGCTGGCCTATCACTACCGGCATGCCGAGGATGACGCGAAGGAGCGGCAGTATGCCTGGCTGGCCGGGGAGCAGGCGGCGGCACGCTATGCCAACGCTGAAGCGATTCAATACCTGACCCGCGCTCTGGAGTTGACGCCGCCGGACGATACGGCCGGGCACTATGCGCTGCGGCTGGCACGCGAGCAGGTGTATGACCGGATTGGCGAGCGTGAAGCGCAGGCGCGCGACCTGCATATCCTGGGCACGCTGGCAACCTACCTGGACAACCGCGCCTGGCAAACTGAGGTGGCCCTGCGCTGGGCTAACTACTATATCGTCACCAGTGACTACCCGGCGGCGATAGAAGCGGCGCAGCGGGCGGTGGCGCTGCAGCAGGCGGCCCCCGATCCACGCCTGGTCGCAACAGCCTATCTCCGCTGGGGCATGGCGCTGCGCTACATGGCGGACTACCCGGCGGCCCGGCAGCAGTTGGAAGCGGCGCTAGCGTTGGCACGACAGCATGCGCTGCCGGAACTGGAAGCAGAGAGCCTGCACCAGCTTGGTGCGGTAGCATTTTTTCTGGATGACTATGCTGTGGCCCGCCAGTGTGATGAAGAGGCACTGGTCATTTACCGGAGGCTGGGAAATTATTTAGGGGAAGCCGCTGTGTTAGACTCGCTTGGAACAGATGTGTGTGAACAGGGAGACCGTGAAACCGGCATTAAATATCATGAACAGGCATTACATCTTTTTCAGATGATCGGTGCCCAGCGGGATTTATGTTTAGCGCTGGGTAACATAGGGCAATTACACCGCGAGATGTGTGATTATGGATGTGCCACAGATGCATACACTCAGGGACTGGAAATTAGCCGTACTATCGGAGACTCGAGAACCGAGGGCTGGTTTTTAAGCGCTTTCGGCTGGGTCTTGCTTGACCAGGGAGAGTACACTCGGGCAGGAGAGGTTTTTGCACAGGGATTAACTATGTGTCAGACAGTTGGTGCGCGACAAGAGGAAGGATGGGTGCTCTCTGGACTTGGTTTATTACACCATCTGCAACATGATGATGAGGTCGCACTCATATATAGCCGTCGGGTACTCCAGATGGCAACGGAGCAGGGTGAACGGTCACGCGAAGGCGATGCCTGGCTTTTTATTGGGCATGCGCTGGCCGGATTGGGGCAACTAGAAGAGGCGCTTGCTGCGTACCAGCAATCGCTGGCTATCTGGCAGGAGATTGGCATGGACAACCGGGCAACAGAGGCGCACGCCGGGCTTGCCCGTATTCACCTGGCACAGGACAACCTGGCGCTGGCGCTGGCGGAAGCAGAGGTCATCCTGGAATATCTCCAGCAGAACCCGGCACTGGTGGGGACGGATGAGCCGCTCCGGGTCTACCTGACCGCTTACCAGGTGCTACAGGCATGTGCAGACCCGCGCGCCAGGACGGTCTTGCAGACGGCCGTCACACTCCTGCACGAGCGCGCCGCGACGATTACCGACGCGGGGTTGCGGCAGTCGTACCTGGGGCATGTGGCTGTGCATCGGACGTTGTTGGAGGCGTGGGCGGCAGCGTCGGGGGAGCAGATTGCCGCTCCGTGATGGGAGTTACGCGGTGAGAGTTTGGACCACGAACAACACGACATGCGCGAAACCCGCGAAACGGCCAATGCTGACATGGACCAGATGATCCCGCGTTTGGTGCGGGATATCGCCTCCGGCAGGGTGGTGGTGATATCCGGATTACTAGACCGAAGTCCCGGCTTTAGCCGGTCCAGGCTTGCCCGGCAGTATGCCACTGTCCCGGCAGGCATTCCACCGGCTGAAGCCGGGACTCCAGTGAGTCACATATCCGGACTATCTTTTCAAACTTCATCAGGCGGTTGTGCCGGACGGAAACCGCCTGAAGGCAGCACTACAACGTGTCTCAAGCACATATCGCCAGTTTTGCCCGATACCTCAGAGTTCATAGACCGAGACTGCCGGGTATAGCTCGCTTTAATTGAGAAACCTGAAAGCTACACAGAACAAAGCGTGTCCAGCATACCTCTCTTGAGGACAATTTTTGTGCTTTGTTCTGTGTGTGTTTGTTCTTTCTATGCGACCAGGTTAGCGCAGCAGCAGCGGCAGGTAGATGCGCTCTTTTTCTGGTCCTCGTGCCGGCGTTTGCGTAGGTGAGGGCGTTTCTTCTGGTATCGTCGTTTCTGTCGGTGTACGCGTTGTGGTCGGTGTACCCGTTGCAGTTGGCGTCGCGGTCGGGGTTGGGGTGGGGACCATGGCCCCGGCCTCGTATGCGCCGATGTCACAGACGGCCCGGCCATCCCCGTCGCCATCTGCGGGACGGGGCGCACCCCGCTGATCGGTAGCCGGGCAGGTGCGGCTGTCGCCTGCGTCAATGGCGGGGCTATCCGCCGGCAGGGACCGGGTCAGGGTAGCGCCGCCATTGTCCGCCGGCGGGCCGAGGCGTGGATCGGTGGCAACCAGGTCGCCGGTCGCGGAGAAGCCACAGGTGTTATCACCGGCCAGGTTATGCCCCAGCGATGTCACCGGGTTGCTACCGCCGCAGTCGCCACCGGCGCTGCTGTCGGCAACGATGCTATTCCGGAGTTCGACCTCACCGTTGTTGAATATACCGCCGCCGACGCCACCCGGAGCGGTCGTGCCGTTGTGGCTGATCGTGAGGTTGGTGCCGGTCAGCGTGCCGCTCGCGTTGACAAAGATCCCACCCCCGGCCAACTGGCCATTGTTCACGCTGATGGTGCTGTTGACCAGTTCGGCAGCGGCATTGCTGCTGATACCACCGCCGCTGTTCCCGGCACTATTCTCCAGCAGTGAGCTGTTCTGCAGGAGCAGGCGACTGCCGGCCCCGGTATTGAAGATCGCGCCGCCGTCGGCGTCGGCCTGGTTGCCCTGCAGGGTCGTGTCGCGCAGCGTCAGGGTACCGCTTTCGCCCCCATCACCGCCGCCACCGTTCTGAATACCGCCGCCATTTGTGCCTGCCCAGTTATCGGCAATGCGGCTATTGCGCAGGGTCAGGTTGCCGCCGTTGAAGAGCCCCCCGGCATACCGGGCTGCGGCGCGGTTGTTACGGATGGTACTCGCTGTTACCAGCATCGTTCCCGAGTTGCCAATCCCGCCGACGGTCTCCTGCGCCCTGTTGTCGAGCACCTGCGTGTTGGTCATAGACAGGGTGGCCAGGTTGGAAATACCCCCGATGACCCGGGCGCTATTGCCACGGATTGTGCTGTCCGTCAGTGTGAGCGTGGCGCTATCCTCCTCGATCCCGTTGACCACCCCGCCACCCGTGCCGTCCGCACTACTATTTGCCTCCACCGTAACATTGGCGATGGTCATCGCGCCCTCGTTCGCAATCCCGCCGCCCCAGAGCCGGGCCGTGTTGGTCTGCACACGCGTGTTGCGCAGGGTGAGCGTGCCCGTGATGGTGTTGGCAATCCCGCCCCCGGCTGTACCGGCACTGTTGTTGCTAATCCGGGTATTGTCACCAATCTCCAGTTGCCCCAGGTTAAAGACCCCACCACCTTTGGCCGCATCTTCATCCGGCCTGGTGACAACGTTGCCATCGATGCGGCTGCGTGTAATGGTCATCTCACCGTCGTTGCGCACCCCGCCGCCCGCCAGCGTTGACGTGTTGCCCTGGATGGTGGTATCGGTTATAGTCAGCACACCATCCGGGTCATTGTGGATGCCGCCGGCATTAAAGGCGGTATTGTCACGAATGGTACTGGCACTGATCTCCATTGTTCCCACATTGCCAATCCCGCCGGCAATCCGGCCTTTCGACTGATTATCGGCAATGGTTGTCTCCATAATAATCGCGGTGCTGACATTGACAATGCCGCCACTATTGGCGTCGGCAATATTGTTACTAACCGTGCTGTTCTGGATGGTCATGGTACCGTTGGTGTAGTGATAGATTCCGCCGCCATCTTCCCCGGCCTGGTTATTGCTGATAACGCTGTCGGTAATGCTGAGCGTGCTGCTACCCTCTTCGGCACCACTCCAGATGCCGCCGCCAAACCGGGCTGCGCTATTGTTGGTCACTTCACTCTCGACCAGCCTGACCTGACCTTCAAAGTTGCCAATGCCCCCCGCCGCGCCAGGCGGCGCATAACCTGTGTCACCCCAGGCAAGGCCAAGCGGGGCATCATTCCCGCTCACCTGACTGTTGTACAACTCAAGTGTGCCCTGTCCAACCATAATACCGCCACCGCTGTTATTGCTGACCGTGCTATCTTGCAGGATTACCTTACCGCCAACGCCGGTAACAATCCCACCACCCACACCAAAGATTGTTTGATTCTCCGTGACCGTACTATTGATAAGCTGAGTAATACCAACATCGGCAATCCCACCCCCATCGAAGGTGGCGGTGTTTTGTCGCACGACGCTATCGCGCAGAATCAGCCGACCAGAGTTACGGATGGCACCACCGAGCAGTTCATCATAGGAGCTAAACAGAATATTACCTGGATTACGACCATTCTGGATGGTAATACCTGTGATCTCTACATCAACATCAAGCGGGAGATTGTCCATAATATCCATGATCCGGTCAATCTGGCCGGCATCAATAACGGTGTTTGTGGCCCCCTGCCCCACAAGTTTGAGGTCGGCACCAATATCCAGATCACCCGTCCGGTTGTTATTTTCATTTTTGCCGGATATGCTCAGAGTGTAGGTACCGCTGTCCAGGGTGATGATATCCTGCCCGGTTGTGCCCGCCGGGCAGGCATCGACCGCCTGGTTGGTATTAGCGGCCTGAACTGCCTCGCGCAGGGAGCAGTCACCATCGCTGTTCAGTTCATCCTGAAAGGTGGTCACGGTGATGCTGGTCCCCGCCAGCACCGGTGCCGCCGACAGTGGCAGCAGACTGAAAAGCAACCCCAGCAGAACCAGCAGGACCAGGCGTTGATTGCTACTCTGTGTCAGGGTGTCGGGGAGATGTCGGTTGGTTTTGTTCATAAAACAATGTCCTCTTTTGCAGATACTCTGGATCGACGAAACACTCCGTCAACATCGGTAGATGGAAAATCGTTCATCGTGCCGCCTTATGAAATGTGAATGTTTAACCCGGACATTACTGATTGGGAGTCCCGGCTTCAGCCGGATCAGGCGTTCCCGTCAGGATGTTGCGGCCCCGGCCGGCATCCCACGGGCTAAAGCCGGGACTCCAGTAGGGTGTAGGGTGCATTCGATGCACCAGCGCCCGTGCCAGACTCCAGTTCTTCAGCCGGTGCAAGCTTGTCCAGCAGTAGGCCGCGGCCCCGGCCGGCATCCCACCGGCTAAAGCCGGGACTCCAGTAGGGTGTAGGGTGCATTCGATGCACCAGTGTCCGTGCCAGACTCCAGTAGGGTGCATTCGATGCACCAGCGCCCGTGCCAGGAAGTGCCTACCATGCATCCTGGCGAACCTACAGCCGTAGGGTGCATTCGATGCACCAGCGCCCGTGCCAGGAGGTACTACCGGGCTGTTCCCGCCAGGCGGCGGACGCGCACAAGCGCGTCCCTACCGTTCGGATCAACACCGCCTATCGCTGCACCAGCGGCAGGTAGATGACGGGATCGGGGGTATTAACAGGCCAGGGCAGCACGCCTGGCCGGTCATTATCCCAGGTAACCCCCTCCCAGAGGACCGACGAACCAACCGCGATGCGCATCCGGCGTTCGGGCAGGCCGCATTCTGCCTCGCCTTCAACCGCGCTGGCTACATGCAGCACAAAGACCAGTTTGCCGTCAACCTCCTGGACTGTGCTCTCCCCACAAACGGTGTCGCCAATCCGGGTGGTGACCAGCATGCCGCTCTGAGGAACAAAGCTCCCATCGGGTTGTAGTTCCGCATAGTAGGTTGCCGGCGGATAGGGAATACCCACCTCTGTTAGACCAGGCTCGTCGCGGGTTACGCCTCGGGTCTGGCCCCCCTGGAACGAGACCGTGAGCGGCTCCGTTACCCTGATCCAGTAGCCGCGCCCAAACTCCAGGGTTGTAAGCCCAAACTCCGCACTATTGTTCAGCCACGCCGGCGCATCAGCGTCATAGAGCCGCCAGGGTTGCGTCTCCGTGGGATAGTAACCATAGACCGTGGTATAGCGATCTTCAATCGACCGGAGCGCAGCAGGTAGCGGGCGCGGCGCTTCTTCCTGGACGGGATAGGGCAGCGGGTTCCAGCCGGCCTTTTCCAGCGGAAACTCAATCGTGGACATCAGCGCATACACCCCCGGTCCCTGGGTGGGCGCAGCGGCCATATTTAACTCGGTGTCCAGTGTGGTTTCAAGCTGCCGCCAGCCGGCATCCTGCCGGTAATAGACCCTGATCCACTGCTCCTCACCCGGTACGACCTCGTCGGTCAGGTAGCCGATGCTGATCGAGGCATTGCCTGCTAACTGCGGCGCATTGGGGGTAGCCGTCAGGCGATAGGCCTGCCCGACCACATTGGCCCAGGGCAGCGGGTCGATCACCCGGGTCGATTGCAGGGCATAGAACTCACCCACGGCAAAATTGTTTTCGAGGGTGTAGAGAATGGCCTGCCCATCGCCGGAGAGCACTGGAACATGCCGGTTCCTGCTTGATCCAGGATTATTGCGTGGAATATGCCGATTCCTACTCGAACCAGGATTCCCCCCAATTGAATAATCCCCCACCACCTCGCGGCGTGGCTCCGCTTCTGCAACCCAGACATGCACATAGCCGGTAAAGGCCGGCTCAGCCAGTTCAAAGGTACCGGTGTACTGGTTGCCATTCTCGGTCAGGGTAATCGGCTCCAGGGCCGGGTAGTCCAGCGGGTAGATCTGCGCCCGCAAGGTCAGGCCGGCCGCTACTTCGCGTACCGCAACCGTAACGGTGCGCGAGGTCACTGGCGTAATCACCAGTTCCGGCTGCCAGGGTTGTTGCAGCGTGGTCAACTGCAACTGCTGGTCGGTCGGGCGCAGTTCCTCGCAGCCCAGGCGGTTCTGCTCCAGGTTGTAGACGCACAGCCGGTCGCCGGCACGCGCCCCACGCGCATCCACCCGGTCAAGCACGGTGCGCCCCAGGTCCAGCAGCCGCCCCTTGTCCTGCTGGAAGAGGAAGGCGCGACCGTCCGGCTCGGGTTGCACCGCGCCCCCGCTATCGTCGGTCAGGTAGATAATCGGCACCTCCAGCGTCTCCGGCGCGTCGTCCGGTGTGCCGGGTGCGACAAAGCGCGTGCGGGTCAACTCCAGCGGCAGGATGGCCGGGCCAGGGTTGGCATTAAATTCCGCCGGCGCATCCAGGTCGGAGTAGAAGGCGGTAATCGTTGCCCAGTCGGAGCGCCCGCTGTTCTGGTTGGATAATGTTTGCGCACAGCCCGGCAGCCAGTCGGCGGTGGGATGGAACTCACTATAGTTTTCGATATAGGGATCGGACATTGCGCCCGGGCAGTCGCGTACCGGAACGAGCAGATCGCCCTCCAGCCCGATATAGTTGTCGTCCAGGAAGAGCGCATAGTGGCCCAGTTCATGCGCCAGTGTGCGCGGCCAGTCTTCGCCAATGGTGCCGCTCGACTCGCCGTAGCGATTCCAGACCGCGCCCATACGCACCTGGCCCGGATCATAGGTAATCGTCCTGTCGTCATCGTTCAGCATCACCGTCTCACTGAGCGGGGTGGTGATAATTCCGCCCTGGTTGGCATTGGGTCGCAGGCGGTTTGTCGCATACACCCGAATGTGGGCATCATTCCAGCGCTCCCGGTCGTGGTAGATGGTGATATCGCCGAGCGCGGCCTGCCCATCGGTCCAGTCAAACAGGATCGCACCCGTGCGCCGGAAGTCCTCGCGGAGGCGGGCCAGATATTGCGCATCACTGCGCGCGTCCCACTCCAGTGAAACCTCCAGGTTGAAGCGAACAAGCGGGTTCTCAGACGAAACGGTCAACTGCTGAACCCCCGCCTGCGTGACCGTGGCAGCGTCCAGACTCTCCACCGTTGGCGTGGCATTGGTGTAGTAGAGCGTATAGGTTTCGGTTGCGCTGATTGGGGCCAGCGCAACCAGGTGATCGTTCACCGCCAGTTCACCGCGTCCCTGCAAGAAACCCTGCGGATCGGTGCGGAAAGGCACTTCGCCCGCCTGGTTGCCGGCCGCAATCGGCTGGGCCCCGCGTACCTCGCCGGCCGGTAGCCGGTAGACCAGCGCATCGGCGGCGGCGGTTGTGCCCGCCCCGTCACAGCCCTCGCAGACAACCTGCACCTGCGTGCCGCGCACCCGGAAGGGGAAGGTTTGCGCCGCCAGGTAGGGCCGCTGGAACGGACCAGGCAGACCGACAGAGCTGATCTGCGCGACGGGATAGGCTTCGAGCCGGAACACTACATTGTCCGACTGGCCGAAGAAGCCACTGGCAAAGGTATCCCAGGCGAAGGTGTAGCGGCCATCGCCATCCGGTTGGGGGTTGCGAACCAGGTTGGTACCATCGGGAGTGTTGGCCGCTAGCCAGCGCCCGCCGCCGTCGGGTGAGTAGAAGGCGCGCAGCATCCCCACGGGGGCATCCAGGTCATAGCGGATCGGGATCACCTGCTCCGACAGGATGCGCGGCGTAGCAAACCCCTCCGCGTCCGGTGTGCTGCCGGGCCGACTGACGAGAACCACCGCCTGCGGCAGGGCCAGGCGTGCCGGTCCGGTCAGCCCATTCCGGTAGACCCGGCTCTGCGCGTCGTCCATCCCGACTACCAGATCCAGATCGCCATCATAGTCCAGGTCGGCCACCGTCAGCGCTGCCGTAGGATCATCGTCTGTGCCAAAGCTGCGCCGGAAGGGGAAATTGCCCCGCCCATCATTCAGGTAGACCGCACTCTGATCGGCGCTGTTGCCGGTGACAATATCATTATCGCCATCGCCATCGATATCGGCCAGCACCAGCGACCGGGTGGTATCCAACCCGCTGCCGAAGCATTTCACCTCATCGCGTTCGCCACAGATGACCGGCCCGGCGGCAAAATTCCCCGCGCCATCATTCAGATAGACCGCGTTCTGCTCCTGGCTGTTGCCGACGATAATATCCAGGCTGCCGTCACCATCGAGATCGCTCAGGGCCACCTGCTGTGTGCGCTCTAATCCGCTACCAACCGTGACGGCTGCTGTAAAATTCGCCGCGCCGTCATTTAGATAGAGCGTGTTGGGCTGCTGCTCATTGCCGACAAGCAGATCCGGGTCGCTGTCCCGGTCAATGTCACCGACGGCAATGCTGCGGGTTGTATCATCCCCCGTACCCAGGCAGCGTACCGGCGCATCCGGCGAGTCGGCACATACCACCGGACCAGTGTCGAAGCGGCCGCTGCCGTCGTTCAGATAGACCACATTCTGCTGGTCGGCCGCATTGCCGACGACGATATCCAGATGTTCATCGCCATTCAGATCGACCGGCACAACACTCGCAGTGGCATCAGCGCCGGTACCAAAGCAATGCACCCCGGCCGTCACGCCGCAGACAAACCCGCCCGTATGGAAGCTGCCCGTGCCGTCATTCAAGAAGACGGCATTCTGGCCACCATTGGCGGCGACAACAATATCCAGATCGTCGTCACCGTCGATATCAGCAACGGCGAGATCCTGGTAAGCCTCCGCCGGGTTGCCAAAGCTCGCCGATGTGAATGCGCCGGCCCCATCATTCAGGTAGAGCGCGTGCTGCTGGAACAGCTTGCCGACAACCAGATCAAGGTAGCCATCGTCGTTCATGTCGCCGGTAGCAATGCTGACATTCCGGTCGGACGCGCCGCCAAATGGCCGGGTAGCGCTAGCGGCAAAGCTCCCCGCGCCGTTGTTCACATAGATCTCGTTCTGCAGGCTGCGGTTGCCGACGATCACATCCAGGTCGCCATCGCTGTCCAGGTCGCCGGCTGTCACGCTGCTGGGCATGCCCGTACCGGAGCCAAAGGTCTGCGCGGCCCCCAGATCGCCCGTTCCATCGTTCAGGTAGACCACACTCTGCCGGTCTTGATTGCCGACAATTACATCCAGATCGCCATCGCTATCCAGGTCGGCCGGAGCCAGGCTGAGGCTGGGATCAGTGGCATTGCCAAAGCGCTCGTCGGTAGCGAAGGTGCCGTTACCGGCATTTCGGTAGAGCGTATTCTGCGCTTCCGTATTGCTCGCCAGGATGTCGAGATCCTGGTCGCCGTCGATATCGCCAAGTGCGATGCCGCTGGTCTTGTCGGCGGCCACGCCGAGGCAGGCGACATTCGCGGTGGCCCCACAGGTCAACGGCCCATTGGCGAATGTGCCGGTTCCATCGTTGAAGAAGACCAGATTTGCCGATTCATGGTTGCCCACCACGATGTCCAGGCCATTCTGCCCATCCAGGTCGCCCAGGGCCAGGCTCCAGGTGCTATCGTATCCGACACCAAAACATTGCACCTGTGATGACTGATTGTTGCAGTTGAGCGTTCCATTAAAGAAACCGCCGTCACCATCGTTGAAAAACACGGCATTCTGGCCACCGTTGAGACCAAGCGCAATATCCAGGCCATCCCGACCGTCCAGGTCGCCCAGGGCAACGGCATATACCTCGACGATCCCGCCACGATCATCGCCAAAGCAGCGAACGTCGGGCGTTGTCCCGCATGCAACCGGGCCGGAGTGAAATTGCCCGGTGCCGTCATTCAGGTAGATGATGCTGGCGTTACCGGCATTGGCATAACCCGTAACAATATCCAGATCGGCATCACCGTCGATGTCACCCAGCGCTACGGCGGTAAGGTTGCGGGATGCGTCACCCAGACAGCGCACACCGGCAGGCGGGGTCGCACAATCGACCGGGCCGTTGTAGAAATTGCCCCGGCTGTCATTGAGATAGACCAGACCGGGCAGGCCAATTCCATTGCCGACTACCAGATCAAGGTGGCCATCACCATCGACATCCCCCAGCGCCACCGCCTCCGTTGAATCGGCAGTTGGTCCAAAGGCGCGCCGGAGAAAAAATGCGGGATCATCGGCCTGAACATCGGGGGGGACTATCACAAGTATGCCCAGGCCAAGCAGGAGGGCCAGGAGTGGTACAAACCAGAACCATCGGCTGATACATTGCGTGCCGCACGCGTGCTGCTGCTGAAGACGGATATGCATGGTCTTCCTCCCTGTATACACATCTCTTGCCTGAGGGTTTGCCGGGCTGGAAATGGAAGACAGCAGCAATGTTCACCCGGTAATCGGCTGGTTTTCCTATGGGTACACGCTGTAGTTTACTACCGGCGCACTGATCGGGTCTATGAAGTAGTTCACAGAAAAAATCCGTGTGAACGAACATACGCATTCAGCAGCAACTGGACAACGCCGCAACTCTCTTCACAGGCCGATAGTACGCTGCCGATCTGAATTTTTTATGAATGGACAGGGAGATAAAATAATGATCGAGGAAACCCGCAGTTTTACCGAATATTAACCGATTTGTTGTCATAGCCACAGAGGACGCAGAAATGTTGAACGGGCATGAGCTGCGCTGCGCTTCGTGCCCCCATTTCGGCGCATTGCTGGTTTGCCGGCAAACTGGTATTAACTGATCGCATCTTTCAGCGCCGCCGGATCAAGGATGACCACCGCGCCACGTTCAATCCGGATTATGCCGCGCTCGGCAAAGTCACGCAGGGCATAGTTGACCGACTCACGCGAGGTGCAGGCCAGCGCTGCCAGATCATGTTGCGTCACCTTCAGGCGTAGTGGCTCCGGTTGGGCATCAGGATTGGCAAGCTGGAGCAGTTGCGCCGCCACGCGCGCGGGGGCACTCAGGAAGGCCAGATGCTCCGAGTAGGTGGTGGTGTAGCGCAAACGCTCAGTCAGGAAGGTCAACACCCGCTCTACCAGGTCGAAGTTGGTGCGTAGCAGATCGAGGAAATCATCGCGGTAGAGCACAAACGTGGACACGTTGCTCAGGGCGGCGGCACTCGCCGAACGGGGTGCGCCATCGAACACGGAGAACTCCCCAAAATGGCTACCCGTCTCGTAGATCCGAATCGTCACCTCACGGCCATCGGCACTCGACAGGTAGACCCGCACCCGGCCCTGCGCAATGATATAGAGGCAGAGCCCCGGATCGCCCTGCTGGAAGATAATATCGCCCTTGCGATACTGCTGCTGCTTGAGCCGGGCGGCCACCTGGCGTAACTGCTCCGGATCAAATGCGCGAAACAACCCGACCCGGGCTAATACGTCCAGTCGATCCTCCGCCTGCCCCGCCATTGTCGCCCCCAGGATAGCGTATGCAATGATTGCCGGTTCATCATACCGGGCATATTGTAGCACGACTCAGGCCAATACGATCGACAATTCCGGAAATCTTTCACTATTTTTATCTGGAAACATTGCCGGCTGCAGACGGTAAATTCACTGCTTTCTCCGCTTGTGTGGAGTGCTTCATAGTTTTGAGCGAAACATGTTGCTAGACTCCGGGCAATACCTGGAACATACCCTGGGCAATATGTAGAGATCAAGGTTGTACATAATCTTGATCAAAATAGCCATGTAAGCAGTTTGTTTCTATATCAAAAAATACCAAATAAATAAACGTTTTTAACTTTCCTATTTCAATACTTTTAAGGCAACTTAACCCTTTTTTAGTTAAATTCGTCTTTGCACTTTGCTATACTTGGTTTTGTTCACATTTAGACCGCTTTTTGGCTGGCCTTTATAGAGTGCTTTATTGGACTCATGGAAGGAGCAGTAGTTTAACCATTTCTTAAAAAAAAGTTCGGGAGAGCAAGCGAAAGGATTACAGCCGATGAGTAGCACACCCACCCCCGACCCGGGGGCAGCCGAACAACTTCGCCGGCAGTTTACCGCAGCCGTAAGCCAGATGTGGACGAATGAGTGGTCGCAGCGATCCGCAGGCGATGGGTATCGCTGGTTCCGGCATGCCTGGCGTGACACCCGGCGCATCCTGGAGCAGACCCCGCCCATTGCCGATGAGCGGATCGAGCAGTATGCCGCGCGCCTCCGCGCCCAGTTGCAGGCCATCCAGTGGCAGTATGCCTATGACGACCCCGACGATGACGGCTATGTTGATGAAGATAGCTGGTATGCCGGGGTGATGCATACCATTATCGGGATACTCAATCGCATGGAACTGGACATACGTGAGGCGCAGTTATTTTACAGATGTGTGCAATAAAGTTTGTCGTAGTGGATAGAGACCTGACAGGTCTGGTACCTATCCGGATTAATGGTTCAACATTCATCAGGCGGTTGGGAGCGCATCCTGCAGAACCAGTTCATAACCAATGTAGGATTGCTCTCACATATATTGACCTGGCTCCGGCGGTCGAATCCGTACGGCCCTGCAAAGGAGGTGATTTCAAACCATACCATACCTCAGGACGATCGGTCTTTCAGGCAAAGAAGGAGAGCGTATATGACACGTTTGCAGCAGAGTATCACACATGTTCTGATCACCCTCCTGGTGCTTGGCACCACATTCGGTACATTCGGTGTTGGACACAGCCTGGCTCAGTCCGGTGGAAACATCAACGCATTGGGAAAGACGGCTACACCGGCCACGGTGGCGCAGGGGGATACCGCTACGGTAAATCTGGCACTTGATGCCCAACCTTGTGAGTCAACCACATTGAACCCGGTCAGTGTCGCCCTGATTATTGACCAGTCCGGTAGTATGCGCAACGGTAAGCTCACCGCCGCTAAACAGGCGGCGAAAAGTTTTATTGATAACCTGAGTCAGGGCGATCAGGTGGCGGTTATTTCCTATGGTGGAGATAATAATGGTGATGCTGGCGATGACGCCTGGATTCGTCTGGCACTCAGCGCCGACTTCACGGCAGCACGCCAGGCAGTTGATAGGATTCCACTCGGCGGCAGTACAAATATCTATGCGGGTCTGGTCAAGGGCCAGACAGCGCTGGAGGCCGCTCCTTCCACCCACACCCGCATGGCAATTCTGCTATCGGATGGCTATCCTACAATTGGCACCGATGGCGTTGACTACTACAGTTCCTGGCAAAATAAGGTGACATCACCGATTCCCGCCAACAGTGCGCGTGATGCCGCAACCAGTTTGAAGGACGCCGGCATTACACTCTATACCATCGGTTTAGGGTCGGATATTGATGAAGACTTGATGCGCGCGATGGCATCTACACCCGAGCAGTATTATCAGTCACCGACGACTGCCGAACTGGAACAAATTTATAAGGATATCGCCGGACAAATCGAGCGCACGACGATCATCGGCAAGGATGCACGCATTGTCGAGACATTCGATAAGGATCGGTTTGAGGTGTTGAGTGCCAGTGTCAGTGACGGCGGGGTGGTTGACCCGCAGGCCGGTACGATCACCTGGAACCTGGCGGAGATTACCAACGACCAGCAGTTCAGCTACACGGTTCGCCCAACCTTTGCCAGCGGCCAGTTTCCGGCCAGTCTTACCACAACGTTCAACTATACCCGCGCCGACGGCTGTGACGCGGCCGGGACCGCGGCAACCTACACGGCGGAGGCCAGCGCTACGATTACCGTCATTCCCCAGGCAGCGGTGCTGGTTGACCCGACCACGCTGACGATCAAAGAGGGCGAGAGTGCGGACTATAGTTTGCGCCTGGCACGGCAACCGACCAGCGCGGTTACGCTTACGGTGGCTTACGCCGATGTGCAGGTAACGCCCGCTCCTACCACGGTGACATTCACATCCGGCAACTGGAACACCCCGCAGACCGTTACCGTTATCGCCCTGGAGGGTGAACCGAATGAGGGAGAACACAGCACCCTGATTGTCCACGAGATCGCTAGTGACGATACCGACTATGCCGCGCTTGATGTGGATAGTGTTCAGGTCAACCTGAGCGAACCACCCGTGGATGTCTGTTCGGAGACACTGGACGTAATGCTAGTGCTTGACGGCTCACGCAGCATTGGCGACCACAGCTTCCGCCAGATGATGGGCTTCACCAGCGAACTGGTTGATGCCTTCACCATCAGCCCCGACGATGCCCGCTTTGGCCTGGTGCAGTTTGCCTCGCAGGACTGGGGCACCCGGCATCTGCGTCTCTCGGGGGATACAACAGCCCTCAAGCACACCATTGACGGCATTCGCCAGCTCAAGGGGTATACGGATATTGAGGAGGGTCTGCGCCTGGCACGCACCGAGTTACAGGATAACGCCCGTGCTGGCGTGCCACAGGCGGTGATCCTGTTCACCGATGGTCAACATAACCAACCGGGCGATGTCTATGACGCAGCCGAGGAGCTGTATGACGCCGGCATTATCGTCCTCGCCGTCGCCATCGGCAGCGATCCATCGGTCGATCAACTGAAGAGCATAGTCTCCGACCCGAACAACTATGTTTTCCAGGTCGGCAATGCCGCGGAACTGACCCGTATTCGTGAAAGCCTGGTGCAGACCACATGCAGCAGCGATCTCGGACCCGGCCCGAACGATCCGCCGGTTGCGCCGCAACCACTGACGGTACGCTCGGTTGAGCCGCACGAAGGCCGCAACGATACGGACACGCAGGTGACGATTGTCGGGTCCGGCTTTAGCACCGGAACGGCACCCACGGCCGCCCTTCAGCGGGGACAGGCGACCTTTGACCTGACAAATGTGACAGCGGTGAGTGCAACTGCCCTGCAGGCCACTGTGCCCGCCGGGTTCCAACCCGGACGGTATGATGTCGTCGTCACCAACCCGGATGGCACGCAGGCCACCGCGACCCTGGCATTCACGGTGCTGTCCAGTGCCCCGGAGATTATCGAAGTCATTCCAGCAGCGGGCTATGCAACTGAAGAGACGACCGTGCGGGTGTTTGGCAACAACTTTGCCGACGGCATCAGCGCACGCCTGGGTACGGATCTGCTGGAAACCCGGCGGATCGACAGCAACCAGTTGCAGATGGTCGTACCGACCGGCATGGACCCGGGCGCCTATGATCTGACCGTAACCAACCCGAATGGCAGCCAGGGCATGCGCACCGGAGCGTACACCGTGTTGAGCAGCAACGGCAATAACGATCTGCTGGGCTACAGTTATGAACTCTGGGTCAATCCGGTGGTTCCGCGCGCCGGTCAACCTACGCAACTGACCATGCAGGTTCATCGGTTAGGCGGCAAGCAGGTACTCGAGAATGTAAAGGTACGTTTTGTGCGTGATAGCCTTAACGGTGAAGTGCTGGGCGAAACTAGTGTGCCCTTCCTCGATCCGGCGAACGATACCGAGGCGACTCAGCCACTGGAGGTCACCTTCCCTACCACCGGAACATTTGAGATTTACGTCGAAATTGACCCGGATAACGCCGTACTGGAAGACAACGAGAACAACAATGTCGTCAAGCGCACGATTACCGTGGCTGCGCCGAATGGCGATCAGACGCCGCCAGTAGTGCAGGGGATTGCGATCAACAATGGCTCTACCGGGGAGACCCAGGAGCGCGATGTCACCGTGACGATCAACGCCACCGACAACGGCAGTGGAATGAGCGATATTCTGATCGTTGAGTTTATCTACGATCTGAGTGCCGAGCAGTGGGTTCCGGTCAATGTGTCGGATTGGCAGCGCTTTACCCAGAAGCCGTCTACCTATGACTGGACACTCGACCCCACACCGGGCATGCACTACCTGCAGGTGCGCGTCCGTGACCGGGCCGGCAATATCTCGGTGGGCAATGCGCAACAGGTGGTCTCCTATGCGCCGACCGCCGAACAGGTTGCCTTCCGCCAGACCCGCATCTACCGCTACAACCTGTCCGACACCCAGCAGATGAACATTGCTATGGATGTGTTGAGCGGCGACGCCGACCTGTATGTCTGGTCCTCGCGGGAGGATCAGTCGGCCCGGGTCAGCAATTTGGAGGGCACTGCCGATGAAGCCGTGAATATACCCGGCAATGAGGTTGTGCCCGGCATGTACCAGGTTGAAGTCTACGGCTTCCAGACATCCGACTACCGGCTCAAGGTCGATATTCCGTCAACCCGAATCGGACTGGCCGGCGCTCATCCGACAGCACTGGTGCGTCCGGCGGCAGACAAACCAGCCCCGAATGTCCCCGTCGTACCGCTGACCAGCGTACCGGACGAGTGGCAGGGCACGGTGCTGTCGAGCCCCGGTCCAGTGGCAACTGATGAGATGCGGATCTACCTGCCGCTGGTGGTGCGGTAGGGCCGGCGCAGGCACGTTCAGCGAGGGGCGACTGTGGCAAATGCCCGGTCGCCCCTCGCTATAGCGATCTGACTTCATAAGCAGCTTTATCCATTTCGTTTTAGCGTATTCGCAACTCGGAGATGGTCTAACTACAATGAAAGGAACTCCAACGATGCGCAGACTCTCACGTTTATGCATGCATATGGGGTTAATGCTAATCCTGGGCATAATCACATGCATGCCGCTTGCCCGGCCACTGATTGTTTATGCTACCCCGGTGAACGAAGTCGAGCCGAACGATACGCGCGCTACAGCACAGGCGTTGGCGAGCATCGGGCGCAACAGCCCACTCAATGCCCAGATTGATACTCCGGGCGATGAAGATTATATTTCCTTTACAGCCGTAGCCGGCCAGAGCTATACGATTGAAGTTTTTAATGCAGCCGGCGTCCTGGGTGCCAGTGGTACTGCCTGCTATGGCTATACGCGCTCTGGACTAGGTATGTACCTCTCCGACCCTTCAGGCAATCAACTTCCCGGGGCATCCGGACGTTCATGTGATGCGACGGATATCGGAGGAGGAAATACTCACAACCTGCTTACCTTCACGGCCGGCGTTAGTGGCGCGTTTACGGTCAGAATACTCGCCAACAACACGACCGTTACGGGCTTCTACAGCCTGCGCGTTTTGCCACGGTATGGCCAACCCGGCGCGGCCTGGGATACTACCACCCTCGAGCCGAATAATAGCTGGGCCAATGCTTATGAACTAGAGGCCGGGTATACCAATGCCATCACTAGCGAGATAGAGGCCCGTAATGCCGACTATGCGACCCACCGGCCTGATAGCGACTGGTATCGGTTTAATGCGGTGAGTGGGCGCACCTATGTGATCGAACTCTTTAATGTCGCCGGCAGTCTGGGCGGCAGTGGCACATTCTGCAATGGCTATACCCGCTCCGGTGTGGGTCTGCTGGTCTATGATCCGCAACGCACCCTGGTGACCCAGGCATGCAAACCGGACAGCCTGACGAGTTCGGCGGGTAATACTCACCATCTCATCACCATATCTCCTACAACTACAGGAGTATTTTACATCCAGGTACAACCAAATAACGGCAATGTCAGCGGAAGTTATAGCATTCGTCTGTTGCCGCAACACGACGAGAATGGAGCCGCCTGGGATACAACTACCTTTGAGCCAAATAATACAACAAGTAATGCCTATGCCATAACACCAGGCTACACCAATGCGTTGACGAGTGAGATTGAGGTACGTGATTCGGACTATGCCACCTACCAGCCTGATGCGGATTGGTATCGGTTTGAGGCCGTGAGTGGACGCACCTATGCGATAGAACTCTTTAATGTCGCCGGCAGTCTAGGTGGCAGCGGTGCATTCTGTGATGGCTATACCCGCTATGGTCTGAGCCTGCGTATCTACAATCTCCAGGGTAGCGTCGTAGCGGGCGAATGCCAGACGTACGATCTGGATGTCTCGGCGGGTAACATACACCACTATACCGAGATGACGGCCGCCACATCGGGGACATATTATATCCAGGTGAAGCCAAATGATGGGACGGCGAGTGGCAGTTATAGTCTGCGCGTGCTGCCAAAATATGGTGAACCTGACGTTGACTGGGATGCCGGCAGCTTTGAACCGAACAACTCGATCTGGAATAGCTACAGTTTATCGGTTGGGGCAGAACATGCCGTAAGCAGCCAGATCGAGGCACGTGGCAGCAATTTCAGTACATACTATGCCGAGCAAGACTGGTACCGCTTCGAGGCGGTTGCCAGTCAGTCCTATGTAATCGAACTCTTTGATGTTGCTACGGCCCTGGGCAGCAGCGGCACGTCGTGCGATGGCTATACCCGTAGCGGAACCGGGATACTGGTCTATCGTCCAGCAGGGACATACCTTGCCGGCACATGCCGGGTGGATGGACCAACCGGGGTTGGCGTACATCACCGCGTCGAGTTCACCGCTGAGCAAGCTGGCAGCTACCATATCAAGGTTCGTCCAAATGGCGCAAATGTCGCGGGAAACTACCGCCTGCGGGTCTGTGCAGATGTATGTCGTGAGCTGCCGACACCGACACCGACAACACCAGCACCGTCACCGACAGCGACCAGTACTGCCGTTCCCCCCGGCTTCAGAGTAGTATCAGTCAACCCCGCTGAGGGAGCGGGTAACCAGACTACACGCATTACCATTCAGGGCAGCGGATTTGCCACCTCACCGGCACCAACTGTCCGCCTGAGTGGGAGCCAGGGCCGCTTTGATCTGACAAATGTGACCACAGTCAGCGCAGCATCATTTGCCGCCACCGTCCCGGCGAACCTGTCGGCGGGCAACTACGACCTGATCGTTACCAATCCCAACGGTCGCGTGGGCACGCTGCCCAATGCCTTTACCGTCCTGTCCGGCGATCCGGTGATCACCCAGGTCTTGCCGAACTCCGGGTTGAACGACCGCGACAATGACCTTGTCATCGCCGGGCTGAACTTTGCCGCTGGGGCGGAGGTCACGCTGGGCACGACCGCGCTCGCCACCTCCCGCGTAAACGGCACCGCGCTACTGGCCGTCGTGCCGGCCGGCCTGTCGCCGGACAGCTACGATCTGACCGTGACCAACCCCGGTGGTGGGCAAGCCCAACTGGCGGCGGCCTACACCGTCCTCAACGAGGAAAGCAGCAATGATCTGACGGGCTCCAGCGATGAGTTGTGGCTTGACCCGGAAGTCCCGCGCGCCGGCAGCAGTGCCCAGGTCGGCATCTTTGTGCATCGGCAGGGCGGCACGGCTGCATTGGAAAATGTAACGGTCGAGTTTCGCCGCGATAGCAGGGATGGTGAACTGCTAGGCCGCGGGACAGTGCCCTTCCTCGATCCGGTCACCGGGGTTGAGAGCAGCACCCCGATAGAGGTAACTTTCCCGAATGCAGGCACTGTTGAAATCCATGCCGTTATTGACCCGGATAACACGGTGACGGAGAGCAACGAGGACAACAACGTCGTCAGCCGCACGGTGGTCGTGGCCCCGGCAGCGGACGATCGGACGGTGCCGGTGGTACAAAGCATTGCGACCAACGGCGCGGCGGGGGCCACGGTCAGCGAACCGGAGGTGACCGTTGATATTTCCGCCGCCGACCCACCACCCGATGCCACCGGCATGCAGGCGGTTAACGTCATTGAGTATGTCTACAACACGAGCGTGGAGCAGTGGATCCCTGTGAAGCAGTCCGGCTGGTTGCCCTATGACCAGACGCCGGCCCGCACGCAGTGGAAGCTACTGCCCCTCCCCGGCATGCACTATCTGCAGGTGCGCGCCCGCGACAAGGCCGACAATATCTCAATCGGCAATGCGCGCCAACTGGTCAACTATGCACCAGCCAAAGACACCATTGGGCGGCGTCAGACGCGGGTCTACCGCTACAACGTCCCTGATGGGCAGAGCCTGACGGTAAACCTGGAGGTGCTGAGCGGCGATGCCGATCTGTATGTCTGGTCCTCCCGCACGGATCAGTCGGCACGGGTCAGCAACCTGGAGGACAGCGCCAATGAGCAGGTCAGCGTCCCCGCCGATCAGGTCGCACCAGGGGTCTACCAGGTGGAGGTCTACGGCTACACCGCCGCCGAGTACCGGATCACGACAAATGTTGGGCCGGTACAGGCGGCGTTGCAGGCCGAACTGACGGTCGGCGGTGTCTCGTCGGTCAAGCCCACGCCGGATGCGCCGGTTGTGCCGGTGGACAGCCTGCCGGATGAGCGGCAGGGTGCAGCCCCGGCCCTGGCGCCTGAGGACAACGGGACCATCTATCTGCCGCTGGTCGTGCGGTAGTTTTTCCCACATCTTCTACATTTGCTCCGGGAGAGGCACCAATGGTGTCTCTCCCGATCCCCCCAACCATCTGAATGTTACACCAATTACGCGGTTCCTGACCCGGCAGGAGATTCACCCATCCGGCGGTTCCTGACCCGGCACAGAGATGTCGCGCAGATACGCGTCACAACATTTTGTGTGGACTGCTTCATAGTCAATCCGGACGCGCCACAATAGACTGATTGCAGTCGTACTCCACCGTTCGGATAAACAAATCCCGTTGAAAAGCCCGGTGTTGCCGGCAAAAGCTACCGTAGAAGGAGGCGGAGCATGATCAGCCCATACCAGACGCATGCCGAAGGAGCCGAACAGTTTCGGCAACAGTTCGCCACCACCGTAAGCCGGATCTGGACAGAAGACTGGTCGCAGCGGTCGGAAGACGCCGGGTATCGCTGGTTTAGCCTGGCCTGGCACGACACCCGCCGCATCCTGGAACGCACCCTGCCCGATGTAGATGAACCGATGGGGCCGTATCTGCTGCGCATCCGCGCGCAGTTGAAGGCGATTGAATGGCATTATCTCTTTGGGTATCCGGACGCCGACGGCTACACCGATGAAGCGAATGACTATGCCCGGGGTATCCGCACACTGGTTCAAACCTTGAACCGCATGGGATTGGGCCTGCGGGAGCGAGAACACCAGGCATAACGCATTGTGATACCAGTTTGCCGTCAAAACAGCAATGAACCGGAATGTGGGCACGAAGCGCAGAGCAGCACATTCATGTATAACATCTCTGCGTCCTCGGTGCCCTCTGTGGCTATGAGAACAAACCGGTATGAGAACCGGTTCATTGTTAACCCGGATCGGCAACGGGAGACTGGTAGCCGAAGCACCCCCAACGCACGTAGGGATTATTGCACTCAAAGGAGAAACCTATGAAACACACTGGACTGTTCGTACTCACGCTGCTGTTCACCCTGACATTGCTGGTTATTCCCGCGCCACATCCGGTGGCTGCGCAGACTGACCCGGTCCGGATTGTCTTCGCATCTGATCGAGACGGGAACAGCGAAATCTATGCGATGAATGCTGACGGGTCCGAAGTCACGCGGTTGACGAACTATCCTGCCGATGAGGGTGATCCGGCCTGGTCGCCGGACAACTCCCAAATTGTCTTCACCTCTGATCGAGACGGGAACAGCGAGATCTATGTGATGAATGCTGATGGTTCGGGGATTATCAATATCAGCAACCATCCGGCAGCCGATATCCAGCCGGCATGGTCGCCCGACGGGCGGATTGCGTTCACCTCCGACCGCGATGGCAACTATGAAGTCTATGTGATGAATGCCGATGGTTCCGGTGTTACCAATGTCAGCAACCACCCTGATCTGGATGGTACTCCTGGCTGGTCGTCGGATGGCACCCGCATTGCGTTTACGTCTGCACGCGGGCAAGGCCGGGGGATTTATGTCATCAACGCCGATGGCACTGGGATCATCAGATTAAGCGAAGACACCTATCTCCATTCAGAAGCCTCGCCGGACTGGTCGCCCGATGGTACACAAATTGTCTTCCAAACCTCGCGCGGACAGTTATTTCCAGCGGGATATAGCATTGGTTTGATGAATGCAGACGGCTCCGGTATTACAGGTGTTTACACCGACCAGGGAGAGAACTTCTTTCCATCCTGGTCGCCGGATGGCACCCGCATTGCGTTTGCGCGCTCCCGTGCCCGTGTCGATGAAGCACCGGACATTTATCTCATCAACCCTGATGGTTCGGGTGAAGTAAATCTGACGAATAACCCGGCCGTCACCGATACGCAGCCTGACTGGTCAAATCCAGTCCTTCCAACCGAACCGCCCTCCGCCAACGCCCGCTGCTTCGAGGAGACCGGCTACTGCATTGATGGGCGCATCCGCGAGTATTGGGAGCAGAACGGCGGCCTGCCGGTGTTTGGCCTGCCGATTGGCCCCCAGCAGCCGATGAACATCGAAGGCAAAACGGTGCAGGCGCAGTGGTTTGAGCGCAACCGGCTGGAACTCCATCCGGAGAATGCCCCGCCCTACGATGTGCTGCTGGGCCGCCTGGGAGCCGACCGGCTGGCGCAGCAGGGCTATGACTGGCAGGCGGTGCCGGGGGAAACAGCACAGGAGGGCTGCCGCTTCTTCGAAGAGACCGGACGCAATGTGTGTGGCGATATTCTGGCGGCCTGGCGCGCCAACGGGCTGGAACTGGACGGGCAGCGCGGCTTTAACGCAGACGAGAACCTGGCGCTGTTCGGACTACCGCTGACCGGGATGGTCCGGGAAACTATGAGCGACGGACGCGAGTTGCAGGTGCAGTATTTTGAGCGGGCGCGCTTTGAACTCCACCCGGAGAACGAACCACCGTTCCATGTGCAACTGGGTCTGCTGGGCAGTGAGGTGCGCGGAGCACGGTAAGTATCGGCTGAGTTGCGCCGGAGCCGGTGCGATGATACCGGCTCCGGCGGTGGAATGTCGTTGTGTGGTTATGAATGAGGAGATAGAAAATGCGAACGTTTTATCAAGTTCACCTGCGTCGGCTGGTCATTCTAGCAGGTATCTTCCTGGTATTGATCCTATCCGGTTGCGGCGGCGCAGCGACAGCCGATTTGCCGGAAGAACTGTTTGGCAAAGAGTGGAAGACAACCATTGCCAGCCTGGATATCGCCGGCATCGGTGGGGGCGTCGATATGGAGATGGTCTTCTATCGCAACGGCGATGTGCGCGCCAGCGTGCCGCTGGTTGCGCGGTACACCGGCCAGTACACCCTCGCGGATGAAGGCTTACTCCGTTTCGACTGGGAAGAAGAGATCATTGGGGCTGAGGAGCGCCGCGAGTTGACCGAGTTCTGGCAGTTTACCCTGAACGACAACGAACTGGTACTGATCAACGATGAAACCGGCGAGGAGCGGGTGTTTGTTGCGCAGTAAAACCGGGTTGCCGGTCATTCATATACACAATGTACGCGGTCGGTTCTAAACCAGGTGTTCCGCTGGATAAACGGCCCGATGCGCCTCCGGCAGGGCTGCCGCAGGCGCGTCGGACTTCCATCAGAGCAAACGTCCAGTTTGCAGTGTTCGATAGTGAAGGCTGGCACAATCGCAAACCATCGCAGGCGCAGCCCTGTCTTGTATCATAGCAAAAGTGAGTTCATCATGTTCAAAATCTATGTATCAGGTCGATCCGTGTGTGGAAACCGGTGCTATCCCTACGCCCTCCTTATCCTGAGTATGAGCTTGATTGTCGCGTTGATTGGCCTGCAACCGATCTCGATACCGACGGCCGGCGCGGCAACCAACTGCGCCACACAAACGGAGATTCCCCAGGCCGAGTGTGACACTGGTCGCACTCTACAATACGACCGACGGCCCGAACTGGGTTGACAATACTGGCTGGAATCAGACAGATACGCCCTGTAGTTGGTTTGGGGTGGGATGTTTCGGCGGTAATGTTACGCAGCTAGTCCTGGTCGAAAACAACCTGACTGGAACCATCCCGGCAGAGCTTGCCAGTCTCACTGCTCTGCGCGACCTCAGATTACGGGAGAATTCGTTGAGTGGAACCATACCGGCATTCCTCGGCAATCTCATGACCCTTACAAACGTTGATTTGCGCGGGAACGAATTAACCGGAAACATTCCACCAGAATTAGGGACATTAAGCAATCTAACCAGTCTGCAAATGTCGGGAAATAACCTGAGTGGCACGCTTCCTCCTGAACTGGGCAGTCTCGCCAATCTACGAACATTGAACCTGGGAGAGAACAATCAGTTAGGTGGCACCCTTCCCGATACATTTAAAAATATGTCTCAACTGGATAAGATCGAGATAGATAATACACAGGTGACTGGTCCGATCCCAACCTGGCTAGGTTCTATGCCAACGCTGCGAACTATTCGTCTGGATGATAATCAACATACAGGTAGTATTCCGCCCGAGTTGGGCAACCTGACTAATCTTACTACGCTCGATATAAACAATAATCAGCTCACGGGCACGATTCCATCGTCATTGGGGAACCTGACAAAGTTGGAAGTGTTATTCCTGGAGCAAAACCAACTCACCGGCTGCATTCCGCCGGAACTGGGCAATCTGTCTAACTTACGCGAGCTTAACCTGAGCGACAACCAGTTGAGTTGTGGTATCCCGCCGGAGTTGAGTGCCGTACCGGCGCAGTCGGCCGGACTGACGGCAACGGGGGTGCTGACCAGCCTGGAGCAGTTGGACCTGAGTATCAACCAGTTGACCGGCCCCATCCCAACCGAGTTTGCGACGCTGACAACCCTGACCGATCTGGACCTGAGCTACAACTTCCTGACCGCATCCGATCCCACGCTGCTCGCCTTCCTGAATGAGAAAGATCCCGACTGGGCAGAAAACCAGGCGGGCGGACGCCCTGTTACCGAACAGACAGTCTACCTCCCGCTGGTCATTCGCTAACACCGTCATTCAGTCCATCCCCCGGCAGATCAGTTGAGCCTGCCGGGGATAACCCTTGAGAAGCAGCAGGATTTTTTGTACCTGTGGGTTAAACCAGACAGCGTGCGGGGAGTGCGACTGGTGTATACTCTGCGCTCTGCACTCTGCGCTCTGCGCTCTGCGCTCTGCGCTCTGCGCTCTGCGCTCTGCGCTCTGCGCTCTGCGCTCATCTACTCCACATCAAACAGCGCATCCACCTCTACCGCGAAACCCACCAGCAGCGCCGAGGTTGCCTGCGTGCCGCGCCCGAAGCCCCCGTGGTCGGTGTAGCTGCCGCCCGCCAGCGTCAGCACCGTGACCGTCTCCGCTTCCGGGTTGACGATCCAGTATTCCGGGATGCCTGCCGCGGCATAGTCGGCGCGTTTTGTCACCGTATCGCGCTCCGGGTTGTCCGGACTGACGATCTCGACTACCAGATCCGCCCCCAGCCAGTAACGGTCCTGCCGGCGCGGGTCGCGCGCATCGCGTAGGAGCAGAATATCCGGTTCACGGTATTTGTCGGTGCGAACCTGTACTCGTAGCGGCGCAAAGCGCACTTTTCCCCCCAACGGTAAGATGAAGGTGCGCAACGCAAAAAAAAGAAATTCCAGGATGGCCTGATGACGCTCGGTAGGCATGGGCAGCACCTCAATCTCTCCGTCGGTGAACTCGATGAGGCAATTGGTCCCGTCAGTCAGTTTGAGGTACTGCTCCTCGGTCCAGAGCCCCTGCAGCGGCGTCAGATCAATCGGCTCCGTTCCATCACCCCAGACCAACTGCAAAGCAGGATCACATGTTGTACTGATCATTATTTGTCCCTCCTACTCCGCATCAAACAGCGCATCCACATCCATCGTGAAGCCCGCCAGCAGCGCCGAGGTTGCTTGCATGCCCCGCCCGAAGCTCCCATGGTCGGTGTAGCTGTCGCCCGCCAGCGTCAGCACCGTCACCGTTTCCTCTTCCGGGTTGACGATCCAGTATTCCGGGATGCCTGCCGCGGCATAGTCGGCGCGCTTCGTCACCGTATCGCGCTCCGGGTTATCCGGGCTGACGATCTCGACTACCAGATCCGCCCCCAGCCAGTAACGGTTCTGCCGACGCGGGTCGCGCGCATCACGCATCAGCAGAATATCCGGTTCACGGTATGTACCCGGGCGAATTTGCACCCGCAATGGGGCATACAGCACCGTACCCCCGAGTTGTTGAACGAAAGCAAAGAGCGCGAATAACAAAAAGCGCGAGATAACCTGATGATTGTCAGTGGGCATGGGCAGCACCTCAATTTCCCCATCAGTGAATTCAATCATGTGGTTGGTCTGATCGGTCAGTTTGAGATACTGCTCCTCGGTCCAGAGCCCCTGCAGTGGTGTCAGGTCAATCGGCTCCGTTCTATCACCCCAGACCAACTGCAACGTGGTGGGGAAGGTGGTATTAATCATCGTATAGCTCTCCTCCGAACTGACGAGTCAGCATCTAGAGATGCCTACCCTGGCATAGTTGGCGTGTTTCGTAAATTACACAACTTACGCGGTGGCGTTCAAACCGGACGTTTGA
>DAOTVB010000076.1:0-14779 GCA_034436755.1 Chloroflexaceae bacterium | reverse complement strand
GCGTATAAGCCGAGGTGGTCACGGCCAGCACCACTTCGGTTTCCAGGCGGGCGGCGGTGGCGGTCAGCGCCGGGGGCGGGTAGGGCGGCGGGGTGAAGGTGGTAAAGGTGGGAGCGGAGACCCGCAGGCCAGAAGCGTCAGCCGGGTCGGCCGGGTCGGTGGGGCCGGGCGTGCCGGCCGGCGGGGTGGCCGGCTCGGCCTGCCGGCCGGTGGGCTGCTCGGCGACGCCACAGGCGCCGACCAGCAGCAGGAGCCCCAGGCAGAGGATGAGTCGGTGATGCAGGGTGGATATGGAAACCTCCGTGTGGTTCAGCGTAAGCGACACCTGTCGGTCTTGCCAGGTAGATGGACCGGGCGCTGGAATGGCACCGCGCTGCGCTGGGTGCGCGACGATGCGCAGATCAACCGAGAAAAGTATAACAGCAATGAACTGGTTTTGCGGCGCGTGGACCCGCTGATTCGGCCCAAACCCAACGTTTGCCCCAGGAAGTGCATCAGGATTAACGCAGGGAAGATACCACAGCAGAAAGGCGGTTTTTAACCCCCCACAAGCGCCATCACCCCAAAATATCCACATGCTTTTTCTACTCTACATCGTACGACCATTCCTATAGATATCGGGACTTATGAACCATTCCCAGATAGATGCCACTCTGCTATAACAGACGAAGCAAAATATCCAAACAGCGCGCAGCCGGCGGTGCTGCCGGAAACAAGTCAGTACAACATCACATGGTACCAGTCTGCTACACATATCCATTGATCTATCCTGACCCACATCGCTGCACTCCACCTTCCCCATTTTTATCCGCGTCTTTCGCCCGGATCGCCCGGAGTCCCCACTCCAGAACATGAGCACCTGCACGCTACCCGGTCTATTCACGCAATCTCTGGGAGAAGTTTCATGCATCACCAATTACGTCAGATGAGCCGTACGATCATCCTGGTTATCTTTTGTACACTGCTGCTGAGTCTGTCAGGCCTGTCAGCGGCTCCCTTTGCCCTGGGCACTGAAATCGCCCCGGCTGCCCCAACTGCTACAACCGCAACTATCCGTGTAGATGCCACCGACGCGGGAACGGCGATAAACCCGCATGTTCTGGGCACCAATTTGCCGGCCTGGCTGAGTAAGTACCGCCTGGATGATGCCACCTTCCGCGCACGCACTATTGCCGCCGGTATCGACTTTATCCGCATTCCGGGGGGCAGTTGGAGTAACGCCTATGACTGGCCGGCCTGCGAGCGCGACGGTCAGGGGATCGATGCCAGTGCCGAGTGTTACTGGCTCTGGGCCGCGCGTCCGACCGATTTTATCAACTTCCTGCGCGCTACCGATACCGCGGGTATCTACACCGTCAATATGAATGGAACGGCCCACGAAGCGGCCGCGCTGGTCGCCTTCTTCAACGGCACGGTTGATGATACGCGCCCGATTGGTGTCGATGTGCGGGGCCGGGACTGGCTGACCGTCGGGGACTGGGCACGCCTGCGCCGTGACCATGGCAACGCCACGCCCCTCAAGATTACCTACTGGGAAGTGGGCAATGAAATCTATGGCGGGAAATCCGGGCTAGGTACCGACTGTTCGCAGTGGGGATGGGAAGATGTCTGGACCTGTGACGGGACAGAGTATATCAACGGCATTGGCAATGGGAACGAGCGGCGTGAGGGCTTCCGCGAGTTTCGGGCGGCAATGCAGGCTGTTGACCCGACAATTCAGGTTGGAGCTGTCGGTGTTTCAGAGCAGGCCGGCTGGGCCAACTGGGGCAATGAAGTCATCACGGCGGCGGGCGCGGAGATGGATTTCTACAATGTCCACCAGTATGCCTATTTTGATCCACCGGAGAGCCTCGGCGAAGTGCTGGCAGAACCGCAAGCTACCTGGCCGACGATCATGGCCGATGTTCAAAGCGCCTTTGACCGCCATGCCGGTGGGCGGGATGTACCGGTCGCCATCACCGAGTATAACCTCTTTGCGTTCCAGGACAACGACACCCAGAAGATGATGGATCAGGCGATCAACCTGCTCCATCTGACCGATACGATTGGGCAGATGATGGAAAACGGCGTTGCTATGGCAAACCAGTGGGCGTTGGCAAACGGAACAGCCTGGAACGGCACCGATTATGGCCTGATGGAAGCCGACGGCTATGCGCGTAACCCGCAGTACTACGCCTTCCCGCTCTGGTCACGCTTTGGCACCACGCTGCTGCCCGTAACCTCCTCGCTGCCCGCAGATACGACCCTGAGCGTCTATGCCGGCCGGACTGACGCCGGGACGATCACGCTGCTGGCAATTAACAAGACCGCTCAGTCGATTACTGGTCAGATCAATCTTGATGGTGTGGAGAGCATAAACCGTGGTACCGCCGATGTTGTCAAGGCCGCGGCGCTAACGAGCAGCAGTGTCACCTTCAACGGGCAGAGCAATCCGAGCGATGACCTGTCGAATGCGCCGGCAACCGCGCTGACCAGCGCGAGTAACCCGCTTAGTTACACCTTCGCACCCTACGCGGTAACGCTGCTACAGATCGATGTTACTGGCGGTGATCCGCAGCCAAAGCCGGAGCCGACGGACTGGGTGTATTTGCCGCTGATTATCAGGTAGTGTGGTAGAGAACAGAGAACAAAGAATAAAGAACAAAGAATAAAGAACAAAGGAACACAGAACACGTCTGCGGTCATGCAGGAGCGAAAGTATTTTGCTCCTGCATGACCGCAGGTTTTTACCCTCCACCGGCTGGTCTGATTAGTACTACAACGAAGATTTGCGAAAACCAATGCGTGCCGAAGTCACAGAGCAAGCTGATCTGTCCATCCAATGTTGGTCATCTCTGCGCCCGCTACATCTCTGCGGTGAGAAAGAAATTTCGTTGTAGTATGAACTGGCCTACAAACGTGCGCAACCCTATGAACCGTTGCGCAGTTGCGCAAACTTGTCGGCGTCATAGCGCAGCACCGGCTGGCGCGCCGCGCGCACTTCGTCGAGGCGGCGCACCGGGGCCGCCGTCGGTGCGGCGTGCAGCAGGTCGGGTTGCTCGGCGGCTTCGTGGGCAATGGCGCGCATGGCAGCGACAAAGGCGTCGAGGTTCCGCTTTGTTTCGGTTTCGGTTGGCTCGATCATCAACGCCTCGGGTGCGATCAGCGGGAAGTAGATCGTCGGTGGATGGAAGCCATAGTCGATCAGCCGCTTGGCAATGTCCAGCGTGCGTATACCCTTGACACCGCGCAGTTGCCCCTTCAACACCACCTCGTGCATGCAGATCCGATCCACTGCCGGCGGGTAAAGATCGCCCAGTTGGGCGCGGATATAGTTGGCGTTCAGGACAGCAGTTTCGGCGACCTCGCGCAACCCCACCTCACCCAGCGAGTGAATGTAGGTCCAGGCGCGCACGAGCATCCCAAAATTGCCATGAAATGTCTTCATGCGCCCGATGCTCTTCTCCGGGTTGAACAGTTCATAGGTTGTGCCGGACGCGCTATCTACCTGGCGCACCCGGGGCCCGGGCAGGAAGGGCGCCAGCGCCGCCGTACAGCCAACCGCGCCGCTGCCGGGACCACCGCCGCCGTGGGGCGTGGTAAAGGTCTTGTGCAGGTTGTAGTGCATAAAGTCAAAGCCGACATCCTGCGGCTTGACAACCCCCAGGATGGCGTTAAAGTTCGCGCCGTCGCCATACATCAGACCACCGGCCGCATGTACCAGCCGCGAAACCTCCTCGATCTGCTCCTCGAACAGGCCCAGCGTGTTGGGATTGGTCAGCATCATCCCGGCGGTACGCGGCGAGAGCTTGCTCTTCAGGTCGGCGATATCCACATTGCCGCGTGGATCGCTCTTGAGTTCAACCACTTTGAAGCCGGCCATCCCCGCCGTGGCCGGGTTGGTTCCGTGGGCCGCATCGGGCACCAGGATCTCGGTACGCTCGGTATCGCCCCGGTCCAGGTGGTAGGCACGAAAGACCAGAATGCCGGTAAACTCGCCCTGCGCCCCGGCGGCCGGTTGCAGTGACACCGCATCAAACCCGCTCATCTCGGCCAGGTCGTTTTGCAGTTCGTAGATCAGGCGGAGCGCCCCCTGCGCCAGGTCGGCATCCTGGAGCGGGTGAATGGCGGCAAACCCCGGCATGCGCGCGGCTTCCTCGTGGATCTTGGGGTTGTACTTCATGGTACACGATCCCAGCGGATACATACCTGTATCAATGCAGAAGTTGCGCTGACTGATCCGCGTATAGTGGCGAATGACCTCCGGCTCGCTCAACTCGGGAAAGCCGGTCAGATCATCCTGGCGCAGCAGGTCGGCGGGCAGGTCGGCGGCGGGAACATCCAGTTCCGGCAGATTTGCGCCCTGCTTACCGGGGGACGAGAGTTCAAATATTGGTGGTTCGTAGGTATTCATACCAACAACTTTCTAGTTTGCAAGAGAAAAGCGGGCGTCACCGGGAGACAGGCGCATGCAGCATATCATTCTTCCGGTCCGGCAGCGGTTCTTGCATCCAGGTCAGGACGATATCTGCTTCGGGAATGCCGCGCTCAATCAGGTCATCAGAGATACCGTAGTTAATGCCGTCATGCTCAAGGTAGACCTTGCCGTCGTGCAGGGTGACGTAGAGAATGTTATTACAGACACGACTACCTCTATTCCACCCGGCAGTCATAAGTGCATACCGATCATGCACTTCATCAATGATTGCATCCACACGAATATTGCCATGGGATGGGCGAAACTGCGCATAGTGGAGCACAACTTCTTTCACAATTCCCCGGTAGTGCGCGGTTGTATCCATTCTTTGATCTCCAGTTGCTCTGTATCGATAATCACTAACCATAAAGGTACATCCTCTACCATTATTCGTGCGATAGTTTGATTGAAGAGCCGCTCATACACACTACTTGTAATCGCCAGATAGAGTTGCCGCTCTGGATCGGTGCGCTTGAGTAACAGTTGGTACATAACATATTGCCCAACTGCCTGTTGCAAATCAGCAACGAGTGATGGACCTCGGAACTCTTTGATTTCAATCGCAATCGATGAGCCATCGCGTTGAGCCCCAATAATCACCCCTTCGCTGCGTTGAGCAGCCCCGGTAACAGATGTTGCACCAAGATCGATATAGAGAAAAAGCCGTCCATAGTTGATCACATATGGATCGTCCGTAACTTCCCACCCGTCATTGATCAGGGCCTGCTTGATAATGTTATGACTGGTATCTTTTTGCGGCATCGTTTCTATATCCCTCAAGCGCGTGTCAGCCGAGGAGGACACAGAAACACCGGCCGTATCTCCATGTCCTCACCTTACAGACCTACCCAACTGCCCGCAGTGCCGCTACCAGTTCATCAATCTCCGCCTTGCTATTCATCTCCGTTACGCAGAGGAGCATGGCATTCTTCAGATGGGGTTCGTCCTGTGTCAGATCATACCCACCGATGATGTCCCGCTCGCTTAGGGCGGCGTTGACGGCGGCAACCGGACGCGGGCACTCCACCACAAACTCCTTGAAGAAGGGCGCGGCGGTCTGCACGGTGTACCCCGGCAACTGGCCGATCTGACTGGCGGCGTAGTGCGCGCGGTGGTAACAGAGTTCAGCCACCCGGCGCAACCCCTGACGCCCCATCAGGCTCAGGTAGACCGTCGCCGCCAGCGCCATCAGGCCCTGGTTAGTGCAGATATTGCTGGTGGCCCGCTCCCGGCGAATGTCCTGCTCGCGCGCCCGCAATGTCAGCACATAGGCCAGTTTACCATCGACATCCTGGGTTACACCCACGACGCGCCCGGCAATCTTGTGAACATGCTTCTGCTTGCAGGTAAAAATGCCCAGGTAGGGCCCGCCATAGTTCAGGCCGATGCCCAGCGGTTGCCCCTCCGCCGTAGCAATATCGGCGTCGATCTCGCCGGGGGTCTGGAACAACCCCAGCGCAATCGGGTCAAAATGGACTGCCAGCAGTGCCCCCGCCGCGTGGACCCGCTCCGCCACGGCGCGCAGATCATGCAGGCGGCCCAGGAAGTCCGGCGACTGCACGATAACCAGCGCGGTTGTCGCGTCAACCTGCTCCAGGGTATCCTCAATCGTTGCGCCGGGTTGTTCATCGCCCACGATGGGAATGTCCAGGCTCTGCAGGTAGGTGCGCAGCACCGCGCGGTACTGCGGATGCACGCTACGCGCCACCACGATCTTGCGGCGGTTGCGCAACACATTCAGCGCCATGATCGCCGCCTCGGCAATCGCCGTGCCGCCGTCGTAGTGGGAGGCGTTGGCGACCTCCATCCCGGTCAGGCTGGAGATCAGGCTCTGATACTCAAAGATCGCCTGGAGCGTGCCCTGGCTAATCTCGGGTTGGTAGGGCGTGTAGGCGGTATAAAACTCGCTCCGCCGCAGGATCTGATCAACTGCGCTGGGGATAAAGTGGTTGTAAGCCCCCGCTCCCAGGAACATGCTATGACTCTGGGCATTGGCATTCATGCCACTCAGCCCGCGCAGCTCACGGGAGATCTCCAGTTCCGACAGCGGCCGCGGCAGATCCAACCGGGGAAAGCGCAGTCGCTCCGGCACATCAACAAACAGGTCTGCAACCGAGGCAACATTGATCGTCTTCAGCATCTCGGCGCGCTCGGCGTCGGTAATCGAAATGTAGTGAGACATATCTTGTAATCCGTATTTTCTAGTCCGTAGTCCGTAGTTTCCAGTCTGTAGTCCGTATCCCGTAGTTTATGGTTCGTAGTTCGTAGTTTGTGCGGGTGGTTACTGCGTAGTTCGTGCAGGGTAATTTCGGAGCGGAGGACTACGCAGTATTGCGTATGTTAGTGCTGTTCTTCCGCGACAACCTGTTCGTAGGCCGCGGCATCGAGTAGTTCGCCCGCTTCGCCGGAGGGTTTCAGGCGGAGCATCCAGCCCTCGCCATAGGGCGCGGTGTTGATTGCCGACTGGTCATCTTCCAGCGCGGTGTTAACCGCTACAACCTCACCGCCAACCGGCGCATAAAGATCGGACGAAGCCTTGACCGACTCGACCACACCAAAGACATCACCGGGCGCAAAATTATCGCCGACACCGGGTAACTCGATATAGACCACATCACCCAGCGCATCCTGCGCATAATCGGTAATACCAACGACCACTTCGTCACCGTCAACCCGTACCCACTCGTGGCTTTTCGTGTAACGCAGGTCCGATGGAGTATTGAAACTCATACAGTCCTCCTCGTGCATTAGGGTCAGCCCAGCCGTGCCACCCGGCATACGACTGCGCTCTCCGCCCGCGGATGTGAGACAACGCGCTGCGGTCTATAATACCGCATGTCCGGCTTTTGTGGTGCGGCGTTCTCCTGTCATCGCCGGCAGCGTTCCCGGCGTACATGATCTCTTGTACCACAAGCAGCGGACTACGGCAAATCACCGGGGCAGCAGTTGCGCGGTAAACGCGGTCAGTTCATCGGCGGTGAAGGGCTTCCGCAGGTAGGCATCAAACCCGGCATGCAAAAAGCGTTCGCGGTCGCCGGGAAGCGCGTACGCGGTCAGCGCGGCGATAGGCACATCCCGATAGGCGGGTAGCTCGCGCAGGATGCGGAGCAGATCAGTCCCGCTGGGGCCGCCCCCCAGATGGACATCCAGCAGCACGGCATCGAAGGTCTGTTCCAGCGTATCCATAAGATCGTGGACAACCTCCTGCGCTTCTCGGGCATTGGTGACGGCGGTCAAGAGACAGCGATCTTCGAGTAGCGTTTCGAGCAGCTTGCGGATATCTTCATTGTCTTCAACCAGCAGGATATGGCAGGGTGACTGGCTCCCGGCGACCAGCTCTGCCGGCCCGCTCTGATCCTCAGGCTCTTCCGCCAGCACCTGCGGAAAACTGACGGTAAAGCGGCTACCCTGGCCTTTCTCACTGACAACGGTAATCGTGCCCTGCATCTTCTCAGCCAGTTGGTGGGCAATTGCCAGGCCCAACCCGATCCCGTCGTGTAAGCGGCTCACCCCACTGCTCTCCTGATGGAAGGCGTTAAAGATATGCGGCAGGAACGCCGGCGCAATCCCGATCCCGGTATCCTTAACATGTACATGCACCCAGCCGACCGGCGCGACAACTTCGTTCAGATCAATATCAGATGGCGGGGTTTTGTCGCAGTCAACCGTGATTGTCACGCTACCGGTTTCGGTAAATTTGATCGCGTTCGAGATAAGATTCTGCAAAATACTGTTCAGCGCACCCCGGTCCAGGGCGGCGCGCGCACGGGTGGCTGCGGGCGTGACCTGGACGGTCATGTCCAGGCCCTTCGCCTCGGCCTGCGGCTGATGGAGCCGAACCACCTCGCGGACCTCGGCGGCCAGATGGATCGTTTCAAAGGCAACCTCGACCCGTCCGGCTTCCAGTTTTGCCAGCATCAGCACCGCGTTGAGCGTTTCCAGCAGGCGCTTGCCCCCCTCTTCAATGCGCTGCGCCTGGGAGCGGGTTTTGCCCTCGAGCCGCCGGGAGAGGAGCGAGGCATAGCCAATCATGCTGGTTAGCGGGGTGCGGATCTCGTGGCTCATATTTGCCAGAAACACGCTCTTCATCTGGTTGGCAGTCTCGGCAGCTTCTTTCGCCTCTTGCAGTGCCTCTTCCGCCTGCTTGCGCATAGTGACATCCCGCAGGGTCAGCACAACCAGGATAATCTCGCCGTTGGTATCCCATACCGGCGTACCGCCATAGGAGCCCACCCATATTTTGTCGGTATCTTTCCGCGTTACCCGTACTTCGTAATTGGAAAAGTTCTCCCCGGACAGCGCGCGGCTCAGCGGCCACTGCTCCACCGGCAGCGGCTGACCATCCAGCGAATGCAGGACAAATGTATCGGGGTACTCGGTGAGATGACGGCGCACCTGTTCGACACTCGCATATTCATGAATCGCCAGCGCCGCCCGGTTCATTGAGAGGATATTCCCACTGGTATCGGCGATAATCAGACCCTGATCAATACTCTGGATGACGGCTTCCAGTTGCGCCAGGCTACGCTCATTTGCTTCTTTGGCTTCCTTGAGCGCTTCCTGCGCCTGCTTGCGCTCGGTAATATCCTCAACCACCGAGATACAGTAGCGCGGTGTCCCCACGGCATCCCGCTGCAACGCCGTGGTCAGGTTGATCCAGATGATGTGACCGGCCTTGTGAAAATAGCGCTTCTCAATCTGGTAGCCGGAGACCTCGCCGCGCATCAGCAAGCGAAACCGTTCGAGGTCGATCTTCAGATCATCCGGGTGGGTGATATCTTGAAACGGTTGCCCGGCAAGTTCTTCGGCGGTATAGCCGACAATGGTACAGAGGCGCTGGTTGACGCGCAGCCAGGTGCCATCGAAGCCGACATGGGCAATCCCCACGGCGGCATTCTCAAAGGTGCTGCGGAAGCGATCTTCGCTCTCGCGCAGGCTCTGCTCGGCCTGCATGCGTTCGGTGATGTCGTACGATACCGCCAGCGCCGCGAAGACCTGGCCTTCCTGGTCAGCGAGCGGCACCAGGTGGGATACGTAATGCCGGCCGTGGCTGCTATGTTCCAGACGAACGGGCGTTCCGGCGAGTGCCTGACGGTAGAGCGGTTCGTGGACGCGTACCAGTTCCGGATCAACGGCTTCATGCAATGTCTTACCCTCAAAATCGGCAGATGTCAACCCGGCGGCGTTGAGTGCCTGCCCGCCCGCCAGCCGGTAACGCAGGTCGTGATCGACCACGAATGCGGCTCCGCTCGGCAGATTCGCCGCCATGGCGCGGTAGAGGGCTTCACTTGTGCGCGCGGCCGCTTCCGCCTCCTTGCGCGCGGTGATCTCCTCAGTAACAATATTGATATAAACGATCTGCCCTTGCTCGTTCCGGATGGGGAACCAGCTCTCGATCCAGCAGCGCTCCCGCCCCGGCTGTGCCGGTGTCTTGCCCGTGATCTCAATGTTGTGTACCGGATCGCCGGTCTCCAGGATGCGCGCACGGAATTTTTCTGACTGCTCGGCCAGGGCCGGTACAATCTCATGCACCGTTCGACCGACATGCGCCTCAAGCGGCAGCCCATTGATCTCAGCCAGGTGCTGGTTGATGCGCACGAAGCGCAGGTCGGTATCCAGCACACAGAGACCAACCGGAGCCGTATCGTAGATGATCTGCAACTCGGCCAGGCTGCGCTGGAGCCGCTCCTCGCCGGCGCGTACCTGCTCCTCGGCCTGCTTGCGCTCGGTAATGTCCGTCAGCGCACCGATCAGGCGCATGGGTTGCCCTTGCGTATCCAGCAGCACATTCCCCCGCGAGGCGACCCAGCGGATACTCCCGTCGGGGCGTACCACCCGGTATTCGACATAGTGCTCGACACACGCTTCAATCGACAGGCGCATGGCCGCTTCGACCTGCGCCTGATCAGCGGGATGCACCCGCTCGATGTAATCAGCCGCGGTACGCCGACTGCCATCGGGCGGATAGCCAAAGAGCTGGTCGGTACCGTTGGAGCGGGTCACTTCTTCCGTTGCCAGGGTGATTTCCCAGGTGCCCATCTGTGCCGCGGCCAGCGCCAGCCGCATCTCCTCGGCAGCTTTCTGCGCCGTAACATCGCGGAATGTCACCGCGAAGCCATCTTCCAGTTTTACAGCGATATTTTGAAACCAGCCCTGAAGTCCGTCGCCATCATAGCGGACCTCTTGCCAGCCTGGCTGTCCAGTCTCAACAACTTTTTTGTAGGCAGTAAATAGACCAGTTTCGTGGTGTGTCGGCATAAGCTCAAGCAGCCGCTTACCCAGCAGATCCGCCGCGCTCCGCTGGAGGATCTCCTCAGCTTTGGGATTGACCAGGATAAAGACAAAATCGATAATCTGACCAGCGGCATCTCGCAGCGCTTTCAGCGCGGCAATCCCGTCAAGCGAGGAATTGAGCACACTCGAGAGCAGCGCCTCCGACTCACGCAGTACCTGCTCCACCTGCTTCTGCAGCGTAATATCGCGCGCGGTGCAGTAGAGCCGCCCCTCCTCCGGCAGCGGATCAGACAACCAGGCCAGCCAGCGGTAGGAGCCGTCACTGTGACGATAGCGGTTTTCAAAAAGAATAGTTGATGCACCAGACGCCAGCCGCGCTAACTCACGCTGCGTAACCTCCTGATCATCGGGATGCACCAGTTCGAGGAATGGTATCGCCAGCAGTTCTTCCCGGCGATAGCCCAGCGTCTCTTCCCAGGCCGGGTTGAGCCGTTTGAAGTAGCCATCCAGTCCGGCAACCGCCAGCAGATCCCGTGAGAGTTCAAAGATCCGGTTACGTTCACTCTGCGCCTGCTTGCGGTCGGTAATGTCGCGTCCTTCGGGAATGAGCAGCGTGACGTTCCCAGCAGCATCAAACAGCGGCTTGAGCGAGAAGTCGAGCGTCATGATCTGCCCAGTAGCACCGCACACGTCTACTTCATAACGCACAAACTCACCCTGGGCCGCCCGCGTGATTGCCGCGCGTAACTCCGCCTGAGTTGCGGGGGTGATGGTCCACCAGGGGCACTCCCAGAATGGCCGACCAATCACATCCTCTGGGGTCAGTCCACCAAAGTCGAGGGCGGTCTGATTGGCTTCGAGCAGGATACCATCGGGCTGCAACAGGCCAATAAACTGAAATGTCGAATTAAAAATAGCACGGAATAACTCTGCATTTGAGGGGAAAGACATACTAAACTCCCAATTGGGATTATGATTTGCTGCTCAATGAAATGCGTGAGGTGACACAGATCTATTGTATCATGATCATCCGCATAACGCTGCCATGAGAGGTTCCGGCAGGACGCGCTCCTGCGTGTCCGCAGCCTGCCGGTAGCGCAACGCAATTCGGGAAACAGCTCACCCGATGAATATCACCGCGAGGTAACGCGGCGGAATGTCTCCGGATAGTCAAAGACAATGCCATCCGCATCAACCGGAAGATCGGCGGTAAACCCCCGGAACAGCCCCGCATAAGTATAGCACCCGCCGTCGAGGGTGCGTTCCAGGCAGGTATAGCGCTGCGCCACCGACTCCACCCGCAACTCGGGGACGGCAATGTAGGCGACGTGCAGATCCGCCGCAGCCCCCGGCTGCAGTTGCAGGCGGCGGATTGCCAGCGTATTGGTAAAGGGCGTGGCCGAGATATCGACCTCAAAGCAGCCTGTCAGCACCGGGACCGGCTCCCCCGCGCCATCGGTCCAGTTTCCGGCTCCATCGCTCTGGAGCGTCAATGTTGATCGTTTCCCATCAAGTAGTTTAATATCGACTGTGCGCACTCGTTCCAGCGCGTCACAGCGGATGCGATAGTGCAGACGAAGCGGCCGCCCCTCCTGGACGCGCAGCACCAGGCTATCGGCGAAGATCCCTGAGTCACTCCGCACAAACGCGAGATGCTCCAGACCCGGCTCGTACCAGGGCTCCCAGAAAATATGGCGCTCCGTTGCTTGCATGCTGAGCCTGTTTCCCTATCAGAAATTTACCACGCCGCACGCCCCACGCCGCACACCTCACGCCGCACAACTTCACGCTTCACAACTTCACGCCTTCACGCCCCACGCCGCACGTTTCACTTTTTGTAGCGCGCCTGATAAAACGGCAGCTTGACCACGCGCGCCTGCACCGGTTTGTTGCGGATCAGCACATCAAACGTGCTGCCCGGCTTGCTCAACCCGGTTGGCACGTAGCCCATCCCCAGCGGCTTACCCAGCGTTGGCGCATGCATTCCCGTCGTCACAAATCCAATTTCTTCACCGGCGCTACTCTGGAGCGAATAGCCATGGCGTGGAATGCCCCGCCCCACCATCTCAAAGCCGACCAGCCGCCGCGTCGGGCCATCCTGCTTGATCTGTGCCAGCGCCGCGCGCCCCACAAAGTCGCCCTTGTCCAGCTTGACTACCCAGCCGAGCCGCGCCTCGTAGGGGTTGATATCATCGGCGATTTCATGCCCGTAGAGCGCCAGGCATGGCTCAAAGCGCAGGCTATCGCGCGCCCCCAGGCCACATGGCTTGAGGCCGCCCGGTTCGCCCAGCTTCAGCAGCGTGTCCCAGACATGCGCGGCATGCGTTGCATCGAAGAAGATCTCAAAGCCATCTTCGCCGGTGTAGCCGGTACGGGTGATCAAGACCTCATCAACGCCAAACAGCCGGCTCAGCGCGGTCCCGTGGAAGGGCAGATAGGCCAGATCCGCCGCCTGTGCATCCTCCGCCTGATCCAGGATTGTCTCGGCGGCCGGCCCCTGGAGCGCCAGCATCGCCCAGCGCTCCGAGCGATCATCAAGGACGATATCAAAACCATCAGTATGCGCCTCCAGCCAGTCCCAATCCTTCTGGCGGTTCGCGGCATTGACCACAACCATATACTCATCGGGGAGATGATAAATAAAAATATCGTCCACGATCCCGCCCGTGGGCCGACAGAGCAGGCCATAGCTGGACTGCCCTACGCTGATGCGGGCCACGTCGCAGGTTGCCACATGCTGCAGAAATGCTTCGGCATCCGGGCCGCTGACAATAAAGCGCCCCATGTGACTTATGTCAAACAGACCGGCGGCGTTGCGCACCGCGTTATGCTCATCAATAACGCCGCTGTACTGCACCGGCATCTCCCATCCAGCAAAATCAACCATCCGCGCGCCCATTGCCACATGGCGCTCGTAGAGCGGAGTACGTTTTAGCATGGCTTTCTCCTATAGGCTGTATCCCGTATTCCGTAGTCAGTATTCCGAAGTCCGTAGTCCGACAAATGTTGAACATTCAATCCAGACATCACTGATCAGGAGTCCCGGCTTCAGCCGGATCAGCGTTCCCGGCAGGATGCTGCGGCCCCGGCAGGCATCCAACCGGCTAAAGCCGGGACTCCCGGTTATTCATATCCAGACTATGTTTGTTAGATCGCAGGTTATAACCCCTAACCCTTAACCCTTAACCCCTGGATTTCGGACTACTCTTCCAACCCCTCACGCACATGTTGCAGCATTGTCCGGCATTCATCGGCATAAACCGCCAGATCGCTGTCACCCCGCACCTGCGCCGCCGCGGCCACCCGCTCCAGGGACTGCTGGGCCGCATCAGTCAGCAGCAGCGGATAGTCGATCAGCACCTCGGCCATCTGATCGTCATCGTCGGCTGCCAGCAATGCGTTGACCGCCTCCTCCAGCAGCGCCTCGGAGTGGGTCGCCGCCGCTGCATACGCGGGGGCCGTTGCCTCGCGCATCAGCGCCGCCTGGCGTTCATCAAGCGGATAGTGCCGGCGCAACTCCACCAGCGCTTCGCGCCGCTCCTCCAGATCATGCGCCAGCCGCACATTGCCCTCATCCAGTGCCTGATCAACCTGCCGTGCCAGCACTAGATCAACCCAGGGTTCCCGCAGCACCGGGTAGATCGCGGTCGCCTGCTCTAACGCCGTCGCCGTTTGCGCCAGCAGCAGCGCCTGGTATGCCGCGTCGGGAAACTCCGGCAGCGCGGTATGCCGTTCCGGCATGTCTCCGGTGTCAACGGGCGGGGGTACGGCAGCAGGTGCCTGGCCGGGAACCGGCTCCGGTAGTTCGCCCGGGCCACCGGCCCGCATATCCGCCAGCAGCATGCGTACCTGGCGCAGACCCTCGGCAATTTCATACTCCCGCTCGCTGACCGCGACATCGGCCAGTTGCGCCAGCGCCTGATCCGCCGTCGGGGTCAGCAGAATCGGCTGGGCCGTCGTGATGGCGCGCAACTCCTCCGGCGAGTTAGCCCGCAGCAGCGTGGCGATAGCATCCCGCAACCGCACCTCGTCTTCGTCCGGCGGCGCGGCGGTAGGCAGGGCCAGCACCGGTTCACGTGACACGGTGGG
>DAOTVB010000075.1:0-5435 GCA_034436755.1 Chloroflexaceae bacterium | reverse complement strand
GCGCAGGCAGCCCAGGCTGTGCTGTGCCAGGGGGAGTACGCATTTAACCGGATTCATGTGTTGATCGGTCCTGTCAGGTTGCATTCTATGCGAAGAGGAGTATGCGATGTCTAAGATGGTGACAAACAACGGAGCCGCGCGCTCTATGAACGGCGACCATGGAACTAATGGTCATGAGCAGGGGCCCATGCCGATTGCGGTGGTGGGGATGAGCTGTCGCTTTCCGCAAGCGCCGGATCTGAAGTCCTTCTGGCAATTTATGCTGGCCGGGGGCGATGCGATTACCGAAGTACCACCGGAGCGCTTCGATATTGAAGCGGTCTATGATCCCCGCCCGGCCACCCCTGGTCGCATTGTTACCCGTTACGGTGGCTTTCTAGATGGGGTCGATCTGTTTGATGCCGCGTTCTTTGGTATCTCCCCCCGTGAGGCTGTTCGGGTTGATCCACAGCAGCGGTTATTGCTCGAGGTGTCCTGGGAAGCACTGGAAGATGCGGGGATTGTTCCGGATACACTGGAGGGTAGCCCCACCGGGGTCTTTGTGGGGATGTGCTACAACGACTATGAAGATCTCCAGATCAGCGACCCGGATAGCATGGATATCTATGCCAACACGGGTGGGTTCCGCTCGGTGACACCGGGCCGCGTCTCCTTTGCCCTGGGTCTGGCAGGACCGAGCATTAACGTTGATGCCGCCTGCGCCTCGTCGCTGGTCTCCGTCCATCTGGCCTGCCAGAGTATCCGCAGTGGTGAGAGTACCCTGGCAATTGCCGCCGGGGTCAATCTGATTCTACAACCGGAAATTAGCATCGGTTTTTCTCAAGCAAATATGCTATCGCCTGATGGCCGCTGCAAAGCCTTCGACTCGCGTGCGAACGGATTTGTGCGTAGCGAAGGTATCGGCGTGGTGGTGCTCAAGCCGCTGGCAGAGGCGCTGGCCGACGGCAATCCGATCTACGCGGTCATTCGCAGCACGATGGTCAACAATGATGGTCGTAGCAATGGGATGATGACGACGCCGAGCCGTCCAGGGCAGCAAGACTTGCTGCGGAAGGCATACCACTCTGCCGGGATCAATCCAGCGGATGTTCAGTATATTGAGGCCCACGGCACCGGTACCAGTTCCGGCGACCCGGTTGAAGCCGGAGCGCTTGGCGCGGTGCTGGGCGAGGGCCGGTCGGCGGATCAACCCTGCTGGCTGGGCTCGGTGAAAACGAACGTTGGTCACACGGAAGGGGCGGCCGGTATTGCCGGCCTGATCAAGCTGGCCCTGAGCCTGAAGAATGAGGTTATCCCGGCCAGCCAGCACTGCCTCACGCCCAACCCCAAGATCCCCTGGGACGAACTGAAGCTCCAGGTGGTGCGCGAGAATAGTCCCTGGCCGCAGTATGGAAAACCTGCGATTGCGGGGGTTAACTCGTTCGGTATTTCGGGGATTAACGCCCACGTCGTACTGGAAGCGCCCCCTACCACCACGACCACCGAGACGGCCGTGGATGAGCAGCCGCTGCTCCTCCCGCTTTCCGGCCGCAGCCCCGAGGCGTTAAAGGCCCAGGCCCAATCCTACCGCGACTTCCTCACCTCCGACCAGATCCCCGCCCTGATCGATATTGTCACCACCGCCAGCCGGAACCGGTCGCATCACGCCGAACGCCTGGCAATCGTCGGCGCCACCCGGGACGAACTGGTAGCGCAACTGGATATGCTTCTGGACGGCCAGCGCACCAGCAGCATGGCTACCAGTACTGCCACTGAGGAGATCCACCCCCGGGTCGTCTTTGTCTGTCCGGGACAGGGGTCGCAGTGGCCGGGTATGGCGCGGTTGCTGCTCACCTCCGAGCCGGTTTTCCGTCAGGTGATTGAGGAGTGTGACCAGGTGATGCGGGCGTTTGTCTCCTGGTCGCTGCTGGAACTGCTCGAAGCTGAAGTGCCCCCGCCCGAACTGGAGCGGATCGATGTGATCCAGCCGGCGCTGTTTGCGATGGAGGTGGCCCTGGGGGCGCTCTGGCAGAGCCGGGGCATTCGCCCGGATGCCGTCATCGGCCACAGCATGGGTGAAGTGGCGGCGGCCTACCTGGCGGGTATTCTCAGCCTGGAGGATGCCGCGCGGGTGATCTGCCGCCGTAGCCAGTTGATGCGCCGCGCCAGCGGTCAGGGGGCGATGGCCGTGGTTGACCTGGCCGCGCCCGAGGCCGAAGCAGCCCTGGTCGGATTTGAAGATCGGCTGTCGGTGGCGGTGATGAATGGTCCCCGCTCGACGGTAATCTCGGGTGAGCCACAGGCGCTTGAGACGGTCCTGACACAGTTGCGCGAGCAGGGAGTTTTCTGTCGCCATGTGAAGGTGGATGTGGCCTCGCACAGTCCCCAGGTTGATCCGCTGCTGGACGAACTGGCCGAAGTGCTGGCGGCGGTGCAGCCCCAGGCCGGTGAGGTACCGCTCTACTCGACCGTGCAGGCCGAGGTCATTGTCGGGCAGACCTGCACGGCCGACTACTGGGTGCGTAATCTGCGCCAGCCGGTGCGGTTTGGGCCCACCGTGCAGCAACTGCTGACTGATGGCTATACCGTCTTTATCGAGTTAAGCCCTCACCCGATCCTCCTGCCGTCCGTTGAGCAGGGTGTGCAGCATGTCAATGCCACCGCGACGCTACTGGCTTCGATGCGCCGTGATGAAGATGGTCGGCGGGTGCTGCTGGAAGGTATGGGGCGTCTCTGGACGCAGGGCTACCCGGTTGACTGGCAGTTGATCGTCCCGGCGGGTGGCAAGATTGTGCCGCTGCCCCACTATCCCTGGCAGCGTGAGCGCTTCTGGCTGGAAGCGTCGGCAACCGGCAGCGGCGCGGCCCGCCGTCCGGGTGCGTCCGGCCACCCACTCCTGGGGATGTATCTGCAATCATCGGCACAGCCCGAGGCGCACATCTGGGAAGCCGAATTCCGTAGTACCAGTATTCCCTACCTGCGCGATCATCAGGTGCAGGAGATGGTTGTGCTCCCGGCGGCAGCCTACCTGGAACTGGCGCTGGCGGCAGCAGTGGCGGCCTGTGGGCCCGGCTCGCATGTGGTTGAGCAGATGAGCTTTAACCGGATGCTGGTGTTGAACGAGTCGACTGCGCAGGTTATACAGGTAACGTTGACGACTGACGGTTTTGGCACGGCGGATGTTCAGATTGCCAGCCGCCCCGCCGATGCCGACCATGCGGAGCCCTGGGTCATTCATGGGCGGGGCAGCGTCCGCCTGGTGCAGGAGCATCCCAACGGCAAACATCCGCAGATGATCGCCTATGATGCGGTTCAGACGCGCTGCACCCAGGTGCTGGACAACACAGTGATGTATCAATCGTTGCAGGAGCGCGGGTATGGCTATGGGCCGGCCTTCCAGGGCATCGCGCAGGTCTGGACTGGTGGGGACGAGGCGCTGGCCCAACTGACGCCGGATATTGCTCAGGTTTCGACTGATGCCTACCAGGTGCATCCGGCCCTGCTGGATAGCTGCTTCCAGGCACTGGTGGCAGCGGTTCCGAATTACGTGGGTGCGGCGGTGGCGGATCAGACCTATCTGCCGGTGATGCTGCAGAGCCTGCGTGTCCTGGCTTCACCCAGTGCCGCCTGCTGGAGTTACGTGCGCTTTGCGCCGGTCAGCGACCCGCAGGCCAATACCATCGAAGGCGACGTGCTGGTGCTCGCCGCCGATGGAACGGTGATTGTCGAAGCACATGGTATACGTGTGCAGCGGATGGAGCCGACCGCGAGTGCGACCAGTGTGAACCGGGTTGATGAGTGGCTCTACAATGTGCAGTGGCAGCCGGTTGAGCGTCCGGCGGCAACCGCCACTCCCGCCACAGGTACCTGGCTGCTCTTTGCCGACCGCCAGGGTGTGGCCAAATCGCTGCGCGCGCAACTGAAACTGCAAGAGGCGCATGTGATTAGCGTGACGCCGGGCGCAACCTTCCAGCGCCTCGCGGCCGATGCCTACCGCGTCAACCCATCTGATCCAACTTCGATGCAGCAACTGCTGGTGGAGGTGTTTGGCCCGGACCAGCCGGCCTGTCGGGGCATTGTGCATCTCTGGAGCCTGGGCATGGCTACGCCGACTACGGCCGTGGCCGAGGAGTTGACCAGCGCCGCCGACCTGGGGTGCATCAGTGTCATGCATCTGTTGCAGGCCATCAACCAGGCGAACTGGCCGACGGCTCCACGGCTCTGGCTGGTGACGGCCGGCTCGCAGCAGGTGATGCCGGAAGATACCACCGTTGCCATCGCCCAGGCACCGCTCTGGGGATTGGGGCGGGTGATCGCGTATGAGCATTCGGATCTCCGGTGTACGCGCATCGATCTGGGTGCAACGCTCGACGAACTGACCCGTGACGCCCTGTTTACCGAGATCTGGTCCGGCAGTTCCGAGGAAGAGATTGCGCTACGGGGCAGCGCGCGCTACGTGGCCCGCCTGTCACAGTACGCCAGCGTGGAAACGGGGGCAACCAGCGACACAACCGCGCGGGTTCCCGCGGTTGTCGGTCAGGATGCGCTACGGCTGGAAGTGTTGACGCCGGGGCAACTTGATAGCCTGAATCTGCGCGCGACGACAAGGCCCGCGCCCGCGCCGGGACAGATTGAGATCCAGGTGCGTGCTGCCGCATTGAACTTCCTGGACGTGATGCGGGCGATGGGGATCTACCCGTGTCAGCCGGACGGGGCGATCCCGCTGGGAATTGAGTGTGCCGGCACCGTAACGGCCGTCGGTGATGAAGTGGAGGAGTTCCGGGTAGGCGATGATGTTATTGCGCATGTCCCAACCACAAACTGCACCTTTAGCTCCTTCCTGCTGCTTGACGCAGGTCATGCTGCGCCAAAACCGGCCCAGCTCAGCTTTGAAGAAGCTGCCACGCTCCCGGTTGCCTTCCTGACATCCTACTATGCGCTGAATCATCTGGCGCATATGCGTGCCGGTGAGCGGGTCTTGATACACTCGGCGGCCGGTGGCGTCGGGCTGGCGGCAATCCAGATTGCCCGCTGGGTCGGGGCCGAGGTGTTTGCCACAGCCGGTACCCCGGAGAAGCGAGCCTTCCTCAAGTCCCTCGGCGTGCAGCATGTGTTTAACTCCCGTTCGCTGGATTTTGCTGACGAAGTTATGGCCCACACGGACGGGCGCGGTGTAGATATTGTGTTGAACTCCCTCAGTGGTGCGGCTATTCCCCGCAGCCTTGACTGCCTGGCCCCCTATGGACGGTTCCTGGAGATTAGCAAGAAAGACATCTACCAGAACAGCCGGCTGGGATTGAGCCCGTTTCGACTTCCACGGGCCGAGTATCGCCGTCGATACCCTCTGCTCGTCGTCACTGGTGGGACTCCACCTGGCCTGCCAGAGCCTACGCAGCAAAGAGTGTTCAATGGCCCTGGCCGGTGGCGTGAATACCCTTATCTCGCCCCGGGTGACG
>DAOTVB010000074.1:0-94709 GCA_034436755.1 Chloroflexaceae bacterium | reverse complement strand
CCATAGATGTAGTGACCGTCGTAGGCATAGAAGATCGGGACAACATAGGTCAGCCCATCGGCGTGGCAGCCGATCCGGCCGCTGACCGCTTCGCGGAGCACCCGGTCAATCGCGGCTGGGCTTAACTCACCCAGGGGAATCTGCTCATCAGGTGGCAGCCGCCGATCCAACTCGATTTCGGGCGCCCACTGTCCGATCTGGCTGAGCCAGCGTCGGATCTCCACCTCGGCCATGGCTTTTTCCCATTGATCAATTCCGTACGGCATCATTGCTCTCCTCTCGTGAGCCGTCTCTGGCTCTATCTCTTCCCTTTGGAGTGCGGGAGCCAGGCTCCCGCCAACTCTGACATCCGGGAGCCAGGCTCCTGCCAACTCTGGCATTGGGAGCCATACTCCCATAGGTTGCGCCGGCATAGCAACTGTATGCTACCAGCGAAACGGTTGTCTGTCTTTGCGTGCATCTATGAACAGCACGCCGGCAGCAGTGTCCGCAGAACCTGCCCCGACGCCGGAGGGAGTAGCGATGAGGTGGAAAGATGAAGCTATAATGCAAAGTACGGAGAACCCCTCCGCATGTCTAGTATACCCGCTTAGCATAACCAAAAAAGAGAAGAAAGCATTACCTACCGAGAAAATCTGTTCACTGTTTCAACACTATATATAGCAAACCTACATTGGTCGTAGTGCCGCCTTCAGGCGGTTGGAAGCGATTCCGCAGAACCAGTTCACAACCACTTTAGGATTGCTATATCAATCGTATATCACACCAGTTACGCGGTGAGCGATCAATCCAGGCGTTTCACCCAGTGAAACGCCGTCATCGCCTGCGGCAGCAGGGTACGTTATTTTATCTTTTCTCCGAGCCGGATTTTCGTGAAAAAGATGCCCTGTTCCACCCTGCCGGAGGCGAATCGGGCTTCTATCGGGTAAAACGTCCGGTTTGCATGTCAACCGCGTAACTCGTGTATATCAGTTCAGCAGATGATGCAGCAGTTGGACCGTCTCTGCCGGCCGGCGCAGGTGTACCACCGGGATGTCGGCATAACTGCCGTGGCCGGCCTGCTGCGCGAAGGTGTGGCGAGCGTGCCGATGGTCCCGCAACACGGCGGCGACAACTGAGTCGCGTCCGATAAGCCGTCCCAGATGTTCGTAGTTGCCGGGGCTAAACTCTGTGTGGGTCAGCCAGCGCCAGAGCGTGCGCCGGATCAGCCGCCACAGGATAACATACAGCGCATAATCCAGCCAGAGCAGGAGGGTTACTCGCTCTGAGTCGACATAACGTAATAGTCGATACGTACCTTCCACAATCCAGGTTTCGCCCTGCAGCGCACGATCAACCTGGGATTGCAGGTGGCTATCGGCTACGCGGACCCAGCCGGGCTGCCAGCGCAGCCGGGTCAGTTCAATATGGGGCAGGCCGAGCGATTGGGCCAGTTGCCGGGCCAGGGTGGTTTTGCCCGCCCCCGGCAGGCCGACAATGGCGATGCGCCGCAACTGGTCCGGGGGGATTGTTGCGCGGGGAGCGACGATCATTGTGCCGGCCTGCCGGGGGCAAACTGGTTGGCCCGCTGCCGTGCCACGCGCGCAAACTGATCATCAAAGTGGCGGGGAAAGGGCAGCGCATGATGCTTGTGGGCGTAAGGGGCAGCCTGCCGCATTGTGTTAAACCCGCCTCCGGTGATGATTGCATCTGCCAGTGGGAACAGGGCACTGGCCGGGTAGTAAGCCAGGTGCAACACATGCGCCGGCAGCCCGGCGGGGCGCTGCGGTGTCACCAGCAGGAGTTGCGGCTGCACTTGCATCTGGCGGGCCAGCAGTTCTGCATAGGCCAGCAACTCGGCGGTTTCGTCTTCGGCTCCCGCGTGGGCGATCAGCCAGAGCGGGCGGTCGGGCGTGCGTAGCCGGGTGATCGCGGGCGTGGGTGGCGGGGCGGGCGGATCAACCAGCGCCAGCGGCACGACCGCGCGCGAATGATCCTGTAGAAAAGCCGCGTGCGCCGGGTCGAGCGGCTCCAACTGGTATGTCATCGTCAGGGCCGGCGGGGTGTCCTGGAGCGCACACGCATAGTGCGGCCAGCGCAGCCGCCGCGCCAGGTGATAGACTGGCCGATCCGGCGGGAGCAGTTCGCCGCAGAGTTCCCCCTGGATACCGGCTGGGAACGCATCAAGATAGATGGCGTCGGGCGTTACCTGCGTAATCAGCCGTTGCAGCCATGCGCGATAGGCATGCCGATCCCGCTCCAGGGCCGGCGGCACCGGGATAACCTGCATCCCGGCGGTAACGCGCGGATCGGCGGCATAGGGCGAAGCGGTCAGCAGGACAATCGGCCCGGTCAGCCCCAGCGTGTGAACCACGGCCCGTGCCCGGGTCAGGTGTCCCAGGCCACCGCCCAGCGCATAGTAGAGAATCATTGCGCCTCCGGTAGTGTGTCGTAGAGCACTTCCAGGTAGCGCTGTGCCTCCTGCCGGTGCGTCAGGCTGTTTGCGACCAGCGTGTGCCCGGCCGCACCATACTGCTGTAGCTCCGCGTCGCCGGCTGTGGCGGCCTGCGTAATTGCCCAGCGGCAATCGTGGGCGTCGCCGGGGGTAAACAGGAAGCCGTGCTGCCGATCCGCCAGCAGATCGGCCATGCCACCCACGCGTGCGGCCAGCAGCGGCACACCGAGGGCGGCCGCCTCCAGCAACACATTCGGCATACCGTCATAGAACGATGGCACCACCACCAGATCGCAGGCGGCATAGCGCCATAGCATGGCGCTATGTTCAACAAAGTCTGACCGGCTAACATGCAGCTCGCCTGCGTGCGTCTCCAGCCAGCTTTCGATCTCCGGGCTGACCGCGCCCACGATCAGCAGGTGAAATCGCTCCGCATAGCCCGAGTTTAGCAGCGTCTGCAGGAAGAACAGTCCGGCCTTCTTGGGTTTGATATGCCCAAACATCCCCAGCACCCGCCGTTCCGGTGCGACATGCTCCGCCCGCCAGTCTGCCGCGCGCCGGCGCTCCGAGGGCAGGAGTGCCCAGGTGTCCAGGTCTATGCCATTGGGAATCCAGCGGGGCTGGATCTGCGGATAGAGCGCCGTGATCCGCCGGGCTTTATCGCGGCTGACTACGCAGACAGCGGCGGCACGTTCCAGCGCCGCATGCAGCAGTGGGCGCTGCCGCAGGCTGAAGATGCCGGTATCAAAATCGTTGCCGCGCAGCAGCGTGATCAGCGGCACCCCCAGCCATGCCGCATACACCGGTGCGGCCAGCAGCGCAACCTGCCCGCCAAAGGCAACGACATGCGTCCAGGGAGTCTGGGCATGGGCGGCTTCCAGCATGCTCCAGAGGCGGTTCAGTGCGTGGGCCGGATCATTGCCGGGCGGCGCGGTGATATAGCGCCCATTGCGGCCCGGCTCCATGCGCCACTGCGTCCGCTTCCCGGTCAGGTGAACCAGGTCGATCACCACGCCCGCTTCCCGCAGTGTTGTCACCATTCGGTCGCAGGACTGCGCCATACCGCCCTGTTCCGGATAGTAGCGCTCGGTTAACCAGAGCAGCCGCAGGGCGGCCGGGTTTGCTGCCTGCTGCATCACCGCTCCTCGCTAACTTGCCCCAAAGCCGGCGCTAAACTCATCATATCTATCATCGTCCGGTACTGGTTCAAACGAGCGCACATCGTAATCGTCATAGTAGCTGTCATAGTTGGAGCCGCCATAAATTGGAGAATAGTCGTTATGTTGGTAGTGCCAGTGGCGGTAAGAATATACATCCTGTGGTGCAGCATCGATTTCGTACCGCCGCGCATAGCAATCAACGCACATGACCTTTGCCGATCGCTGTGCCTGGTGTTCTGCACAGATACTCCGCCCGCATATGCTACAGGTGGTTACGGCATGTTTGCCACAGTCGCGCAGGACAAAAAAGCCCCGTTTAATCTGACATCTCAGCGTGCTCATTGTTGTGCCTTTCCTTCCATAACAGGACTTACGCGGTCACCATGCAAACCGGACGTTCCACCCGATGGAACCCCGATTCGCCTGCGGCAGCATGGTACTCTTCTTATCTTTTTCACAAAAATGTTACACAGAGTGTAACATTTTTGTGAAAAAGAAGAGAATCTTCCACTTTGCCGGAGGCGCATCCCAATGCGCTGGATGGACGACCGCGCAGGTTGTGTTATATGCTGGTGTGCTGCCATATGCCATGCCTGCATTTCATGCTATACTGCGATCAACTTTACTGCGAACCAGGGTAAGGAACCATATATGCATCTGCTCGAAGCGCCGGCAGAATCGCCGGCGGAGATGGCGACGTTCCGGCAGGCCGTGCGTGAACGCCAGGCGTACAAACCGCTGTATGTCAAAATCAAACTGATCTTTGGTTGCAATCTTCGATGCCGGATGTGCAACCACTGGCGCGCTCCGCACACGGCGCCCCTGCCCAGCGCGCGTTTCCGCTCCATCCTGGATGAACTGGCGCAACTGGGTTGCCGCAAAGTCCATTTCAGTGGGGGTGAGCCGCTGCTGCGCCCACAGACCAGCGAACTGATTGCACACGCGACGGCGCTGGGGATGCGGGCCAACCTGACCAGCAACGGCACCCTGATCGGCAAGGAGATGGCGCGGGCGCTGGTGGCGGCCGGATTGCGCGGGATCAACCTCTCGCTCGACGCGCCCGACCGCAAAACGCACGATCAGGTGCGCGGCGTGCCGGGTGCATGGAAACAGACGACCCGGGCGATTGGTTACATGCGTGGCGCGGCGCGCAAGGGTCGGCCGGTCATCCGCATCAACACCGTCGTCAACAGTCTGAACTATCACACCCTGGCCGAACTGCCGGATCGGCTGGCCGACCTGGGTGCCGATGAACTGCGCCTGCTGCCGGTCAATCCCTGGCCTGAGCGCGAGTTGGGCCTGCAGCCCCACCAGATCGAAGCGTATCAGCAGACAGTTGCGCCACGCCTGGCCGAGCGCGCGCTGGCGTTGGGGTTGATGCATGACCCGCAGCAGGCCTACCCGTTTGGCGCGACGCTGCCGGCGGCCATGCATAATGCTCAGTATGGGCTGTATGCCGATGGCTGGTATGATGAACATCCCTGTTTTGCCCCCTGGACCCACAGCTTGATTGACTACAACGGCCTGGTCTACCTCTGCTGCCTGACCCGCGAACAGATCGAGCCGCTCGGCGATCTGAAAGAGCAGTCGTTTGAGGCGATCTGGACCGGCGCGGGCTACCAGGCGATCCGGCAGATGATGCATCCGCCCGCCCTGCCGATCTGCCGGCGCTGCGACGAGTTTCTTGATCATAACCGACAGGTACTGGCGTTGCCGGAAGTACCCGGCTCCGGCAGCACCACCTGCTGATAGGCCATACTAATCGCCTGGAGCCATGCATCTCTCATCCGGGTGGGCACAGCATTACTAAATGTTTGCTTCACACGAATATGTGTCCACTGTTCTGCAGCATAAACCGTTAACTGGCCATGTGGCAGCGATGCGGGATCGGGATGCACATTGGGATACCGGCGCTGGAGAATGCTAAGGCGTAGATCGACCGTGTCGGTATTCTTCTGGTTGGTTTTGGTTTTGATTTTCCATCGGCTATTACGATCAATATGCCTGCTTTTCAGAATGTGCGGCACATTCACGCCGGGTGGTGGTGTGAGCGTAACCGGCATTTCCTTAGCTTTATCACGGCGTATCAGCCTGGTCATCTTTAATATCCTTTAGATAGTTTTGGTATTTTCTATTTAAAATCGTTTTGATTACGAATATACCAAAAAATCCACAGTTTCTATTTATGCAGCAACTGCTGTCCCAACCTGCGCAACGCGGTCTGGTCAACCGTCTCGCCCGCCTGGAAACGCTGCAACAGGTCATATGCCTGCGCGCGTTCCGCCGGATCATCCAGAAATGCCAGCGACAGATACATCTGTCCATTTTTGATCTCAACATAGGGGGCAATCTTGCCGCCCTGCTTCCACGCCTGCTGCAGTTCTCGCTGCAACGCCGCATTCCGGATCAGCAGTCGGGTAGGGCTTTGCGGCACATCCGGGATGGTCGTGGGGCCGGCATCCGGCAAGGTAACCTGCTGATAAGCCGCGCTGACGGCTTCGACAAACGGGTTCGTATCACGACTGGTTGTTTCGGGACTATATTTCTGCTTCACCCGTATCTCCGTGCGCTGTTCCTTCGGGCGGATTTTCAAGCGGCCATGGGGTATTGGCGCAGCTTCTGATAGCGCGCCAGGATAGCGCTGATGGGAGATGGCAAGCCGGGCATCAACCAGGGTTTTGATTTTGTCTTTGGTTTTGGTCTTGACCCTGCCACTCAGGCGGTGTCGCGTGGTCTGGCGGACGCGCACTTGTCGGGTTAACCGCCACCGCAGGCGGGAGCGATCCGCCAGGTGCGCCTGACCCGTCAGCCAGTGATCTACGTAAAATGTATCAACGGTTTTTTCCGTATCGTGATGATCTACCTGGTCTACCTGCTTGGCGGGTAATTTCCATCCACGTAGATCGACCTGGAGCCGAAGTGGTTCATTGGGTTGCAGCATATCGGCCTGGAGTACGCGCAGTATTGGCAGGAGCGTGTTGTCAACGTCGTGAACTAAATCCATATCGGTATTATTGTCTTTTGCTAATATAATAACTAGCATTGTAATTATAAAAAAGAGGATTATAATTGGAACTAAACAAAGACTTTCTGTTAAGAAAAGCAGGACTGTACTAGAAATTACCAGCATTCCAAAAACTAAACATCCCCATCCTCTTATCTGATTGCGCCGCTGCTCTCGGTGGCGTAAATGCTGAAACAAGTGGATCCAGGTAGGAACATCATATGCTGCGTCAATACGTTTATCCTTGATGATTTTGCGAACATCTATGCCGGGTGGTGGCGTGCGTGGAACCGGTACATCCTTCGCAGAGTTGTTCGGCATGGGTACCTTCCTTTGGGTGAAGCTGTTCAGTCAGGTTCGGTCGAGTGAATTACGCCGGGTTGCTCGTTTCGGGTTGCTCGTCGCCGGTTTCATCAAGCATACGTGCATAGAGAGCTGCAAGTTGCGTGGTGGTCTGTTCCCAGGTGAACTGCCCGGCAATGCGCCGGCGAGCGTTGTCGCCCATCTCGCGGATACGCTCCGGGTATTCGAGCAGCACGCGTACTGCCCACGCAAAGTTCGCCGGACGATCCGGCCCCACCAGCAGCCCATCCACGCCGTCGCGTAGCAGTTCGCGCACGGCGGGCAGGTCGGAGGCAACCACCGGCACGCCCGCCGCCATTGCCTCCAGGATCTTTAGCGGGCAGCAGCCCTGCTCCAGATTGCGTGGGCTCTCGGTCAGCGGGGCCAGCGCCAGCAGGGCATGGTTCTGCCAGGGGATCAGTTCTGCCTGGGGCAGTTGAAACAGCCAGAGCACCCGCTCGGCGATCTCCAGCCGCTCGGCCAGTTTGCGGTAGGGTTTGGCGGCGCGCGGCTCATTGGATGCGCAGATCACCAGCCAGAGGTCGGGATAGTCGGCCAGCAGTGCAAAGGCGCGCAGCAGTACCTCGATGCCCTGCCAGGGTTGCAGCGCGCCAAAGTAGAGCAGATAGCGCGGCGGTGCATAGAGCGGGCGGGCCGTTTCCGGCGGCAGGTCGGCTCCGTTGTAGAGTACGCTGATGCGCTCGGCGGCGACTCCCAGGCGCAGCAGGTTATCCCGGATGACGGCGGCCGGCGTGATGATATGGTCGGCGGCCGCCAGGCAGCGCTCCTCCAGCGCGCGGATCTTTGCCAGGGTGCGCGGTGCCAGCTGCCTGTAGAGCATGGGCAACTCGATGGAGGGTAGCGCGTTGACTTCGTAGATCGTTTTGTAGGCGGCCTGGGGATGGTTCAGCAGCGGAATACCGCTCCAGGGATCGCGGAAGTGACACAGGCGCAAACTGGCAGCCTGTTCATCGAGCAACTGCGTCAGCATATCGCCATAGCTGATGGTCCGCTCAAGAAAATTGGGAATCGGTGTGGTATGCCGCAGGATCTCGATGCCATCCGCTTCCTGCTGGTAGGGAGGCAGACTCTCATCGCCCAGCACATAGAGCAGGCCACCTTCCATCACCTGGAACAGCGTCCCGGCCATCTGCCGGATATGCACGGCGGCCCCTTTGGGCGCGGGATAGCGGTCAAAGGCGGCATATAACGCGCGATGCGTTCGTTGCACCAGGGTCATCGGCTCACCTCATATCGAGCTGGCTCCAGCGGATCTCCAGCAGCGCGACTCTAGCGCGATATGAATACGTATAGGGTAATCGTCAACCAGGGAACAGCGGACTATACGGACAGCCGGCCGCAGATACGATCTGCATCGGGTCGAGAATGGGGAATCTGCGGAGGTATTCTTACGGCTGGAAATGTGCCCTGGCAGCGGGTGTCAGAGAGCAGCGGTCCTACACTACACTCTATTGTAGCACTGAGCGTGGAAATAGACAAACCTCCCAGGTAGCCGGTCGGATCGACCCAACGCTATCCGGGAGGTTTCACAACGTTGATGTGCGTTCCTATCCCCTATAACCTGTTATCGCTTTCCTACAACCTTATCCTACGGCAGAATCTCAAACGGAATCACAACCTCGTAGCCGCTATCGAGGCCATTTGCCACCATGCTGTAGAAGCCGGGGGGCGCATCCGATGGCGAAGTGACGGTCCAGTCGGCGCGGCCATCCTCGTTAGCAAACAGCGCCAGCACATCCCCATCTTCATCGAGCACTGAGAAGACGCTACCATCGGGCGCATTGAGCCAGACGCCCACCTGCTCGCCTGGCTCAAAGCCCTCGGCGAAGAAGGCAAACTCGCTGCCGGCCGGTCCTGCATTGGGCTCAACATTCGCATCCAGCACATCCGGCGATGGCGGCGGTGGTACGGGTGCATCAGCGCCTGAACTCAGTTGGAACGGAATCACAACCTCGTAGCCGCTATCGATGCCCCGCGCAACCATGCCATAGAAGCCATCCGGCCCGGTAATAGTCGTAAACCAGTCGGCGCGGCCCTCATCGTTGGAAAACAACACGAACACATCGCCGTCTCCGTCGATAATTTCGCTAACGCTGCCATCGGGATTATTGATCCAGACACCCACCTGCTCGTTGTCGTCGAAGCCGGTGGCAAAGAAAGCAAACTCCGTCCCCGATGGTCCAACATTCGGCTCAACGTTTGCGTCCTGAGCATAGACTGTCGGCGGCACGGCCACCAGCCCTACCAGTAGCAGCAGCACCGTGACCAGCCCGCCAAACCAGCGCACTCCGCTCATTGACATCTCCTCCACAGTTGCATAGGTGTGTCCAATTTGCGCCTCGTCGTGAGTATCCGGGAAAGAGCGCAGACTGAGATGAGAGAGGCGGCGCGCGTCATTATATGCTATTGCGTAATATTTGCAAGAGGTAAACAAATAGCGAGATCTATAGCAACCCTGGATTTTTTGAATGTTAATCCGGATATCAATCTTCAGGAATCCCGGCTTCAGCCGGATCAGGCGTTCCTGGCAGGATACCACTGCCCCGGCAGGCATCCCACCGGCGAAAGCCGGGACTCCCGGATGGCATATCCGGATTATCTGCGCAAACTTCATCAGGCGGTTGGGGGCGAATTTCGAAGAATTAGTTCACAACCAGTGTAGGATTGCTATATGCAGGCATTTATCCTGATAGGTTCAATGCCTGCCCTGCGGCCGTATCGATAATCCAGGTCAGCGTGCCATGCGTGGGGCGCACCAGTTGTGCCGGCAACCGCTCCGGTTCCGCCGGGCCTTCCAGGACGGCCTGCAACGTTGTCGCCTTCTCCGCCCCCGTCACCATGAAGAGCACATGCGCCGCCCGGTTGATCGCCGCCACGGTAAGCGAGATACGCTGTGGCGGTGGTTTGGGTGCGTCTGCCACGGCAACAACAAGCTGATCGTCCGGTGTATGCAGTTCGGGGTGGTGCGGAAAGAGCGATGCGGTATGCCCATCGCCCCCCATGCCTAGCAGTACCAGGTCAAACTGTCCCTGGCCGACTTCCAGCAGCGATTGCACCTGGCGCTGGTAGAGCGCCGCCGCCTCACGCGGGTCGGCATACGCGGTCGGGACGGGATAGATCTGCTCCGGTGGGATTGGCACATGCTCCAGCAGGGTTTCGCGCACCAGGCGGTAATTGCTCTCCGGGTCATCGGGGGGCAGGTAGCGCTCGTCGGCCCAGATCAGATAGACATGCTGCCAGGGTATCTGACTGCGCAGCGGTTCCTGCCCCAGGCGCTCGTAGAGTACCCGGGGCGTGCTGCCGCCGGAGAGTGCCAGGCTAAAGCTGCCGGTCGCTGCCACGCGTGCCTGCACCAGTTGAACGATCCGTTCGGCGGCGGCCTGCGCGACTGCTGCCGGATCGGGCAGAATGATTATTTCGGGTTTATTACTCATAGGGTTCTTTCCATAGTCTGTAGTTCGTCGTTTGTAGTCTGTATGGTCACTTCTCTCACTACCTGGTGGCAGCGTGCCCCCGCCTGTGTCTGACGAGGCCGGGTAGCTCTGCGGTCGGACCTCAGTATAGCATACTGCAGCAGCGTCGCTGCTCCACCCCGAAGATCCATGTCATGCTGACCGGAGGGAGGCATCTCACCGGATTGCATCGCAGAAACAATGCAACAGATCAGCGAGATGGTGAACGGAGTGAACCATGACAATGTTTTCTACTGTTTTTTCTGCCATACGTTGGAGCATTCATAGGCGTTGCGCCGTGACAGGGCAATCAACACTGTGCCACCCCGACCTTCCATGTCATGCTGACCGGAGGGAAGCATCTCACTGTATTGCATCGCAGAAACAATGCAATAGATCGGTGAGATAGTTCGCTTCGCTCACTATGACATGGCTTTTTACTGTTTTTCTCAGAGTACATTGTGCCATGCATTGGTGATACACAGTGAGACTCCGTGTCACGTTGTACCCCCGTGACTATCCAGTGTCATGCTGACTGGAAGGGAGGTATCTCACCGGATGGCAGTGTGGCGTCAGTGGATTATGCATAGTTTCACCGTGTTCCAGGGCGATATCAATGCATCGAGTCGGTGAGATAGTGTACTCCCGTGTACTATGGCATGGTTATTCCAAAGATTTTTTGGTATACATTATGTTTCACAGATCAGCAGCGCGCAGCGGGTGGTTCGTGGGTGCATAGTGTACTCCTTATAGAGTTGATTGACACGAGTTACGCGGTTATACCAATTTGCCATCAAAACTGCAATCTACCGTACCATGGGCAACGGGCGCAGGAGCAGCACCTTCCCGTTTATCATCTCTGTGTCCTCGGTGTCCTCTGTGGCTATGACAACAAATCGGTATGAAAGGTATTGGGTTTAGCCCCGGCCACTACTCCTACCTGTCATAACTACCTGCCTGACCCAGGTTCCTGATTTGTGCAGCAGAAACGTGTTGATTGCGATACTGATTAAAATAAAAAGTTTAACAATAAACATGACATCAACTCCTATGAGTGCAAGCGCCATTCTGAAGATGAATGTCCATGGCATCCCAAGCAGGAAGGAATATATCCACGCAGCTTCCATATCCCCACCATCGAACATCAGAACAACAATCCACATGACTAAGATCAGTGAGATGTATATACCGGGAAAGATGTAACCGGGCGTTACTTTCATGGGGTACCTCCTCAACTGTTGCCTACCAACGAACTGGTAGAACTATTCTGCATCACCAGCCCTATTAGCTTGCTCAATACAATCACCTTTGGCTATTCCTTCTGCAACACAGTCTATATATACCGTCGTAGTTTGTTCAGCAGTTGCAAGTTCGTCTGCAAGATTGGCATCCTCGGTAATAACTGCGTGCAGTGCCTGAAAGAACCATTGCAACACTGGCGATTGCATATCAATTGTTGTATGTGCATGGATAGCGTTCGTGTTCTCAGCTAACAATGCCGTATGGATCTGGAATAAGCGCTGATCCTCCATTGGTGCGCCCGGCGAGAGATCTATGGCTTGAGCCACTGATGAGCGTGCCGGCAGGACACCCGGCCATGCAATCATACTTGCGTCATTACTGAGAAATACGAGCCATTCCCAACATGCCTGGGGATACTCTGTCTGTGCTGAGATATGCAGACTCTGTATATATGTATCGCCAGGATGGAGCCCGGCATTGCCGACTGGTAATGGAGCAAGGGCTTCTGTGAAAGTTGGTTCAGTTCCATCCTCTGCCGCGCCAAACATCAGTGTCCCTGGGCCAAACCACATGCCGGCGCGACCATGACGCACGAGATCAAGCGCTGTTTCGCTGCCGCCACCGCTCTCGTTCACCAGTGTGTGGAGCGGTGGCATCACACCATACACGCGATCAAGATCAAGATACCATTCAATCGCAGTAATTACTGCCGGATCACGAAAATTTGGTTGAAGATTGTCGCTACTTCCACGCAGCACCTCACCCCCAAACTGTTGAATGAAAAATAAGAGGTCGGGGATGGCTCCGCTGTAAGGTACATAGCCGTATTGCTGCTCATTACTTACCTCCGCTGTGAGTGCTTGCGCCGTAGCGAGGAAGTCGTCTGGTGCCCATTCTGCTGTTGGTTCACTCATACCATTTGCCGCGAACAAGTCATGCTGGTAGTGGAGTGCCCGCAGTTGCACGGTGTAGGGCAATCCGTACAGGTTCCCCGCCAATTGATACGGTGTGAGTAAGAGACTGGGATAATCGTTTATTGCAAGACGGTTTTCCGCACTGATCAACGGCTGAAGGTCAAGCAGCATCTCGGTTTCATCGGTTGGAAAAGTTCCAGTCCACATAAAACAATCATTCGTTTGCGCCAGGCCATCAATTGAGCCTGCATTTCCAAATGTATTATTGCCTTCAAGCTTAATAAATACATTTGTTTGTTGTTCATTGAATGTTTTAATCCGTTGCCTCAGATTAATGTAGCTCCGACCGTAAACCGCAAAGGTGATTACGTCGCGTTCATCACTATTTATTGGTGGTTCAGGTGTCGCAACAGCCAAGGGCTCGTCTGATAACTGGGGCGTTGGTGTCAAAAGTGTCTTAGCAATCTCTTCTTCGAGCTTTTCTTCTGCTTGAGCTACTAATTCCTGAGCATCAAGTTCAGGTTTGTCAAACAGATCATATGTAAGTGTACTCAATGTTGTAAGTGCCTGCGCATAACGCGGGCGATCAGCTTCGCCTATGGCATGTTCGACCGACCAACGCACAGCGGCAGCAGTTTCATCATCTAATTGCTCCCAAAAATTTGTTGCCTCAGCTACTGATTGACGTGCAGGTACAAGTAATGCGCCAGGATCAGTTACTGATGCTGTCTCAAATATGGCCGGTTGGCGTGACAGAAACTCGATCCATTGCCAGGAGGCATCTGGATACGCAGTCCCTGTACTGACGACATAGCCTTCACCAACTGCTCCAAAGTAATGTTCGTCAGGTGGATAGGCTGTTTTACCTACAGTAAATGAACCCTCTTCCGGTAAGAGATCACCATCGTCATCGCCTGGAGTAAAATAACCACTGCTCCACATGCCAAGCTGTCCGCTCTGATGAAGCTCGTAGATATTTATGGCTGGCTCAACATCAGGATTCAAATCCCTTGGAACTACCAATGCACCTGTTTCTTGTAAGCGACGAATGTACATGATCGTTTGAATAAGCGTTTCATGCTGAAATCTCACCTGCTCTGGCGGCATATCTGCGAGGTCAGTTCCTTCTTCCTCCAGTGCTGACTCCAGTAATGGTACTACACTACTAAGCGATGCCAGTAATCCGCCAACTATCACTGTGCCATCCTGCTTGCGGGCAAGTTGTTCAGCAGTGCCAAATAATTCTCGCCAACTCCAACCCAGTTCTGGCATTGGTACATCAAGTTGTTCAAACAAATCCTTGTTATAGCTAAGCAAATGGACAGCACGATAATTTGGCAAGGCCCAGAGATGCTCCGCAGTCATATACTGATCAAGCATATTGGGATAAAAATCGGCACGCTCGAATCCAGCATCCGCCGCCATCAAGGGCAGGAGATCAAGAATGAGATCATGCTCGCTCATCTCGGTCAGATTACCTGCCAGTGTGGTATCGGCATGGGATAGAATCCAACGCTGTTGTGCCAGACTCCCTGGCTGCGGATCTTGTGCCAATAGCTGGTCTATCAGTTCATCTTTGGAAACGATAACGACGCGCAGTTCAGGATATTCATCCATGAACTTTTTAGCAAATGTTTCGTAAATCTCACGATGGTGATCATGCACCGCAAATGAAATCGTGGTACGCCCATCTGCAGTTGTTGCTGATCCGGTTGGTAACTGGCATGACGTTGTTGATGTTAAGATAACAATGAAGCCCAACCATAGTTTAAGTAAATTAGTACGTTTCATGTTGTCCTCTTTATTTCTACTGCCCACTGCGATGGCAGCAACCGCGATACCTGGCACAAACCTGCGAGCAGTAGCCTCATTCGTTTCATTCGCATTGTGTCTCTCCTTGTTGTTCAACTTCTAGCCGTGTGCCATCAGGGTATCAGCTAAAAGCTGCAACAAGACCACAATTTTGCAACAGTTTGTCTACAGTTTTGTTAAGCGCAGGTTAAGAACATGTCCAATATTGCAATATTCATCTCTGCCCAGTGAAAAGCTGTGTTTTTCACCGTGACAAGTCAAGTCAGCATGGTATTAAAGCTGAAACCGGATAAAGTGGCTTCCGTGACTTCCGAACAAATATGACTTAAACGGGAGTAATGTTTAATCGAGTACTAGATATAAAGTAAGGAGGGTTGACACCCTGATTAACTACTGCTACTATAATTCAGTCTACACCTCCTGGCATCCGGTCGTGCCTCCAAAGAAGTGCAGGTGATGAGTAATTCTTCAATTCTGATTGTCGATGATGATCCCGCTATTCGTAGCGGTGTTTCCGTGTTACTAACTCAGTCAGGGTATCGTGTGGATAGTGTTGCAACGGGAAGTGAAGCGCTCAACTGGTTTGACCAACACCGGCTTCCCGACTTGATTGTACTTGATGTAATGCTACCTGGCATTGATGGGTACACCGTTTGTCAGCGAGTGCGGCAACTTCCTACCTATGTGCCGATTCTTATGCTCTCTGTACGCGATGAGGTGCATGATAAACTTATTGGTCTTGAACTAGGGGCTGATGATTATGTAACCAAGCCGTTTGTCCCGATTGAACTAGTTGCCCGTGTGAAGGCATTGTTACGTCTTGCACAGCATACTACGGTGATGCCTGCTTGTGAGGAAGAACCACTAGCTTGTGGTTCGTTAAAGGTGTGGCGGGCGCAGCATCGCGTGACAGTTGCTGGACGGGACATCCAGCTTTCACCTAAGGAGTGGCAAGTGCTTGTCGTGTTGATGGAGCATGCCGGGCAGGTTATCGGGCGGGAAACACTGCTCCGACGCGTGTGGGGGGACGATATCAGTGGTGATACACGCGTCGTGGATGCGCAAATTCAACGCCTGCGAACCAAGATTGAAGCCTGCGATCCCGATTACCGCTGTATTCAAGCTGTGCGCGGATTCGGCTATCGTCTTGTCTGTCCGTAAGCGCTTCACGATTTCTGAGGTGCGCGACTTCCACACACCATAAAATAAGCCCGCCCTGTAATTACAGGGCAGGCAGGAAGATTGCGCGACCAGGCTGGTTTAATGAACAACCTTGCTATTGGAACTGGAAATGTCCAACGCTACCCCAACACCATCCGGTCCAGGATCATCGCCGCAAACAGCAGCGCCAGGTAGAGCAGTGAATATTTGTACATGCCCCAGATATGCTTCTGCCCACCCTCGCGCCAGATATCCCAGGCGTAGCGCAGGAAGATCCCGCCGAACAGCAGCGCCAGCGCCAGGTAGATCACTCCCATCGCCTGCAGCGGCACCAGCAGCAGCGTGATCCCGACCATCAGCACCGAGTAGAGCAGGATCTGCCGGCGCGTCTCGGCCTCGCCCGCGACGACCGGCAGCATTGGTACCCCGGCGCGGGCATAGTCCTTCTCCTTGACCAGCGCCAGTGCCCAGAAGTGCGGCGGCGTCCAGTAGAAGACAATCACAAACAGCAGGACCGCCGGTAGCGTCAGCGTGCCCGTGACTGCGGCCCAGCCCACCAGCGGCGGAATGGAACCGGCGCCCCCGCCGATCACGATATTCTGCCAGGTGCTACGCTTGAGCCAGCGGGTGTAGAAGAGGGAGTAGTAGACCGCGCCGATCATTGCCAGGACGGCCGCCGGCCAGGTGGTAAATACAGCCAGAACCGCAAATGCTGCCACGCAGAGCGCAATACCAAACCAGAAGGCATTGCGCCGCGAGATGCGCCCGCTCGGTACGGGGCGGCGGCTGGTGCGTCCCATGTTAATATCGATATCCTGGTCAAAGGCGCAGTTGATCGCTCCGGCCCCCCCGGCCGCCAGATAGCCCCCCAGCATTGTCCAGAAGACCAGCGCCAGTGAGGGCGTACCCGCCTCGGTGATGAACATTGCCGCCAGTGTGGTAAAGAGCAGCAGCATAATCACCTTGGGCTTGGTCAGGCTGATGTAATCACTGATGAACGAGGGCTGCCGATCCGCTTTCGCCACGGCACCAGGTGTCCCGACCGTCCCCACTGTTCCGACTGTCCCGCCGGCCGGCATGGTCACCAGGGCGGGGATGGGCCGGCGCAGCGCCAGCATACTCAGCACCACCAGTGCGCTCCAGAGTGCCAGATGCAGCCCGGTCAGCAGCGCGGGCATGGTGACGGCGCCCAGCGTACCGGCCGCGGCGCGGGTCAGCAGCAGCCCCCCGGCCAGCAACACGGTTGTTAGCAGCAGCCGATCCTGCCGCCGGTTGCGCCAGGTTGTCCAGAAGACCCCCAGCAGGAGTAACCCGACCAGCAGCAGCGTCCAGTGATGCCCGGTTTCCAGCATGGCTCCCAGGCCGCCCAACTGCGGTGCTGTGTTGCTGCGGGTACTGGTCTCGGCCAGGCCCACGCTGGTCAGCAGTAGCAGCCAGGTTGCCAGTGCGGTGCCAAACACCAGGCGGCGGTAGCGGCGCGCGCGCTGCATGGCGCGTCCGCCCCGGCGCAGGTGCGACCCATCGGTTGCGCTGCTGTTCTCCACGCTCAGGGCAATCGCCGGGATAATCAGACCGGCCAGGATGCTGGTCGCCATCCCCAGGTGGAACATGCGCATCAGCTCGGGCGAGTTAAACCAGACAATCACCGCACCGAGTAGGATTTGAACGAGCAGCAGCGCCAGCGCCACCAGTGGCGGACGCCGTACCCAGGGATCGCTGTCCCGCCGCCGCCAGGCCACCAGACTGCCGGCGGCAATCAACAGCGTGACTACCAGTGTGAGCAGACGGTGGACATACTCGATCCAGGCATCCATGCGCCAGGGCGGCAGCAGTTGCCCCGAGCAGAGCGGCCAGTCAGGGCAGGCCGTCGCCCCCCCGGAGAGGCTCACAACGCCACCACTTACAATCAGGATAAATGTTGCAACAGCACTGGTCAGCAACAGACGGCGATAAGTAGATGTTTTCATATGACTACTTCCATCGTTTCATTACCGCAAGAACTTTCACTTGAAGTAAGGCGTTTATAATAACCGATAACAACTACCGATGACGGGCGTTTCTCAGGGAAGGGGTTTTCCTGTAGGGACGCACGTCTGCGCGTCCTCAGCCCGCCCTGCGATGATTGGCCCACCGCCGGCATTTACCTACGATTGCGTAAAAGCCGACGCCTGAGAACCTGGCCTTTGGCCCTGTAACTTAGCCGTTCACCATCGTCTGAAACGTAAAGAACAGGATGACCGCCGTCATCAGGGCCGGGAGCAGCGTCCAGGCAAGATCCGTCGGCCAGGAGCGCCGCGCGTCCGGAGTATCCGGGGCGGTTGTGCCGGCGGCGCTGCGGTGGCGAAACCGGACGGCGGTGTAGATCAGCAACGCCTCGATCACCACAAAGATGACAACCACACTCCAGAAGATCGCCCAGTTTGCCACCCCTGCGACATCCAGGCCGGGGGCCGCCGCCGGCGTTTGGGCAACCTGCGTCAATGTTAGTGCGTAGATCATTCCTCGCTCTCTTTCTCTTGCGCCTCCTCGTCAACCGCGTTTGCCTCGTTTGATCGTCTGATCTCGTGGTGCCGTACATACACCGGGTAGCCCACCCCCAGCACCGTAGCAAACAGGAACCACTGGATCGCATAGCCAATGTGTGGGCCGGCGGTCAGTTCAAACTCCAACTGATCACGATAGGGCATGCCGGTCCAGGTCGGATCGGGGGCCTGCTGAATGTACACTGGCAAAAGTGAGTATGAAACCTGTTCGTCAATCTGGGGAATATTTACATTGTTCCAGGCCCGTAATTCTTCTCCCGGCGCGGGAAGCTGGTCGGGCACGCCGCCAAAGTCCGGCTCGCTGCGGGAGAGGCGAATCATCCCGTCAACCTCGACCAGACCCGGTTCGTGATACTGGTCCCACTGCTCCGGCTCCGCATCTTGAGCCGGTATCCAGCCGCGATCAACCAGGACGGCCTGGTCGGTTCCGGCGATGACCAGCGGCGTCAGCAAGTGGACGCCGAACTCATTGCCCCAGACCTGGTTGCGGATTACCACTTCCTGTGAGTGATCATACTCACCCCGGACCACCGCTGAACGATACTCCATACCGGGCAGATCGGTGGCGAGGGCATCGCCGGCCAATTCAATCGGCGGTTGCGCCAGTTGCGCCGAAACACGCGTGTTAAACGCCTGGCGCTGATCATGCCGGTCCAGTTGCCAGATGCCCAGCCGGATCATGACGCCAATTGCCACAAGTGCCAGCAGCGTGGTTGGCAGCCAGAACCCGCTAAACATTCTAAGGAAAATTCGCAGTATCATAACATAACCTACTGTGTGTCATTTCCATTTGTCTTTTTGCCATTTGTCGATGGTGTGACGGTATGCTCTTCTCCAATGATTGGTCGTGTGCTATCGAGTTTGGGGGCCGGACGGACTGTTTTTGCTCTGCTCTTCGGCGCTGTTGTCACCGCCGGAGCCGGTGTCTTCGGGCGTAACGGGATCACCAGCGTGCTGTAGAGCGTGATCAGGCCAATGGTTGGCGGCGCAACAAACAGGAGCGCCAGGATGCGCGAAGTCAGCGATGCGCCGCGCGGACGTATATCCAGCCCCAGGTAGCGGCTCGGCTGGAACGAGCAGCCATACGAGTAGTTATTTACATTCTCCATCACCAGGCGGCCGGTGGTTCCAGGGGGCACCCAGACCGGGCCCAGTTGATGGTCGGTGGTATCCTCATTCTTGACCAGTAGCACATCGCCCTCGACAAAGACCATCTTCTCCGGAATGGATTCGACCGAGTTGCCGGCTTCGACCTGTTCCGCCGTGCCGGCCGGGATGATCAGTTCGACGGTCTGTGGAGCCCGATCAGTGTCATCGCGCAACGCCTGGTATGCGCCCTCGCTGATCGCAATCGAGAGCACGATCCCGATAATCCCGGAGATCATCAGGCGACGCACCAGTGGGTGGGAAAAGTTCATTATGCTTCCTCCGCCAGGTGACGGATGTCCTGGGCCATATCTTCGGTGGTTGCCCCGAAGGGGAAGGTCAGACGCAGGTTGCCCTGTGCATCTACGACATAAATGCGCGAGGTATGGTCAACCAGATATCCGGCGGCGCTGCCCACTTCTTGCTTCTCATGGTAGACGCCGTAGCTCTCCCAGACATGCTCCAGTGCGGACATATCGCCGTGCAGCCCGCGAAATGTCGGATCAAAGGCTGTCATATATTGATTAAGGCGCTCGGGTGTGTCGCGCTCCGGGTCAACCGTGATAAACACAAACTGCACCTGCTCGGCCTCGTTGCCCAACAGCATCTGCACCCGCTTGAAATCGGCCAGCGTGGTCGGGCAGACATCGGGGCAAGAGGTGTAGCCAAAGGCCATCACCACTACCTTGCCCTGCTGGGCACTCAGGCGGAAATCCGCGCCATGCTGATCTTCCAGCACAAAGTCGGTGGAGGGCATTGGCGGATCAATCAGCGAGCCACGAAAAGTATAAGGTTGGGCCAGCAGTTGTGTTCCCGCAATAACAAGCAGCAAAAGTGCCGGCAAACCCGCGCCGCCCAGGAGGAATTTCGTTTTCATCTGATACCTCTTCCGTATAACTATCAGCTATCGCATTGCTGTTGGTTATGTATACCCGATCCTGGCATGATTGTTGCAATACGAGATCAAGAATGTACACAATCCTTCAGAAAGCGTTTGTCGGTTCAATTATCTAAGCGCAGATCGCAGATCATGGTATACGCTCGGAACCCTGTGCATTTGATTGACAGTATATCCCAAAATATTGTGCAAAAGGTCTTGCGCCGGCTCTGTCTTTGTTATATAATTGATACCTCAATGGTATAACATCCCGGTGAAACAGTTGTCGATGCACACAGTTTTCACCGCAAAGATCTGGGCGGACAGAGTGCCGCATTGCAAGTTTGGGACCAGCGGTTGCGCCGGATAGCGCTGGTCCCTCCAGGCTGTACCAGACCAGGGGTAACGCCCTGTTTGGTTTGTAGATTGGGTAGATTGGGCGGGATAGAGTTTGCCACCTGTATCCTGCAAGAGCCTGTTAAGGAGGTAAGGTTATGACTACCGAGCTGAACCGAACGCATACCACGACGGCAACGCCGAACTGGTCCATTGGCCTGCGCAACCGGAATGCCACACTGGGCAAGTCGGAATTGATCGCCGGCCTGGAGGCGGGCCTGGGTGCCGGCTATGTCATGGGCATGGTTGCAATGGTTGTCTCCTGGATTCACAACTGGGGCCTGTGGGTGCCCTTCAATGACATTGCCGGAATCTTCAACATCCAGCTTGCGGCCGCCGGTACCGCGTTTAGCCTGTCGGCGTTGATTGTCAGTGTTCTGATCCACGTTGGCCTCTCGCTTGCGTTTGGTCTCGGCTTTGCTGCGCTCTACAGCGGCCTGCTCAAGCTGAACTATGTTCCGGGACTGCCTACCTCCATTGGTCTGGCGTTCGGCCTGGTGACCTGGCTACTGGCGCGCTTTGTTGCGCTGCCAATTCTGGGCTCCGAACTGTATGCTGCGCCGGCTTTCTTGATTGCCCATCTGGTTTTCGGCGCAACGCTCGGCCTGCTCTATCCGCTCCTGGTGTCGCGCTATCATCGGCGGCAGCAGCACCCCGCCCCGGCACATTAAGTCTTTTCGTTTGCCACCCGACGGATGCACGGTGTACCTGGTCATTCCGGCTCTCCTGGTTTGACCAGGTACATCGTATGAATGACGCACCTCCCGGGCTGGGAAGTGAGAAATATTTCCAATAGTAATGTGCGGTAGGGACGCGCAGAAGCGCGTCCGTGGTATCTGAGTAACGTCGTCGTTGGATGCCGCACATCTTGATCAATGCCCCAGCGCCACCGGCGTACCCATCAGATAGAGCGCCGGGTAGAAGAAGATCCAGACCACATCGACAAAGTGCCAGTAGTTAGCGCAGGCCTCAACCATCCAGTGCCGCTCGACCGAGAAACGCCCCTTGATGCCGTTGAGCAGAACGATCAATAAAAAGATAATGCCGGTGATCACGTGAAAGGCGTGCATACCCGTCATCATAAAGAAGATCGACGCCATCGCGTTGGTGCCGGGCCCACCGATATGCGTAATCGCCTGCGGCCACTCAATTGCGACCACACCCACAAAGAAGCCCAGTCCAAGGATGATCGTCAGAATGGTACTGATGATAAAGCCGCGCTTATCCCCGTGGGCAATCAGCGTCTCGGCCCGGTTCATAAAGAAGCTACTGAGCAGCAGCACTGAGGTGACAATCAGTCCCAGTTCCTGGGAGAGTTCCGGGCGTTCGCCACCCAGCAGGTAGAACCGGCTGAAGAAGAGCGCGCCAAACATAAACCCGTCGGAGATGATAAACAGCCACAGACCGATGCGGGCCGTCCCGACCATATGATGGTAGGCGGTATAATCATCGGGCTGGTGCGCCAGGCCGTGCCCGTCTCCAGTTGCAATATTGGTCGCCATTTAGTGCCCCCCCTCGCTCGAAAAGACGCGCGATACATGCATAAAGTATTGAAGTACCACGACGGCCTTGATCAGCGCCAGCAGCAGCAGCAGCCATCCCCAGGGAATAAAAACACCAACGAAATATTCAATAAGCGTGAGCGCGGCCAGGATTCCCAGGATTACCAGACCCTGGCGGACCGCGGTTGATTTTTTCATACGTGCATCATCCATATGTTTGTCTCCTGAATAGTTTGTCCCTGGTGGGCGGTGCGGGCGACGTTCCGTTTACCAGTCTGGCCGTCGCCCGCCGCAACTCAGTTCATCAACCCAATCCTGCTTAATCCCCCGGAGCCGGTTCCAGCGAGGGCGTCTGGGGTGGTGTCTCCTCATAATCTTCTTCTTCGGGTTCTTCCGGTGCGGAGGGATGCATATCCACATAGACCGAGCCGGGCAGCCCATAGTCGTAAGGTTCGCCGGTGACCACAAACGGCTCATCGTAGTTATGCTGGGGCATGGGCGAAGGCACCTGCCACTCCGGTGAACGTGAGCGCCACAGGTTGCCCTGGGCAATTTCGCCGTGCCGCGCGCTATGGATCATATTGCCCAGGAACACCAGCACCGATATCCCGATCAGAAACGCCGAGAGGGTGACAAAGAGATGGACATTATCAAAGCCCAGCGCCGGATCATAGTCGGCGATGCGGCGGCGCATGCCCATCAGCCCGACCCAGAACATGCCGCCGGTCATAAACCAGAAGGCGGGGGTCATCAGCCAGAAGTGCAACCAACCCATCGTCTCATTCATCCGCCGCCCGGTGATCTTCGGGAACCAGTAGTAGATCGCCGCGAAGAAGGGGTAGACAAAGCCTCCAAACATAGTGTTATGGAAATGCCCGACGACAAAATATGAGTCATGGAGATGCAGGTCGGTCGAAACCGTCCCGTGGGGCGGCCCGGTCAGTCCACCAAACAGGAAGACCGTGATCGCTCCCAGGACAAACAGCATTGGCGTGGGCGTTTCGATTTTACCGCCCCAGAGCGTGCCCACCCAGCTAAAGAACTTCACGCCGGTCGGGACGGCCACCAGCAGCGTGGAGTACATAAACGGCACCCGCAGGTACTCCTCCATCCCCGACGTAAACATATGGTGCGCCCAGACCAGGAAGCCGACCAGGGCAATCGCAATCGAGGACATCGCAATCCAGCGGTAGCCAAACAGCGGCTTCCGGCAGAAGACCGGCAGCAGTTCGCTGATAATCCCCAGGCCGGGCAGAACAAAGATGTAGACTGCCGGGTGCGAGTAGAACCAGAAGAGATGCTGGAACAGGATAACATTCCCGCCCGCATCCGGGTTGAAGAAGTCCATCCCGAAGAGCCGTTCAAACATCACCAACTGGAAGGAGAGCCCGATCAACTGGGTTGCCGTCAGACCAATCAGCGAAGTGGCAAAGGCCGCCCAGACAAAAATCGGCATCCGGAAGAGCGTCATGCCGGTGGTGCGCATACGCAGCGTCGTAGCGATAATATTCAGCGCACCCAGGATCGACGACAGACCGATCACATAGACGCCCAGGAAGAACAACTGCACGCCGGGAAAGGTGCGGGTGCTGAGCGGTGGATAGCCGGTCCAGCCGGTCTCAAAACCCCCAAAGAACAGACTACTGGCAACCAGCAGCGAGCCGGGTACATTGATCCAGAAAGCAAAGGCATTGAGCCGCGGAAAGGCCATATCGGTCGCGCCGATCAACATCGGCACCAGGTAGTTCATCATCGCCGCTACCCCGATCAGGATCGAGGCGATCATGACCATGCCATGCAGCCCGATCAGGGAGTTAAACAGATTAAACGAGATGAACTGCAGCCCCGATGTTGCCAGTTCCGTACGCATAGTCAGGGCAAACAACCCGGCCATCAGGAACAGGATCACACTCAGCACCCCGTACTGGATACCAATAACTTTGTGGTCATACGAAACCGCAAAATAGCGCCGCCAGCCGCGTGGGTCAGCGCCGTGGGGAATGTGCGGATCACCACCAAGCGAGATTTTAACCCAATCCGTGAGCGAGCCGATGCCGGCCATAAAGCCAACCACACCAACCAACCCGCCGACAACCAGCAGCGGTTCATCGGTTGCCAGGCTCCCAATAACTGGGTCCAGGCCCATCAGCACCCGGACAAACATTACAATAGCTGCACCGATGATGGCTCCGATGATCTGACCCAGAAATCCCCGAAAAATAGCGAGGGTAATAATGTTGCTCATACGAACGTTCATACGCGATACTCCTTACGCGCCCCGAAGCGTGCTGATGCAAAAAAATTTTCCTATTCTTCTGCCACTTTTCTATCTTCTACAGCTATTCCAGACTCTGGATATAGGCAATCAGATCACTGATCTGCTCCTCGGTCAGCATCCCCTCGTATGCCGGCATAGCGGGTGCAAAGCCCTGAACAATCTGGGCATTTGGATTAATAATCGCCTGGCGCAGATACTCCTCATCGGCAGTAACGGTTGTGCCGTCTTCGAGCGTTACCTCGCGTTCAAAGAGCCCCTGCCAGGTCGGCCCGACCAGTTGCGTGCCATCGGTCGAGTGGCAACTGATGCAGCCCATGCTGGTGGCCAGTTCCTCGCCACGCGCCGCCGCGTCGCCGGTACCGCCTTCAGCACCACCCTGCTGGTCGGCAATCCAGGCGTCAAAATCGGCCGGTTCCATAACAATTACCGGGCTGTTCATGTAGGCATGTGCGCCACCACAGAGTTCGGCACAGCGCACTGTGTACTCGCCGACTTCGGTGGGCGTAATCCGCAGATCGCGGACAAACTCTTCGCCGCCGGGAATCGCATCCTGCTTCACGCGGAATTCCGGCACCCAGAAGGAGTGGATAACGTCGATTGAGGAGAGGCGCAGCAGCACCTGACGGTCTTTGGGCAAATTCAGCGCAGGCGAGGTAATGCCATAGTCGGGATACTCAAAACTCCACGACCATTGAAAGGCGGTGACATTCACCACGAGCGCATCGGGATCGATCCGCCGCGTCTCGTCCAATGACTGTGCGCCGATAAAGGAAAAGTAGAGCACAATTACCAGCGGAATAATAGTCCAGAAGATCTCCAGCCCAGTATGTCCCTCAAAATGGTCGCCTTCGCCGGTTTCACCCCCGCGGCGGCGAAAAACAATCAGGCTGTAGAGCATAAACACAACAATCAGCGCAAAGAGAAAAGAGATAATCCGGAAGTGCATTGAGAAGAGATTATCAATGGACACCGCCTGTGCGCTGGACTGTGGTGGAAGCAGGGGGAGGTTTTCGAGCAGATAGCTCACGCCCAGGGTGGTAATAATGATCAACACCGATACGATCAGAAAGTGTTTCAGGTATTTCATACAGAGCCCCTCATTCCTGGTGGTAAAACCGGACGATCATTAACCAATCAGGAGTAACAGATTGTGTAAAAAGATACAACCACTCGCTGCACACGAGGTTTCCTTTCGCGTGGTATTACCAGGGTAGTAGAAAACACTCCAACAGCCATCCCCTTCGCGCCTGCTGGTCGGAGTACGCTAGAACGGAGCTTTTAGTAAAGGGTTTAGCCCGCGACAGGCTGCCGGGGCTGAACAGTATTGACTAAATGAAAATAGTGCGTTTCTTCACAAATTTGATTGTGCGCGTAGTATAGCATGGTCATTTAAAGCTGTCAACCGACAAAGCTGCATCCTGACGGGACAAAATGTGTACAAAAGCTTGACAGACTTGCGCAACCTTTGCAAAAACCCTGAAGTATAAAATATTTTTTAACGTGTATCTATTTGTTTTCCATGCAACAAAATGGAAGTGGAAGCGCTGCCCTGGTTTTACAGGAGGCAAAAAGGAGCGCGTGCAAATAACTGAGAGGCGGGTCAGTCGCGCCTATGTGTGCGCAAAATCTGTGCAATGGTAGGCCATTGCAGCCGGCATGGCGGGAAGGACGGACGCGCAGAAGCGCGTCCCTACCGCAAGGACTCGGGGGTGACGCGGTTCACCATTGCGGTGGCCGCCTGCTCAAAGTAGGTGCGCATAACGCTACGGGCCGGTTCAGCAATACCGACCTCATCAATCGCCGCCAACATATGCTCCAGCCAGGCATCACGCTCCTGCTGCCCAATGGGGAAGGGGTTATGGCGCATGCGCAACCGAGGATGCCCACGCGACGCCCGGTAGCGCGGCGGCCCCCCGAAATATTGCGTCAAAAAGAGAAACTGATGCTCCTTGCCCGGCTCCATATCCTCCGGGAACATTGGCCGCAGCCGGGGATCATGCTCAACACGCTGGTAGAAGCACTCGACCAGTTGGCGGAAGATCGCATCCCCGCCCAGGTCTTCATAGATGTTGCGATTATTCATAGCTGCTGTTTTCTAATAGGTAGGCTCATGTATGCCATTGTACCATGGCTATATTCTATCTGAGCGCCGGCATCCAACCGGCTGATGTAAGGTTGAAAAAAGTCCGGGTATGATAATGATCGAGAGTCGCGGCTTACGAACATTGAGCAAATAACCCGGATATGCCATATTTGGAGTCCCGGCTTTCGCCGGTTGAATGCCTGCCGAGGCAGCCGCATACGGCCGGGAACGCCGCGACCGGCTGAAGCCGGGACTCCGGTTCAGCGATGTCCGGACTAAATGTTCAACGTGCATTCGCCGGTAGGATGCCGGCCGGGGTAGCGGCCTACGGCCGGGAACGCCGCGACCGGCTGAAGCCGGGACTCCGGTTCAGCGATGTCCGGACTAAAATCTCAAAGCTCATCCGTCGTCCGTCCTCCGTCGTCCGTCGTCCGTCTTCGGTCCTTCGTCCTCCGTCGTCCTTCTTCGTGAACAAACCTACAACCTCTGATTCAGCTTTGTTGTACTACATGTGCAAAAACCGCATTTGTGAATAAGTCTGCAAAGAATAAACCTGCCAGAATGTCATGTTTGGTTGCTTTGTGAACAAAAGTACAGGGTTTTATTAGATGTGAGCGCAGTAATGTCATTAAAAACCGTGCTTGTGAATATACTTGCAAAGAACAAACTGCACTGAATAGTGATCCCTGCGTTATGACGCTTTGGGAAATCTTTCCGTTTCGTTATGTATTTGATGGAACCTATTGACAATCCGTAAACAACGTGTTAAATTGGAATGGACCCGGACGGATATAATAAAAACGCTCACCGCAAACTGCAAAAGTGCAACAAACAGCGGAGGGTAGACCAGACCGGGTGAACCATTCTGCAAGAGTTGTCGTTGCTCTTTCACCCGGAACATGCAGTTTCATCCATCCAACGACCTGTACTACTGCTGCTACAGCATCTTATTCCGGAGAGTTATCCGTTATTCCGGCAGGAGATATCCGGCTATCGGATAGCAATTCATCATTTCTCTATCTTTTCCACAATGAAATAGTCGTTTGACGGTCCTGTGTGGTCATATTTATGCCAGAGCACACAGGGTATGATCGCAGTGCGTCACAAAACTGGTTGTGTGGGCCAGTGGTGACGTCGGGAGGATTGGAGCGCCATTACCTAAGGAACTGAGGAGGTGCGGTATGGAAGCTGAAATGCGTCGATTCGTCGAGTCGCTGGAGCGGCAGTTGACCCCGGAGGACATTGTCAATCTCGAAGCCTGTATGGATTGCAAACTGTGCGGCAATGCCTGCGCCTGGTATCTGGGCACAAACGAGGAGAAATTGCATCCAACCTACAAGACCAACTTTGTCCGCGATATCTATAAGCGCTACATGACGATTGAGGGGAAGGTTGCGGGAGCAATGGGGTTGATCCCCACCCCAACGGTCGCCGACCTGCGGGAGCACATGGAGTATTTCTGGAAGTGTACCGCGTGTGGTCGCTGTACCCTGGCATGCCCGGCCGGGATCAGCACGCGCAGTCTGGTGCGGATGGCCCGCGCCGCGTACACCGATGCCGGTTTGAGCCGCGAGAATCCTACGCTCAACTCGATTATCGAAAACCTGGAGACCAAAATGCATAGTTTTGGCCTCTCCCGGGAGCAGATCCTGGCGCGTTACAGCCTGTTCCTCTGCTCGCAGAATATCGAAATGGCCGTGGATATCGAAGGTGCCGACATTCTCTTTGTCTGTCCCTCGGCGGCAAACACCAAGATCCCCGACTATGCCACCAAGATTATGGCGATCCTGAATGCGGCCGATGTAAACTATACCGTCTCCTCCCGTCTGCTGGAGACCGGCACCGAGGCCGACCATGTCATCGTGCATCACGAACTGGCACGGATGATCCTGGAGGCCTGGGAAGCCGAAGCCGAGCGGTTGGGCGTGCAACAGGTTATGGTGGCCGAGTGTGGCTGCGATACGCGGTCGCTCTTCTTTGAGGCCACGGAGTTGCTGGGCCGGCCCTTCAAGTTCCCCATCATTCTGTTCGACCCGATGATCCTGGAGTATATCAAGGATGGGCGGCTGCCGGTCGAGAAAGTGGACAGCAGTATCACCCTGCATGATCCCTGCCACTCCACCCGGCTGGCGGGAATTGGCGATGCGATGCGCGAGTTGCTCAACCGCCTGACAACCAACTTTATCGAGATGACCCCCAATCGGGAGTATAACTACTGCTGCAACGGTGGGGCCGGGGGCATGCGCCTCCCTGAAAATGCTCCGGTGCGCCGCCAGGTTTCCACGATCAAGGCCAACCAGATCAAAAACTCGGGGGCGGACTATGTGACCACGCCCTGTGTGGTCTGTATGTTAACCCTCGATGACACCTGCCAGACCTACAACCTCGGCAAGAATAGTGAAGGCACGCGTGCAGCAACGATGCTGTTCGAGGTGCTCTACGAGGCGATGTATAAAGCCCTGGAGCAGCGCGGCGAACTCGACCGGATGCGTACCCCGATCGGCCTGCAGAATTGCAGCGCAGCCTATTTCCAGGAGCATAGCGCGGCGGGCAAGGTGGCCTGCTTGATGCAGCATGAAGAGGCCGCGTCAGTGCTGGCCTGGCTCGAAGCGGATGCGGTCGTTCAGCGCTTCTTCGCGGAGCATCCGGAAGGCGTAGCGCAGTTAGAGACCTTCAAGGCGCTGCATGCCCGCGCGCAGGAGGGCGAAGTGCTGGAAATCTGTGAGCGGGTTGTCGGTGGCGCAGTGGTCGGTGCATAACCGGTTGCCGGACTCTGATTATTCACCATCATGTGTGGAAGGAGACTGTGGTGGAAACCTTTCTGAATATATTCGCGCCGGTTGCGTTTACGATTTTCTTTGTCGGAATAGGGTTACGTTTGAGCCGCTGGGCCCTCGCCGCATCCACGCCGCGCCGCGTCCGGGGCACTAGTCAGACCTTCATCGGTGGTGCGCAGCCGAAGAGTCTACCGGCGGCGCTGAAAGCGGTCCTGATCGATCCGGTGACGCACTTCTATATGAAGGCTAACAAGACCTGGGGACGTGGCTATATACTTTACCATATAGCGATCATTACCGAGGTTATGGGCTACACGCTGGCGGCGTTTGTCCTGTTTGCGCGGATCATTTTCGGTCAGGGTGTGCCCGATGTGGCGCGGCATCTCGAACAGAGCCAGAACTATGCTCCGGCTAATCTGCTGGCGATTGTCTTTGGCAATGGCGAGTCGCTGCAGGCGCAGTTCCTCTTTGGCGATTTTGCGACTCTCTTCATTAGCGTGACCTGGGTGGCGGTGATCTGTGCGGTGCTGGGCAACCTTCATCTGATGTACACGCTGCTGCGCGGACGGCATACCGCCATCGTTGGCGATGTGGACGAGGCCGCCAAGGGCATTCGCGCAAAGGGCCGTCTCTCCTGGGATCGCCTGCTGGTGCGCTCGCTGATCTTCTGCATCATCTGGACGGAACTGCTGGCCCGGCTGCATCTCGTGCCCGGTATCGTGTTTGTTCACTCGGCGCTGGGGTTGACGCTCTTCACACTGTTGCCGTTTACCTACCTCTTCCACATCGTCTACAATGTTCTGGCGGTCTTCTATGCGACCCGCCGCCGGATGGTGGGAACGGTGGCATAGTAGTAGAACGGTAGAACGTCCCGCTGTTCAATGCCGAACAGTGTAACCCCGGTTGAAAACTCCGGATGCGAACGCGGCAGCCATACGGCTGCCGCGTTCGCGTGTCGCCTGCCTGCTATAGCAACCCGAAATTTGTAGTAGTGCCGCCTTCAGGCGGTTGGGAGCGAATCCCGCAGAACCAGTTCACAACCACTTTAGGATTGCTATATATCACTTTGCCAGCAAACCAGCAATGAGTCGGAATGGGTGCAATACGCGTCGGGCAGCACATTCCCGTTCACTATCTCTGCGTCCTCTGCGTCCTCTGTGTGCTCTGTGGCTATGACAACAAATCGGTATTTCTCATCGCCGCCGGAGATTATAATATGCTATGATAGATGCGGGAGAACTCTTTGTAGTAGGGGAGCCGGGCTCCCAGGATTGAAGACGAGCAGTGCGCGAGTCAGGCTCCTGCAAATGAGGCCGAGCAATGCTAACCCTTTCAGGCTACCAGATCACCCAACAGATGTATGAGAGCAGCAGTTCACTGGTCTACCGTGCGCACCGGGAAGCCGATGACCGGCCAGTGGTCATCAAAGTCTTACAAGCAGCCTATCCCACCCCGCAGGAACTGGTTCGCTACCGGCAGGAATATGCCATAACCAGTAAGCTCAAGTTAGCCGGCACGATCCGGGCATATCGTCTGGAATCTTACCAGCATGCCCTCGCTATCGTTTTTGAGGATTTCGGGGCTGAATCATTAACGATCTTACGTGACTCCGGCAAGTTTGTACTGTGTGCCGAACAACTGGAAGCGTTTTTAAAGATTGGCATTCAAATTACCCGCGTTCTGGGGGAGATCCATGACTCGCACATTATTCATAAAGATATTAATCCGCACAATATTGTCCTGAATCCGGCGACCGGCCAGTTGAAGATTATTGATTTCGGCATTGCGACGCGCCTGCCCCGCGAAAATCCCGTTATCAACAATCCGGGGGTGCTGGAAGGCACGCTGGCCTATATTTCACCGGAGCAAACCGGACGGATGAATCGCAGTCTCGACTACCGCACCGATTTCTATTCGCTGGGTGTCACTCTGTATGAACTATTGACGGGAAGCCTGCCGTTTGCAACGGATGATCCGCTGGAACTGGTGCATTGCCACATTGCCCGCCGGCCGGTTGCGCCGCGTGAGCGCAACCGGGATATTCCCCAGCCGGTTTCCGCTATTATTATGAAACTGCTGGCAAAAAATGCTGAGGATCGCTATCAGTCGGCGCACGGCATCAAAGCGGACCTCGCATACTGCCTCGATAATCTTGAGGATCTGCCGGACATTACCGATTTTACGCCGGGCCAGGCAGACTTCTCCGGGCAGTTTCACCTGCCGCAAAAACTATATGGTCGGGAGCAGGAGATCCGGTCTCTACTGCAAGCCTTCGCACGCATAAGTTCCGGTGCAACCGAGCTGGTTCTGGTCACGGGGTACTCCGGCGTGGGGAAAACCGCGCTGGTGCAAGAAGTGCATAAACCGATGACCGAGAAACGCGGGGATTTTATCTCCGGCAAGTTTGATCAGTATCAACGCAATATTCCCTACTATGCATTCAGCCGGGCGTTTCACCAGTTCTGCACCCACATTCTCACCGAGAGTGCCGCGAGCATTGCGCGCTGGCAAAAGAATATTCTGCAGGCGGTTGGCGACAATGGACAAATCCTGATCGACATTATCCCCAGCCTGAAACAGGTGATCGGCGCGCAACCTGCCGTCCCGCCCGCCGGGCCGCAGGAGGCCGAGCATCGCCTGCATCGTACTTTCACCCGGTTTGTTCAGGCCATCAGTGGCGCACAGCATCCGCTGGTCATCTTTATTGATGATCTGCAGTGGGCCGATGCGGCATCGTTACGGCTGCTCAACCTCTTGCTGACCGATCCCGACATGCAGCATCTCCTGATCATTGGCTCGTACCGCGACAACGAGGTGCCGGCGGGCCATCCGTTGCGCCTGACGCTGGCCGATATCGAAAAAGCCGCCGCCACGATCAGCCACATTCCGGTGGGCAATCTCAGTGAGGATGATGTTGCGGCCCTGGTTGCCGACAGTCTGAACTGTAGCCGGTCGTATAGCCAGTCCTTGAGTAGACTGGTGTACGCAAAGACAGCCGGCAATGCCTTCTTTGGCAACCAGTTTATCCAGTCCCTGGTTGATGACGATCTGCTGACCTTTACCCCGCCGGCGCGTGGTGGTGGGCAAAAGGGTCGCTGGACCTGGGATGTTGATGAGATCCGGGCCCGAGCTGTAACTGACAATGTGATCGATCTGCTGGCGGGAAAAATCAGTCGCCTCACGCCGGCCACCCAAAACATGCTGAAGTTAGCGGCGTGTGTGGGCAATAGCTTCGATCTGAAAACGCTGACCATTATTAGCGAACATCCTGCCGCTGAGACGCTCAACCATCTGCTGGCCGGTGTTGCGGAAGGTCTGCTCATTCCGCTGGATGATCACTACAAATCGCTGTCAATTCTGGAGGATGGCGCGCTGTCTCCGGCGCCCATGTCCGCGCTGGATGGCGCAACCGCAGGGGCCGTGTTCAAGTTTGCGCACGACCGGATTCAGCAGGCGGCCTACTCCCTGATTGAACCGGATCGCCGCAGTGCCATTCATGCGCACATCGGGCGGTTGCTGCTCGCCAACACCCCGCCGGAAGCCCTCCCGGAGGCGATCTTCGATATTGTCAATCAACTGAATCACGCAACGGCGTTTGTCGAGCAGTTGGCGGAAAAGATCGAGCTGGCCCGGTTGAATCTGCTGGCCGGCGGGCGGGCACAAGCGGCCACAGCGTATGACTCGGCACTGCGGTATCTGCATGTCGGGATGGAACTCCTGCCCGCAGATGCCTGGCAGAGGGCGTATGATCTCACGCTGGAACTCTACGTGACTGCGACGGAGACGGCCTTGCTCAATGGCGATTTTGCGCTGATGGAAGAGTATGCCGGTGTTGTCATCGGCAACGCCCGCACCCTGCTGGATCAGGTGACCGTCGCAGAGAGCCGGATACGCGCCTACTCCGTCCAGTCCCGCCAGGCGCAGGCTATCACGATTGCATTGCAGTTCTTGCAGCAACTGGGCCTGACCTTCCCCGAACATCCCACCCAGGCGGATATCGAGCAGGGCTTTGGGCAACTCCAATCCCGGCTGGCCCAGACAGCGATCCCCAACCTGGTTGATCTACCCACCATGACCGCCCCGACGCACCTGGCCGCGATGCGGATTATCACGGCGACAGCCCCGCCCGCCTACCAGTCTAACCAGAGCCTGCTCCTGCTGCTGATCTTCAAGCAGATCGAACTGTCGCTCAACTATGGCAACACCGGCGAGTCAATCACCGGCTATGCCACCTATGGCCTGATTCTGTGTGGGGTCTTTGACGATGTTGAAACCGGGTATCAGTTTGGGCAACTGGCCCTGGAACTGGCGGATCGGCTCAATGATAAGGCAACCAGGTGTATAACCGTCCAACTACACTACACCTTTATACACCACTGGAAACATCATGTGAAAGAGGCATTCCAACCATTGCTGGTGGCGTATCAACATGGACTGGAAACCGGTGCGTTGCAGTATGCCGCCATCAGTGCCCATGTCTATACCTACTATGCCTATTTAGTTGGGCAGGAACTGGGTCCGGTTGAGCAGGAACTGGCGACCTTTGCCCAGGCGATTGCCCGGCTCAACCAGGCACCGACCCTGAACTGGCAAAAGGTCTTCTGGCAGTCCGCCCTGAATCTGCTGGGACAGGCGTCCGATCCGCGACAGTTGGTTGGTCAGGCGTTTGATGAGACCGTCAGCCTGCCACAACTGGAGCAGGGCAACGATATCCTGGTGCTCTTCGTGATCTACTACAACAAAATGATGCTCTGCTACCTCTTCCAGGATTATCCCCAGGCGCGGGCGCATGCTGACCAGGCCGTGCGCTATATTCATGGAAATGTGGCGGTGTTTGGCGTGGCGATCTTCTATTTGTATGACTCGCTCACGCTGCTGGCCGCCTATCCCGATGCGGCGGAAGCGGAACAGCCCGCCTTGCTTGAGCGGGTCGCCGCCAATCAGGTCAAAATGCAACACTGGGCAGAGCATGCCCCGATGAATTATCTGCACAAGTGGTACCTGGTTGCGGCTGAGCAGGCGCGGGTGCTGGGGCAGGAGGCCGAGGCCGGGGCTTACTATGACCGGGCGATTGAACTGGCGAAAACGCACGAATACACCAATGAAGAGGCACTGGCCTATGAACTGGCCGGGCAGTTTTACCTGGCACGCGGGCGTGCCCGGTTGGCCGAGTTTTACCTGCATGATGCGCATTACGCCTATCAGCGCTGGGGTGCAGTGGCAAAAGTTCAGAATCTGGAGCAGCGGTTTGGCGCGATCCTGACGGGCTCGTTGCCGCACCCGCCGCAGCGCCAGACGTCTTCTGCCGCAACGTCTACCCCCAGTACCGCCCAGGCGCTCGATATCCAGACCATGCTCCGGGCTGCGCACACGTTGTCGAGTGAGATCGTCCTGCCCCGCTTGCTGGAGAACATGATGCGCCTGGTCATTGAAAATGCCGGGGCGGAAAAAGGCTTCCTGTTGCTGCCCCGGGACGAGCAGTGGTGTATTGCGGCGGAAGGTGCGGTGCAGCAGGCGGAGGTGCGGGTGGTGCAGTCTGTTCCGCCGCTACCCATAAGTAACCGGCGTGACACACCGCTGATTTCCGAGGCGATTATCAACTATGTGATGCATACGCAGCAAAGCCTGGTTGTGCAGGATGCCCGGCAGGAAGAGCAATTCGCCCATGATGCCTACATTGTCGCGCAGCGGCCGAAATCGGTGTTGTGTATGCCACTGCTGCATCAGGGTCGTCTTACAGGTCTGCTGTATCTGGAAAACAACCTGACGACGGGCGCCTTTACCCCGGAACGATTGGAGATGCTGCAGTTGCTCTCGTCCCAGGCGGCCGTCTCGATTGAAAACGCCCGTCTCTACGCCGACGTACACAGCAGCGAGCAGAAGTATCGTGCTGTGTTTGAAGAGTCCCGCGATATGATCTTTATCAGTGCCACGGACGGTCAGATTATCGATGTCAACCCGGCCTGTGAAACACTGCTGGGATATACGCGACCGGAAGCCTTGCAACTCAATGCGTTGAGCGTCTATGTGAACTCCGCTGACCGGACCCGGCTGCTGGAGGTACTCAACCGCTATGGTTCTGTGGAGGATTTTGCCGTCAAACTGAGGCGCAAAAATGGGGATGTAGTCGAGGCACTGGTGACGGCAACGGTGCGCCTGGCAGAAGATGACGCGTTGCTGGGGTATCAGGGAATTGTGCGTGATATCACGGCCCAGAAAGCTGCCGAACAGGAACGTCTGCGGGCAGTAGAACTACAAAAGGCTAAAGAAACCGCCGAAGCCGCGAACCAGGCGAAGAGTGCCTTTCTGGCAAATATGAGTCACGAACTACGCACGCCGCTCAGTGCCATCCTGGGGTTTGCCCAACTGACCCGGCGCAACCCGAATAATCCGGACAATACGCAGAAGTACCTGGATATTATCATTCAGAGCGGTGAACATCTGCAGAACCTCTTCAACCAGGTGCTCGACCTGTCCAAAATCGAAGCCGGACGGATCACGCTTGATAAGACCACCTTCGATCTGGTCGATATGCTGCGTGATTTAGAAGCTATGTTTGCCCTGGAAGTAGCACAAAAAGAGTTGCAATTTGTCGTTGATTGTGATGCTGATCTTCCCCGGATGATCCACGCCGATCAGGTCAAACTGCGGCAGGTGCTGATGAACCTGTTGAGCAATGCCGTGAAGTTTACCGTGGCGGGTGAGGTCAGGCTAACCCTACGCCGGCAGGAACCCGGCGGAACGCTGCCGGCGGAGACAGTCGCGCCTCCCGCCGCCTGCTGCCTGCACATTGCTGTAAGCGACACCGGCCCCGGCATCGCCCCCCACGAAATGGACACTCTGTTTGAAGCCTTTGTCCAGACCAAGAGCGGACGGCGCGCAAAAAAGGGAACGGGCCTGGGGTTATCCATCAGCCGCAGATTAGTGCAACTGATGGGTGGCGACATTCAGGTCGAGAGCATGCCGGATCAGGGCACAACCTTTGCTTTTCAGATTCAGGTGGATGTGGTGGAAGAGACGACGATCACGTAGGGGCGCAGCATGCTGCGCCCCTACATGCTGGTTAGCTGTGGCGGGGCATTAACACAGTGTAGTCAAAGTCCAGTACCACAGCGGGATCATACTTGCCGGCGGCATCCTGGTAGGGGAAGTCGTGACAGGCGCGATCTTTCGTCGCCACAGTGCGCAGCCGTAGCGCGCCGATATCCGCGCGACCGGGGAGCGCCAGCTTGTTCAGCACCTCCGACCAGGCATAGATGGTATTGCCCGCAAAGGTGGGGTTGGTGTGGCGTCCGGCATTGATTGCGGCCACATTAAGCGTATTCGCCAGCCCGTTGAAGGAGAGCGCCCGCGCCAGGCTGATGATATGCCCGCCGTAGATGATCCGGCGACCAAAGCGCCCATCCTTTTCCACATGCTGATTGAAATGCACCTTCGCTGTGTTATGGTAGAGGCGTGTCGCCAGCATATGCTCGGCCTCTTCTATTGTCATCCCATCAACATGATCGATCCGCTCACCCACCTCGTAGTCTTCCCACAAATAGGGGCTCCCGGAACGGGTTGTGTCATAGCTCGTGGTACACAGGTTGTTCGGAATAACCATGTCGCGCACCTTGACCGATTCGGGCAGATCGGGTATGACGGTCTCCGGTGCGGGCGCGTTCAGATCCTGCTTGCGCACCATCACCCAACGTACATAATCAACCACTACCTCATCGCGCTGGTTGACGCCGACGGAACGCACATAGACGACACCATGTTTGCCGTCCTTGTTCTGCCGTAGCCCAATCACCGTTGAGGTGGTGGTGAGCGTGTCACCGGGGTAGACCGGCTGCCCAAAGCGTCCATTGGCATAGCCCAGGTTGGCCACGGCGTTGAGGGAAATGTCGGGCACCGTTTTGCCAAAGACCATATGAAAGGCCAGCAGGCTGTCAACCGGGGCGCGCGGCAGGCCCAACCCGGCGGCAAATTGATCCGAGGAGTTGATCACAAAACGGGAGCCGAAGAGCGCGGTGTAGAGCGCCACATCCCCCTCCGTTATGGTGCGGGGTATCGCATGGATCAGCTCCTGACCCAGGTAGAAGTCTTCAAAGTAGTTGCCGGGCTTCGTCTTCGCAGGCATCTCAACCTCCATAAACCCTCCCCTCTCACAGGCCGTACGCCTGGGCCAGTTCCGGATCTTTCCGGGCCACCAGGCGCGCCAGATCAACAATGACCTTCGCCTGCTTCCAGGTGGCGTCATCCTGCATTTTGCCATCGATCATAGCGACACCGGTGCCGTCGGGCATGGCATCGAGGATGCGCTTCGCAAACAACACTTCGTCCACATCCGGGCTGAACACCCGCTTGGCGATGGCAATCTGGTTGGGCGCGAGCGACCATGCCCCGGTACAACCCATGAGGAAGGCATTACGAAACTGCGCTTCACAGGCCGCTTCGTCTTTGATATCGCCAAACGGCCCGTAGAAGGCGCGGATACCGTGCGCGACGCAGGCATCAACCATTTTGGCGACCGTGTAGTGCCACAAGTCTTGCTGTGAGAAAGTGCGCTGCTCCTGACCCTCGATCGGGTCGGCCAGCACGCCGTAGAAGGGATGCCCACCGCCGACACGCGTGGTTTTCATGCCACGCGAGGCGGCCAGGTCGGCCGGCCCCAGGCTCATGCCATGCATGCGCGGGCCGGCCCCGGCGATCTCCTCCACATTCTTGACGCCCTGGGCCGTCTCCAGCAGCGCGTGCAGCAGGATCGGCTTATGCACCTCGTATTTTGCCTCCAGCAGCGCCAGGTACTGGTCAACAAAGTGGATATCCCACACACCCTCAACCTTGGGAATCATGATGACATCCAGCTTGTTGCCGGCCGTTTTGACAATCTCGGCCATGTCCTCGAGAAACCAGGGGCTGTTCAGCGCATTGACGCGAATCCAGAGCGCCGTATTGCCAAAGTCGGTCGCCTGCGCAACCTCGATAAAGCCGGCGCGGGCCGCTTCCTTGGCATCGGCGGGAATCGCATCCTCCAGGTTGCCGCACAGCACATCAACCTGCTTGATCGTATCGGGAATACGTGCGCGGATCTTCTCAATATGCGGTGGGAAGAAGTGGATCATCCGTTCCGGGCGGACCGGCAGTTCACGTAGCGGTGCCGGCGCGCCAATCGCCAGCGGCTTGTAGAAATGAACAGGTAGTTTCATGAATTTTTACTCCTGGGTAAAGGTTGACAGTTAGGGGTTAACGGTTAGGGGTTAACGGTTAGGAGGTAGCGGTTAACCAGTGGCTATTCGATTCAAATTAACCCCTAACTCCTAACCCCTAACCCCTATGGCCCTGCAACTATACCTTCATCGTGCAACTGACCGACTTCGCGTGAAGAGAGCCCCAGCACATCCAGCAGGATCTCATCGGTATGTTCGCCCAACCGGGGGGCAGGCCGGGCCGGCAGGCGCGCAACCTGGCTAAAGTCCATGGGCGTGGCCGGCATCAGGTAACTGCCGATCCCCGGTTGTTCCACCATGCTGAACATCGGGTTATCCGTGGAGCAGTCCGGGTCGGTTTCGATGGCCTCGCGCACGGTGCGGTATGGTCCCCAGGTGACGCGATGCTCCTCGAAGACGCGCTGCACCTCGGCCAGCGTACGCGCATAGAACCAGGGCTCCAGGATGCGGGCAATTTCCCGGCGCACCCGGAAGCGGTTGCCCTCATCTCGCATGTCCAGACCCAGCCGTGTCCCCAGCGCGTTAAACTCATCTGTGAGTCCGGTGGCTTTGTTGAGGCTCTTCCACTGGAGATCGGTCAGGCCCACGACCATCACCCGCTTGCCGTCCAGCGTCTCGAAATCGCGCCCAAATGCGCCGTAGAGATAGTTCCCCTGCTTGGGCCGGTCGGTATCGTTGATCATCACCTCGGCGATCATGCCAAAGTTGCCGATCATTGCCAGCCCGACATCTTTGAGCGCGATCTTCAGCAGTTGGCCTTCCCCGGTGCGTTGGCGGTGTCGCTCGGCGGCGAGAATACCCAGGGCAACCATCTGGCCGGTGATCAGATCCCACGCGGGCAACACATGGTTCACCGGATCGGGCGAACTGGTCGGCCCGGTCATAAAGGGGATGCCCAGTTGCGGATTAACCGTATAGTCTACCTCGGAGGCACCATCGCGGCGGCCCGTCAGGTTGACCATAATCAGATCACCACGCTGGGCGCGCAACGTCTCATAGTGTAACCAGCCGCGCATGGGAAAGTTGGTGCTGAAGATGCCATTGTTTTCACCCGGTGCGCAGATTAACCGGGTCAGCAACTCCTGCCCCTGAGGTTTGCGGAAGTCTACCGCAATCGAGCGCTTGCCCTTGTTGAGCCCCGCCCAGCAGAGGCTCTGCCCATGCTCCTCGGTCACGGGCCAGCGTCCATAGTCCAGACCGCCGCCGATCAGGTCAAAGCGGATCACATCTGCGCCGAGTTGGGCCAGGGTCATGCCACCGAGCGGTGCGGCCACAAACGCCGTGCCCTCGATGACCCGCAGGCCATGCAAAATTCCCTCCACACTCGCTCCTTCCGCTGAAGCTCTCAGCCATCAATTCACATCCGCCCGACCTCATACTAATTCGCCGTCAAACCAGCAATCAGCCGAAATCGGCACAACAGACGCAGGGGTGGCACATTCCCATTTATACCCTCTGCGTCCTCTGTGTCCTCTGTGGCTATGATAACAAATCGGTATCAGATGACATACTTGTTGTGCAGATCTTCGATCTCCGCATCATCCATGCCCAGCAGATCCCGCAGCACCTCATCCGTATGCTCGCCCAGTTTGGGCCCCAGATGTTTGATCTGGCCGGGGGTGACCGACATATTGGGAATCGTCCGGGGCACGATGATGGTCTCACCGCTGTCCGGATCGTCAATGGCGACCAGATTGCGCCGCGCATGCACCTGCCGCTCGCCAAAGATATCGGCGATATTATTCAGCGGCCCGGCAGGCGCTTCCGCTTCGTAGCAGCGTTCCAGCACCTCCTCGCGCGTCAGGGAGCCGCACCAGTCGCGCACAATCTCGTTGACATCATTCCGATGCTCCAGCCGGGCCTTCTGATCGCCATAGGTGCTGGAGGAGGCCAGTTCGGGGCGGCCCATCGCCTTTGCCAGTCGGTAGAAGAGCTTGTCGGTGGTACAGGCAATGGCGACCCATTTGCCGTCTTTGGTGGGAAAATGTCCGTAGGGGCAGGCAAAATCGTTATGGGTCGGGCCATGCCGCTCGCGCACCAGCCCATACATGCTGTAGGCCGGGGCCAGTTCGTCGGTACAGCGGAAGACCGACTCGTAGAGCGCGGCGTCGATATACTGGCCGCAGCCGGTTTTCTGGCGGTGGCGGAGCGCCATCAGCACCCCCAGGCAGCCATACAACCCGGTCATGTAGTCACCGATGGTGGTTGAACCCGGCGTAACCGGCGTACCCTTGGGCATCCCGGCCAGATAGACAATACCACCAACCGCGTGGGCCACCCGTGCAAAGCCGGGGCGGTCTTTGTATGGTCCGGTCTGCCCATAGCCGGTTACGCGCAGCATAATCAGCCCCGGATTAATCGCGCGCAGCACATCCCAGCCCAGGCCCCACTTCTCCAGCGTGCCGGGCCGGAAATTTTCGCACAATACGTCCGATTGGGCGATCAACTGCTTGAAGATCTCAACCCCCTCCGGCCGATGAAGGTCAATCGTCACTGATTTCTTGTTACGCGACTCGCTCATCCAGGTTAGTGTGTCCCCGCGTGCGGTGGGTGTCCCGAAGCGCCGGAGTGCATCCCCGCCCACCGGATGCTCCACCTTCAGCACATCGGCCCCAAACTCGCCCAGGATAGCCGCGCAGTAGGGCGCTGCAATCACGGTAGCAACGTCAATCACGCGGATACCCTCCAGCGGTAGCCTGGTTTTGTTCTCTTGCGTCATGGTTTACCTCAAAACTATGTATCAGATAATTTTGTGCTGCCGGAGGCGCTGGATCTCATCGCCGGAGATGTCCAGCAACTCGCGCATAACCTCGTAGGTGGCATTGCCCAGGGTCGGGCCAAGGTTGGTGATCCGCCCCGGCGTCTCCGAAAGCGTCGGCACAACCCCTGGAATAACGATATTGCCCAGACCATTCTCCGGGATCTGCGCCAGATTGCCGCGCGCCAGGAAATGCTCATCCTCGAAGATATCGGCAATGCTGTTTACCTTGCCGACCGGGACATTTTTCGCCAGGCAGCGCTCTAACACCTCGTCGCGCGTGATTGAGCCGACCCACTCAATGACCAGTTCGTTGACCTGATCGCGGGCGGCCAGCCGTTTGCGCTGCTCGCCATAGAGCCCGGCAGACGCAAGTTCCGGGCGTTCCATCGCCTCCGACAGCCGCTCAAACATTTTGTCGGTGGTGCAGGCAATGGCGACCCATTTGTCATCACTGGTGCGGAAGTGCCCATGCGGTACGGCGACAAAGCTACCGGAGCCTTCCCGCTCGCGGATCTTCCCAAAGAGGCCATAGGCGGCGGCGATCTCGTCCAACTGCCGGAAGACGGCTTCGTAGATGGCAATATCAATTACCTGCCCCTCACCCGTCTCGTCACGGTGGCGCAGGGCCAGCATAATGCCAATCGCGCCGTAGAGGCTCGCCATGTAGTCGCCGAGGGGCGCGGTACTGGGGATCACGGGCGTTTCACCGGGGAAGCCGGCCAGATAGGAGAGGCCGCCGAAAGCGTGGGCAATATGGGCAATCCCGGAGCGGCGGCGGTAGGGGCCGGTCTGCCCATAGCCCGATACGCGCAGCATTACCAGCGAGGGATTAGCGGCACGCAGTTCATCCCAACCCAGGCCCCACTCCTCCATAATGCCCGGTCGGAAGTTTTCGATCAAAACATCGGATTTGGCAACGAGTTTCAGGAAAAGTTCGACCCCCTTCGTCTGGCGCAGGTCAATCGTAACCGATTTGCGGTTGCGTCCCTCGCTCAACCAGGCCAGGCTGGCATCGTGGCGCTTCGTCGGCGTCCCAAACTGCCGCATCGGATCACCCGCAATCGGATGTTCCACCTTGAATACTTCGGCCCCGAACTCGCTCAGGACGGAGGCGGCGTATGGTCCGGCCAGAAATGTACCTACATCAATCACGCGCACTCCACTCATGGGAAGTTGCTCGTGATCCGATGGTCGGTTGCGCCGCGATTGCGGCTCCTGATGCCCGGTATGCGCGCTCTGGTCGAAAGGTCTATCACTTGCTGTGTCGGTTGCGCTGCTCGCAGTTGCTGCGGTAGACATGTCGGGCATGTCTTGCGGCATGTCGTGCTCCGGCGTTTCATCCGCGGACAGTTCACTGGCAAAGGCGACAGCTTCCGCCTGCTGCCGCAGAAAATTCAGCAAACGTATTTCGTCTTCCATGGTCCTCCTCCACTTCGACCGCACATAAGTATGTCACTGGCAGAAGCGTGCTGTACTGGTCCGGCTCTGTATGGCTCTGGGGACCGCTACTTCCCTGCCTTTTACGCTGCTGCCGGACCAGTACCACATCGTGCTATGCAAAGATGCGTGGGTCTTACCTGCCGGGTACGTCCGAGATGGCAACCCGGGGGGTGTGAACGTGCTCGTCCGTGCTGGTAGTTGGGTGCTGCGGGTGGGCCTGCTTGCCATGCTCCGCCGCATGCAGGATCTTCAGATTCAACGCTACAAAGCGCCATGCCTGGGCAATCTTACAGTTCATCCAGAAGCGGTCCCGATTCGTGATTTCCATAACTGTACCTCCTCTTGTAGTGGGCTCTACTCCGGAATACGTTTCCAGCCGATGTTTCCCTTGAACTTGTGGATAAACGTCGAGTGAAGCATACGCTTCATCCATGCCCCCGCCAGACCTACCTCCATATTGGTCAGGTTATAATCCCGACCATCGGTTTGCGGGAAGCGCCGATGATCCGGTACAAAGGGATGGATCAGGATCACTGCCGCCATGCCGTTCCAGAGCGAGTCACCCATTGATGCAATACAGGCGACCGGCATGCCGGACATGCGTTCCTGATGGGTCATCTCTTTGCCGTTGAGTAATTCGATAACATTCTGCGCCACAACCCGCCCGACAATGCCCGCAACCATCCCCGTGCGTGGTGGTGCCGGCGTGATTGCGGTGCCACGCGGGTTTACATGCGGCTCGGAAACTGGGCCGGGTGGCGCGAACGAGATACCGGCAGCGAAGATATTGCGATAGGTCGGATTCTGATAAACCGCCGGCCATGCGTCGTGGCGTCGGCTCAGTTCTTCGTAGGGTAGGCCATAGATGCCGTCAACCAGGACAAACCCGGCCGGGTTGACCAGCTTGTCGGACAGGTCTTCGTTGTTGCGGCCAATATACTTCATCGGGATACCGGTAAAGCGCGGGAGCAACATGGCAAAGTCGTAAGCAATGTCGCCCTCGTTCCCGTCGAAGTCTTCCCAGTAGATCCGGCCATGCTCGACCCGGGTCACAGCCTTCTGAATTTCTGCCCTGATGTTGTACTCTTTCAGAATGGCCCCGATAACCTCGTCGCTGGCATAAGTCTTCCCGCCCCGCTGCATGCAGGTGCCACGAATACCGAAGTCGCCCAGACGCGGCTCATTCGTCAGATAGATCAGTTCAGCCTTATCGCGTACGCCGCGCCGGAGCAGATCTTTGTGAATATTGGTGATATACTCAAACGCGGCCCCTTCACAGGCAGATGACCCGTGTCCCATCCCGATGACCAGCGTCTGCTGCTCTCCCCGGCGCATCCGCGCTACCGACTCAAGATATTTGTCGCGCGCGTGAACAACATGTGAAGTATTACAGATCGAGTAGGTGCTCCCTTGCTCCGGCCCCAGGCCGGGCGTGGCGGCAAAATCCAGGTGCGGCCCGGTCGCAATAATCAGATAGTCGTAATCCAACCGGGTCGTCTCCGTCTTGCCGTTGCGCTCCCGGACAACGACATACTGGTCGTCCGGGTGAATCGCGGTTGCACTGCCACAGACAAAGTTGACATGCATCCGGTTGTAGATCGGGCGCAACGGGAAGTGGGTCTTCTCCGGGCGCATCCGGTCAATTCCAACCCATACCAGCGAGGGCAACCAGAGAAAATCCTGTGATTTGTTCACCACCGTAATCTCGTGTTGCCGGCCAACTGCATCTCCCAGGTAGAGCGCTGCCGTGTGACCGGCCAGCCCCGCGCCAATGATGACTACTTTTGCCACGCGTTCTCTCCATTCTTTTATCCGCAATCTGCACTCGGGCAGCAGGAGGGTCCGGGATACCGTACCGGTGGGTCGCCCAATGGATGCCACGCCACGGTCAGGTGAACTGCTGCGCGCTGGTTGCAATCGCTTCACGCCCTGATATCAGGGTGTACAGAAAATAACGCAGGTAAAAAAGACAAGCTGATGGGAATTTGCTTTCAGCGGAATGAACTGTATGCTACTGTATCATGATTTTATGATTTTTGTGGGAACATTTCGCAACCAGGAGTCATTTTGTCTAAACTTTTCTGTAAAATAGTTCAAAGTCTGTTCATGTGACCGGATGAAATGATATTTTTCAGCATAGTGTGTGACAAAAAGAACAGAGGATAGACTGAAAGTGATAGTTTAGGTGGTTATCTCGCTCTGAAGCGCAGTTGTACCCTGCCTACCCCGCGCTTATTTTCACTGTGTATTTGAGAAAAACGTAACATATTTTACATCGTGACACAAAGAACAACGCGCGTTTGCCATCATTATCGGTAAAACCGTATTGGGAAATAAAGTACAATGTTTCCATGGGCCGGAACGGTAGGGAATATTCAACATGGTCGCCAACTGCTTGCCGCTATCCGGGGTGATCTGTCCATTTTGCCGCAACATGTGATAGGATTAAGGCAATCACTGCAATGCTATCCGGCCGTCACGTAGTGCTGAAGACGCGGAGCACGCCGGGCAGTCCGTCTGGTGTTGGTTATCTCTGCGGTGAAAAAGAGATGTTGTAGTACTGGCAGGGAGGAACACGTCGTATGACCGCAACCACGGAAGACTATACTCGCTGGATTGGTCACACCGAGCAGGTCGCGGATGATATCAGTCTGGCCCCGGCAATCGCCGCCGCCGCTATGTTAGACGATCAGGTAACGCAACCGGACAAGGGGGGGGCGCTGCCGCCGCTCTGGCACTGGTTTTACTTTTTGCCCAAAGCGCCCCAGTCCCAACTGAGCGACGATGGGCACCCGCAGCGGGGTGGGTTCATGCCACCGATCCCCTACCCCCGGCGGATGTTTGCGGGTGCGCGGATCCGCTTTCATCAACCGCTGCGCATCGGGCAACCGGCCCGCCGTGAGGGAGTAATCCGCAACGTGTCGCAGAAGTCCGGCCGCAGCGGCTCGCTGGCCTTTGTCACAGTCGGGTATAGTTTTTATCAACAAGATGAACTCTGTATTGCGGAAGAGCAGGATATTGTCTATCGGGAGCCGGGACCGCCGGTACCCGCGCCGCAGCCGGTTGAACTGCCGCCCCTGCCGGAGGGGGCTCTGTCGCGCACGGTGACACCGGACACGCGGCTGCTCTTTCGCTTCTCGGCGTTGACCTTTAACGCCCACCGGATTCACTATGACCGGCCCTATGCGCTGAACGAGGAGGGCTATCCCGGCCTGGTGGTCCATGGACCGCTCACGGCAATCCTGTTGCTGGAAATGGTGCGGCACACGCTGCCGCAGGGGATTGCCGGGTTCAGCTTTCGCGGGCAGGCACCGCTGTTTGATCTGGCCCCGTTCCGCCTGGTTGGTCGGCCCGGTGACGGGCAGGTTGAACTGGAGGCGCAGGGGCCTGATGGCAAGACCACGCTGACAGCCACAGCCGAACTGGCTTGAGGGCTCACAGAAAGTGAAAGCCCAGCATAACAATCAACACCAGCACGACGGTTGCGGCCATGGCGACGGGGATGGACCACTGCGGCTGCGGCTGCGCCGGTGGTTCGGCCTTGCCTAACAACTCATCAACATCCAGTCCCAGGAACGTACTGTAGGCTTTGAGCGCATGCCGCAGTTGTACCCGTGGCATATATTCAAAGTGCTCGCGCTCCAGCGCCTGTAAGAAGTCCCAACGCACCCCGCAGGCGGTTTCGGCCTGGTGCAGGGTCAGTCCACGCAGTTTGCGGGCCTCGAAGAACTGGCGGCCCACACTGGTGGCCGGTAGCTCGTCGGCGGGCGGCGCGGCCGGATGGGCCTGATACTGGGGTGACTCTTTTGGGCCTGCCGGTGCCGGCGTGGGGGTTTTGTCAGGGCTGCCCGCCGGCGGGGTGTAAAACTCCGGCGCATAGCGCAGGTGCGGATCGTTTACTGCCTCGGTCGCGGTGTTATGCACCGGGTGGGGCATGCGGGCCGCGCGCGTGCGCCGCAACACCGCCTCAACCCGGGCCAGCAGTTGGTTCATGCTGAAGGGTTTGGTGATGTAGTCATCGGCACCGACATTCAGGCCGGTGACGACATCGCCATCGGCCCCTTTTGCAGTTAACATAATGATCGGGACGGTTGAGCCGGCGCGGATATGCCGACAGACCTCCCAGCCGCTCATGTCGCCGATCATCACATCAAGCAGGATAAGATCCGGCTCCTCCAGCAGCATACGTTTAAGTGCTTCGCGCCCACTCTGCATGCTGCTGACGGCATAGCCGGCACCGTTAAGCTGGTATGTAAGCAGTTGACAGATCAGCAGTTCATCATCTACGACCATGATCCTGGTTGCCATGGGTACCTCCCTGATCACTCCTCTATGCGGACCAGGGCGGACATGGCCCAGGCGCGGGTTTCAACCGGTTGGGTGGGATCATCGCTGATCTGGCTGAGGGCAGCCCGGGCTTCAGCCGTGTAGTCACTGGATGTCTGGGCCGGTACCGCCAGAATGGTGATGCAGCGATAACGCACCCAGAGCGGGGCCGTCACCTGCCGGGCACACCGGGTCAGGGCATCGAGTGCATCAAACGTGAGATGCTGCCCCAGCACATTCGCCGTATGCACGCGCAGGATCGGATTGTTGTGCTCGTCGAGGAGCAGGTTGCGCAGCAGGGCGCGATTGCCCGTATGATCCAGCGCTTCAACCAGCCGCAGACGTACGGCCAGCGGTGTGGTCTCCCGTGTCAGCATATCCCGTAGTTCCGGCGCATCCGGCTGGAGACCCAGCAGATAGTCCAGCGCCTGCAGTTGCAACGAAAACTGCGGACTATCGAGAAACCCGCGTAGCAGCGGCAGATATTCTGTGCCCTCGAGCTGCAGCAGAGTACCCACCGCATGCAGGCGTACACTCTGGTTCGCGGCGCTCTGGGCCACGCGCATAATCAGTGGGGCAATACTCTTGTCGCCAATCTGCGCCAGGGCAGTCAGGGCGCGCAGCGCTACGGTCGGGTGGTCATCCAGAATGTAGCGCACCATGGCCGGCAGCGACTCCTGGTCGCGGGCGCGCCCCAGTGCGCCGATCACACTCGCCAACAATTCGGGCTGGAGCCGCTCCCGGTTGAGCAGGGCCCGCAGGCGCACCCGCCGCCCCGGATCGAAGGTCTCCGCCAGTGCTTCGGCCGCCGCCGCCCGCAACGCCACCGGGATGGTTCCATTGGCAATCAGGCGGAACAGCGTCGTCTCGGTTGTGGGATCAACCAGCTTCCCCAGCGCGCTAATCGCCTGGGTGCGCAGATGCAGGGAGCCATGGTTCTGCTCCGCCAGTTGGCAGAGGATGGGGATTGCCAGGGGCGAGCCATGCTGCCCCAGCACCTGGATCACCCGGCTGGCGATAAATGGATCAAGCTGCTCCTGCTCCAGCAGTTCCACCAGCAGCGGTACCACCGCCGGGTGCGCCCCTAGTTGCTCAATTGCCAGCCAGCGCAGCATAGGATCAAGCGCGCTATCGTCCAGCAGGTGCTGCAGCTCGCTCAGTCCGCCATCATCGCTCAGGTCGGCCAGGCAGTGCAGCAGATGGCAGGCATCCTGGTTGGGCGGCGCGTAGTGCAGGGTTACCATCAGCATGGCGCGGATCGTCGCGCGGGCGTCGGCATCGGCCAGTCGCCCCAGGTGGACCAGCGCGGTGGCGATGGCATTGCGGATCTGGAGCGCTTGCAGTTCAAACAGTTCGGTCAGGCTGCCCGGCCGGTCGGCCTCGGTGGTGCCTGCGGCCAGCGCCGTTGCCAGTGCCAGATGAATATCGTCGGGCAGCTCCTGTTCTAGCCACTCCTCAACCGGCACGCGGTCCAGATGGGGGACGCGGGCCAGCCAGTCGTCCCGGAGTTGCGCAGCAATATCGGCGGCGAGCAGTTGCCCCAGCCGGGCCACACTCGCCAGATCGCCCTGGGCCTGCATTGCCTGCACCACGGCAAGCGTCAGTGCCACATCGCCGAACGACTCTTGTAACACAGTCTCAAGGGTAGTGCGGATCTCCGCCTGCGCTGCATCCCCGCTTTGCCCCAGTTGACCCAGGGCGGCGACGGCTCCCTGGCGCACGAGGGACGGGGCGTTGTTGCCGGCAATCCGGCAGAGTTCCCCGATAATCGGCGTATGCCCCAGGTGCCCCAGGTGCCGGGCAGCCATAGCGCGCACCGCCGGGTTGGTCTTCTCAGTATGCAACAGGCGGCGCAGCAGCAGCGGCCCGGCATTTCGGCGGACCGCCAGCAACTGGAGGGCCCGCAACCGTCCGGTGAGAGGCAGGTGGGGGGCCAGCGCACAGCGGGCCAGGAGCGCGCTGGCATCCTGGTGGGCATAGCGTGCCAGTTGCTCCAGCGCGTCCCGCTGCGCCGCCCACTTCCCGGTCGCTCCCAGCAGGATCTGGCTCAGCACGGTGAGGATCTGGCGCGTCTCGTGGCCTTGCAGGGTCTGCAACGCCTCCTGCCGCACCGCTGCTTCACCGTCGCTACAGGCTTCCGCCATAACGGTCAGGCGGGTCTGCTCGTCGCTGTGCGGCGCGATCGCGAGGACGGTTGAACGTATCCCGGCCGGTATCGCTCCATCCTCCAGGATAGCAGCGGCAATACGCATGCGCCGCTCCAGGCTGATTGGCGTGTCGCGCAGAGCGGTGATCCAGGGCGCGATGTCCGGGGTCGCCAGTCGGCGGCGCTCTTCGGCGCTACCCAGAGCCAGCAGGTAGCAGCGCGCGGCCTGGGCCAGTGTATCGGGAGGCCGGTCAAATTCGGCGAGATGGTCCCGGCCGGCGGGAGAGAGCCGCAAGAGCAGATCGGCCGCTACCCAGCGCAGATCGGCAGACAATCCAGGATTATCGAGCAGGGACAGCAGGGCTGCCCCGCCCAGCAGCGGCGTCAGCGCCTCGAGCAGATGGCGCGTCGGCTCGACTGGCAGGGTGTCCCCGGCGACGGCCATGATATCCGGGAAGCGCGGACCGAGTTCGTGCAGCAACTGCTGGTGCGGCGCGCTCTCCGGCCAGTCGTGCAGGGCGGTCAGGATGCGCAGCCACCAGACCGGCGCATCCCCCGGTTGCTCGCGCAGGCAGCGCCCCAGGATCAGCAGATTGGCCGGTGTGGGCTGCTCGCTGCCCCACAACACGCTGTAGAGCGGCTCCGGGTGCGGCAGCAGATGGACCAGCAGCAGCGCAACCTCGGCGCGTACCCGCTCGTCCATTTCGGTCAGTCGCAGCATATCCTGATGTCCGGCCATATCGCGGGCCAGTTCATACCAGCGTAGCGCGCTCCAGCCAATGATCTGGGAGGCATGCGCGGCGGGGGGCGGACTGCCTTCTGTCGGCGGACGGTTAAACCGCTCGAACGCGCGTTCATAGAGCTGAATGCGGTTGGCGGGCAGTCCATGCTCCGGATAGGTCAGACAGAGCAGACTGATCTCCAGCAGACGCTCCCGCAGGCATGCCGGCGGTGCAGCGGCGTCTAGAGCGGCCTGGATGGGCGCATGATCCTGCTCCGGCAGCAGATGCGTTAGCCAGCGCTTGATCAGGGCATCATCGGGGGCTGCCATGGTTGCCCGCTGAAAGCCCGGCCAGTCCGTGTCGGTTGCGGGTAGCGCCACCACCACGCGGGTGCCGGGGCGCGTCTGTGGCAGACTCACGAGAAATGTGCGCCAGTCGGCGCGGCGGGCTGCCGGGAGCGTCTCCCAGTCATCGAGCAGCAGCAGGCATGCCTTCCGCGAGGCTTTGTCCGTGCTGGTCACGCCAATGGCGGCCAGCGCCTGATCCAGAATTACCTGCGGCGGCAGCGCGGGCATATCGGCCTGCGCCAGCGAGAGCAGCAGCACCGGGTTACTCTGTCCGCGCGCGCTGCCGTGCCAGGCGAGTTGCAGCAGGGCCAGACTGCGCCCACTGCCAGGGGGGCCATACAGGGCCACAAACGGCGTATGCGCCAGCAGACCGGACAGACCGATATCGGCCATGTCCGCCAGGCATAGCGGCAGATCCGGCAATGTCGGCAGCAGTTGCACCACCGGCTCCTGCTGGATCTGTTCGCGCAGCGTACGACGATGGCGGCGGATTGTCCCACTATTGCGCAGGGTGTGAAAAATATTTGACGTTGACATAAATGATATCTTCGCAACATAATCAGGACTGCCGCGTTCATCGTACTCCGTCTGCTATCCTTGCCACAAGGCAAACAGATTACAGCACCATGACCAGCCTCCTACAATCTGAAGAAGCGCGGATGGCGATCAGGGAGGGGCGTGTTACAGGTTACAAGTTACAGGTTACAGGTTGCAGGTTCTCTGGCTCGGCTTATACACTGCACGTTGAATTAATCCGGATAGGTGCCAGACGTGACAGGTCTTTAGAGACTGGTCACGTCTCTATCCATAAATCATTCATCAGCCGGTTGTGGCGTGTGTCGCTTACGGGGAGCAGGTTCCGGTAGGGACGCGCTTCTGCGCGTCCGTATTCCGTGCGGATTGGGCTGAAACCCGATCGCCGGAGGGTGTCTTCGATGCACCAAAGCGGGTTGTGGCGTGTGTCGCTTATGGGGAGCAGGTTCCGGTAGGGACGCGCTTCTGCGCGTCCGTATTCCGTGCGGATTGGGCTGAAACCCGATCGCCGGAGGGTGTCTTCGATGCACCAATCCTCTGCCTGGGGATATGGTGTACCGTTGTACTGCTGCCACAGCCCGCCGGCCGAAGTGGCGAATTCCTGGCTTTACTCAACAACGGTCTCACCGGCTAAAGCCGGAACTCCCGGATATGCATGTCCGGACTATGTTTCAAACGTCGTCAGCCGGAGGAGGCTCCCATCAGGAAGCCGCTGTCCCGGCAGGCATCCACCGGCGAAAGCCGGGACTCCTGAATGGAATATTCGGATTATTTTCTAACCTCAAAACTCAACATTCAAACCTCAACCCGCACAACTCATCTACCCCGGCGCTTCCACCAGCCGCGCACCGGCTCCGGGGCCATTCGCCAGCGTAAAAGCCACCTCCGGCAGCGCATCCAGCCGCCGCTGCAGTTCGGCCCGGTCGGAACCGGCGCAGATCACATGGACATTCGGCCCGGCATCAATCGTGAAGTAGGCTTCCAATCCTGCGCCCCGCCAGGCGCGGACGGCCTGGATCACCGCCATCGTTCCGGCATTCCAGTAGAACGAGGGCGGGTTCTGGGTCATACAGACCACATGCATGGAGACGGCGTCCGTTTCCATCGTCTCTCCCAGCAGTGTCAGGTCGCGGTGGGCAATCGCTTCGCGGGTCGCATTCAGGCGCTGTTCAATCCCCTCCAGGCGCACCTGGAAGTAGGGACTGGTCATCGCCATAAGGTGATTCTCCGCGCTGCCGATCTTCTTGGCACTGGTGTCTACTACCGCGACAACATCGGCCAGATCCCAGTGTTCCGGGGGGGCCAGCGACTCCGCAAAGCTGCCGTTGTCGTCCCCGTTGTACCACTCGACATAACCTGTCGGGATGGAACGACTGGCGGAGCCGCTGCCGCTTCGCCGGGTCAGCCGGGAGAGTTCGCGCTCGTCGAGATCGAGCCCGAGTGCGCCGGTAGCGGCCAGCGTCAGCGCGGCAAACGCCGCCGCAGAAGAGGCGATCCCCGCATCGGCCGGAAAGTTATTACTTGACGTAACGTGAGCGCGGGTGGTCACCCCGGCGCTGGCCCGGATGCGGTCCAGGTGAGCGACCACGCGTTCACGGGCGCGGCCGGTGGCCGTCTGCGGTTCCTGCTGATAGAAGTGTAGCGTGACCAGATCCTCCTCCCAGGTAGGATCAAAGACCACGCTGGTGGTGGTCAGGCATGTGTCCAGGTTCATAGAGATCGAGCCGTTGTAGGGCAGGATCTGGGCGGCGTCACGCATGCCCCAATACTTGATAAAGGCGATATTTGCGGGTGCGATAGCTTTTGCCATATATTCTCTTTTACCTATCAACTCCACGAGTTACGCGGTGGGCGGGCAAATCAGTTGTGTACTTCCATGAAGGTGGTCTTCGCCTCCGCCCTGCCGGAGGCGAAATGTCCTTCCGGGTTCGGGACTGCGTAACGCGTATCAACTCCGCTTATAATTCGGAGCCTCCTTCGTGATCTTCACATCGTGCGGATGGCTCTCGGCCAGGCTGGCCGTAGAAATGCGGATGAAGCGGGCTTCGCGGCGGAGCGCTTCGATATCGCGTGCGCCGGCATAGCCCATCCCCGACCGCAGGCCGCCAATCAGTTGGAACACCGTGTCGCTGAGGGGCCCCTTGTAGGGAACCATGCCCTCGATCCCCTCGGCCACCAGCTTGCTGCGTTCGTCCGCCTGGAAGTAGCGGTCACTGCTGCCCCGCTGCATCGCGCCGATGCTCCCCATGCCCCGGTAGCTCTTGTAGGAGCGGCCCTCGTAGAGGATCGTTTCGCCGGGGCTCTCCTCGGTGCCGGCAAACAGCGAGCCAATCATAACGCAATGCGCACCGGCGGCCAGGGCCTTCGCCACATCGCCGCTATACTTAATGCCGCCATCACCGATGATCGGAACACCAAAGCGCTCGGCGGCGCGGGCACACTCCGTGATTGCCGTGATCTGTGGCATTCCCGCCCCGGAGATCACGCGGGTGGTGCAGATCGATCCCGGCCCCTGCCCAACTTTGACCGCATCCACCCCCCGTTCAATCAGGGCCATCGTTGCCGCCGGGGTGGAGATATTCCCGCCAACCAGTTGAACACCGCTAAACTCCTCGCGGACGCGGACAATCGCATCGAGTACACCCTGGGAATGCCCGTGTGCGGTATCAACGCAGAGCACATCAACCCCCGCCCGCACCAGCGCGGCGGCCCGTTCCAGGTAGTCGCCCCCCGCGCCGATTGCCGCGCCAACCCGCAGACGGCCATGCTCGTCCTTGCAGGCGTAGGGATACTCAATCTGCTTCATGATATCTTTAACGGTAATCAGCCCGCTCAGTTTGCCCCGGCTGTTGACCACCAGCAGCTTCTCAATGCGATGCCGGTGCAGGATCTCCTTGGCCTGCTCCAGCGTGGTGCCCTCCGGCACCGTCACCAGGTTTTTGCTGGTCATCAGTTCACGCACCGGGCGGGAGCGGTCGGTCTCGAAGCGCAGGTCACGGTTGGTGAGGATACCAACCAGGTCGCCCTCGACGGTGGTAATGGGGACGCCGCTAATGCGGTATTCGGACATCAGGTCGAGCGCATCACCGACGGTCTTGTCCGGCTCAAGCGTAATCGGATCGGTAATCATTCCGCTTTCCGAGCGCTTGACCTTGCGTACCATATCGGCCTGGCTCTCGATAGACATGTTTTTGTGAATAAAACCGAGGCCACCTTCGCGGGCCAACCCGATTGCCAGGCGCGTCTCGGTAACGGTGTCCATAGCGGAGCTGACAATGGGGATATTCAGGCGAATCTTGCGAGTGAGCCAGGTGCTACTATCGATGTTGTTGGGGAGCACCTGCGACTCAGCCGGAATGAGCAGAACATCATCGAACGTCAGTCCTTCACGCACATATTTGTCTTCCCACTGTATCGGCATGTGATATATCCTTCCGTGAAAGGTTTTTGTGCCAATGTAATGTATTGTTGGTGCCGTCCGCCGGCACCGGTGTGCTGTACAAAAAAGCCCCCTGGCGTACAGGGACGCAGGGAGCGACAACAGGGATCGCAGCCGTATCTACTTGCCAGTGTACAGACAGGCTGTCAGTGTGAGTTGCGGCGGATGATGCCTCACTGTGTGTAACCACTATACCCCGCTCACACCCTTCCGTCAACTGGTCAGGCGACCAAGGTTACAGGTTACAGGTCACAGGTTACAGGTTACAGGTTAAACGCATCAACACGGTGGAAGATAATGAAATAATGCAACTGTATCAACAATATGAGGACAAACTTTGCGATTGAAGTACTCATCTGATCACTCGCTTTCACGCGTTACGTAATTCTCCGCGAACAGGTGAGTTGCGCCCGAGTGGGGCGGAATAGGTCATCTTTAAATAACACGCGTTACGCGGTGGGAGTTTGGACCACGAACAACACGAAATGGGCGAAAACCGCGAAACGGCCAATGCTGCCATGGATTCAGGTGATCCTGCATTTGGTGGGGAATGTCGCCTCCGGCAGGACGGAAGCAAACAGATCTTGTTCACAAAAAATCTCACAACGTGAATTTTTTTGTGAACAAGAAAAAAAGTACCATGCTGCCGCAGGCGAATCGGGCCATTACCGGGCGCAAACGCCCAGTTTGCAGACCTACCGCGTAGGTTCTGTTAATGAAAAAATTACACTTCGTGCAAATTTCATTAAAGAGAGAGTCTGGGGTTACGGGGTTAACGGTTAATCCGTAACCCCGTAACCCCTAACCGTTCCTACGGAATATTCACCTGGAAGGCACTCTTGCCTGCGTAGACGGCGGCATCTCCTAGCTCTTCTTCGATGCGCAGAAGCTGGTTGTACTTGGCAATCCGGTCGGTACGTGCGGGCGCACCGGTTTTGATCTGGCCTGCGTTGGTGGCTACCACCAGATCGGCGATGGTCATGTCTTCGCTCTCACCACTGCGGTGCGAAACGACCGCAGTCCAGGCCGCGCGCTGCGCCATCTGGATCGCGCTCATGGTCTCGGTGAGGCTGCCGATCTGGTTGAGCTTGATCAGGATGCTGTTGGCGGCATTCTCGTTGATCGCCCGCTGCAGGCGCTGTACATTCGTCACCAGCAGGTCGTCACCCACCAGTTGCACCCGGTCGCCGACCTTCTCGTGCAGCAGCTTCCAGCCTTCCCAGTCATCCTCGGCCATGCCGTCCTCCAGCGAGATCAGCGGGTAGCGGGTCGAGATATCGGCCCAGTAGTCCGCCATCTCTGCACTGCTCAACGAGCGGCCTTCGCGCTCCAGATGATACTTGCCATCCTTGTAGAGTTCGGTACAGGCCGGGTCCATCCCCAGGTAGACCTGATCGCCCAGCTTGTAGCCGGCGCGCTCAACCGCCTCGGCAATCACCTGCAGGGCCGCCTCGTTGGTGGGCAGGCTCGGTGCAAACCCGCCTTCATCGCCGACATTGGTACCGTGGCCCTGGTCGTGCAGCACCTTCTTGAGGGTCTGGTAGATCTCGCTGCCCCAGCGCAGCGCCTCGCGGAAGGTGGGCGCACCCGCCGGCAGGATCATAAACTCCTGGAAGTCGGTGCTGTTCTGGGCGTGCTGTCCACCATTCAGAATGTTCATCATCGGGGTTGGCAGGGTATGCGCATAAACGCCCCCCAGGTAGCGGTAGAGCGGCAGGCCCAGCGTGGCGGCCGCAGCCTTGGCGCAGGCCAGCGAGACACCCAGGATCGCGTTCGCGCCCAGTTTGCTCTTGTTTGGCGTTCCATCCAGCTTGATCATCGCGTGATCCAGCGCGATCTGGTCGGCGGCATCCAGCCCGCGCAATGCCTCAACCACCTCAGTGTTGACGTTCTGAACCGCCTTTAACACACCTTTGCCACCATACCGTGACTTATCGCCATCGCGCAGCTCCAGCGCTTCGTGTGCGCCGGTGGAAGCGCCGCTCGGCACAATCGCACTCCCTGTAATGCCGCTCTCGAGCTGAACATCCACTTCCACCGTCGGGTTCCCGCGGGAGTCGAGTACCTCACGCGCGACAATCTCTTCGATTAGTGTGGACATATTACCTCCCTTAACTATACTGCTCGATTCGAGAAGGCAGCCGACCGCACGCAAGGAGCAGCAGGCCGATAGATGCTGCTGACCGCCACCCACTTGATTACTAATCGCTGACTTCTGACCGGGACACCCGCAAGTATAGCATACGATTGGTTGACGACGGCAGGCGTCCTGCATATACTGATGCGTGGTATATTGATTGGCACCGGGGGCGTACCCCGGCAAACGCCTGAGTGTATACCCTGTTCGCATACGGCGGACAGGCAACGTCACAAGTTTGCAGCGGCTCCAGCATGCTCCACTACTCCGTCGCTGCCCATCACCGAAACAGAAAATGCCACCACAATCTGCATGTAACCTGGAGGGCGTACCCCCTACTCCGGTCGCTCTCTCCCAACCATCAGAACCGCAAGCTGAAGCGCCGTACCCGGAGCGGATCGCGCCGGCAAGTACAACCGGGCAGGCGACGCGTCCGACCCTGCCGCGCCTGCTGGAACGGCTCGCGCGGGGCTGGTGTAGCGCGCGCGCCCGTCGTGTCGGGAGTGTTGCGCGTCCGGGATACCTCATGTTTGTCGTCGAGGTGCTGCTCATCTTCTTCTGGAGCGTTGTCGTCACGCGGCCCTTGCTTAATCTCGACCCGACTGTTGTTCCGCATGGGCGGGAATATCTCTCGGCCATCCAGTCACACCATCTCTGGTCACAAATGCAGACGTGTGGCGCATGTGCCTTCTGGAATGGCAGCCTGCGCGGGGGGACGCCGGCATTTGTCGATCCCTACGGCAGTATGCTGCATCCGCTGGTGATGCTGACCACGTTGGGCTGGGGCGTGATTAACGGCTCCAAACTGGCGTTGGCGGGAGCTTTTTTCAGGGCGGGCCTGGCGCAGTTGTGGCTGGGGTATGTTCTGGGTGTGGGCCGGGTTGCGCGCCTCTGGAGCGCAGGCATGGCAGTTGCCGCCGGGCATCTGGCCGGGCGGTTGGAGATCGGGACATTTGGCCTGGTTATATCGACGGTAGCCTGTACCCTGGTGCTGCCACCACTGATTGCCCTGATCCAGAACGGCAACCGGCGAATGGCGGTGCTGCTGGGGATTATGCTGGGGCTGGCGCTGCTGGCCGGGCAGGGCTATATGCAGATCGCACTGCTGTTTACCTTGCCGGCGGTGCTGCTGATCCTGCCCTGGGAACGTGACCGGCTCTTCCCGCTGCTGCGCAATGTTGCTCTGGCCGGTGGAATTGCCTGCCTGCTGGCGGCCCCGTTTCTGGTGCCGCTGCTACATTTTCTGCCCGAGTTTGGCAAGGAGACCGATCTGACGTTTCGCGGAGGGCAACCCTTTGCCTATGTGCCGCTCAATCTGGTCATTGATGATGCCGATTTCTTTCGCTCTGAGGCGCTGCAGATGTTGCCCTATCCCTATCTGTATGTAAACTATGTTGGCTGGATCGCCATTCTGCTGGCGGCCTGGGGCCTGTTTGGTAGTCGCGGCGGTGCCGCATGGCGTATGGCATTATGCCTGGGTGGGATGGCGCTGCTGGCGCTCTGGGCGGCCAGCGGACAGCCGTTTGCCCTGGTGGTCGCGCTCAGCCCGGAGCGGTTAGCCTGGCAGGCTGCCAGTATCCGGTTTCACTCGGTGATGGCGAGTCTGGCGGTGCCGCCGATTCTGGCACTGGCGGCGCTTGGCCTGGATCGCCTGTTGCGGCGGCCATGGCCGCAGGTGCAGTTCGGGCTGGTCGGTGGGGAAGCCCCACGGATGCTGCACATGAGTCTGCGCTGGCTCATGCTCCTGCCGCTGCTGCTGGCCCTCTTCAGCGCCTGGTCATTTGGGCGTAACTGGATCAAAACCAGTTCGATTGAGCCGAAGGTTGCGCAGGTGCTCGAGCGTCTGGAGACGCCGGGGTTGCAGTGGGTCAGCCCGCCATTTGGTGAGCATGCGTTTGTTACGCCGGGGGTGGAGCGGGGTTTGAAGCTGGCAAATGGCGTACGGCCCTGGCACTGGAAAAATCGCCCGCCGCCTGCACCGCTGCTTGAGGCAGATACCCAGGGGCAACCGCCCGGCATGGAGCAGCAGTCGGTTGTCGCCGGCGTGCCGGTCTATGCCGGCCCGGCCGAGCGCGAGTATGCCCAGGTACAGCATGAAGATGCTACGACCGTCTGTACCGCGCAGGGGCAGGGTGGCAACATTGATGTGCAGTGCGACCTGCCCCAACCGGGCGTGTTAACGGTCAGGGAAAATAACTGGTCGGGCTGGCGGGCAACCCTTGACGGCGAGTCAACGGCGCTGCAGCCCGGTCCCTGGCTGGCGGTAGAACTGCCGGCGGGTAAACATAACGTGCAGTTGCGCTACCGGCCCTGGGATGTGCCGCTGGGCCTGCTGCTTGGCCTGGTAGGGATAGCGCTCGCCGGGTACAGTTGGTGGCGCGGATAATATATTGGCAATATATCGGCAGAAAACAATGAAGGAAGAGATAGCACCTGTGACTGAACACACACCGACCCACGACAATCAGTTCCCGCGTTCTGCCACCTCCCAGACTGGAGCGGCGGCGATCCGTTCCCGCCAATGGCTGCTGGTGCTGCTGGTCGGCTCAGTGGGGTTGGCCGCGTTGGGGCAGTACATGCTGGACCGCACATATGTGACGAGCCGGGAGTTTCCCTGGCAGGGATTGCTGGTCTACCTGCTGGCGGTGCTGGTCTTCGGCTGGGCGACATTTATCACCGACCGTGCCGCGCCGCCGATTGCGGCCCCCCCCGATGAAGGTACGGGTATCACCCGGCTGGACTATCTGCGGCAGGCGCGCTGGCGCTGGGGGCTGTTAGCCGTGGCGGTCGCCGCAGTTCTGCTGCTACTCTACCTGTTGCAGCGCAGTCCGCCGCTGCCGGGGTACAACGGCTGGGGATTGCTCTGGGTTGGCGCGATCGGGCTCTACCTGGTAGCGGTGGCCCCGCCGCGCGCGCGTATGACCTTTGACTGGCTGCCGCGCGTGCGGGAGAACTGGCAACTTACGCTGCTGCTGTCCGCGATTCTGCTGGTCGCCCTGGTCTTGCGGCTCTGGCGTGTGGGTGAGATCCCGCCGACGCTCAGCGGTGACGAGGGTTCACAGGGGGTTGAGGCGCTGAAGGTGCTGGCGGGCGAGATTCGCAACCCCTTTGGGACGGGCTGGCTGGGCGTGCCCACGATGAGTTTTTACTTTAATGCGCTGACAGTGGGACCGCTGGGCAATACTACCTTTGCGCTACGGCTGCCCTGGACGCTGATCGGTACGGTGACGGTGTTTGCTACCTTCCTGCTGGTCCGGCGGCTGGCGGGGCTGAAGCTGGCGCTGTTGACGGCAGCCCTGCTGGCGACCTATCACTATCATATTCACTTCTCGCGCCTGGGCTCCAACCAGATCGCCGATGCGCTGTTTGTCGCGCTGGCGCTGATCTTCTTCTATCGGGGCTACGACCGCCGCAGCCCGCTTGACTGGGCGCTCTGTGGCATGATCATCGGGGTGGCGCAATATTTCTATGCCGGTGCGCGCTTTACGGCGGTCATGATTATCGCCGTGACGATCTTCTTCCTCATTCGGGAGCGGATGCGTTTTGTGCGGGAGCAGTGGGGCGGGTTGCTGCTGCTGGCGGGTGCAGCGCTGTTGTCCGGCGGGCCGATGATTCAGTATGCCCTGCGCTTCCCGGATGACTACAATGCCCGCGTCAATGCGGTGGGCATCTTCCAGAGCGGCTGGCTGGAGCGAGAGCAGGAGATCCTCAACCAGGGCCCATTGCCAATCCTGTTTGATCAGTTTCAGCGGGCGGCGCTGGCGTTTAACTACTACCCCGATCGCACGGTCTGGTATGGCCTGCCGGAGCCGCTGTTTGGCTTTGCCGCCGGCGCGCTGTTTGTGCTCGGCTTCGGCTATGGCGTGCTTAACCTGCATGACCGGCGCATCTTCCCGATGGTGGCCTGGTGGGGCGGAGCCATGATTATGGGTGGGATGCTGACGGAGAGCCCGCCGTCGAGCCAACGGCTGATCACCATGGCCGTACCGGCGGTCTTCTTTGTGGGGCTGGCCCTGCTGAAGATCGGGCAGGTAGCGCTGTACGCAGTGGGAACCTATCGCCCCCAGCGGTTGCTGCCCTACCTGAGCGCGGCGGTGCTGCTCTTTAGCCTCTTTAGCGTCAGATTGTATTTTGTGGAGTATACGCCATTGCGGGTCTATGGCAACTACAACGCAGTCATAGCCACGGGTCTGGCGGAGTATGCCCGCGATGAACTTGGTCCCGACTGGCAGATCTTCTTCTTCGGGCCGCCACAGATGTATGTCGGCTTTGGCACGATTCCCTACCTGGTGCCCGAAGTCAAAGGGCAGGATATCCACGAGCCGCTAACGGCTCCGCCCGAATGGAACCTGTCGAAGCAGGAGAAGCACACGGCGTTTGTGTTCCTGCCGGCGCGTGAAGCGGAGTTGGCCCTGGTGCGCCAGGTGATTCCCGGTGGCGAGATTGAAGAGATACCGCCACCGCCGCCCTACTTCTTTGAGCAGGATGATCCGCTTTTCACGGTTTATCGTGTACGACAGGAGCAACTGGCACCGTGAGGCTGATGGTGAAACCGGCATGAATGTTCATTCGCGCGCTTCCCGGTCGTTTATCACACCGGCGGGCCTGATGCTGAGCATCCTGCTGGGCATTGGTGCGCAGGCCGCCCTGAATGCCGAACTGCTGGTTCTGGGCATTCTGGGGTATCTTGCGGCGGTGGGGTGTGCGGTTGTAGCCGTGCCGCCGTTGTATCGTGGGGCGGGAACATCCCCGGCAGATCAACCGGATGAACCGGAGCAACCCGCGCGCCGTTTGCCGTTTGACTGGCGGCTGCCCCTGGGGATTGCCTCCCTGGCGACGTCCGCCGCGACCTTTGCCCTGAGCGGCGGCAATCGCTACCAGTTGGAAGGTGTGCTGCTCTGGCTGATCAGCATTGGCCTCTGGTGGGCGGCCTGGGCTGACCTGGGCGACCCGGCACGCTGGCGTACCCGTCTCCGGGCAGCCCGCAAACCCACACTGATTATCGGCGCGCTGGTGGGGGTGCTGGCGCTAGGCGCGGCCTTCCGCTTTGTCAATCTGGGGATCAACCCGCTGGAGATGGGCAGCGATCACGCCGAGAAGCTGCTGGATGTCCACGATGTGCTCAACGGCGAACCCTACATCTTTTTTGAACGCAACACCGGGCGCGAACCCTGGCAATTTTACTGGACCGTTGCGCTGGTCAGGCTGTTTAATCTGCCCGCCGATTTCATGGCGCTCAAGCTTGGCACGTCGTTGATCGGCTGGCTAATGCTGCCGGCGGTCTTCCTGCTGGCGCGCGAGGTCTTCGGCAGCCGGATTGCGCTGGTGGCAACGCTGTTTGCGGCGGTGGTAAGCTGGGCGGTGATTCCGGCGCGCTTTGGCCTGCGCTACCCGCTGGCCCCCTGCGCTACGGCCTGGACGATGTATTTTCTGGTGCGGGGACTGCGGCGCAACGAGCGTAACGCGCTGCTGGCGGCCGGTCTGGCAATGGGCATCGGCCTGCAGGGCTACACCGCCTATCGTTTTATGCCGGTGGTGTTCGGGTTGCTGGTGGGGCTCTGGGCCGGCCGGCAGTTGCTGCGGCGGCGGTATGCGGCCGCCTATGCCACGGCGTTCAACGGCGTGCTGGCGGTGGGCATGACGGTGCTGGTACTGATGCCACTGCTGCGTTACGGCTACGACCGGCCGGGGATGCTGCTCTACCGCGCCACCACCCGCCTGACGGGTCAGGAGCAGGCGATTCAGGGCGATGTTGCCATGATCTTTCTGGATAATCTGCGGCGGGTGCTGCTCTTCTTCAACTATACCTACGATGTGGTGCCGGTGGTGAATATCCCCTTCACGCACCCGCTGGATCTGGTGCTGGGGGCGTTGCTGGTTATCGGCGCGGCGGCGACGCTGGCTCTGAGCCTGAAGGCGCGCGATCCCTGGCCCGCCCTGATCCTGGGAACCGGGGTGCTGATGCTCTTCCCCTCGGCGCTGAGTATCGCCTTTCCAGGGGAGAACCCCAGCACGGTGCGCACCGGCGGCGCGGTCCCGATGCTGATGATCGTCTGCGCGATTGTGCCGGGGATGCTGCTGGAACTGGTGCGCCACTCCCGTTCGTTGCTTATGCGCGGCGCATTGGTAACGGTGCTGGTAGGCGTGACGGCGCTGGTAATCGGGCTCAACATTGACCGGGTGTTCAACCGCTATCCGGCGCAGTATTGCGGCGTGGGCGTCAACGCCAGCGATATCGCCCGCGAACTGGAGGCGTTTGTGGCGGAGGGCAACCCGCGTGCGAATACCTGGATTGTCGGTTATCCGCACTGGGTGGACTACCGCGCCGTCGCCATCTGGATCGGCGATATCACCTACGATAATCAGGTGGTCGGGCTGGATCAACTGGCCGAGGTGGATCTCAACGGGCAACCGGGCTGGTTTGCATTGCATCTGTACGATGTCGAAGGGTTGCACCTGCTGCGTACAAAGTATCCACAGGGTGAGAGCTACCAGGTGGAGGGGCGCTATTGCCCGGAGCAGCGGTTTGTGGTGTTTCGGACGGAGTGAGCCGTTTGCATTCTATGCGCACCTGTGATACTATATGCCTTACACGCTAAGGGATATTCGCCATATAGCAATCCTAAAGTGGTTGTGAACTGGTTGGTAGGGATTCGTTCCCAACCGCCTGAAGGCGGCACTACGACAAATTCAGGACTGCTATAGAAAGAGTTATGTTATAATGCGCCATACCTGGAAACAAACTGCTTTGACCTGGAGCGATGACATGCCCGACGACGATCAGCGCAAGAAACGCGTAGTTCAGAATGGCGTCGCCAGGTCTGATGTTATCCAATCAGCCCATGTTGCTGGAAATGAGGATGTGTTTCCCCTGGTTTTGGAGTTACATGTTCCGAAGGGCTCGATTGTAGCTGATGTAACCTGGGGCAAAGGTGTGTTTTGGAAGAAAGTAGCCGAGGGAGATTATGACGTTCGTGCTACAGATTTAAAAATGGGTGTCGATTGCCGCAAGTTACCATATAAAAATGAGGAAATTGACTGTGTTGTTCTCGATCCACCCTATATGGAGAGTCTCTTGCGGAAAGATATAAACCATTTTGGCGGTTCTGGAACGTATAATGCCTTTCGCGAATCATATTCTAATGGTAACGTGGTTGAGGGTGAGCCCAAGTGGCATGATGCTGTACTTGATCTGTACTACAAGGCCGCTGACGAAGCTTATCGTGTTCTACGTAAAAAAGGCATTTTAATTGTTAAGTGCCAGGATGAGGTTAGTGCTGGCAAGCAGCGGTTAACCCATGTTGAGATTATCAACGAGTATGACCGGAAAGGGTTGATTGCCAAAGATCTGTTTGTAGTAGTTCGACGAAATAATGCCTCCGTGAGCCGTGTCGTGAAACAACTGCATGCGCGGAAAAATCACTCCTACTTTCTTGTTTTTATCAAGAAGTGAACTGCTACTTGCGTTTCTTTTTCTTCTTTTCAACAATAATGGGTTGTTCTGCGTCTGGATTTTCGATAGTGATTTTCTCGGTATCAGTAGTTGTATCGGTCAGGTCCGTGCTGCCCAGTTCCGGATCGGCTAGTAGACTCAACAGATCGTATGTCCATCCACTGCTTTCGTCGATGGGATAGGTGACAGGCTCCTGGGTTGCAAGTAGATATTTTCTCTGCTCCACAGTATATCCTCTATATTGTGATTTGCGTAGATCTTTGTTCTTCTTAAAAATAAACTGCCACTTTCCCGTGAACGGCTGTACCGTTGAGACGAGTATATCATACTCGCCTGCGACATAGCACGTTGTTTCTAACTCTTCACCGTTGGGTAGTTTCACTCTGCGACGATCACTGGCGTCGTTTTGTGCTACAGCTTTGAATACACCATCAGCTCTTTGCTTGATCAATGTTGTTTGCAAGCACTTGACCTGTACACTATATCTCTTTCCATTGTATACAAAGTTCAAGTCGGATTTTGTCTTCTTATGGTCATCGTCGCGGGTGTATTCAGTAATATTTAAGGTTTCCCGCAAGTACCGGGTGAACTCATACTCTGCGACATATCCATATACCATACCGCGTAAGCTGGGGATTTTAATAACCTCGATCAGTGTTTCGGGAACAGCCCAGCGGGTTGGATCAATAACATTAGCAAGGATCTCTTCAAGTGTGATCTGTGGCATCCTCTATGTCCTGGAACGTCGAAGATAGTTCTGCCAGCGAGACATCAAGTGCGGTTGCGATACGTCGAATATTCTCCAGGGTTATGTTTGTTTCACCCCGTTCAACCCGCCCGATAAACGTGCGGTGCAACCCGGCAAGATCTGCTAATGCTTCCTGCGAGGTGATGCCTTTCTGTTGCCGAAGTTGGCGCACGTGCTCACCAAACCGCTCTGCAAGCAAACTACTCGACTTGATTTTCGACATGCCCATGGGAGCAGCATACGCGAGTGCTACGTTTAAAGCGACAGCATAAACGTAGCACTCGGTGAGGAGGATAGTATAGAGTTGCTTGCGAAACAGGAGCGGATCTGGGGATTACCTGGTGTGGCTCTGCTCGAACACCGTGCTAAAAGACCCTATCCTCCCTGCCGCTTGCAACCCCTACTCCTCCAGGAAGTAAGCCTCGTTCATCTCCGGGTCCGGCACAAAGTCGGGGTAGACCACCTTGAGGGTGTAGTCCGGGGGGAAACGCTGTTCTAGCCTGCACCGCAGTGCGTTCAGTTCGTGGCACATCTCCGGCAGCAGGTAGAAGCGCTGCTGGGACAACCAGCCCATCAGATCGTGAAACTTCCTGACATCCGTGACCGGCTCCGCTGCCAGGCTGCGCAGCGCAGCAATGGCATTCAGCAGCGCAGAGCGGGCGATCTGCGGCCGCAACTCCGGGATCAGGTCAATTGAGCCATCCACCGAGACTACAATTGCCAGGCACTCCGTTTTGCCGGCCACATAGCGAACAGCCGAGTTGTAGCGCGCTCCCCGTGCTGATGAACCGCCGGGCGCGGCAATCCCATCCAGGATGACACCGATGGCGTAGCAGGTCGCCTGCTCGTCAATGATCACCGCGCCGTCAATCGCCGTGACCATGTGGATAATCTCCGGGGTAATCGGAATCGGTTCGATCTTGATCGCCTGCCCGGAGAGCCGTTCGGCCTCGGCTTCGGCCTGGGTAGATACCAGCACCATCGTGCCATGCTTCTGGCGGGTCGCCTCATGGACAACACGCCAGAGCCGCTCCGTCTGCGCCGGTTCGATGCGGCGAAAAATCCGGCGTAGCGTGCTCTGGAACTGCTCCTGGCTGATCGACTGCTGCGGCAACTGCGGCTGCCCATAGCCGGCACGCATCAGCATGTGCTTGGCGTGCTGCAACTCCCAGGTGTAATGCTTGGTGAAGTTGATCAGGAAGAGATCCTCGCGTTGCGGATCATACTCCCCCACAACGTTGCCAAATCCATAGATATAAAATGCGTCGGTCAGCAGGCAGTTCTCAGCGGAAGATATCTCCAGCAGCTTGCGCACCGCGCGATGATCCTTGATCGGGATCGGCTGCGAGAGCGCCAGAATCACTGCGACATTGGGATGCTCCCGGCGGGCGATCAGCATCTTGCCCACGCCCTCGGCCCCCTCGTAACGCATCGAGGAGATCGTATTGCAGGCGTGGAAGAGCCCATCGATCCCCTGCCGCGCGCCGCCCGCCCATGCCGGCGTGTACATCAACCGTTTCCCCGCCGCGCGAATCACCTCATCGGCATCGCGGCCCAGCAGATCCGGCCCTGATCCCGGCTCCGGGCGGGTCAGCGCATCGGCGCAGCCCTCCAGGAACTCGGTGGTGGCCGCATCAAGCAGCGAGGTCGCCAGCATCACCCGCTGATCCAGCCGATCTTTTGTCAGCGCGTAGTAATTGTCAAAGGTCACCCGGTTCAGTTGCAGCACCACACTCACCATGTAGCCCTGAACCAGCACCGGCGCGGAGCAGAAGGTTAGGATGCTGCGCTCCTCGTCATAGCGCCGGATGGTGGTCTGCAACGCCTGTTGCACCGCTCGGACCCGCACCCGCCGCTCCAGCATCGTCTGAATGATCGGGTCGGCATGCTGCAAATCCTTCTCCTGATCGTCCGCTTCCAGTTGTTGTGCCAACCGTCCCACATCCTGGAACAGCTCCGGCGCATAGCCGCAATCCTCCGGCTCAAGTTGGATGGGCGCGCGTGCTGCATGCGCAGCCTGGGCCACACCCACCAGAAACACAGTGGGACGGAGCCGTTCATCCAGGGTGGTAAAGATCGCATCGGCGGCGACCTGGGCGGAGATTCTGAAGTGAGGTTGGTAGTCCCACATAAAACCGTTGTTCGTTGTCATCGACAACCTCCATTCAGGGGTTCAGGAGCAGTTTCAGGGCATATCGACGTGCTGTGGTGTCCAGTCGGCCACCTCTATCGCAATAATAAAGATCTGGTCACGTTGTACGCGATAGATGATGGTATAAATCACATGCACATTATAGCTACTGACCTGATACAATGGTCGGTCGTCGCCATCATGCGCATAATACACTCCCGCCTGGGGTGACATCCGCAGGGCCGCAATCAGGCGGTCAAACTGCGCCCGCTGCGCCGGGTCCAGTTGCCGGAGAACGGCCACCGCCCGGCCTGTCACCAGAATAGCGACCGGGTTTGCTATCTCAGTCGCTGTCGGGGGACGCATCGTCGGGCCGGCAGATAACCTCTGGGGCGGGCGTTACACTCCCATCCTCAGCCAGGAGATACCAATCGTGGGTCGCATTGGCCGTCCGGATGGCGTCCGTGAGCGCGGCCAGGCGTTCCGGTGTTGGGGGAGGCACCAGTTCGGCAATCAAATGCGGGGGGACGCCGAGCCGGGTCGCAATCTGCCGCCGGGTGGGGTTGGCAATCGCCGGATCGCGTGCCAGGAGCCGGCGATAGGTCTGAGCCGTAATTCCCAGCCGCCGCGCAAACTCTTCCCGCGTTTCATAAAATATGCTGTTCCGCAGATCTTCCAGGGAACTCGTCACTGTCAAAACCATGGGCATACCTCATAGAGAACAGAGAACAAAGCAACACAGAACAAAACGTTGCGTGCGCACGGTTATCGCAGAACCAGTTTGTTCTTTGTTTTCTGTTTGTCGGTCCTTTCTATCAGATCTCCAGTATCATCATCGTGTCATCATTGTAGCACTGGTAGAACATCTGTCAACTATCCGTCTGGCACTGAAGCCATTCAGCCGGCAGGCGGATGCATGCGCTGCATCGTGGTAACCAGCAGGCGCGCGCCGTAGGGTGCATTTGATGCACCGTGCTTCTGCCGTAATAGAGCGCAGCAGCAGACGAGCGCCGTAGGGTGCATTTGATGCACCGTGCTTCTGCCATAGTAGAGCGCAGCGCCGTAGGGTGCATTTGATGCACCGTGCTTCTGCCGTAATAGAGCGCAGCAGCAGACGAGCGCCGTAGGGTGCATTTGATGCACCGTGCTTCTGCCATAGTAGAGCGCAGCGCCGTAGGGTGCATTTGATGCACCGTGCTTCTGCCATAGTAGAGCGCAGCAGAAGGGTGCATTTGATGCACCGTGCTTCTGCCGTAATAGAGCGCAGCAGCAGACGAGCGCCGTAGGGTGCATTTGATGCACCGTGCTTCTGCCGTAATAGAGCGCAGCGCCGTAGGGTGCATTTGATGCACCATGCTTCTGTGGAGCGCAGTAGGGGGCATATGCGCTGCATCGTGCTTTACTCCAACGCCAGCCGCAACAACATGAGCGCCATCCCCAGGAACATCACCGCCGCAACCCCATTGAAGACTGCCTGCCCGCGCGCTCCCAGCATCTGGCCTGTGCGCGCGATGACCAGGGCCAGCAGCAACTCCAGCGCCACCGCCACCCCGAACCAGGTCAGCGTAAACCCGACCAGACCCGCACTCCCGGCCAGCGCATAGGCGCGCAGCATCGTTGGTGTACCCGTGGTCAACCAGAAGGTCCAGCTCAGCGGGTTTGCCAGGTTGCCGACCAGCCCCTTGCCCAGCGACCAGCCACCGGCCGCCGTAATCGTTGCCTGACCCGACCAGAGCCGCCGCGCGGAGCGGGCCGCGTCCCCGGCCAGGTAGAGCAAGACCAGCATGCCCACCAGGCCAGTTATTAGCGTTGCCTGCGCAACTCCGGGAATCAACCGACTAAACCCCAGCGCCGGAAGCAGCAGCAGCAGATCGGCCAGCGCCGAACCCAGGCTCACGCGCAGCCCCGCGATAAAGCCGCGCGTAGCGGCCTCCTGCACAATTAACATAAAAATCGGCCCGACCGCGAAGGCCGCGCCGATCCCCAGCATCGTACCCAGAAATAAAACTTCCCGCATAGTTGATCCGCCAATAAACCGTTCGCGCGTATACTGCTATTCAGCGTGGCATAGTATACCGCAATTCAGGTTCACGCCTGCGGATCAACTGACCGACTACCCGGCTTTGGGTGCGGCAACCCGGACCACAGCCGACTGCTCGTCGGCCTTGCCAAAGATCCGGTCGGTAAACTTCACATACCAGGCGGCCGCCTGCACCTGAATAATGTAGGCCAGCGCAATAATCAGCGCAATCTCGGAGCCCTCCGGCCCGAACACCGTCATCGCAATCGCCAGTGCAATCGACAGGTTCCGCATCACCGTGCCGTACACCAGCGCAATCGCATCGCCCCGCCGGAAGAAGAACTTGCCGATCAGCGTGCTCAAGAGAAAGTTGATGCCATAGAGCAAGACCAGCGGCAGCAGCAGTTGCAGCAGGATGGTCGGCTCGGCAATCACCGTCCGGGACTTGAGCGCCATCGCAATAAACACAATCCCCACCACGCCGAGGGTGGAGATCGCCGGGAAGCGCGGCTTGAGCTCTTTCTGATACCGTTCCTTGCCAAACTTCCGGATCAGCAGCCGCTGGGTGGCATAGCCGGCGGCCATCGGCAGGAAGACAATCAGCGCGATCTGACGAAAGACCTGCATCAGCGGAATGGAGATCACCGTGCCCATGAGAAACTGCAGATAAAACGGCGTGGCAAGCGAGCCCAGCACCAGCCCGATCACGGTCATCTTGATGGCGGCGGGCATATTCCCCTTCGCAAACCCGGTCCAGGAGATGGTCATACCGGAGGTGGGCAGCAGCGAAGTTAGCAGCAGCCCCACAATGATCAGCGGGGTTTCGGCAAAGAAGAACTTGCCGACGGCCAGCCCCAGGAAGGGAATCAGGGCAAAATTCAGCAGTTGTGTCACCACCTGCAGCCGGACATCGCCCCCCGCGAAGACCTCTTTGATGTTAAGCGTCACCATCATCGGGTAGACCATCAAGAAGGTGAAGGGGATAATCGCGCCACGCAGCGGCGCAGCCTCGTACAGGTAGCCGTAGAGCACCCCCAGCAGCATAAACGTCGGAATACTCCAGACCAGGTTCTTTTGCATGAGCGACAGTAGTTTCCACATACGCACCTCCTTGCGCGCGAACAGACGACCAGAGCACAAAGAACAGAGAATAAAGAACAGATGGGCGATCCGACCGCTATCGCCACCCTCAATGTGTCGTAGTGTCGCCTTATGAATGTTGAAAACATAGCCCGGATATGAAATGACCGGGAGTCCCGGCTTTAGCCGGTTGAATACCTGCCGGAACAGCGGCCTACTGCCAGGAACGCTGATCCGGCTGAAGCCGGGACTCCAGCATGGTGATGTCCAGATTTAATGTTCAACGTTCATCATGCGGTTGGGAGCAAATCCCCAAGAACCAGTTCACAACCAATTTAGGGTTGCTATAGTCGCCGGGCGTATTCTCTTCTGTTCGTGTTTCCTCGTTCGCTGTTCGCTATTGTTTGTGAGCAGCCAGCCTCCCTCAGTTGATTTGATGCGGGGCGGGGGGGATTGGTTACATGATGCTTGCCGGTGTAACCACCTACGCTACGGAGACAAGCGCAGAACTGGCGTGCATACAGACCAGATCGGCCCTACCGCTGCCTGCCGCTCTTTTGCTGTCCGTTGCTCACATTCTCCAGCGCCGTGGCAATGCCGGCCTGCAGACTGCCCCGCGTGATAATGTTACTCAGGTCAACCCCCAGATGCACCAGCGTTTGCGCAATCTGCGGCTGAATGCCCGTCAGCATCACCTGCGCGCCGAGCAAGCGCACGGCATGGGCCGCCTGAATAAACGCCTGCGCCACCTGCGTATCCACAACCGACACGCCGGTAATATCCAGGATCACCAGATCGGCCTGGTGCTGTGCAATGCCTTCGAGCAGCGTTTCCATCACCTGCTGTGCCCGCCGGCTATCAATCGTTCCAATCAACGGCATAATGACAACTTCATCGGTGATGGGAATCAGTGGCGAGGAGAGCTCGCGCAGTGCGTCCCGTTGGGCGTCGATGATCTGCTGCTGGAGGGCGGCACGCTCGGCTTCAGCTTCCCGTTGCGGGGTTAAATCTCTCTCGATGGCTGCTGTAAAACGTGGGTTGCCGGCCTCATCATTGACCAGGAAAATCGAGGCGAGATTGGGGAGGGTCTGACCGTCAGGACGGCAATAGTTGTTTTCTCCCTGCCAGTAACCCTGTTCTATAACATATTGAACGATCTGTTGAATAATCTCCGGTGATTCGTCATAAAGATCAGGAACACGCTTACCGATCACCTGTTCACCATAGCCGGTACGTTCCTGAAATATGGGATTGGCATACACTTCAACGCCTTCCAGGGTTGCAACAGAGATAGCATCCGGTGCATTCTCCACCAGCGTTTTGAACATCTGGAGGGCCTCTTGCTGCCGTTTCTGCTCGGTGATGTCGGTCTGCACCCCAATGAACCCGATGGCCTGATCTGCGTCATTGCGGATAACGTCTGCGCGCAGTAACATAGGAACGATTTCACCGGCTTTGCTTCGTAGGGTAATTTCACCTGTCCAGGAGCGCCCCTGCTGCAGCGCAGTGAAGACCTCGGTGGCCTGCTGCGGATCGGTATAAATTGCCGGCGGGCCACCGGCAGCATTGAGTTCAGCGGGCGTGTAGCCCAGCCGGTCAATAAATGCCTGGTTGTGGTAGCGCGACTGTCCCTGGATATCGGAGATGCCGATCAGATCGCTGGTACTCTCAATCGCCTGACCAAACCAGATCAACTCTTCTTCCTGCCGCTTGCGCTGGGTGATGTCGGAGATTGTGCCGGCCATGCGGACGGGATTCCCCTGCTCGTCGCGCAGTGTCACCTTGCCTCGCGCCAGAACCCAGAGCCACGCGCCGGACTTATGGCCCAGCCGGTGTTCATATTCGTACACGGGCGTCTGGCCCATCAGGTAGTCTTGCAATGCCTGGTTGACCTTTGCAACATCATCCGGATGAATGTTGCTCATCCAGGTCTCAATGCTTGGGGCCAGCTCATCGGGATGGTAGCCCATCATTTCGGCGAAGCGGGGCGAGTAGTAGAACTCACCGGCCTGCAGGTTGGCATCCCAGGCCCCATCCTGGCTCCCTTCCAGAATAAAGCGTAGTCGCTCATTCACATTCAGCAACTCTTGCTCCTGCTGCTTCCGTTCGGTGCTGTCGCGGATCAGCAGCAGATAGGTGTTGTCCGCGCTGGCAACCACCCAGGTATCATAGCTGTGCAGACCGTCGGACATGGCAAGCTGATATTCGATCATCTGCCGCTCACCGCTACGCAACACCTCCGTACCCGTCTGGATAATGCTCTCCGCTACATCGGGAGGCAGAACATCGGTTACATGTTTCCCCAGAAAGACTTCCGGCGGGACATAGGCATCAATATCTTGCGCTTCGCGATAATCGAGGAAGATATGCTCCTGACTGACCCGCAGCATCATATCCGGAATGGCATCCAGCAGCGCTTGCAGGCGGATCTCGCTGCGGCGCAGATCTTCCTCTTGCTGCTTCCGCACGGTAATATCGCGGACAATTGCGCCCATCGCCTGAACTGTGCCCTGTGCATTCCGAATAACCAGGGCTGACTCCTCCCCGATAAAGTGGCTGCCATCCTTGCGCTGGTGGGTCAGTACACCCTGCCACAGGTTATGCTCCTGGATATGCGCGAGCAGTTCGGCCAGATGTGCTTGTTCGGTCTCGGGAAAGAACGCCGGGATCATCATCCCAATCGCTTCACGCCCGTAGCCGTACAGGGTGCGGAAGGCCGGGTTGACATAGGTCAATACTCCAGCGGCGTCGGTAATAACAATGGCGTCGGGGGCATTTTCCACCAGCGTTTTGAACGTCTGAAGTGTGGCGGTCTGCTCTGCTGCCTGCTGCTCCAGTTCGGCGTTTAGCTCTTTCAACGCTGCGTGTGCCTGCTTCCGCTCGGTGACATCGGTCAGCACGCCGACGAGGGCGTCAATCTGCCCGGCTTCGTTGTAGAGCGGTGCTTTAATGGTCTGCACCGTGCGGACGACGCCATCGTGCCGGGTGACTGGTTCTTCTACTTCGCGGGTCTGGCCGGTCTGCAGCACATGGGTATCATCTGCGACATACTGCGCAGTGTAGGCGGGGTCATTAAAGGCCGCATCGATCATCCCCTGCAGTTCTGCCTGACTCATTCCATACAGCTCACGAAAGGCTGTATTGCCGTAAGTCAGCCGGAAGTGGGTATCTTTCGTGATAACCATCGCCGGTAGAATATTAAGGATCTGCTCGTGGCGGTAGATCTGCGCACGCTGCTGTTGCGTCTGTTGTTCGAGTTCGGTGACGCGTTGCCGCAGATGCTCATTCTCCGCACGGAGAGTGGCTGTTTCCGAACCATTCGTCATCTGGTCAACTCCTTTGTCGTTGTGGTCGGTCGCCTGATGCTTATCTTGCACCCGTCATTATAGTGAATTTTAATAATTGAAGCAAAGAAAATTACAATATGAAATAATATCGAATATGCAGATTCGCGGGTTGCGCGTGGTATGGGGAAGAGAACGTGGTGGGGTGAGGTGATGTATGTGGCTGAATCAACCGCAGGATGCGTCACCATCTGCCGGCAGCGCGGAGCCGGACCAACCGGAGTAGGGGCCGGGTTGGATTCCGCCCAACACTCAACACTCAACACTCAGCACTCAACACTCAGCACTCAACACTCAAAATCACCACAACCAACAGTTAAGAACTGCCCACTTGACACTATGCCCCTGGCATGCTATGCTCCGGATTAGACAAGCGAACATTTATGAAAAGACCTTCGGGGCAGGGTGTAATTCCCGACCGGCGGTGGTTCTTCGCATAGTTCGTAGTCCGTATCCCGTAATTTGTATCCCGTACTGACACATGTACGGCGTACAGACTACGGACTATGGCATACAGACTACGGATAAGAAGACGAGCCCGCGAGCCGTAAGGCAGGACTCTGGTGTGATCCCAGGGCCGACGGTACAGTCCGGATGGGAGAAGGTCTGCGCACGTGTAATACCTATCCAGCATTGGCTACAGCGCAGTAGTGGCACAGGGGGGTTCTCCTTCCGGGTGCCCGCTTCGGTGTAGCTGTTTGTGTGATGGGTTTCGGGTAGTTAGCAGGTGTGGCAATGGTGCGCATCTGTCGGGTGTGTTGCTGCATATCGCCATGGAGATGTGTGGTGCGCCGCTACCCTGCTGCTGCGCGGATATGCCCCGAAGTGTCGAACGCTTCGGGGTTTTTTGCGTGCAACGAAAGGGATGACCTGTGCAAGATATTCTTCCGGTTCAACAACGGCACCGGCGCGGTCTGGCAGCGCAGGCGGCTGTTTCGCACGAACGGGGCGCGGCGGAAGCGGGTCTGGCTTCGGGGCGGCGTTCGGGGCGTTCGGGGCAGTGGCTGGGGTTGCCCGTGGCGCTCCTGCTGCTGCTGGCGGGCTGGCAGGCACTGGTGCTGCTGGGCGGCTATGCACCGTTTATCCTGCCCGGGCCTGCGCTGGTGCTGGAGCGACTGATCGCCGCTGCCGGCAGTGGTCTGCTCTGGGTGCATGTCGCGGCGACGCTGACGGAGGCGCTGGGCGGGTTTGCATTGGCGCTGGTGGTGGCGTTGTTTATGGGCTATCTGCTGGCGCATACGCCCTGGCTGGAGCGGGCGGTTGCGCCGCTGCTGGCCGCCAGTCAGGCCGTGCCAGTGCTGGCCGTCGCGCCGCTCATTGTGCTCTGGTTTGGGACGGGGCTGCCGTCGAAGCTGTTGATTGCCGCGCTGATTACCTTCTTCCCCATTCTGATTAACTGTATTGTGGCGTTGCGTGGCATCCCGCGTGAACTGCGCGAGATGGCGCTGATCAGCGGGGCGAGTCGCTGGCAGATGCTGCGCTTTGTGGAGGTGCCGCTGGCGCTGCCGGTGCTCTTCGGCGGTGTACGTACCGGGCTGGCATTGGCGACGACCGGCGCGGTGGTGGGGGAGTTTGTGGCGGGTCGCTATGGGCTGGGCGCGCTGATCAATATTGCGCGGGGTCTCTTTGACACCCCACTGATCTTTGTGGCGCTGATCATGCTGGCCGGGATTACGCTGCTGCTCTACCTGCTGGTGTCGCTGCTGGAGCGGTTGCTGGTGCAGTGGGAAGCCTGATTACGGCAGGATAAAGGATGAGGAGGGGCTGAATGGTGCGCTATCTGCGCGGCTTGCGCTATGCTTCAGTTTGCATAATCATGACGCTGCTGGTGGCATGTGGGGTTGGGACGGAGCCGGAAGCCGACGAGACCGGGGTAGCGCCGGAAGTCAGTGCGACTGAGGTGCCGGCGGCGGTAGATGCGTTGCGCCCGGTGACAATGGCAATGTCCTTTATTCCCAATGTGCAGTTTGCGATGTTCTATGTCGCCGATAGCAAAGGTTACTATGCCGATGCGGGACTTGACGTAACATTTGACTACAACTTTGAGAACGATGTGATGCAGCGGGTGGCAACCTGGCCTGACAGTGATGTTGAGTTTGCGATGGCCGGGGCGACCTCGGTCTTGCTGGCGCGCCAGCAGGGGCTGCCGGTGGTGACGGTGGCGACGATCTACCAGGAGTTTCCGGTGGTCTTCTTCAGCAAAGCGGCAAATGCGATCAACTCGGTTGAGGATATGCAGGGCAAAAGCATCGGCATTCCGGGGCGCTTTGGGGCCAGTTACTATGCGCTGCTGGCACTGCTCTACGCCAACGATATGCAGGAGAGCGATCTGAATATCCAGGAGATCGGCTTTGCACAGGCGCAGGCGGTGCTTGAGGATCGGGTCGATGTTGCGACCGGCTATGCGATGAATGAGCCGCTCCTGCTGGAGGCGCAGGGCGAGGAGGTAAGTGTGCTGCGCGTGGCCGATATGTTCCCGCTGGTCTCGGACGGCATTGTCACCCACGCAGATCTGATCGACCAGGAGCCCGAACTGGTCCAGGCATTTGTGCAGGCAACCATGCGGGGTCTTCAGGATACGCTGGATAACCCTGACGAGGCGTTTGACCTGAGCCTGGAATATATTCCCGAAGCAGAGTTGGGCGATGCGGAGTTGCAGCGCGAAGTGCTTCAGGCGAGTCTGCCCTACTGGTCGAGCGCAGTGACGGAGCAGGCCGAACTGGGTTACAGCGATCCGCAGGACTGGGAAGCAACGCAGACCTTTATGCGGGAGACCGAACTACTGACGCAGTCGGTGGAAGTGGACGAGGCATTTACGAATAGGTTTATCTTGTCGTCGGTGATCAGTGGAACGTGAAACGTGAAACGTGAAACGTGGAACGTGCGGACGTGCAACGTGCAAACGTGCAACGTGCAAACGTGCAACGTGAAACATGGCATCTGAGACAACGACAAAAGCGCCCTCGCTGGCGAGCCAGGTTTCGCGGGCGGTGCTCTGGAACACGCTGTTTGTGCCGCTGCGCATGCTGGCCGAACTGCTGGCAACGCTGGTTAAGTTGACCCTGCTGACCCCGGCGCAGTATGGCCTGCTGGCCCTGGTCAGCGGGGCCAGCAACGGTCTGGGTACAACTGTCGATCTGGGCACGGCGCGGGCGCTCCCCAAGTATATCCCGGAAACCAACAACACCGGCGGACCCCGCGCCACGCTGCGTTTGCTGCTGGCGGTGCTGGGTGCGCAACTGGTAGCCTTCCTGGCGCTTGCCGCCGGGTTGCTGCTCCTGCATGGCTCCTACCTCGACGGGCTGCGCGCGAAGATCCTCGGCGATGCGCGGCTCTCCCTGGCTTCCCAGGCGGATCTGCTCCAGTTTGTGCAGGTGTATGGCTGGCTCCTGATCGGGGTTATTCTTCTGGTGCTCTTCCTGAGCGGCGTCTGCTACGATATGCTGATGGCCTACCTCACCAGCTTCTTCAGGCAGCGCGCCTGGAACAGCATTACCCTGGCGGCCGGACTGCTGCCGCCGCTGCTGAGTGCCGGGGCGATCCTGGCGGGATGGGGGCTGGTGGGGGTGCTGGTGGCGATGGCGCTGGCTCCGGCGATTGCCGTCCTGCTGGCGGGCTGGCAGGTTGCCCGGTCCTGGGTTAGAACATCCGCAACGTTCCAACGTTCCAACGTTCCAACGTTCCAACGTTCCCTACTGCCCCGGGGTTTTGTGCGCTACTCTGGTGTCTCCTACCTGATGACCATGACCGACTATCTGGCAAGCGCCTCGTTTGCGGTCTTCCTGTCGCGCGATATCGTGGATGCGGCGTTGCTCTGGGCGGGGGCGAATGTAGTACGCATGGTGCTGGCCTACCTCTACACGCCGATGGTCGGGGTGCAGGTGCCGCTCTTCACGCGGGTACGCGCGGGGGAGGGGGGCACGCTGCGGGGCGCGTATAGCTCGCTCATCCGGCTGCAGGTGCTGCTGATGGTGCCGGGTGGCATCGGGCTGATGCTGCTGGCGCAGTCGGTGATTATGATCATCAGCCGGCCGGAGTATGCCGCCGCGACGCCGATTGTCTGGGTGCTGGTGCCCTGCCTCTTCCTGGAGTCGCTGCTGACCACGGCCCATAATGCGCTGATCGTCTATGAGCATCTGCGGATTATTGTGATCTCGCGGCTGCTGACCTTGCTGGTGATTGTCCCGCTGGCGCTCACGCTGCCCCCGCTGCTGGGCGTGGTCGGGGTGGCGCTGGCGTTTGGCCTGGCGCGGCTGGCAGCCGGTTTCTGGGTGACGGCGAGTGGCTACCGCCTGTTGGGGTTGCGCTGGCCCTGGCGTTTTACCCTGCGGGTGCTGCCGGCAAGCGGCGTGATGGCGCTCCTGGTCGTCGGGATGCGCCTGCTCTTGCCCGATCTGACGGTCGATGCCACAATTGTTGACCGGCTGGGTGCGGCGCTGCTGCTGCTGCTGCTGGCGGCGCTGGGTGGAGCCGCCTTCCTGGGTGTGCTGCGGCTGACGGGTGGTCTGGAGCCACAGGATCGAGAGCAACTGTTGCGGCTCAAGCTGCCGTTGAAGCGCTGGTGGCTGCGGGTGTTGTGAAGAATGTCTCACCTGACTATGATGGTGTGACGATTTGAGCGCGGGTATGCATATCGTCCTCTACAACCTCACAACTACCACGCTGGTCGGCGGCGTCGAGAGTTTCGTCTGGGATCTGGGGCGGGAGTTGGCCCAACGCGGTCAGCGGGTAACGATCATCGGTGGCGTGGGGTCGCAGCGCGCCGTGCTGCCGGGAGTGCGGGTGATCACCTTCCCATTTATCGGCCGGGACTACTGGCGAGCGCTGCCACCGTTTCGCCGGGTTTACGGGCTGACCAAGCTGTTTGAACGTCTCTCCTTCGCCGTGCCCGCGCTCGCGGGTCTGGCGCGGGAACATCCCGACATTGTGCATATCCAGAAACCCTACGACCTGGGGCCGGCCTTGCTACTGCGGCGCATGACCGGGGCACGGCTGGTGTTTGGCTGTCATGGCAAGGATTTCTTCCCCGGCGATCAGTTGTTGGGCAGGCGGGCGGATATTGCGGTCTCCTGCAGTCGCTTCAATGCCGAGACGGTTGCGGCGCACTACGGCATTATGCCCAGAGTGGTCTACAACGGGGTTGACTTTGATCTCTTCCGACCAGTTCCCCCCGATCCGGCGTTGCGCCGGCACTATGCCCCCGATGGCGCGGCGCTGCTGCTGTTTGTCGGGCGGCTGATTCCCTGGAAGGGCGTGCAGTACATCCTGCAGGCGCTGGTGGAACTGCCCCATACGCGGCTGCTGATCGCCGGTGACGGCAGCTACCGGGCGCACCTTGCATGGCTGGCGGAGACCTTTCATGTCGCCGAACGGGTTACCTTCCTGGGGGCGGTACCGCGTACCGAACTACCGCGCCTCTACGCCGGCGTCGATCTGGTGGTGGGCGCGTCGTTTGCGAATGAGACCTTTGGCATTGCGCTGGTCGAAGCGCAGGCCTGCGGTACGCCGGTGGTTGCCAGCAACTTTGGCGGCTTCCCGGAGGTGGTGCGCCCCGGCGAGACCGGTCTGCTGGTGCGACCGCAGCATCCCTGGGCGCTGGCCGAGGGTCTACGCGAACTGCTGGATGACCCGCAACGCCGCGCGCAGATGGGCCAGGCCGGGCGGGACTGGGTGACGGCGCAGTTCTCCTGGGCCAGCGTGACCGAGCGGGTGCTTGCAGCCTACGACGAAGGACGAAGGACGAAGGACAGATGCGGAACGGATGACGGATGACGCAACCCGCAGGACGGACTACGGCATACGGACTACTGGTGTGCGGCAGCAGAATGGTGCATCGAATGCACCCTACCGTTGAGACCGGACCGCCTGAAGGCGGCACTACGTGAAGTCCTGCTGTTGAGCATTACAGACTACGGCATACGGCATACGGATTACGGACTACGGACTACGCATGAAGATATTAATCGTCTCGACCTTTGGCTTTGACCCGGCGTTTCCCAGTCGTCCGGAGTATCTGCAGGCGCGGGCACTGGCGCGGCGCGGACACCATGTGGTCGCCTACGAGTATTACGCGCCGAGCTATCCCGGTCAGGCGGTGCGGCATGCCTGGCTGCCGGGGCCGGTCGCGGTGCATCGCTGCTCAACCTGGGGCTTCTTCTCGCCGGAGGCTCTGCTACGTATGCTGCTGGCCGAGCGCCCGGATATGGTGCATGTGCATCATCTGCGCAGTCTGCTGGCCTTTCAAGTGGTGCGGCTGGCGCGCCTGCAAGGGCGGCCGGTGGTGCTGACCCCCCATGGCCTGCTCCACGATGGCGATCTGGTGGCTGACCGGGATCGCCCGCTGGAGCAGCCGTTGCGCTTTGACCGGCTGATCTTGAGCCCCCGGCAGTTGGTGGGGCAACTGCTGCGGGGCGCACATCCCCGGCGGACCATACGCAACTACCTGATCCATGCGCCGCTACGCCTGGTGGATGGCGCGGTGGCACTCTCGCAGCATGAGCGCGGCCTGCTGATCCGGTTGGGCCTGCCGCCGGAGCACATCACCGTCCTGCCCAACGCGGTTGAGTTGGAGCAGTTTGATGCGATAACGCGCGGACATGGCGATCAGGCCGATCCGGTGGACATGCCGGCGTTATTGCCACATCGCCTCGTCGCGTCAGCGGAACAGCGGGTCATCCTGTTCATCGGGCAGTTGATCGGGCGCAAGGGCTTTGATCTGCTGGCCCGCGCAATGCCGGCGGTGGTGCAGGCGGTACCCCAGGCTAACTTTGTCTTTGTCAGCCATAACCGGCAGGGCGAGGCGGAGTTGCGGCGGCTGGTTGCGGCGGGTGGCGTGGCGGATCGGCTGCATCTGCTCGGCTCCGTGGACGAAGAGGCGAAGATTCGGTTACTTCGTAGCGCTGATGTGATCGCGGCTCCCAGCCGCTACGAGGGCTTTGGCATCCCGCTGATCGAGGGCATGGCCGCCGGGAAACCGGTGGTGACAACCGATGTGCCGGCCGGCAACGAACTGATTGAGCATGAACGTACCGGCCTGCTGGTGCCCTACGATGATGTAGATGCGCTGGCGGCGGCGCTGGTGCGTGTGCTGCACGATCCCGCGCTGGCGCAGCGGTTGGGGGCCGCGGGGCGGCAGGTGGTGTGTGATCACTACATGGCGGCGCGGCTGGCGGCGCAACTGGAGAGCTGGTATGCGCGGTTTGTATTCGCATAAGCGGTGAAGCTAATGGATTGAGTTGACATAACTAAAGCATGGGATGGTCCTGAGCGCATCACTGTTGATGCGCTCTTTTTATGCGCTGCTCCTGCTTCCTGTGCATCTGACCAGGCAAAACCCGCCACCTGACCAGGCGTGATATACCCGGATGTCGGGCGCATTCCGGGGGATTCTGGGTTAGGCTGAATATATCCATAGAATATGCGGTAGTTGGCTGCGGCTATAGCAATAACCGACAAGCATAGGGCGAAGCACAAACCAGTTGTTCAAGAACAGTGCATCCGGCGCACTTGGTTCTCTGTGCCTTTGTTCTCGGTTTGCTGTCAGCCACGGGAGGAGGAAGAAAAATGACTGAGCATGAACAAATTTTTGAACAGAAAACAGCAGATTCTGTACCATGGCATACGTTATCGTCAGAGGAGGTCTTTCAAAAGCTACAATCCGGCATGAATGGACTGAGCGAGACGCAGACGGTCGAACGGCAGCACGAGTTTGGACGTAATATTCTCCCCGCGAAACCTCCGCTAACCCTTGGCGAAATTATTCTGCACCAGTTCAAAAGCCCACTCATCTACATCTTGCTGGTTGCCGGGCTTGTATCGTTGCTGATCGGTGATTATAAAGAGACCATCTTTATTTTTCTGGTGGTGACGCTCAACGCGGCGATTGGTGCGATCCAGGAGCGTAAAGCCGAGCGGAGCGCTGCCGCATTGCAGAGCCTGCTGAAGATTTACACCCGGGTGCGCCGTGCCGGTAGTGAGCGCCGGCTTGCGGCGGAAGAGTTGGTACCGGGCGATATTGTGCTGCTGGAGTCGGGCAATCGCGTTCCCGCCGATCTGCGGCTGATCCAGGTGAAGAACCTGACCGTCGATGAGTCCTTTCTGACGGGAGAATCGCTTGCCGTGGCGAAGCAGACCACGCCGCTTGCGCCGGATATTCCCATTAATGAGCGTACGAACATCCTGTTCGCGGGCGCAACCGTGACTGCGGGGCGGGGTGTGGGCATTGTGGTCGCCACCGGCTTGCAGACCGAGGTCGGGATGATTGCCGGGGCAGTGACGGCTGCGGCGATAACCAAACCTCCGCTGGTGATTCGGATGGAGCGCTTTGCCCGCCAGATCAGTGTGCTGGTGCTGGGGGCCAGCGCGATCCTGGCGGTGATTGCGCTGGGGCGTGGTATTCCCTACACGGAGGTGTTTTTCCTGGCGGTGGCGCTGGCGGTGTCGGCCATTCCTGAGGGACTGCCGGTTGCCCTGACGGTGGCGCTGGCGATTGGGACCAGCCGCATGGCGCAGCGTAATGCTATTGTGCGTAAGCTGACGGCGGTTGAAGGATTGGGCAGTTGTACCTATATCGCCAGCGATAAAACCGGTACGCTCACGGTGAATAAACAGACGGTCAGACAGGTGAAACTGCCCTCGGGTGAACAGTTTTCGGTATCGGGCGAAGGCTACAGCGGCGATGGAGCAATTCTGGATGCGGCGGATAATCCCATCGTTGCCGGAGCGCATGCGCATCTGGAACGGCTGGCGCTGGTGGCGATCCGCTGCAATGAAGCCGGGTTAACGCGCGAGCAAGAGGAATGGCACTATCATGGTGATGCGGTGGATGTGGCGCTGCTGGCGTTTGCCTACAAACTGGGGCTGGATCCGCGCTGGATTCGCCGTGATACCATTGTCGTGGGCGAGATCCCGTTTGAGTCGGAACGGCGCTACGCGGCCCGGCTGCATCGCGATCATGAAGATGCAGAGCGAGTGCAGATTGCCGTGAAGGGCGCGGTGGAAACGGTGCTGCCCTTCTGTACGACCATGCTGGTTGATCAGCAGCCGGTTGCCCTGGATGGGGCGCGCATTGAGCAGCAAGCGCTGGCGTTGTCACAGCAGGGCTATCGCGTGATTGCAGTTGCTGGTGGTGAAGCCACTCCATCCGCCACCTATGACGGCTTTGCCGAAGCTGATATGCCCCCACTGACGCTGCTGGGCCTGGTCGGGCTGATTGATCCGCTACGCCCGGAGGTCAAACTTGCGGTAGACCAGTGCCGCCAGGCCGGGATTGAAGTTGCCATGATTACCGGCGATCACCCGGCGACCGCGCTGGCGATTGCGCGCGAACTGGGCATCGCTACTGACTGGGACGATATTCTTACCGGACGCCAACTGGAGGAACTGGGAGAAGTTGTCACCCCGGAGTTGTTAGAGACCATCAAATCCATCCGGGTGTTTGCGCGGGTCACACCGTTGCAGAAGTTGCAGATTGTGGAGGCCTTGATCAAACAGGGCCATTTTGTGGCAGTTACGGGTGATGGGGTGAATGATGCGCCGGCCCTGCGCGCGGCCAATATTGGCGTGGCGATGGGTTCCGGTACCGATGTGGCGAAGGATACGGCCGCAATCATTGTCACCGACGACAATTTTGCCTCGATTGAGGCGGGAGTGGAAGAAGGGCGGTTTGCCTATGACAATATTCGCAAGGTGACATACCTGCTGATTTCGACCGGCGCGGCTGAGGTGATTTTATTCACGCTGGCAACGCTGATGGGCCTGCCGTTACCGCTGTTTGCGGTGCAACTGCTCTGGCTGAATCTGGTGACAAATGGTATCCAGGATGTTGCCCTGGCCTTTGAAGGCGGCGAACCGGGGGCCATGCAGCGACCGCCACGCAGTCCGGCAGAGGGCATTTTTAACCCGCTGATGATCCAGCAAACGCTGGTATCAGGTGCCACCATCGGTGGGCTGGCGTTTGGCGTCTGGGTCTGGCTGCTCAACGCAGGGTATACCGAGGATACGGCGCGCAACCTGCTCCTCATGCTTATGGTGCTGTTTGAAAATTTCCACGTTTTTAACTGCCGTTCGGAGTATATTTCCGCGCTACGTGTCCCGCTGCGCCGGAATCCATTCCTGATCGCGGGCGTTACCGTGGCGCTGGGACTGCATCTGCTGGCAATGCATGTGCCGTTTATGCAGGCGATCCTGAGTGTTGCGCCGGTCGCCTGGAGCCAGGCAGGGGCGTTACTGCTGGTAGCAGCAATAGTATTGGTGGTGATGGAAGTCTTCAAGCTGGTACGCAGCAGTCTGGTGGCCCATGTGCGGCAAGATACGGCCGCGCGCCGGGCAGTACATTTGAGCTTTGAGCGCCTGTTCAGTGCCTTCCTGCTGAGTGTGGGCCTGGGGCTCTTTGTCCTCTGGGCGGTCTATCTGGAGCGCGGCACGTTCCCCGGCGGACTGTCAGGATATCCCCAACCCGACGCACCGATCATTTATGTCGTTGCCGGGTTCTTGATGAGCATTGTGGCGCTGGCCGCCGGGGTGGGCGTCTGGTTGCGTATGCACTGGGGACACGGGATGGCACTGTTTGCCACCGGGTTGCTCACCTACGCTGCAATTGATTTCAGTGGCTGGGCATTGCACAATAATCCGCTGTTGCTCATTCCGGTGGTCGTGATGCTGATCGTAACCGGTCTGGGCGTGCCTTACCTGCTGCATCGTATCGGGAAGGGCACTCACGGATAGATTGGTTGTGGTAGGGACGCGCTTCTGCGCGTCTGCGCTCCCTGGGCAGGTAGCAGTGGAGCAGACCGCATCCCCCCATTCTCAGGTGTAGGCTTTTTGTGGTAGGGACGCGCTTCTGCGCGTCCGCGGCCCGTCCTGGTGCGGGAAATGGGTGCTGGAGTGGCGGTTGATACCGGTCCCGCCAACCGCATTCCAATGCGCTCTGGCGAATAGTCTACACTTGAGAGCCGCATACCCCTCGTCTGGTTATAATAGCCCTGTAGAGATGTCGTATACACGAGAGAGGACGAACCTGATGGTAAACGGATCTCTGTTCTGAGTTCAGTACGCCGGCAGTGATGTATGGTGGATTTGTGACGCACCTCATCGACCACTTCAAGCAGGTGAATGACCACATGGCAGAGCGCCTGCGTTAGCGCCTGGCCCACCTCCCGATTCTGACCGATCGGGGGATTGTCACGCTCACCGTTAGCCTGGGTGTGGCACATGCTGCACATATCAGTATACTGTCTCTGCAACAACTCATTGATCGGGCCGACCGGCGCTCTATGCGGCGAAGCAAGCCGGGCGCAATCGGGTCATGGTCTGGGAGCATGATCTGGTGCAGGAACCCATAAAGCTAGCGCTGCTGTCAACCACCTGTCACAACAGAAAGAGGAACTGTATGCTAGAGCAGCAAGCCATCGTTGAGGCACTCCAGGCGGAAAATGCGCGCTTGCAGCAGCGGGAAGCGCTGTACCGTTCCCTGTACGATGCAATGACCGAAGGCGTAGCGCTCCACGCACTGATCACTGATGCGGGCGGTACCCCGATTGATTACCATATTCTGGAGATCAACCCGGCATTTACGCTCATCACCGGGCTACCACGTTCGGCCACGGTTGGGCGTTTAGCATCGGAGGTATATGGTACTGACACACCGCCCTATCTGGAACAGTACGCGCGGGTGGTTGCCACCGGCGAGCCGGCGACCTTCCAGACTACCTTTGCCCCGCTGCAGAAGACCTTTCAGATTACCGCCATTGCAGTTGCCCCCGATCAGTTTGCCACCATCTTGACCGATATCACGACCCGTGAGCATACCGAAGCCGCCCTGCGTGCGAGCGAGGAGCGCTATCGAGCAGTGTCGGAACTGACGTCCGATTTTGCCTTTGCCCTCACCCTGCGATCGGATGACTCTCCGATAACGGAGTGGATTACCGATGCCTTCACCCGCATCACCGGACTGACACGCGCGGAGGCCGATGATCCTGAGACGATGAGCAAGATCGTACACCCTGATGATATTCCACGCCTGGAGCAGCATCAGCTTCAGGTACTGGCCGGACATGATCCCGGTATCATCGAGTTTCGCATTCTGCGCCAGGGTGAGGTACGCTGGTTGCGCCACTATTTCAAGCCCGTGTGGGATAGCGTGCAGGGGCGGGTTGTGCGCATCTATGGTGCAGCGCAGGATATTACGGAGCAGAAGCGCATAGAGACGGCGCTCCAACGACGGGATCGCATCCTGGAAGCCATTAGCGTTGTTGCGGCCTCCTTCCTGGATACAAAGAGTTTTGGCCGGAATATCCAGTTGTTGCTTGAGCGCCTGGGCATAGCGGCAGAGGTGAGTCGCGTTTATCTGTTTGAAAATATGTACACATCAGCCGAAACCGTCGCTATGCGACAGCTCTATGAATGGGTAGCGCCGGGGATACATCCCCAGATCGATAATCCGGTCCTCCAGGATTTGCCCTACCAGGCGAACGGATTTGCGCGTTGGGAAGCTGTGCTACGTCAGGGAGATGCGATCTATGGAGAGGTGGACGACTTTCCACCTGAGGAGCGTGTGATTTTACACGCACAAAACACCCGGTCGATCGCGGTTGTACCGATTTTTGTCAATTATCACTGGTGGGGGTTCATTGGCTTCGATGAGTGTGCCCAGCAGCGTACCTGGTCAATGTCTGAACTGGATACCCTGCGAACGGCGGCGGGTGTGGTGGGTGGCGCTATTCAACGCCGGCAGATTGCGCTGGCGCTGCAGGCCGGCGAAGAGAAGTACCGCACCCTCTTTGACCGGGTGCCGGTCGCGCTCTATCGTTCCACGCCGGACGGTCGGTTTCTGGATGTGAACCAGGCGATGGTGCAACTGCTTGGCTATCCGACCCGGGAAGCGTTGCTGGCTGTACCGTCATCGGACCTGTATGTTGACCCGGCGGAGCGCCGGCACTGGCAAGCCTGTATCGAACAGGGTGAGCATGTGCATAATTACGAGATACGGTTTTATCGCCAGGATGGCACGGTTATCTGGATCAACAGCCATATCCATGCGGTACGCGATGATACCGGGCATGTGGTTGCCTATGAAGCAAGCCTGGAGGATATCACCGATCGTAAAGCCTATCAACAGCAGATCGAACAGTTAGCCTTCACTGATCCGCTCACCGGCCTGGCTAACCGGCGTCATCTCTACGAAGCCGGGGCCGCAGCACTGCTGGCCGATCCGGAATATACTGCGTTGCTCTATCTCGATCTGGATCGCTTCAAGGCCTTCAATGACACACTCGGCCACGATGCCGGTGACAATTTGCTGGTGCAGGTCACCCGCCGCTTGCAGGCGGGGGTTGATCAGGTCGGACTGCTGGCCCGCATCGGTGGGGATGAGTTCGCTGTGCTGCTCACAGATACTGATCGGGAAGCAGCGGTGGCTCTGGCAGAGGCACTTCTCGATCAGTTGCGCCACCCATTTGACCTGCCCGACCTGCGGGTGTATCTCAATGGAAGCATCGGGATCGCACTCGGCACCATTGACCTGCCAGGGTTTAGTATGCTCCTGACGCGGGCCGATATTGCAATGTATCGCGCCAAACGTACGCGGACCGGAGTGCAGGTGCATGATCCGGTGAATGGCGGGCTCTCACCTGAGCAGATGCATATCGAAGCCGAGTTTCGGCAGGCGCTGACAGCCGGCCGCCTGATGCTCTACTACCAGCCCATCCTCGATATGGAAACTCAGGAGCTTTTCGGTATGGAAGCGTTGGTGCGCTGGCCGCATCCGACCTATGGTCTGCTCATGCCGGGACGCTTCTTGCCGCTGGCCGAAGAAATCGGGCTCCTGGGTGTTCTGGATACCTGGGTGTTGCAGGCAGCGCTCACCCAGGCTGCCCGATGGCAGGCAGTTGGGGTTCCGCGTACCGTAACGGTCAACCTGAGTGCGCCGTCGTTCCGGCGGGTCGATCTGGTTGAGCATGTAGCCGCCCTCTTGAACACAACCGGAGTTGCCGCCGAGCGTCTCGTGATCGAGCTGACGGAACAGATCGCGCTGCATGATCTCTCTCTGACCTACCAGGTGCTGACGGAGCTGCGGGCGTTAGGTGTGCGGGTGGCCCTGGATGATTTTGGAACCGGGTATGCGTCACTCACCCACCTGCGGAAGTTGCCGATTGACATCCTCAAAGTTGAACGGGGATTTACGGCAGGCATTGGACATAATCAGAAAGATGAAGCGGTGCTGCGGGCGGTGCTGGCACTGGGTGAGGGGTTGAATATGATTGTCATCACTGAAGGGGTTGAGCATGAAGCGCAGCGGGCCTGGTTGCATGCTGCCGGGGGCCGGCATATTCAGGGCTACTTGATCGGGCGACCAGCCGCCGCCGATGAACTTGATAGACAATATTCTGAAGCGCATTTTGCCTGACACGCTCAAACAGTGTCTGACCTTGCCCCAGTTTGCCGGAATCGTGCCCCTGGGGTACGCTGTAGATGATATATGCACACGGTTGCCCTGTTCGGAGGGGAATACAGCGGTACTATGCATAGGGTCATCAACCGCGTGAAGGCATGCTCAACCGAAATTGCGTGAACAATCTGCCATGCCGGTGCGGGCGAAGACCATAAGAAGGAGGGCAACAATGTCAATTCAACTAACACCGCGCCTCTGGCTGGCACTCTTCGCGCTGGCGCTGGCGGTCTATGCGGCGGTGCCCCTGCTGCCGCTGGTAAGTAGTCTGGGGTTACTGTTGTTTCTGACCGCTCTGTTGACTCTGTTGATTAACCCGCTGGCTGCGCGGCTGGAACGGCGGGGCATTCATCGGCAGATCACCGCCGTGGGAGTATTGATGATTATCGGGTTAGTGCTGGGGTTTCTGGTACTTCAGATAATGCCGCTCCTGGTGCGAAGTTTTAGTGCCCTGGCGCAGTTGATCACCCAGAGCGCTCCCGAGTTGCGGGCCGAGTTATCCCAGTTGACGGGGGTTGAGGCGCTGGGTACCGCTGATGCCTCCGTAATCCGGAATGTCACCGATATTCTCCAGCAGACCTCCGGCGTTATTGGTACGCTGGCCGGGAAGCTTGGCAACCTCTTTTTTACCCTCTTTGTGATGGTTGTGCTGGTCATAACGTTAGTCAGTAAGCCGCAGGTGAGCCGGAAACTGATGCAGTTTTTTGTGCCGCAGCGCTATCATGCGCGGGTCACGGAACTTACGTTGCGGGTGAGCGAGGGGCTTGCGCGCTGGTTTGTGGCTCAGGTCAGCATCAGTCTCTACTACATCATCGCCTATGGTCTGGTCAATACCTGGCTGGGTGTACCCTACGCCCTGCCAATTGCTATTCTCAGTGGCCTGTTAGAGTTTATTCCCTATCTGGGTGGCATTATCGGATTGGCCCTATCAGTTCTGGCGGCCGCTACCGTTAGCCCCGCGACAGTGATGTGGGTGATCATTACCAACACCTTGATTGGCACCGGATGCGTCTATTTTGTGTCACCGTTTATGTATGCGCGGGCGATTAACATTCCGATTTCTGCTGTCCTGCTGGGGTTATTTATTGGTCTGCAGGTTGGGGGATTTTTTACCGCCCTCTTGACTATTCCGGTGGTAACGATTGTGTTGATCCTGGTGCGTGAACTCCGGCCACCGTTTGCGCCACCGGAGAAGACGCCCGTTGCCATGCCCACCCCGGCGGTTATGTCACAATCAACCGAGGATGATCCGGTCAAAAGCTGAGGGATGCCCAATGTCTGTGTAGCAGGTGTGTTGCTATAGTTCAGGGTGGCTACATGTACGTGTTTGGCGGAAATAAACGATGATTACCCGATCAAAGCTGCTACATATCGTGCAGGAAACTATCATTGAGTTCAGGAATGATGATGGGCGATTACTCGGTGCGGCGATGGTCTACTATGTCCTGCTGTCGCTCGTGCCCATACTGCTCCTGCTTATCGCCATATCCGGGCTCTTTCTGCGCTTTTCGGAAACGGCGAATGTGCTGAAACAGCAGATCTTAGAGACGGTGACGCTGCTGGCCGGATCGGAGCTCCGTCTCATGCTGGAGCAGGCACTGGATGATCTGCAGCAGAACTCGCTGATTGCCACCGCGATTAGCCTGTTGATCCTCCTCTACGGCGCATCAATTGTCTTCCGGCATCTGAACTTTAGTTTCCGCAAGATCTGGAAGCCAACCGCCGAGATGACCTCGCTCAACCAGACGGTCCGGCAGACGGTTATTGAAACCGTGCTGGATCGGGCCACGGCCTTTGTGATGGTGATCCTGATGAGTCTGCTGCTGATAAGCACATTTGTTATTACAGCAGTGCTTCAGGGGGTTAAACTGGTGTTGGGGTATATTCCCCTCTTTGGCAATATTGCCACCTGGTTGCTCGATCCAGTGGTGACGCTGGCGCTGGCAACCCTTACCTTTGCACTGCTGTTCAAATATCTGCCGCCGGTTGCTATGCATTGGCGGGATGTCTGGTTTGGCGCGCTCCTCTGTGCGGTGGGGTTTAGTGTCGCCGGCCTGCTGCTAACGCTTTACATCGCTTTCATTGGTGTGCGCAGTGCCTATGGAGCGCTGGGTACGCTCCTGATGCTCTGGGTGTATGTTTGCAGTATGATCCTGTTTTTCTGTGCGGAGTTTTGTAAAGTATTTGCGCGGCATTAATATGCGTCGGTTTTGATTTACATGCGCCCCGTGATTGCTCCTTTGAAGAATGCGGTGTTATTGACATAACGTACGCGGTCGGTTCCAAACCAGGTGTTCACCTGAATGAATGGCAGACTCGCCTGCGGCAGCATGGTACTCTTTTTTGTTTTTCCTAAAATCTGCACTTTGTGCAAATTTTTTAGGAAAAAGAATGGAATCTTCTACCCTGCCGGTGGCGATATTTCCCGCCAAACGCGGGATCGCCTGATCCATGGCAGCATTGACCGTTTCGCGTTTTTCGCTCATTTCGCGGCGTTCGTGGTCCAAACACCTACCCATAATGAGTCAATCCGGCCCTATCTACTCCTCCAACAAACAGTGCAGCCTGGGCGAAACATCGATCAGTTCAACCCGGCAGACCGGCCCCAATCCCGGATTAGCCTGCGCAATCTGTTCTTGCCGGCCCACGCCCGGCTGTTCCGGTACTGTCAGGTCTGGATAGGAAATGCGCAGATGCTCACGGTACCAGGGGAACTCGAGTAACGGCTCGACCACAACAAACATATCGGGGCGTTCCGCCAGCGCGTAGTGATAGTACCAGAGGGGAAATGTATCAAGATCTGATGTTGTTAGCACAATGGCCTGATCCGGTGCCTCGGTCAGCACCTGTCGGGCATAGTCCATTGCGCGCCGATCAGCGCTTGCATCAACCTGCCGGGCATTGGTCGGTACCGGCCATGCCGGCAGAATGACCAGCAAGAGCGCCAGTGCCGGGCGGGCGTAGTTACGCTGTGGACATACCCGCAGCAGTGTGTGAATACCCAGCGCAATCCAGAGCGTAAAAATCAGGTAGACAGGTAGCAGGTAGGCATACGAGTCCGCCGTGTTGTAGGTCAGCGCAAAGATCGAATATGCGCCGGCGATAATCGCGGTCAGCCAGACAAACTGCCGGTAGCGGGTCCGTCCATACAGCAGACCAACAAAGCCCAGGCTCACCCCGACCCATCCAAACTGCTGGAGCAGCAGCGCGGCCCAGGCTGCCAACCGCTGCGACAGAAACATCTGCGGGAGACCAAACGCCAGGTCGCGGTAGGGTGCCCCCGAGATAACCCACCAGAAGCCGGACAGATCAACCGGGTTGCCCCAGTTGACGGCGGGATGCACCGATGCGCGCAACGGCAGGTAGAGGTAGACCAGCAACCCGGTAGCGATTCCCAGCACCTGCTGTCCGAGATACCGTACCCGTTGCTGTGCCGGTGTCTGTATGATGCTGGTGAACAGCCAGGTTCCTGCGAGCAGAGCTATCGTGACATGATTGCCCAGGGCCAGCCCAACAAACAGCCCCTGAAGGCGCGCATGCGCCGGGAGGATTTCCGACTGTGGGGGTAGTGCGCTCAGAATGAAGCTCAGAATCACCGCAGCACAGAATGCATTCAGGGTGTGGACCTCCGCAATGACCGCCTGTGACCAGAAGAGTGGCGCGAGTCCCAGTCCCAGTGCGGCTGACCCGGCGGCAAACAGCCCCTTCCAACCCGGATCTGCGATGATGCGTCGGGTTAGCCGGTACACCCATAGCACGGTCAGCAGTGCCATGCATGCCGAGAAGATGTTGGTGCGCAGTGCCGGGTCGCCCAGGGGCAGATACTGAAACAGGCGGGCAAGCAGCAGGTAGGTCGGGTAGCCGGTTGGATGCGCAATCCCCAGCGTTGCCGCCGCCGTAATCAGGTCGCCACTATCCGTCCCGGCGTTGGCCCAGGTGACACCCGGCGCCAGCGTCCGGCCGTAGACCAGACCCAGGACGAGCAGCAGCAGGCCGGAAAGGAGCATATCTGCCGGACGAACGCCTGACAGAGCAGCTCCTTCCCGGCGGTTCAACCTATGAAGGGGTGTGTCGCCGGGCATTCCAGAGCAGCGCCAGACCAACCAGCAGTAGTAGGACAATGCTCCAGCCCAGGGGAACATAAGCCGGCGTAGTTGGCGCACCCGTCACCGGCAGGGTCGCCGGTACCGGGACGGTTGGTGTTACCTCAATCACAGCCACTGGAGTGGTTGGTACGGGCGTTGCGGGGGGAATCATTGTTCCGGTTGGCATAATTGTTGCGGTCGGAGCCAGCGCCGTTCCCGCAACCGGGGTGACAATCTGAAGGGTCGCAACCGGAATACCGTCATCACCGTCACCGTCACCATCGTCTTCCCCGCCACCACCGCCGGTAGCTGTTTCGGTTGTGGCCGTAGGGGTGAAGGAAGGCACCGTTTGCCCGAACGGTCCCTGTGCAGGTGTGGCCCATGTCTGACTGCCCGCGCCGAGCAGCAGCACACCCGTGATAAAGAGTACCAGGACTGTCGGTCGTATCAGGCGTGATAAGGGCGAACTCATTGTAGCAAACTCCTCATCTTACAACGGCAGAGGGCATACATGCTGAAACGTGTTTGTGGGTTACGCTGATTGCCGTGTCGCTCCTTTGTCCCCGCGAGTTCCGAACCACTCCAGACCGCTACCAGCGGCATGTGCCGCAATGCTGAAATTCCGACAAGGCAGCAGTGGATCAAACCAGGCTCTATTATAGTATAAATCATCACGTCAACTTCATTGACACCCTGTATATCAGGTGGTACATTTTGGATTTATGAGAAACCTGCATACATTGACACGATTCCTGCTCCATAGCGTTACCCGGCAGCGGCGGCGACTGGGATGTCTGCTGGGCGTAATCCTGCTGGTTGGTCTGGTCGCATCCGGCTACAAGAGTTGGCAACTCTACCAGATTGGCGGTGATATTGTCGCCGATGTGCGTGCGGCCCGGACGCTGGCCCGTTCGTGGCACGAGCCGGCGGCGCTGGCTGACCTGGAGCCGCTGCTGGCGCGCATTCGGGCCAACACTGCTCTGCTGCGTGACGAGGCCGGGCCGCTTCTGCCACTGACCCACCTGCTGGGCTGGGTTCCGGTCTATGGCGCAGACCTGGCGGCCGTTGAGCCGCTCCTCGACACGGCGGTCTATCTCACAATCGCTGCCGATGAAACCTATGCAGCGCTGGCTCCGGCGCTGATTGAGCGCGAACCGGATGAGTCGATCCGGGTGGTGCTGGTCAGATATCTGGTGCCACTGCCACCGCAACTGGCAACCGCGCGTCAGGCATTGTCGCAGGCGGCGGATGCCTGGTCCCGCGTCCCCTTTGATCATTTGTCGCCGCGCGTGCGGGGCTATCTCGCGCCGGTCGAAACATTTTTGCCACTGGCCCGGGATACGCTTGATCTGGTGCCGATTCTGCCTGATATGCTCGGGGCCAATGGCCCGCGCGATTACCTCTTTCTGGCGCAAAATCCGGATGAACTGCGGGCAACCGGCGGCTTCATCGGTGCTGCGGGCATTCTAACACTAAAAGGCGGTCGCGTTGCCGAGTTTTCATTACAACATTCTGGCAGTGTCAATGATTTTGCCGCCGGTCCTTATCCGGCAGCACCCAACCCACTGCGGCGCTATATGCATATTGATCCCTGGGCCTTTCAAGATGCCAACTGGTCGCCCGACTTTCCCACCACGGCCCATGTTGCGATGGATCTCTATCGCCGGGGACAGGGACGCACCGTAGATGGGGTGATTGCGGCGACTCCCGGAGCTATGCAACTGCTGCTGGCCGTAACCGGTCCGCTGGCCGTGCCGGATGTTGCCGAACCGGTCTCTGCCGACAATTTGCAGCAGTATATTCAGACCGAGTTTGACCGCGAACTGGAGGCTGAGCCAGGCCAGGAACGCAAGGCATATCTGGGCAAGTTGGCTGAAGCGATGATTGCCAAACTTGATGCTGACCTGGAACGCATGGATGCGCCGGCGTTGATGCAGGCATTTCGGCAGGCGCTGGATGCGCGGCACCTGCTGCTCTATACGCAGGAGCCCGATGCGGCGGCATTCCTCGCGCGGCGCGCATGGGATGGCGCGGTGCAGCCGGGAGCGTCCGACTTCCTGCTGGTGGTTGACGCGAACGTGGGTTATAACAAGGTCAATGGACATATTGAGCAGCGTATGGCCTATGCGGTTGATCTGAGCGATCTCCAGTCGCCGGTGGCGACGTTGACCATCAGTCATACCAACCGTCTGACCACAACTGGTATATGCCGGCAGTGGCGCAACAATGCCGGGCCGCTGCGCTATGCGCAAGTAGCGGATAACTGCTACTGGAATTATCTGCGTGTGCTGGTACCCAGAGGCAGCCAGTTGGTCGGTATCCGCACCAATCCCGTTCCCGGTGAGTGGATGCTCAGTGGGCGGGGCGATACCGGTACCGTTACCGTCAGTCAGGGCGAGGCCGGGACGCATGCATTCAGCACTTTCCTGGTCGTACCCTTTGACGAAACTCGCGTGACGGTGTTACGCTATCGGCTCCCGCCGGGTGTGCTTACGGAGGAAGTATATGGTCAACATTACCGCCTCAAACTGCAGAAGCAGTCCGGGCGAGAAGCAATCCCGCTCACGCTCCGGATCGATCTGCCCCCAGAGGCAACCCTTATCTCGGCTGCTCCCGCTCCCGTCAGGGTATCCGATCATTCGCTTATCGTCGATCTGGATCTGGCCCGCGATCAGACCCTCGATGTAATCTTCCGGCAACCCTGATGACACAAAATCATCAGTACAGCGCGTTCGCATATGTAGAGTATTATGATGTTGTAGCCGTCTGTCGGCGCTCAGGCGATGAGCTATCGCGGAACGTCCTGGCAGAACAATCCGGCCAGGTTTGACTATTACCTGGATGCACAGAAGTACTAGTACCTATCAGTCCTATGGTACTATTCACATTTACGCGCCTTTTTACTATCGTTTGTTCTGTCTCTCACATTGTTTAGCTGAACTGCATAGACGGTAATGAATAGCTACGGAGGGTTTTCGTATGCTGGAGCGATGGTATGCGCTGCATAGCAAACCACGCAAGGAAGACGCAGTATGGCAACAGGTTCGTTCGCACGGGTTTAAAGCGTTTTATCCGCGCATTCTGGCTCAACCGGCCAATCCGCGCGCGCGCCAGGTCAAGCCCTATTTTCCCGGCTACCTGTTTGTACGGGTTGACCTGGATCAGGTCAGTCAGTCAACGTTCACCTGGATGCC
>DAOTVB010000073.1:0-6456 GCA_034436755.1 Chloroflexaceae bacterium | reverse complement strand
CCCCAATCCCCAATCCCCATCCCCCAACAACTGTTTACGTTTCTCGCTACCTGTGCTATGCTTCACGGTAATCTATGTGACAGGAGTTAAGCGGTCGGTTCCAAACCAGGCATCTGCCTGGACACATGGCCCGACTCGCCTCCGGCAGGGTGGAATGAGACAGTCTCTTTCAGGAAATTTGGCACGTTGTGCCAAATTTCCTGAAAGAGATAAAAAAGTACCACGCTGCCGCAGGCGAAATCCAGCGTTATCGGGAACAAACGGCCCGTTTGAACGCGCACTGCGTAAGTCCTGTATATGAAACGACACAAACGACGCGGCGGGAGAACCCATGGCAATTCAATCGGCTCAACCTGAAACTATTACGGCGACGCAGCGCTGTGCTGCCTGTGGTGGGCCGCTGATCGGCGGCTATTACACCCTGTTTGACCGTACCGAGCGCTACTGCCAGAACTGTGTTGCAGCGGGCCAGTTTTGCGCTAGCTGCGGGCTGCCGCTGGGCCCGAACTACTGGCAACTCCACGATGGCCGGCAGCAGTGTGCGCGCTGTCACAGCACGGCGATCTATGATCCGGACGTCGCGCGGACGATTTTTGATGAGACGGTCGCCGCGCTGATCGCCCAGTTCGATCTGCGGCTCAATGTCGGGGTGGAGTTTCGCCTGGTGGATGCACCCACACTCAATGCACTGCGCTCACCCGAAGGCCCGGCGGATGGTGAACCCGCTGAAGCGCCCGATACGGGGCGCAGCCTGCTGGGGGTGTACCAGCGCCATGGCCGGTTGCGCATCATCTATATGCTCTACGGCCTGCCCCGGCTGCTCTTTCGCATCACCGTCGCACACGAGTATGCCCACGCCTGGCAGGGCGAGAACTGCCCACTGCTGCGAGACGAGACCCTGCGCGAGGGCTTTGCTGAGTGGATCGCCTACCATCATCTCAACTGGATTGGCTCAACCCGCGCGGCCCGGCGCATGCTGACCGAGCCGCATCCCTACCGCCCGGTGCTGGATCATCTGCTTGGCCTGGAGCGGCAACTGGGCATTCCGGGGGTAATCGAATATATCAAACGCGCCGAGTAGTCAGATATGGATTTTACACCGGAACAGTGGCAGGCAATTACCCACGCCGGCAACCTGGTAGTGACCGCCGGAGCAGGCAGCGGCAAGACGCGTGTGCTGGTGGAGCGCTACCTGCGGCTGCTGGTCGATACCGACAGTGACACCGACCGGGATATCCTCGCCATCACCTTCACCGAGAAAGCCGCCCGCGAGATGCGCGACCGCGTGCGCGCAACGGTTGAGCAGCGCGCTCGCGCTGCCGCCCGGACGGAGCGGGCGGCCTGGGAGGAGCGCCGCGCGGCGATTGAAGCTGCCCGCATTGGGACGATCCATAGCTTCTGCGCCACGCTGCTGCGGGCGCATCCCGCCGAAACCGGCCTTGATCCGCACTTTGGTGTGCTGGACGAGGTTGAGGCGCTGCTGCTGCTGACCGAGAGCGTTGATGCCGCGCTGGGTGTGGCCGTCGCGGAAGACGTGGGAAGCGGTCCTGGCGTCACGATCCTGTTTGATGAGTTTGGGCTGGGCGAGTTGCGAACAATCTTGACCGAGATGGTTCGGGCAGGCGCGGAGGTGCGCATGGCCCTGGCCGACCTGCCGGACAACCCGGCAGCCCTGCGGCAGGAGTGGCGCACGCGTCTGGCAGAGTTGCAGGCGGATTTGCTGAACAGCCTGCTGAGCGGTGCGCGCTGGCGGGAGGCATGTGCAACCCTGCAAAATCTGGTCGCAGCCGCCCGCGACGACGACCGGATCGGCACGCAGGTGCGGACAATCGCCGACTGGCTGGCGGAGTCCGGGGTGGGTGCATGGCAACCGGCAGATGCGGCGCAACCGGCAACAGTTGATTTTCACTGCATCGACCAGATCAACCTGCGCGGGTGCAGCAAGAAGAACTGGCCCACGGCGGATGATCTGGCGGCGGCGAAGGAGGCGCTACGCACGCTGCGCGATAGCTACCGCGAGCATGCCGGACTGCTGGAACTGGTCGGCGATGATGCCCTGGAAGAGCGGGCCGCGCAAGTGATCCTGGCGTTGCGCGCACTCTACCGGCGGGTGGTGGCCCACTACACCCGGCGTAAGGAGCAGCGAGACACGCTCGACTATGACGATCTGGAGGTGCGCGCGCGCGATCTGCTGGAGCGGCATCCCGCCGTGCGGGCGCGCTGGCAGGCCGAACTACGCACCGTGCTGGTGGATGAGTTCCAGGACACAAACGAAGATCAGCGAGCGATTATCGCTGCGCTGACCGGTCTGACCGAGAACGTGGCCGCATCTCCCGGCCTGTTTATCGTCGGCGATGCCAAGCAGTCCATCTACCGCTTCCGGGGGGCCGATGTGAGCGTCTTTCAGGCGGTGGCACAAACGCTGCAAGACCTGGGCGGGCAGGCGGTGGCGCTCAACACCTCCTTTCGGGCGCATCCGCCGCTGCTGGACTGGATCAATGCCACCGTTGCGCCGATCTTTGCGCGGGAAGAGCCGTTGCGCGGCTACGAAGTACCCTTTGAGCAGTTGCTGGCCCATCGGCCGCCGCCCGCGCATGCGCAGTGCGTCGAGTTGCATATCGTTCCGGGTGAGGGCAACAGCGCCACCATCCACGATTGTGAAGCGCAGGCGCTGGCCGCACGCATCCAGGCGCTGGTGGCGGGTGAAGCCGGCGCAATTATTCAGGAGGGGTCGCATGGCTGGCGCGTGCCCCGCTATGGCGATATGGCGCTGCTGTTTCAGGCATCAACGGCGTTTGAACACTACGAGCGGGCCTTTCGCACGGCGGGCATCCCTTACCTGACCACGGCGGGGCGCGGCTACTATGGGCGCAAAGAGGTGCAGGATCTGATCCATCTGCTGCGGGTGCTGGATGATCCGGCGGATGAACTGGCGCTGGTGGGGGTGCTGCGCTCGCCGCTCTTCGCCCTGGACGATGCCACGATCCTGCGGCTACGCTTTGCCAACCCGCATAGTTTGTGGGATGCGTTGTTGGCGAGTGGGGGAGAAGCACTCAGCACTCAGCACTCAGCACTCAGCACTCAGCACTCAGCACCTGGAACCGAAAACTCAACACTCAACACTCAAAACTCAGAACTGTTCTTTGCGCGGGAGACATTGCGGGAGTTGCATGCGTTGCGCGGGCAGGTGACGGTCGTGGAACTGCTGCGGGCAGCACTGGCGGCAACGGGCTATCCGGCAACGATCAGCGGGCTGCACGACGGGGAGCGGCGGCGGGCCAATGTGGAGAAACTGCTGGAGGCGGCGCGGCGAGCGGGGAGCGGCGGATTAAGCGCCTTTAGCGCCTACCTGGATGCGCTGCTGCGGCAGGAGCCGCGCGAGGGCGAAGCGCCGCTGGAGGCCGCCGGCAGCGTGCAGTTGATGACAGTGCATCGCAGCAAAGGGTTGGAATTCCCCATCGTGGTGCTGCCCGACCTGGGCCGCCGCAGTCCGCCGCAGACGGCGAAGTGGCTGGCGCGGCGAACGTATGGCGCGGCGGTGCAACTGCGCGGGGCGACCGGCGACTGGGAGAAGCCGATTGCCTACCAACTGGCGCTGGCCGAGGAGCGGCGCATGGAACGGGCCGAGCGCGAGCGCCTGCTCTACGTGGCGCTGACCCGCGTCCGCGATTATCTGCTGCTGAGTGGATCGGCGGCGAAGCAGAGCGGCGACGACTGGTTGAGCCGGTTGCTGGTTGCGTTGGGAACGCCCTGGGAAGCGGGAGGACCGGCGGCGGGAACATATGCTGCGCTGCAGGTTTTTCGTCCATGATATACTGGCAGCAGTCACACCCCGATACCAATGTGCCGGCAAACCAGCGATCAGCCGGTACGGGCGCAATAGCGGCACATTCCGGCTTATTATCGCTGCGTCCTCGGTGTGCGCTGTGGCTATGACAACACATCGGTAGGAGGAGCGCCAGTATGCACATTCTGTTCCTGGACCCCTACCACGGCGGTTCGCATGCTGCGGTTGCCGCCGGCTACACCGCTCACAGCCAACACCAGATAACGCTGCTTACCCTGCCCACCGAGGGTGGCTGGCGCTGGCGGATGCGCGGCGGGGCGGTAGCGCTGGCCCGGATGGCCCGCGCGGCACCGCTCCGGCCCGACCTGATCCTCACCACCGATATGTTGGACCTGGCGGCTTTTCGGGCGCTGACCCGCGACCTCTACCCGCCCGATATTCCGGCGGTGCTCTACTTTCATGAAAACCAGCTTACCTACCCGCTGCCCAAAGGCCGGGCGCGCGACCTGGGGTTCGCCTGGATAAACTACACCAGCGCGCTGGTGGCCGACGCGATCTTTTTCAACTCCGACTTTCATCGGCGCAGCTTCCTGGAGACGCTGCCCGGCCTGCTGGGGCGCTACCACGACTACCAGGAGCTGGAGACGATTGACCTGATTGCGGCGAAGTCGCAGGTGCTGCCCCCCGGCATTGACCTGCAGCGCCATGACCAGGCATTGTCGGTGAATGGGTCGGCTCACTCGTCGGCGGTGCGCTCCGGGCCGCCGGTTATCCTCTGGAACAGCCGCTGGGATTATGACAAGCAGCCGCAGGTCTTCTTCGATGCGCTGGAAGTGGTCGCGGCGCATGGCGCGGACTTCCGGCTGATTGTGGCGGGGGAACATGTGGACCCCAATGCGTCCGAGTTTATCACCGCGCGCGAACGCTGGTCCGGGCGGATTGTTCACTGGGGGTATGCGGCCGATCAGCCGGCCTACAGCCGGTTGCTGTACCAGGCCGATCTGGTGGTCAGCACAGCCATTCAGGAGTTCTTCGGCATCGGGATTGTCGAGGCGCTCTACTGTGGCTGTATTCCCATCCTGCCGCGCCGCCTGACCTACCCGGAGCTACTGCCGTCCGAGCATCATGCCGACTGTCTGTATGACTCGTTTGAAGAACTGGTCGGACGGTTGCACACCACGCTGCGCAGTTGCGCCGACCTACGCCGGCGTGACTGGCGGGCCATCGCCGCGCCCTACGACTGGTCACGCCTGGGACCGCAGTATGATGCGGCGCTGGCGGGGGTGAAGTGGGGATAGGGGTAGCTTCGGTGTATGTTAATCGAGTCGTCGCAAGCCGAATGCAAAACTGGTTGCAGGGAGAACCATCGTATGAAACCTTCGCGGCATATAGAGCATAGAGAACAGCGGAATGGAGAACAACGCGCACCGGGTGCATGCCTATCGAACAAGCTGTTTGTTCCTGGTCCGCTGTTTGCCTCTGCCTGGGGTAGCGCTTCACCGCAGCGCTATCTGCTGCTGGGCCTGCTGGTCTTGATCATGCTCTCCATCGCGGCGTGTGGTGGTGCGCGGGAAACAACCACCGAACCGCCGACAGAGGAGATTACCAGTGCAACGGAAATCCCGACCAGCGTAGCGTCGGATGAACCAACAGTCGCGGCAACGGAAATCCCGGCGACAGAGGGCGAAGCGCCGGAGGAAACCGCGGAGCCGGCAGATACAACTGCACCCCAGACCGTGGCGCAGCGGATCGAAGCCGAACTGGAACGGCTCGCGCCCGGTCGTATGCTCTTCAACCCGCCGGAGACAATGACCGTCGGGCAGACGGATCGGGTGGAGGTACGCATCACGCGCGAACTGCTGGGACTGGACCCACCGGCAACCGATCCGCTAACCGAGAATCTGCAGGGAAGCGGCCCCCCGGAGATCGAGCCGGTTCAGGTCGGCACCTTTATGCACGCCCGTCTGCTGGGTGACAACTTCACAATCACGCCGCTCAACAACCCGGAGCAGGCGGTCGGGCGCACGGGCTTTACCGAGTGGGCCTGGGATGTCACGCCCCGCCGGTCGGGTGAGCAGCGGTTACATCTCGCGGTGACGGTGCAACTGCGCGCTGAAGGGGGGGTTGAGGCTGTGCGCGACTTCCCCGTTCGGGAAAAGGTGGTGACGGTGGCAGTCAACCCCGGCTACACCCTGGCATCGCTGGGGCGCGGCTACTGGCCCTACCTCCTGGGTGGGTTGATCCTGGCAACCGGCACCCTGGTCGTTGTCCGCCGCCGCCGGGTCAGGGGGCGCACGGTTGCACCAGCCGCACCCACCCGCGAGGGATTGATGCCCCAGTCGGAGGAGACGCGCACCATGGGACAAATGACCAACCAGGTACCCGCTGAACATCCGCCGACGCAACCGGCGGGAGGGCAACCGACCCAGACGCACCCGGTGATAGCAGGCACGCCGGTCGAACTGGCTCCCGGTATGCTGGTGCATAACCGCTACCAACTGGTGCAGTTGATTGGCCGTGGCGGGATGGGCGCGGTCTACGCGGCGATTGACCAGCGGCTCAACAGCCGGGTGGCCCTCAAGCATCTGCTGGTCACGGGGGGCCAGCTTGATGCGGCCTTTGCCCGCGAAGCGCAGATCCTGGCGACGCTGCGTCATCCGGCCCTGCCC
>DAOTVB010000072.1:0-9378 GCA_034436755.1 Chloroflexaceae bacterium | reverse complement strand
CCCGCGCCCGTCTGGGCCAACACCTCCGCCGGCATATCGAGACTTGACGGATCGGGATAGCGGGTGGCAATATGACTATTCAATCCAAAGGCCGAGTCACGCGGCGCGGTAGCGGGAGCAGAGCGCGTCTCGCTTCCCGGGATCGCAAGAACGACGACGAGCAGACCGAGAATGATCAGATTAAACGTACGCTGCATGGGCTTGTTTTCCTCCTCGCACTAGAAAAAAGAACGCGCGACAGGGACTGCATCTGGCTATTTGGTATCAGGACAGCTTCGTCGTGCAGATTCACCCGCAATGGAATTGGCAGAGACGCCGTTTTCACTTACAATACGGACACATGCATCAACTCTTACTTCCATAGTAACGGGTGTTGACATTTTGAGATGACCAACCAGGCCGCCACGTCACCTGACGGCAACAAAGCCAGAGCTTCACTGAACTACAGTTCACGAGAAAAAGCCGACGGGTTTATCATAAAAGAAACTTGCAATATGTATCTCCCCCGAAGCTCAGACACTATAACCAATGTGCGACAGTGTACTCAAACATGCTCAACATTACCACACATTTCTTAGATCTTTTTCTGCGCAAATGGTTGATTATTACAACCCATAAGTACTACTCCTGAAGAGGACCATTGGAACAAGTTTACAAACAATTAAAAATAGTTATAATCATCAAACCCTTCTGAAACTCACAAGTACAACGCATGATTTTGTATAAGCCCTGTCGAAGACAGGCGGTTATGCTGTAACCCGGCATCATCAGCAGCAACCACTATCACATTGTCCAAGGCATTGGTGAGAGAAAGACAGACTATTATGCTGCAACCCGACATCATCATCAACAATCGTTATCGCGTTGTCCGGCTCATTGGTGAAGGCGGCATGGGCGCGGTCTACGAAGTTATCGATCTTAATCTTGAAGCAACCCGCGCGCTAAAACAGACGCTCGTGAGTGGTGAGACGTATAAGCGCGCCTTTAAACACGAAGCTCGCCTGCTCTCGCAGTTGCGCCACAAGAGTCTGCCCCTGGTCACGGACTTTTTCGTTGATACAACGGGAACGTTCCTGGTTATGGAATTTATTCCCGGTCAGGATCTGGGCACGATGCTGGGACAGCGCGATACCCCTTTTCCCATCGCCGAGGTCTTGCACTGGATGGATCAGTTATTGGATGCGCTCGATTTCCTGCATTCGCAAGATCCCCAAATTATTCATCGTGATATTAAACCGCAGAACCTGAAAATTACTAACAATGGCGATATTATTTTGCTCGATTTTGGACTGGCCAAGAGTGCCGCAGTCGCTAATATGTATACGACCAACCAGATGAGTGTACTGGGATTTACTCCACAGTATGCGCCCCCTGAGCAAGCGCAACAGCAGGGAACCACAATTCGTAGCGATCTCTATTCCCTCGCCGCGACAATGTACTGCCTGCTCAGTGGTACGCCGCCGACAAGTGCGCTGGAGCGGGCCACAACCCTGGTCAGCAATCAACCGGACCCTCTGCGCCCGCTCTACGAGGTCTATCCCGAAATACCGCGCAAGTTGAGCAATCTGGTCATGCAAGCCATGGCACTTGACCCCGCCAGACGTCCGGACAGTGCGGCTGCTATGCGTAAGGAATTACGCCAGATCCAGTCCCAGTTACAGCTACCAGCATCACCACACCAGGCCACTCAGCGCAAATTCCGTCCATGGATGTTACCTGCACTCGGTGCTATTGTGCTCACCCTGTTCATTGTTGCAATCTGGAATATCCCAGATTGGTCCTGGCAATTCCTTACTGCAGCAGATGGTAATGCCCGGCCTGCCCAGACAACAACCGCTGCTGCTCAGGCTGCCATTGCGAGTACGAGCAGGCAACCAACTGTAACTATGCTACTACGACCAACGACAACTGCCACGCCTGAACGGACCCGAACTGCTGCTGCTGGTGCTACCCAGACAGCAGCAAGCCGTAATCTGGCAGCAGCAGCGACACAAACGGCAGCGCCACAAGCAACAATTGCTGCCGCTACGCAGACAGCAGAGGCACTCGCCGCTGAACGGGCCAGCATTACCGCTGAGTTAGCCGAACGCGCCGCTCGTCATCTTTCGGGTGCGTTCGGCACCGCAACCTCGCAGTACAATCCCGGCCTGGAAGCCGGGTTGCTCCAGAATGGCTATGCCGCCAATATTATCACTATCGGCGGTGGACGGGGATTGCAACCCAGCCAGAGCGAGCCCACCCGCCATACCTGGGTACGCGACCTGGATTATGCTACCAGTGGCTATGGCTATGTGCTGGGTGATATGTCCGTGTTGCGCGAAAATATTGGACTATTTCTGGCAGATGTCGAGCCAAATGGTATTGTGCCGGATGTATACAATGCGCAGTCGGGCTATGGCTTGAACCAGGCCTGGGACAGTATGCCCAATCTGATCAATGCTGTTTATGTCTATGTTGCCAAAACGGGTGATCGCGCGTTTTATCGCGACAATCGCCAGAAACTCCAGTGGGTTGGTGCGTGGATTGCCAATCTGGACACGAATAGTGATGGTCTGCCTGACCGCGATGTGTATCCCTACGGCTACTATAACTCGATTGAAAACAGTGTGCGGCACACCTATGCTCTGGCAAAGTTCTACGCAGCATACACACAGTTAGCTGAGTTGGATTACAGTATTGGCGAAGACGGAACTGGTTGGGAGCAGCGTGCCACTCAATTGCGTGAGGCATTTCATCGCCCCTTTGACGCGGGCGGGTACTGGCGCGGTGACCTGGCCTGGCCCGTCGGTTGGCGTGACGCGAGTCAGGAACCTGTACGCACCCTGGAAACGTTTGGTGTGTTTGAAGCATTGCAGAGTGGACTGATTGCCCCGGAGGATGCCGGCTATCAGCCCTTGATGACCGCACTTGTCAATCGCCTGCCCGATCTTATGGTGGGACCGGCCCCATTGCGCCTGACGCTCGATGGCTATCCTCCCAACCTCCTACGCTCGGTTGTTCGAGAACCCTGGAAAGCCGATCCCAGCGCCCCCTGGATCGTTGGGCCGGCTGCCCCAGCCTATGCCGCAGCGGGCTACCCGGAACAGGCCGCCGAACTGCTAGCGGCCTACACCGAGGCCGCCGGTCCCGATGCGCTGGTCTGGCAACTGGTCGCCACCGATGGTTCAGGACGTGAGGGGCGTGGGGGCGCGTGGGGGAGCGCCGCCTGGTTTATGGCGGTCTATGGCGGGCACTATGGTTTGAAAGTAACTCCCACCGCCCTGATTGTAGAACCACATCCCTTTACTACCATCGCCGACGATGGTGTGCAGAATTTGAGCTTCCAGGGTGCCACCGTCCAACTACGGCTCGATCCGGCCAATCAAGCCTATCGGGTTCAGACGGATCAGTTGACCAGCGTGATCCTGCGTCCGATGGGAAATGCCACGCAGATCCGTGTAAACGATGAGCCGTTCGGTCCTGAAGCAGCGATTGTGCTCCAGCCAGGACTGGAGTATGTCGTCACATCAGAATCTTGAACAATCGACAAGAAGCACAATCTGCGATCCTGCCGGCCTGGGCCGAACGCTGGGTTCAGGTAGAACCCTGGACGCCGGCACTGGCGCTAACCGTCACGCTGGGGGTGACGCTGGATATCACGGGGGCACTGCATGTCTATGGCCTGGGGTTCCTGATGAGCCAGAAGCTTGCGGCAGGTACAGCGTTGCTGCTGGTAGGCATCGCGCTGGGATGGCTGTTTGTGGCAAAAAGCATGCAGCAGGCACCGGAAACCGGGCACCAGACATCGGGCAGATACATCCTGTCAAGACTACTGGTTTTGCTGCTGTTAACGGCCTGGCTTGCAACAATGCGGAATTTTCTGGTATTTCTGGCACCTGACAGCAACCCGTTACACTTTGCCCTCTTCGGTGCCGGGCTTTTTATCCTGGGATTCGCGCTGGTGCGACCGCTTCCGCCTGCGTGGCTCCTATTCAGCGCTGTCCTACTCGGCAGTCTTGCTCGGGTCGCCAGTTTTTCACATGTGCCAATCGATCCGGCACGAGATGATATGCTGCCGCTGGTGCAGCAAGCCCTCGACCAGTTGCTGGCCGGGCAGACACCCTACACAATCTATCAGATGCCCTGGGATCTGCCCCTGACCTATCTCCCGGTCACATGGCTGGCCTACCTGCCCACATATCTGCTCGGCCTGGATATTCGCCTGACTAATCTGCTGGCAGAACTGGGTATCGGTGCCACTATTCTCTGGCTTACACTACGGACGAACAGCAACAGGAATGCCACGCCGGGTGATCCAGACGATGCTGACCAATCTGATTGTCGGCATTTCCCTATGCTGCTCTGGGCATGGTTTTTTCTTCAGCCAACGGCGCTGAACTGGTCACTGGCAACAACCGCGCCGGTCCAGTGGGCACTGTTAGGCCTGACACTGGCGCTGGTTATCGCCAACCGGCACCTGCCGGCGGCACTGACACTGGGCCTGGTAGGAGCTGCCTCACCGCTGGCAGCGATTATTGCGCCCTTTGTACTGCTGCACTGGCTGCGGGCGCACGGCCGGCGGCACACACTCATCCTGGCGGGGCTTGCCGGATTGCTCGCTGCCCTCTTCATCCTGCCGTTTCTGCTCTGGTCGCCGGAGCATTTTCGGCTGGGTGTCTGGCGCTGGTTCAACGACAATGAGTTGTACCCCCGGTTGCGCTGGGACATAGATCATACCTGGGCGCGGCAGGTGGGATTTAGCGGGATCTTCTGGCGGCATGGGTTTGTCGGCCTGTTAAAACCGCTCCAGACAGTGTTGCTGGCGAGTCTGGTCATCGTCTACTGGCGCTGGGGGGCAACAGCACAGCAACTTGCACCAGTGATCGTGACCGCCTTTCTCCTCTTTATGGTCTTCAACCCGGTGCTCTGGCCCTACCTGTACACACCCGCGCTGGTTGTGGCACTGCTGGCACTGGTACCGATTGGCGCGCGGATTATGCCATATTCCGAACGGCATTCCCCAAAACGGGCCGAAGGGAGCGTTGATTTATGAGATATCGGGCGATCCTGGTTGGATGGATCATGCTACTCTGGGGAACAGCCTGTGGCACGTCACCAGCGCTGGAGGAACAGACCCTGGCGTTTTCACGGGTTGTCGATCTCAGCCATCCGCTCTCGGCAGACATGCCGCAGCCGGCGGACGCGCCCCGCACCCGGCTTATGCTACCCGGCATACCTGGAGCATCAGAGGAGCTGCAGCTAGATCTGCAAAGCGCAACCTACCTCAGCCTGTTTCCAACTGACGAGGGCGAACTTACCGTCGAGCAGATGTCACCACGCGAGTTGATCATCCCGGCAGTAGTGCTGGATGTACGTTCACAGGCGCAGGACTCCCCAGACTATCGGTTGAGTGTCGCGGCAATACGCCGCTGGGAACGGCAGCATGGACGTATCCCGGCTGATTGTATGGTCCTTTTGCTGACAGGATGGGATTACCACTGGGAGCAACCGGCAGCCTATCTCAACCTGGATGCAGAACAGATGCCCCAGGTGCCCGGCTTTAGTACCCCCGCCATTGAGTTTTTGACTCAGCGGCGCCGGATCAGTGGATTGGGACTTGATACACCCAACCTGGCCCACCCGCCGGCAGTACGATCCGTAGACGTAGATCTGCTGCTCCTGGAGAATTTGACACAACTGCAGCAACTACCACCAACTGGCGCAACACTGGTATTGGGCGGACTTAAACTCCAGGCCGGCACAGGTAGCCCGGTGTCGGTCCTGGCATTTGTACCATAAGATTGCAAGACTAGCATAGCAGCATCAGGGAAGGTGCTGTTGTTCCATGAGGTTGTATGCAAAAAACGTTATGGCCAACCAAGCTGCTCGGACTTGTTCTGGCAGTGGTTATCGCCGGATGTACCGGAGGAGAACAGGGTCGTACGCTACCGGTAACGCCAACGGTAACGGCTTCGAGCCGGCCGGTTACGGTTGTTCCGGCAACGGTGATGCAGGCAGAAGCACTCACTGCCACGCCTGACACCCCGCCAGAGCCAACCAGCCCGCCAACGGTGACACTGGCACCCGCACCCACGGAGGTCCAACCCTCACCCACCTTGCCCCCATTGACGATTCAAGCCCGCGATTTTGGGAATGCTACTTCGGCCTTTGATCCCGACATTGAAGCATTGCTTCTGGCGAATGGGTACGAAGCCAACATCATTCCCATCGGCGACCGGCGCGGCCTGCGGGCCAGCCAGCTCAGTTATGCCAACAGCACCTGGACCCGCGACCTGGATTATGCCATCACCGGGTATAGCTATGTACTCGGTGATATGAGTGTTCTGCGCGAGAATATCGAACTTTTTCTGGCGCGGGTTGACGCTGACGGGGTTGCTCCCGAAACTATCTACATTCGCCAGGGTGGCTGGCTCGATCATGAGAATCGCCAGGCATGGGACAGTTTGCCCAATCTGATCCACGCCGTCTATGTCTATGTTGCCAAGACGGGTGATCGTGACTTCTACCGCACCCACCGCGAAACTGTCCAGCGCATCGGCACACGTATTGTCCAGATCGACAGCGATGACGATGGTCTGCCCGATGGCGATAACTGGCCCTATGGCTATTACGACTCGCTCTACAACAGTGTGATGCATACCTATGCCATTGCCAAATTCTATGCCGCATACAACGAATTGGCCGAACTGGAGCAGGCCATCGGTGCAGATGGCAGCGTCTGGGAGCAGCGCGCCGCCCGTCTGCGTGAGGGATTTCACCGGCCTGTCGAGCAGGGTGGCTACTGGCTGGCGGATCAGGCCTGGCCGATTGCCTGGCACAGAGCCGATGGTCCCCCCGTGACCCTGCTGGAGACATTCAGCATATTTGCCGCGCTCCGCATGGGCCTGATTACACCTGCAGATGGCGCACGGTATGAGAACCTGACTGCGACAATGCATGAACTGCTCCCGCAGTTCATGCGTGGGCCAACACCTATGCGCCTGGCACTGGGAGGCTACGAACCGGAGATGCGCCGCCAGGTCGATCCGCCGGTGCCGCTTTGGATGCTGGACGCCAGTGCTCCCTGGATCGTCGGACTGGCTGCACCTGCCTATGCCGCCACCGGCTATCCCGAAGATGCCCGTCAACTCCTGCTGGCCTACAGCGACATGGCCCGCTCAACCAACCCACCGGTCCTGGAGTTTGCCGCCGGACCAGATGCGCGCTACGGCCCTGGCAACAGCGGCGACGGTGGGCGCACCTGGGATAGCGCGGCGTGGTTTATGGCGGTCTACGGTGGGCATTACGGCCTCACCTTTACGCCAACAGCACTGGTTGTCAAACCATACCCCTTTGCCGATCTCTCTTCTGATGGCATCCAGAATCTGAGCTATCAGGGAGCATATGTGCAGTTTACCATGGACGCTGCCGACAAGACCTACCGTATCCAGGCTGATCGCCCGATTGATGTACGGCTCTACCCGATGGGGGATGCCGGCCGCATACGAATCAACGGTGGTGCTCCCCGCGCCGAGCAGTTACTCCGGTTAGAGCCGGGACAGGAGTATGTTGTCATTAGTGAAGATGAGACCGCCACCAACCCACCCACGACACCACCGCCCGCCGATGGCTTCTTTGCCGATACTGCCTTCCGCCAGGTGTGGGAACGCACGGATCGGCCCCTGGCCCAGACTGCGACCGGGCTGACACCGCGCTCCTGGATCTGGGGACCAGAACCTATAACCAGCGGGTTCTATGAAATATATGTAGACGCACCGGGGCAGAGCCGTCAGGTACAATATTTTGACAAAAGTCGCATGGAAGTAACCAATCCCGCCGCGCCGCGTAACCAGTGGTATGTCACCAATGGCCTGCTGGTCGTCGAACTGATTACCGGAGCAATGCAGGTGGGAAACGACAGCTTTGAACCGCGCTCGCCGGCCAATGTCGCCGTTGCAGGCGATCCTGAAGCGGAAAATCCGCATGCGCCTACGTACCGTTCATTCCGCACGGTTGCCTATCCACTGGTTGACCAGCCGGCCCCCCGGCGCGGTGGACAACCCGTCACAGAAGTGTTGAACCGGGACGGCGAGGTCACCGAAAATCCTGACCTGGCCCGCTATGGTGTCCTGCTGGATAGCTACGAGGAGCAGTTGGGGCACAATATCCCACGCGTCTTTACCGACTTCTTCGCACAGCAAGGACTGGTCTATGAGAATGGACAATATCTTCAGGGGCAGATTGTAGACTGGCTCTTTGTGGTTGGGCTACCGATTAGCGAACCCTACTGGGCGCGCGTCCGGGTTGGTGGCGTTGAACAGGATGTGCTGATGCAGGCATTCGAGCGGCGTGTGCTGACCTACACTCCAGCGAATGATCCGGCGTGGCGCGTGGAGATGGGCAATGTCGGGCAACACTACCTGCGCTGGCGGTATGAAGGTGAAGGTTAGGGTCAGGGTTTAACCCTTAACCCCCAACCCTTACCCATTAACTAACCCTTCGCCTGCTGGTAGAACTCGTTCACTTTCGGCCAGTTGACCACGTTCCACCATGCCTTAACATACGAGGCGCGCAGATTCTGATACTTCAGGTAGTAGGCATGCTCCCACACATCGACGCCCAGGATCGGCTTCTTACCCTGGGAGAGCGGGCTATCCTGGTTCGGCGTGCTGATAATCTCCAGATTGCCGGAGGCGTTGACGACCAACCAGGCCCAGCCACTACCGAAGCGCCCGGTCGCGGCAGACTCAAACTGCTCCTTGAACTTGTCAAAGCTGCCAAAGGTGCTGTTGATCGCATCGGCCACCGCGCCGGAAGGCGTTCCGCCACCCTGCGGGCTCATGATCTGCCAGAACAGTGTGTGGTTGGCGTGGCCGCCGCCGTTGTTATTCACTGCGGTGCGAATGCTCTCGGGCACTTTGTCAATCGAGGCCATCAACTGCTCGATGGTCATACCCTGGAGATTGGAGTGGCCTTCCAGCGCACCATTCACTTTGGTGACATAGCCACCGTGGTGCTTATCGTGGTGAATCCGCATCGTCTGCTCATCAATATGGGGTTCCAGCGCTTTGTAGTCATACGGCAGTGGTGGCAATTCGTAAGCCATATCTGAGACCTCCTAGTCTTGCTTAGTCTTGCTCTGCTTAGAACCGGCTTAAACCGTCACGGTATGAATAGTGTCTACCACAGAATGCGGCACACACTCGAAAATTGGCAACTACGAACACAGGTCGCGGTTGACCTGCTACCCAGAGATAATGCAAAATCTATGCCAACGTGCTGTTATAAAGACCCGAGAACAAAGAAACACCGAACAAAATGTCTCCGGCGCACGGTTATGGTATACCCGGTTTATTCTTTGTCCTGTGTTTACCTGTGCTCTCGATAATCTGCGGAAAA
>DAOTVB010000071.1:0-18006 GCA_034436755.1 Chloroflexaceae bacterium | reverse complement strand
GCGCTGGGCCTGGCCTGCCTGGGCACGCTGGGGTTTATCCTGCTGGGTCGCCCGGTCATTCGCATCTTGTTTGAGCATGGCGAGTTTGACGCGGCGGCGGGCACGCTGACCTACACGGTGCTGGTGGGCTATGCGCTGGCGCTCCCGGCAGCCATCGGGACGGAGATCCTGACGCGCAGTCTGCAGGCGCTGCACGATACCCGCACGCCACTGCTGATCAACTGCGGGCAACTGGCCGGACGGATTGCCCTGATCCCGCTGCTGCTGCCCACGCTGGGCCTGCCGGCCATTCCGGTAGCGTTTGCGCTGACCTCCACACTGGAGACGGCAGCGCTGGGGGGAGCGGTGTGGGTGAAGTTGCGGCACAAGGAATAACTATTCTGTTTTCATAACCACAGACGACTTGTGCATCCTTTGCACTCTTTGCAGTCGCTTAATGGAATTCGTTTCGCACAAATCCTGCTGCACCATCCAGACAATGGATAGTCATCGATAGATCGAGGGCAGAAAGATAAGATTTTGCAGATCAGATCCATTATCTTCAACAATACGTAGAGGACGAATATATTCACCTTCAAAACCATTGACCTCAGCACGAATGCGATACCCATAATCAGGCCCAATGGAGCCATCATACAAAATCTTTTCAACATTAAATGCCGCACCAGAAACAGGTACTCTTCGTCTGTTCAATAGAATATCAATGGTATTGTTATCTTCATCGAGAATTTCAATGGTCACATTCGCCTCAATAGGCAAATCATACTCAATTGTGATTTCCGCAGGAAATACCCCCTGATTGACAACACCAATAGAAGTACGAAACAACAGCAAGTCGGGGGCACGCGAAATGAACGCCACTGGATTGTCGTTGGCATCACGCTCCACGCGTTCAAAGAGGCTATCTACCGGAATAATGCCGGTTTCACGGCGACTAACGCGTGTTTCACGTAGCCCAATATCTTGTCCTACCCACTGCGTTCGTGTCGGCTGTCGCGGGAACTGGGTGTTGTAAAGCACTCGTTCCTGGTAGGGATAAACAGCAGGTGAAAGATTGTACCAACTGGCACCCGGGTCACGGCTATCCGTGTAATCGGGGATAAGATTGCCTGGGTCATTGGGGAAACCGTCACAATAAGCTACTCTTAATCCAAGTGGGCCATCACAATTAGGATTGTTGACCCAGCGTCCCACCGGTGGTTCTGTGTCCTGACTCGCAGGACCACCATTGTAGGTCGAAAGCGCATAGTACCAGTTGATGGTGAACCGTGGATTTTGGTTATTCACTACTGGAAGCGGCCCGGTACGGCCCAGTTCCCAGATTTCCTTCAGGCGCGTCGCGCCGGCAGCAATATTGGCACGAGTATCGTTGCAGAGATTTGTATTTTGCGTTGGCGAACTTGCACCTTCGAATAAGGTTCGTTGTCCCTGATTGATTTGCATGATGCCATAGTCACCCGTGCTTTCCAGCGTAGCTGAACCGTCCGATGTAGCGACATACTGTCGCCAGAGGCTCTCAATTCCTGCAACGCTACGAAGCATTTTCGCAGGGATAAAGTTGCCAATGTTGCCATCTTGATCACCAATTTGCCAGTTGAAATCACCTAATATCCCATCATTCGAGGTAATCTCTTTGAACAACTCATCTTTTGAATTGAGACTCCGTTCACCAGGCACATTGAAACCAGTCCGTGTGTCCGGGTCGTTCATATACACGTTCAGATCGGGCTGACCAGGCGGACGGGGTGCTATTGGTATACATCCTGTTTCTTGTTGCAACGTCTGAGCTATTATCGGGAACGCTGCTGGTTGAATACTTTTAGCATCAGAAACAGAAAACTTGTGATAAGTACCGAACGACAGCCGATGCGCCACATATACTTATCCTCCGGACTACTGCTTGGTCCAACCGACGACATTGATGCACTCATCACCTGCCGCCAACATCTGCCAGCGCTGGGTTGGGAAGTGATAGAGCCAGGACTGTTGCTCCGTGGCACCGATGTAACAGCCCACGAGCCACTGTCCATCGGGGGATGTGCCCAACACTGCGGGATTTTCCAGCCCAGGTGCGGCTGGTGGTAACACCGCAGTGCTGACCGTGGTCATATCCGGCAACGCACGCACCGTTATATCAGTAACTGCTGCTCCACTTGTCAAAATATGCTGACTATCGCTGGCCCAGAACGTATGATTGGGGACAACATCGATTTCACGCGTTTGACGCGTCGTACTATCGAAAAGATATGATTGGTAGGGTGACTCACCCATGGCAAAAAGTAATTGACTGCCATCAGGGGATACTTTACGACAAAAGAGCGTATCCATCGCAGGACGCGGCAGGGGCGCAAGTACCTCTTGTGCCCCCGTTGTCGGGTCTACCGCAACAATATCACGTGGCAGGTGTGGCTGGCGCAAAACCGCCATTATCACCCGGTCTTTATGATCTATGCCCACCAAAGACCCGGCGCGCTCATAGGGAATCGCTACCCGTTCGTTCGTCGTCATTGGATCGTAGGCACGAACCCCGATTGTACCAGCGATATAGATTAGCGTAGAATCAGCCTGCAACCAGGCAAACGCCGGAGCACAGTCGCTATGTATTCCTATCACGGAGATCACCTGATCACTGCTGCCATTAACACGTAGCAGGTGTAATTCAAACCCTGGTGTTGGTTGATCGCCGATGATGTAGGCAACCCACTGTTCATCAGGTGAGAGATTACCAACCGGAGTTCCAAGAGGCGTCCAGGCAACTTCCGCAATCCGCTGGGGCGGTGCATCTTCCTGGAGTGGGAAGCGCCACGCGGCGTATAATGTGGTGCCATCAGATGTGTTAGGACCAAAATAGAGCAGGGCCGTCGCTTCGGTCACGCCCTGATTGGCCTGTTGCCAGGTAGCCGTCAGGGTAGCGCGGTTCGTATCGGCCACGGTATCAACACTGGTTGTCGCAGTAGCTTCGGGAGTTGATGCAGACGCGGGAAGCATTGCGGTTTCAGCGAGTTCTGCCGACCCGGTCAACTGGTCAGAAACAGCCGTGGTTCCTGCTGATTGACCTTCTGGCCCGGTCGTACCACACCCACTCAAGATGAGGACAATAATACTGAGGATACAAAACCGATGCATATCCTGCTCCTTGTAGTTATACTTCCACATGTTCGTGAAATCGCCTATTGAACCAGTGGTATAGCCATCGCCTCTACCAGTATTATACACACTGTTTTTGGAAATTAAATCCAGATATGCGAGCTACAGGAGTCCCGACTTCAACCAATTTTGTATTGCCTCGGTAAGTAGTATGCGGTAGCCATGCTCCCGCACTCCATATGCATACTATTTGCTCAAAGTACATCGGATGGAACTTCCGCGCCAGGATCACGCTATGGCGGTAGCTACTGCGTTTGATTTGCGGCACAGTTAATGTTCCCGCAACACCACCAGCGGGTACACATGTGTGGGTCGCCAGGCTACCAGCAAGACGCTGCCCAGCGCAATCACCACCGCGATGCCGACCAGTGCCAGGCCATGTTGCGGTGCGAGCGCGAGTTGCGCCGTAGGCTGGAGCCGGTTGATCACGGCCTGCGCCAGCACGACCACCGCAATGCCGGCGACTCCGCTGATCAGGCCGAGCAGGGCATATTCCAGCAGCATGACGGACAGCACGCGCCCGCTGCTAAAGCCCACCGCTTTCAGGATGCCCATTTCACGGCGGCGCTCGACCAGCGCCAGCCCGACTGCATTGGCGATCAGCACTGCCCCGGCAACGAAGGCCAGCCCGGCCACGGCGACCACAAAGGCAAACAGGTTGGTGTACGCCTGCGCCATCCGTGCATTCAGGTCCGCCCGACTGACGATCAGCGTCTGGGGGAGCACCGTTCCCAGCGCCGTCGTCACCTGATCCAGCCGGTCGGGGGCGACGCGGGCCTCGTAGTTTACGGCGGGGGTGGCATCCAGCGACGGCAAGGTGGCATCGCTCACCAGCAGGCTGTTCTCCAACCGGACGAGGCGATCAATATCGCGTGGTTCGTAGAAGCCGGCCAGGGTTAGCGTGATTGTCGCGCCTGCGGTCGTTTCAACCTGTACCTCCGTGCCGGGCGACCAGTGCCAGGGAGCCTGTCCAAATGCCGCCGGTACCAGAGCAGTCTTTGCGGCACCATTCCACTCCCCCGCAATCAGTTCGATATCCCAGAGCGCATCATTAGTCGCACGCCCCTGCATGACCGTCAGTTGCTCGACCGGGGTGCCGTCACTGGTGGCGACGCTGACCGGCAGGACGGTGCTGGTATGCACATCCACGATGTTGTGCTCCGCCAGTTGCGCCGCAATCGCTGGAGCGTCGGCCGGGCTACCCTGGAGCGCCAGGTTGTACCCCGTATTCGACCCGGTGTGGCGGACAATTTCATTCCGCGCACTGAGCATGGTCGCGCCGGTAAAGCCAATGCTAAACACCCCGGCAAAGAGCGCAATCAAGACCATCACCACCCGCAGCGGTTGCCGCCGGATGTTGTTCCGCGCCAGCGTCAGCGCCCGGGGGCCAGGCAACCGCAGCCGGACAATCCCGGCGCAGAGCAGACCCAGCAGCAGGCCCAGCCCGCCCAACGCCACCAGCGCAAACAGCACCACGCCCACACCATAGACCAGCGAGCCCAGGATCAAACTGCTGATGGCCGCAAAGAGCAGCCCGAGCAGGCCGTACAATCCCAGCGTCAGCGGCCACATGCGCGGCAAGGGCAGACTGCGCAGCAGCACCGCCGGCCGGACTGCGCCGGCACGGAATAGCGCATGCATCCCGAAGATCAGCGCCGTCACCGCGCCGACCAGCAGCCCGCTCAGGAGAATCACCGGATCAACCTGCCACTCCAGCAGCAGGTTCCCGGTGCGTTGCATCAGGGTCATCAGCGGAAAGGCCAGCCCGACGGCGGCAACTGACCCAACCGCGCCTCCGGCAATCCCCAGCAGCACCAGTTCGATCCCGAACAGCGCCAGCAGATCACGCCGACGATACCCCAGCGTCTTGAGGGTGGCAATCTCCAGCGTGCGCCGGGCCAGCGTGACCTGTAGCGTGGTCGCAACACCGATGCCACCCACCAGCAGCCCGAGCAACCCGGCCCCTTTGAGCATAAACGCAAACAGCTCCCCCAGGCGCTCACGCTCGGCCCGCACCATCGCTGGTGTCTCGACATCCCACCCGGTAGCGATAAGCTCGTCCGTCCTGTCACCCTGCGCCCCCCAGCGTACTGCCACACTGGTGATAACCTCGTCCTGGCCTGCTATCCGGCGGGCCGTCTCCAGACTGTAGAGCAGCGTGCCACCGCGCTGGTCGGGCAGGTTCGTGGCAATCCCGGTAATCGTCAGTTCCTGGGGCGCACGGCCATGGCTGCCCCCCAGAATGATCCGGTCGCCAACCGCAAGTTCCGCACTCGCGGCCAGATCGCGCGTGATTACCGCGCTGAAGGGCTGCGTCAGCGCCGTTGCCAGGTCGCTCTCCGACGGAGTTTGCAGCGGTACCGCCCCCACCTGCGGGAAAGTCGCCGGGTCAACCCCAAACACCCGATTCGCAAACAGAATCCGCCCCGAGCCTGCGCGCCGAAACATCGGGGCATAGGTTGCGGAAAACGGGGTCAGACCATCCAGCGTGCCGGCATCCTGCCGGGCCGTCAGGGAGGCCAGATCGTCGGCGGTCAGCGTCTGTCCGCCGGCGCGGGTGAGCCGCACATCGCCGCCCAGCACCGCCCGTGGATCGGTAAAAAGCACCGTCGTGATCATCGCCGTCAGCAATTGCAGCGCCACCAGCGACATCACCCCGAAGGCAATGCAGGCCAGCGCCAGCAGGGTGTGCCGGCCGCTGCGCCGGAGCGAGCGCAGCGCATAGTGCAATGCAAAGCGCAGTTTCATCACGCACCTCCCCCATCGAGTGCAGCAACCTGTTCCGGTGCGGCGTTTGGCATACGGTGGACGGGCTCCTCCGGCGCGGCCAGTTGCCCATCAACCAGGTACAAAACCCGGTCAGCGCGCGCGGCGATACTCCGGTCGTGGGTGGCGACAAACAGCGTTACCCCCAGTTCAGTATGCAACCGGGCGAAGAGATCCAGCATCTGCGCGCTGGTGGTGCTATCGAGGTTGCCGGTCGGCTCGTCGGCGATCAGCAACGCCGGGCGCGTCACCAGGGCGCGGGCAATCGCAACCCGCTGCTGCTGACCGCCAGAGAGCTGGTTGGGCCGGTGGTGCCGCCGGTCAGCCAGCCCGACCAGATCGAGCATTGCGCCGGCCCGCTCGCTGATGTTCTGTCCATCCGCGCCGGCGTAGAGCGGCACTTCGACATTCTCCTGCGCCGTCAGCCCGGCGATCAGGTTAAACGACTGGAAGACAATCCCGATCTTGCGGTTACGGATGCGCGCCAGTTCCCGCTCGCGCATCCGGGTGATATCGATGCCGTCCAGCAGGATCTGCCCACTGGTGGGTGTATCCAGCCCGGCCAGAATGCCCAGCAGGGTAGACTTGCCCGAACCGGACGGCCCCATCAGCGCGATCCACGCGCCGCGCCGGATATCGAACGAGACACCCTTGAGAATATCCACCGTATCTTCGCCCACCGGCAGGCGGCGGGTCAGGTCGCGGGCCGTGACGGTATAGACCGGATCGGCAGGATGTGCTTCCGGGTGAAGTTGCGTGTGTTGCATGGGTTTTACCCCCGAATTTGATAGAAGTGAAGAACTGATACCGATTTGTTGTCATAGCCACAGAGCACACAGAGGACGCAGAGATATTGCACGGGAATGGGCTGCCTTACACGTATTACACCCATCCTGGCTCATTGCTGGTGTGATGGCAACGTGGTATGAAAACTCAAAACGCAAAACTACACTCCCAGTCTAGCCCGAACATGTCACCGGACAATCGTGCAACTGTCGCAATTTTGTCGCAACGCGGACAATAAAAAACGAGCCGCCGGATGGCGACTCGTTAAGGGTTAGAGCAAGAGTAGCAACACAGAACGTTGTTCTCTGTTGTTTTGTTCTTTGTTCTCCCCGTGTTATGCTACGGTTTATCGTTGTTCTGGCGATACTTGCGCATGAAACGGTTGATGTCGCGGCTCAAGGTTTTCTCGCGCTGCCGCCGCACCTGCTTCACGCTCGTAGGCGGCTGATACGCGCGGGGTTGCTTGCGGATGCGCTCCTCCTGCGCCAGATCGTCCAGGTCATCCCGCTCGTCCAGCGCGTCATCCCACTGGCGGATACGCGTCAGGGTCCGGTTATGCTGTTTGCGTGGCATGGGTAGAGTTATCCTTCTTAACTACAGACAGAAATAAAGGATCGGGTAAGCGTGCGCGAACTCCCGGCGGCTTACTGCTGAACAGCCGCCGCTACGGGTGAAGCATCTGCGCACCCACAACCCGCATCTGTAGCGCAAAGGATTAGCGAAGAAAGTGGCGGGAAGTGGACACGCCGGCAAGCACACTGGTCAGGATAACAATTCCGGCAAGCATACGCATGTCCTCCTTCCTGAAGGGGTAGAATAAATACTGATGTGAGCATAGCATGTGTGGGACGGGGCTGTCAAGATACTGCGGCTCCGACTTTCGATGGAACCGGCCCGGCACAGGGCAGCCAGACGCTGAAGCAACTGCCCATCCCCAACTCGCTGCTCACTCCGACACGCCCGCCCATCGCCTCGGTCAACTCTTTCACCAGCGCCAGGCCCAACCCCGCACCGGCGGTATCCTGCGTCCGGGTCGCCGGCGCCCGATAGAAGCGCTCCCAGATATGCGGCAGATCTTCCGGGGCGATGCCCGCGCCGGTATCCTGCACCTGCACCTGCACACCCGCCGCTGCCGGGGAAACCGCCACCGCGACGATCCCGCCCGGCGGGGTGTGGCGCACCGCATTGCGCAGCAGGTTGTAGAGCACCTGCTCCAGTCGGCCCGCATCAACCAGGGCCGGCGGCGTGGCCGGGTCCACTTCGGCCAGGATCTGCACCCGGTCGCGCTGCCATGCCAACGGCGCGGTCGCCGCCACACACTGCTGCGCAATCTGCCCGACAGCGGTAGGGCTACAACGCAGTGCCAGGCTGCCGCCCTCAACCTGGGCCAGCGCAAACAGATCATCTATCAGCCGTTGCAGCCGGATCGTCTCGCGCAACATCACGTCCATGTCCTGCTGCAACGTTGGCGGCGGGGTAGTCTCCCAGCGGGTACGATTCGACTCCAGATAGCCGCGCACCGTCGTCACCGGCGTACGCAGTTCGTGCGAGACCCCGGCAACCAGCTCCCGCCGCGCCTCCGACAGCGCGGTAACGGTGTCACGTTCGGCCTGCAGGTCGCGCATGGCCCGTTCCAGATCTGCCGCCATTGCGTTGAAGTTGGCCTGCAGCCGGGCCACCTCATCCGCACCAAGCACCGGCACCCGCACGCTATAATCACCCGCCCGCAGCGCCCCCGTCGCCGCCGCCAGCATTTCCAGGCGGCGGGTTGCCTGACGGGCCACAATGTAGGAGACCAGCGCCGAGGGTGGCAGCACCGCCGCCAGCACCAGCACGACCAGCATAGTCAGTATACTCAACACCGGCAGCACCCCGGTGGCAATCTCCTGGATCAATGCTCCAGTGGGACTGGGCGGCGGCGTCAACTGCCCGGCCGGCTGTGAACGCACAATCATAATGGTCAGCATTAGCGCAAATAGCAGCGACACGGTGGCAACAACGGCCATGTGCGTATGGGTGAAGGCCCAGAGCAGCCGTCGTTGCCGGAGCCGATCCCAGAAGAGCCAGAGGCGAATCCCGGCGCGGAAGAGGAGAAAGCCGCCCGCACCGGCAAGCAGCACAAAGGAAAGCAGCAGCATCTGCGTCTGCCCATCGGGGGGCACCAGCGTGTACCGCAGCGTCGCCGGCAGCAGCATTACGCCGTTGATCAACGTCAGCCCGGCGGCCGTCACCGCCTCGCGCAGCAGATGCCGCCACCAGGAAGATGCTGTCACGCGTAATCGCAGCGCGCAGAACAGCGTGCAGGCTACGCCCCAGAAAAAGAGCGTCTGCCGCACAATCGTCGGGTAGAGTTCAGGATGCAGGTAGACCAGGCCGGACCCGACACTCGCCAGCAGCAGCGCCTCGATCAACGCACGCCGGGAGCCGGCGCGCAGCAACGGTGCCCGCAGCATAGCCCCCAACCGGCGGAACAAGTTAAACCCTGGCATGCGCTACTCCGGTCGCAGGCGATACCCGACACTCCAGACCGTCTCGATGGCCGCGGACAGCGGGCCGAGTTTCTTGCGCAGACGCAGGATCGCATTATCCACGGAGCGGTCGCCGCCGACATACTGCTCGCCCCAGATCGTATCCAGCAGGTAGGCGCGGCTGAAGGCACGTCCGGGGCTGCGCAACAGCAGGTGCAGCAGATCAAACTCGGTCGGGCTCAGGTCAAGCGGCACCCCATCGAGGGTAGCCTGGCGCGCCGGCGGATCGAGTTGCAGCGGCCCCCGGCTGAGGCATTCCGTGCCGGCAGTCCGATCCGCCTGGAGCGTCTGCCGGAACTGTTCCGCCCGACGCAGCAGGGCCCGCACCCGCGCCAGCAGTTCGCGCATGCTGAAGGGCTTGGTCAGGTAGTCATCCGCGCCCACTTCGAGGCCAAGTACCCGGTCAACCTCCTCGCCCCGCGCGGTCAGCATCAGAACCGGCGTGGTTGCGGACTGGCGCAGGCGGCGCAGCACCTCCAGCCCATCCAGTTGCGGCAGCATCCAGTCGAGGATCACCAGCGCCGGTTGCGCTTCCGCATGAAGTTGCAGCGCGCTCCGGCCATCGCCCGCCGCCAGTACCCGGTAGCCGGCGGCGGTCAACTCGCGCGTCAACACCTGCACCAGATCAGGGGTATCTTCGACCAGCAAAATCGTCGTCATACATGCATCTCATCTCAACTTATCAGAATGGAATAAACCCGACAGCCATTCACCGGGATATGACGTACAGATGGGGAAACAGGTTACAGGGGACAGGGGTACGGATGATGGCTTGACACCTGACACGAAATCGTGTAATATTAAAACATCTGTTTTGCAAGAAAGCAATTTACCGTGACAACTCAGCGAGAGACAACGCGTGCCTGTCGGGAGTCCCTGTTCAACCAGTTCGCCGGGCGAATCCAACTCAACCGGGAACTTGATCGTACCCTGGTCAGCTATCAGGCGGATAAGACAACCCCCGTCTACCGCTGGTTTAAATACCGGGAAGGGTTTACCTCCCGCCTGGTGGAATATCTCTTGCGGACGGTGCATCCCACGCCTGGCCGGTTGCTCGATCCCTTTGCCGGCTCCGGGGCAGCGCTCTTTGGGGCTGCCGCGCAGGGATGGGAAACGTACGGGATTGAACTACTGTCGGTTGGTCACTATGCGATGACGGCGCGGATTGCTGCGGAACAGGTTGATCCGGAACGCTTCGCCGCCACGGTTGCCACCCTGCACACGGTTGACTTCGCCACCTGGTATGATCCCGCGCATGCACTCGAGCATATTGCCATTACCCGGGGCGCGTTTGCGCCGGAGACCGAGCGAGCGCTGACCGGCTACGTGGCCTACTGCACAACCCGGATCGCCGATGAACATATCCGTAAGCTGGCGCTCTTTGCCGCGTTTTGCGTACTTGAAGATATCAGTTTCACCCGCAAAGATGGTCAATACCTGCGCTGGGATGCCCGGTCGGGCCGGTCGCAGGGGAAAAAACCGTTCGACAAGGGGCCGATCCTGTCGTTTGACCAGGCAATTCAGGCCAAGTTGGACCAGATGGCCGATGATCTGCGCTATGGAACGCTGTTTCATCCGGCGGCAACGCCCAGCGCCCCGGTACCCCAGGTAACACCGGGATCATGTCTGGAGTTGCTGCCAACGGTTGCGCGGGACAGTTTTGATCTCATTCTGACCTCGCCGCCTTACTGTAACCGCTATGACTACACGCGAACATACGCGCTGGAACTGGTTTTCCTGGGAGCCGGCCATGCGGATGTGACGCAACTGCGCCAGGATATGCTCTCGTGTACCGTCGAGAATAAGACCAAGGTTGCGCAGATGCAGGCGCTCTACCGGCGCTGTGGGCGCGAAGCTGATTTCCAGCGGATTGATACGGTCTTTCAGGCGCAGGCCGCACTGCATGAAGTGCTGACCATCCTCGACGGCTTGCGCGAAGCGCAGCAGTTGAATAACCCGCATATTGTCCGCATGGTGCGGAACTACTTTTATGAAATGTGCTTTGTGGTATTTGAACTGGCGCGGGTGCTGGCTCCCGGCGGCCATGTGATCATGGTCAACGACAATGTGCAGTATGCTGGGGAAGAAGTTCCGGTTGATCTGATCCTGTCCAGCATGGCGGAGGCATTCGGCCTGGTGACGGAGCGCATCTGGATGCTGGCGCGCGGGAAGGGCAACAGCAGCCAGCAGATGGGCGCGCATGGACGCGCCGAGTTGCGCAAGTGTGTTTATGTGTGGCGCAAGCCTGTCGGGGTGAAGCGCGGGCAAACGTGAACGGTGACTGGATGTACCATATCTACCAGGGTGCGGTAAAATAGATGCTACTATTACAGCCAGGGAAGTTCAGCCATACTTGACACTTAACACGCTTTCGTGTAAAATCTGTTTTATTCGGTTCTTTATAATCTGCATGGAGTGATGTTGCTATGACCTCTGGAATGTGGCAAATTAATGCGGTCCATCATACCAACTGCCTGGACGGGCTCCAGGGATTACCCGACGAATGCATTGATCTGGCTGTCACCAGTCCGCCCTACTGGGGGCAGCGCGGTGACGCCGGGATCGGCACGGAGACTGACCCCCGCACGTATGTCACCAATCTGACTGAGATTCTGCTCGAAGTGATGCGAGTATTGCGGCCCAGCGGCATCCTCTGGTTAAACCTCGGTGATGCCTACAACACACCGATCAACTGGCGCGAAGCGGATTACAAGTACAGCACACTCGGTGCTGAGGGTAACGGGCTCAGTCCAACCAACTCCGCCTACACCAAGAATCGGGGCCGCCGCCGGGCATTTCTTTCCAAAGATGATCGCTGGCTCCAGTATGGCAATCTGCTGGGTCTGCCCTATCGCATTATCCTCAATCTCTGTGATCAGGGGATGTACTTCCGGGGCGAGGTCATCTGGACCAAGAAAAAGGCCGTCCCCGAGGGGCGCTGCAGACGACCCCATCGCAAGCATGAGTCAATCTATATCATCACAAAATCGGAGCGACACCACTTTCGGACTACCCCGCCGGTGCCATCAGTCTGGGAGTTACGGCCTGATGCAAACCCGACGCCCCACACCAGCACGTTTCCGCTGGATCTGCCACGAACCTGCATCCGATCGAGCGGGATTGACACGGGCATTGTGCTTGATCCCTTTATGGGCAGTGGCACAACCGGTCTGGCAGCGGTTCAGCTTGGGTTTGATTACATCGGGTTTGAGATAGACCCACGGAATGTTGAGATAGCACGCAAGCGCATAGTACCAATTCCGTATACGCTTCCACTCGACTTATAGCTTTGTCTTAAAACGCTCCCATGCTTCAATGACATATTCGGGAAAAATATCTTCACCGGATTTTAGCGAACTAACGTAAATTTTCTTCCCACTCGGAGTTTCTCCCACGCTAGGATTACTACGCAGGTTGTATGAGAAACAGGCATCGAAAGAACCATGTTCCTCAATATACCTGCGTTTATCTGAAGGATGCGCACTACTACCTAACTCTCCTCGGTTTACCAGATCTCCATGCGGTGGTGGAAACGATTTAGAGTCAAATGTGTAAAGGAAACTTGCAAGTCCCAATCGCATCATGGCTTCACTACAAGGAACATCATCAGATACCCGTTCGGCAAGCGAAGCTTTGCAATGGACGCCTCCGAAGATTATGCGGTTGCTCTGATACTCACCGTACAACACCACGTCCAGTTTTGAATTACCCACCTGGCCGCTGAGACCCATTTCTGCTAAAGCGTTTGCCTTAGCACCGGAAGCAAGGAGTGCTTTGATATGTATACTATGTGGCTCTAAAACCGCTGCGTAATGTCTTTCAACGAACAACTCCATCGCTTCACCTCCTGCACGCACCCAACTCTGCTCAGGTTTCGAACGTCGATACTCACGCAGATAGAGACGGTAAACGATGTGTTGGTATATGTCACTTGGATTCAGGTCTGGCATCTCAGCAGTAGCCAACTCAAGCGCTTGCACTATGGCTTCTCTATTTTTCTGTACTGGCTTGCTCGTATTTAACTCAGCAAAGATTGCTGATATTTGTTCTTCAACACTCAGATATTGCGCCCTGGTAATCCCTTCCAAAAAGACTTTTTTAATTTGCCCTTCCCAAAGCAGATGTTGTACCACACCCTTGTCATAAGTCTCAATACTCCCCCGAAGTGGTAACGGAGCTACATTCTCATCCCCGGGAAATCAGCCTATATCCTGGAAGAATTGCAATGGCTCATAGTTAAGTGCTGCCAACCAATCAAACAACTTAACAATATCTAATTCTTGTGTGAAGTCTTCGACAGATACAACATATGACGTCACCTCACCCAATCTGGTGGCAATAGCATTTTGTGTAAGTTGTTGCGACTCTCTGGATCGTTTGAGCGCTTCAATGATTTGCACATATCGCGGGTCATGGTTCATTCAGGTTACTCTTCCACCTCCAACGCATCGTCCAACAGCCGATCCGCGGAGACGTTGAATAAGCGTGCCACCTTGAAGACCAGATCAGCGGTGGGGTTTTTCTTGCCCGTTTCTAACTCGCTAATATAACTATTCGACGAGTAGCCTAACGCCTCAGCCGTCTGCACAATGGTCATGCCACGTTGCTTGCGCAGGTAGCGTAATTTTTCGCCAAATCGCTGCATGATCATTTGGTCAGAACCGAGAACTGAGAACGACAGAACCAACCGCGTCGGTGTTCTTCTCGTTCTATTCTTTCACCTCCAACGCATCGTCCAGCAGCCGGTCTGCGGAGATATTAAACAGCTTTGCGACCTTCATCACCAACTCAAGCGAAGGTTTTTTCTTGCCCGTTTCAACCAGACTAAGGTAGACATGCGCGTTATAGCCCAACTGGGCTGCCAGTTCACGTAAGGTCATACCTCGCCGGGTTCGGAGGGTTCGCAATTTTTCGCCAAATCGCTGCATTATTGAACAACCACCATTGACATTTATCCAATGATATGGTATCTTGTTATCCTAATGGATAACAAACTGTAATCATGCCCCACACGCTGCAATGGCAGCCGGGGGCACAACAGCGGCACGGGAGCGCCGATGCATGCGGCCATTGTAGCACGACAGTGGTCGGGCCACGGCATACCCGCCCGCAGGAGGCTGCTCTTATGGAACATCCCATGCTCGCGCAGGCCCATCCCCCTACCGCGACGCTGGCCGGCTACACCTTCGTTCGGCATATCGGCTTTATCCTGGATGAACTGAGCGCGCAGGGTTTGCAACTCTGGCCCGACGAGGGCAACCAGTGGCATTGGCGCTGGAACGCCACCGATCTTCGCTCGGAGCGCGGCTTCTGGGCGATTGGCGAGGCGCTGGTGGATGCGCTGGTGACACGCTATCCGACCGTTTTTGATATGCATGGGTAGTACCCGGCGGCTTACCTGCCGGTGCTGGGCGGCGGACGCGCAGAAGCGCGTCCCTACCGGATTTCCTGGATTTAATGTGCTGCGTAGCACCCGGCGGTAGCTTCCCTACCCTGGCACACATGTTGCTGCGCCGGTTGTATGAACCCATAGCAGAGGAGATCCGGTATGGCAACCGAACAGCAACTCGATCATGTTGTACAATCTTCGGAGACCATTGTGCAAACCATGCGCGATGATGGCACGTTCCCCAACAACGAACAATTGCCCTTGGTGTTGTACCGGGGCGCAATCCGGGTCGCGGAGGATGATCCGGCAGCCACCATCGAGCAGGTGTTTGCGGCAAATGGCTGGGGCAACTCCTGGCGCAACGGCATCTTTCCCTACCACCACTACCACAGCACGGCGCATGAGGTTCTGGGGGTGGCGCGCGGTACGGCGCAGGTGCAACTCGGCGGCGACAGCAACGGCGCGACGTTTGAGCTGCAGGCCGGGGATGTGCTGATTCTGCCGGCGGGCGTGGCGCATAAAAACCTGGGCTCCAGCGCCGATTTCCAGGTGATTGGCGCTTACCCGGCGGGGCAGCGCTGGGATATGAACTATGGCAAGCCGGGCGAGCGGCCCCAGGCCGATCAGCAGATTGCGCAGGTACCGCGCCCGGAGACCGACCCGGTATACGGGAAAGATGGGCCGCTGGCGGAGCAGTGGCAACTCCAGTAAGAACACCAGAACAAAGAATAAGACGTTACTGTGACCGACGCGAACGACATCCCGATTGCTGCCGCACATGGTCGCCCACTCCTGACCTGGGTGGGCAAACGGCCCTTGCGCCGCGTCACCGCCTTCCCCGCGCAGCATAGCGCAACCTTCGATCCCGCGCCCGGCTCCCCGCCGGACGCCGCCTGGAACGACTGGCCGGATTCCTACCCGCCGGGGGGACTGCTATTCCACGGCGATAACAAAGAAGTGCTGGCCCACCTGCTGGCACACGGCTTCCGCGGCCGGATTAACCTGATCTATATCGATCCGCCCTTCGCATCGGGGGCCGACTATGTGCGCAAAGTGCAACTGCGGGGCGTCACCCGCGCGGCCCGAATCGACGGTGCGGACTATTCCCTCGGCGAGCAGGTGCAGTACACCGACATCTGGTCAAACGACAGCTACCTGCAGTTCATGTACGAGCGACTGCTGCTGCTGCGGGAACTGCTGGCGGAAACCGGCAGCATCTACCTGCACTGCGACTACCGTCAGTCGCACCATCTGCGCTGCCTGATGGAAGAAGTCTTCGGCGCAGAGCATTTGCAGAATGAGATTATCTGGTTTTACCCGCGTGGCGGCGATAGTACCCGACAGTTTAACCGTAAACACGACACCATTCTCTTCTACACCAAGGGTGATACCTGGACCTTCAACTATCATGATGTGGTTATCCCCTACACACCGGAGCAGTTAGCTCGCTTCGACCAGGAAGATGCGCATGGCCGCTTCTACTGGAATGTCAACCCGCGCGGCGAGCGGGTCAAGACCTACCTGCGCAAGGACGGCATCGGCGAGTATGATGTCTGGAACATCGGGATCAACGCCGCGCAGATCCGGCAGATCGGCTATCCTACGCTCAAGCCGGAAGCGCTGCTGGAACGGATCATCCGTGCCTCGTCCAACCCGGGCGATCTGCTGCTCGACTGCTTTATCGGATCGGGCACAACCGCAGCGGTGGCGCAAAAGCTGAACCGTCGCTGGATCGGCAGCGATATCAACCGGGGCGCAATTCAGACGACGGTGAAGCGGTTGCAACCGATTATCGCGGCGCAACTTGCCGGGGACGAAGCGCCGGTTACGCGGTCGTTCACGGTGCATCGGGTGAATAACTATGATCTGGCGCTGCCGCATGGCGAGGCGATTACCCTGGTATGCCGGCATCTCGGCGTTGAACGCAGCCGTGCAGACAGCTTTTTCGACGGCACGCTGGGACAGCGGCTGGTCAAGATCATCCCGTTTGAGCACCCGCTTGGCCTGCGCGACCTGGACGAACTCCAGCGCGAACTGGTCGCCCGCCCCGACGAGACCCGCGATATTGCCCTGGTCTGCCTGGGGCAGGAGTTAGCCACCGTAGCATGGCTGGAGGAGTGGCACCGCCTGCGCGCAACTGGACCCAACCGGATCGAGGTGATCGAACTGCGCAGTGATGCGCGCTATGGCACATTTATCGCCCACCAGCCGGCCACTGCGCGTGTCAGCATCGAGCGCCGGGATAAGCAGATCAGGGTAGCGATCAGCGATTTTATCAGTCCCACGATTATCACCCGGCTGGAGCTGGACCAACCGCTCTTCCGCGCCGGCATCCCCGACTGGCGCGCAATGGTTGACGCGGTGATGATTGACAGCGCGTACGATGGGCACGTTTTCAACATGACCCACTGCGACCTGCCCGCCCGCCGGCAGGATCTGGTCAGCGGCAGCTACGATCTGCCCGCCCCCGCCGACCGCACGACCGTTGCCGTCAAAATTATCGACATGCTGGGGCAGGAAGTCCTGATCGTGGCAACCGTGTAACGGCTCAGCCAAATTAGCCACCGAGAACACCGAGAACACCGAGCGATACGCCCTGTGTCCAGATGCCAGGATTCTCCGATTTTTTCGGTAGGGACGCGCAGAAGCGCGTCCGCATCCCCGCCTGACGTGGTTCACCCGTATGCGCGTTATGGTATAGTATTTCCTACAACATAATCTCCGTGCCACTGCGCACTTACCGCCCGGAGGATACACCCATGCAACGCTATCTCCTGCCCTGCTTCGTACTCCTGTTGCTGTTGAGCGCTCCGTCAGTGAGCGCCCAGGCGCAGGACGTACCACCGACAACGAGCAGTGACCCGTTTCCGCTCTACCGTTTTACCCTGCCGAATGGCATGCAGGTCTGGTGCCGGCCCCGCACCGACAGCAACTCCGCAACCGCGCTACTGGCTATGGACGTTGGTGCGCGCCACGAAGACGCCTCCAACAACGGCATTTCACATTATGTCGAGCATATGCTCTTCACCGGCACCGAGCGCTGGAACGAAGAAGAGATCAAATCGATCATTACCCGGCGCGGCGGCAACTGGAACGGCTGGACTTCGCTAGAACAGACCGTCTACTTTGCCGAAGTCGCCGCGCAGGATATCCCCATTGCCCTGGACTGGCTGGATCAAGTGGTCTTTCGGGCCACTTTTCCCGCGAACAAAGTAGACAAAGAACGTGAAGTCGTTTTCCAGGAGAAGTGGGGACGCTACGGCTGGCTGATCAACTCGCTCGACCGCCTCGGCTTTGGCTACGAACTGGACCGAGGTGTGCGGCGGGCCATCTTCCCCGACTCAACCCTGGGGCTGCGCGTGATTGGCGAGGATGCCCCGCTGGAGCAGA
>DAOTVB010000070.1:0-11770 GCA_034436755.1 Chloroflexaceae bacterium | reverse complement strand
ACAACAGTCGATGAGATTCTGGTTGCCAACGGCCTGACCGATCCCAACGATATCCAGGAGGGGCAGGAGTTGATCATTCCCTCGCTCCTGGCAACTCCGCAGGTCGCAACCCCCGCACCAGAGGACGCGGAACCGGAAGATGCCGCACCGGAAGATGCTGCACCGGAAGATGCCGCACCGGAGGACACCGCCGCGCCGGAAGACACTGAGGAGACTGAGGACGAGGAAGTAGAAGAGACCACCACACCAACGCCGACCGGGGAAGCGGCAGATGACACAGATACACCGGAGCCGGAGGAAAATACGACGCCGACAATTTCTGTAACGCAGACACCTTGACAGAGTGTCGGGCATAGTGTATATTGTTCCTGTCACAAATTAACTCAAGCCGACCAGGCATGAAGGAGGTGATGCCCATGAAGAATAGCGAGCGTACGGGCATCACCGTTGGTGAGGTCCGCTAAGACATCATCACGGTGATGCCCTGATAAGATTATCGAAGCCTCTGCCTACGGGCAGGGGCTTCGATATTTTTACTGATATACCGCCTGGTGAAATGCCTGGATTGAATATTCACCGCGTAAATCGTCTACTTTGAAGGTGGCAGGACGTGAGAAAAGTTCTGGTGCGACGGCTGATAAGTGGATTGCTGGCCCTGCTGCTGGTCGCTGGCCTGGTGGCACTGGTGAGCCGGCAACCGAGCGCAACTTCAGCGCCGGCCTACACCCCCATTGGTCCCGGTGAGGTCTACCTGGCGCTGGGCGACTCGCTGGCCTGGGGGGCGCTTTTGGAAGATGCGGCGACGCAGAGCTATCCGGCGCTGTTGCATGTGCGCCTGTCCGCTATTGCCCCGATTGAACTGGTTAACCTGGCAGTACCGGGAGAAACCAGTGGCTCTTTTCTGCGGCGGCAACTGCCCCAGGCGCTGGCGCTGATTGAGCGTGAACGTGACGCCGGGCGGCGAGTCAGCCCGATTACGCTGGATATCGGTGGGAATGACCTGCAGTACGCCGCAGCCGGCACACCAGCCGAGCGTGCCGCCGCGATTGCGGAAGTCGGGCAAAACCTGGAGGTTATCCTCGATGAGTTGCAGCAGGTGACCGGCGGCGAGGCCGATATCGCGGTGATGACCTACTACAACCCGTACGGTGGCGATCCGACCATTGCCGAGAGCGAAGCCTACTGGGTCACGCAACTCAACGCGGTCATCCGTGCAGCGTCCGCAGAGCGCGGTATGGCCGTGGCCGATACCTACGCGCCGTTTGACGGGGGCAATGCCTACAGCTACACTCACATCTTGATTGGCGATATTCATGCCACCCGCCAGGGGCACCAGGTCATCGCCGAGCAGTTCTGGGAAGCGCTGGAGTATTGAAGGAATGATACCGTTATGTCAACCCGAACGATTTGATATAGCAATCCTACATTGGTTGTGAACTGGTTCTTAGCGATTCGTTTCAAACCGCCTGAAGGCGGCACTACGACAGATTTAGGATTGCTATACTGCACTGCGCACCTACGCCCGGATCACCGTCACCTGCCGCCCATTGGCTGTCGTGGCTTCCTCGGTGTAGGTGCGCTCGGCAATCGGCGGTTGGTTGCTCCGCTGGTCGAAGATCACCAGCCAGCCGCTGGTCAACCCCAACCCGGCCAGATAGCCGTCGAGTTGTTCCAACCCCACCCCCAGCGGGTCGCTCCGCCCGTCACGCCAGACCTTCAACTCAATCCCCAATGTCACATCCCCATAGCGCAGACAGAGATCCATCCGGTCGGTGCCGATGGCATACTCCCGTTCCAGCGTGCCGCCACTGTTGACCACCCGGTGCAGAAAGGCCATCAGGACCAGATGTGGGGCAATCTCGGCGTAGGGCGCGCTCCGTAGCAGCGGCTCGCCATGCTGTCGCCAGAAGGCCAGGAACGCCTCCAGGAGCTTCGGCGAGTCGAGTTCGCCGGTCGGGGTGAGCCAGGTGGCTGGGATGCGCGGGAGCGAAGCGGAGGGGGTAATGGTCAGCACACGCGGCAATACCTCGCGGTAAATCGGGTTGGCAATCACCAGGCCGCCGCGTGGGTCCATCCGGCAGAGACCCAGGTCCAGCACAAACTGAATATCCTCTGCCGGCACATTATCGAGTTGATGCCCGGCCAGCATCGGCTCAATGATGCGGCGTACCCGCTCCTCGCGCAGCCGCTCGGCCAGACTGTCGAGATGGGTATCCTGGCGTTCGATCAGGCGCTCCTTCGCGGCATCAATCTGGGGCACATCCACCGGCATTGCCGGGTCAGGAACAATCACCTCCACCGCCTGACGAGCCAGGGCATTGACCAGCCAGGGCTGGCCCTGGGTCAACTCGAAGGCGCGCTCCAGAGCGGCGGGGGTAAAAACCTGGCCGGTGTCGGCGGTATGCTGGGCATAGAGATTGACCACTTCCGCCGCCGTGAAGTTGCGCATGGTGATGGACTCAACCTTGATGTTGAAGGGACTGGACGAGCGCAGCCGGTCCTGACCACCGGAGGCCAGTTTGTAGTCGCGCACGTCGCGCAACCCGATCAGTGCCAGCGCATGCGGAAACTCCGCCGGCCGCCGGGCATACCCGGTGCGCAACTGGCGTAGCACCGAGATCAGCGCCGCATCCTGAAGTGCATCAATCTCATCCAGGAAGACAACCAGGGGTCGGGCGGCTTGCTGGGTCCAGGCACGCAGGGCAGTGCCAATCCGGACACCCGGTTCGGCGGCCGGCCAGGCAGGTGGGTGAAGTGCATCCGGCAGTTGCCATTCGGCAGCCATTGTCCACTCGCTGAGAATAGCCGCCTCGGCCCCCCCCAGATCATCGGTGAAAGGCGCACCGACTTCGAGGGAGAGCATGGCAGCGACATACTGCCCGCCGGCCGTCAGATCCTGCGCCAGCGACAGCATGGCGGTGGTTTTGCCGGTCTGGCGCGGGGCGTGCAGCACAAAATAGCTCTGCTGGGCAATCAGGCGCATAACATCGGGCAGCCGCGCTGTGGCCGACAGCATGTAATGAATATCAGACCGGCAGGGACCGGCGACATTAAACCAGCGATTCATTATAGGCTCCTTCACGAATGGATCTGCCTGGTAGTATAGCACATTGGTTTGAGTGTGGTGACGGGATGACGTGTAGGGGTGCAGGGATGATCGGTGGAGAAGCGTGGTATGATATCTCTATATCACGCTGATAAGATGTGTTGATGCATTGCCCGGTTGCCTGGAGAGGCCCACAATGAAGAGTCTAACGTTCGCCGACCTGACCGCCGCCGATATCCGCGACATCGCCACAGTTCAGGAGCAGAGTATTGCGGCCTATCCCTGGACCCAGGTCGATCAGATGGAGTTGAGCGCCAAAGAGCAGGAGCATACAACCTACATTCGTAACCGCCTGCGCTATGCCGATACCTCGCTGATGAATGAGGCGACGATCTGGGGGCGCGCGATCTACCCGCTGCTCATCCTGGCAGAAGCGGAGCCGGTGCAGGCATGGGCGCAGGTACCGCTACGGGCACGTCTGCCTCACGTTGAGTTGCAAGGCGTTGTTGATGGTGTGCTGGGGCGGGGCATGATGAGCATGACCGAGACAGCCTACTATCTGCTGGTGGTGGAGGCAAAGCGCGGACTGGAGAGCCAGGATCCACGCCTGCAACTGTTGGGGCAACTGCTGGCCGCCGCCCGGCTGAACTGGGAACGTGACCGGAACCCGGTACAGGAACTGTTCGGCTGCTACACCATCAGCGATACCTGGAAGTTTCTCCGAGCCGTGATCACCAACCTCGACAGTGATCTACCCACCATGACACTTGAACCATCCCGCGAGTATGTCCAGAAGCTCGAGGCGGAAACCATTTTGAAGATCCTGAAGCACATCGTGACGACTTACACGGCAACCCTAACCACAGCCGAGGGATAATTCACGTTTCACGTTTCACGTCTCACGTTTCACGCCTCCTCACTTCCCCGCCTCCCCGCCTCCTCGCCTCCTCGCCTCACTCCTCCCGCGCCGGTTTGCGTGTGTAGTAGACGATGTGCGGGCTGCCGGCGGTGGCGGGTGTGCCGGCGGGGGTCAGTTGTGCCACTGGTCGCAGCCAGGCATCGGGGTGGTTTAGCGCGGTGCGGATCTCCTGGGTGCGCCAGGCACGCAGGGCCAGGTTCTCCTCGTTGCGCCACCAGCGCTCACTCTCGCGGGTAAACCAGACGATATGCCGGAGGCCCAGCCGGTGCCGGGGCTGATAGTCCAGGCGCTGGTAGGCCAGATAGTCGGGGATATCCAGCAGCACCTGGTCGCGTTCTTCCCAGGTGGCAAACTCGGCGTCGGCCAGCAGATCGAAGATGAAGTAGCCGCCCGGTCGCAGCAGTCGCGTCGCGTTGATGCAGACCGGCTGCAGATCACCATCTTCGACCAGGTAGTTGAGGCTGTCGAAGCAGGTGATCAGGTCGAAGGTGCCGGGGGCCAGCAGTTCAGGTTGGCCGGGTACAGCGTCTGCCGGGGGTTCGCCGGCGGCGGGCAACTGGCGCATATCGCCGAGGAGGAAAGAAATTGTCAGCCCCTGCTGCTCGGCTTTTTGCCGGGCCTGGCCTAGCATCGCCCCGGACTGATCCAGGCCGACGACATTACAGCCCGCCGTGGCAAAGATCAGCGCCGCCGCGCCCGTGCCACAGGCCAGATCCAGCACCCGCCGGCCGGAGTAGGGCGCTGCGCCCCATCCCTGTGATTCAAGCCGGCGCAGCACCTGCGCCGCCATCTGCTCTGAGAAAAGCGATTGGCCGAAGCGGTCATAAGTTGTTGCGTACTCGTCGGAGAAATTCATGATGGATTGATCGTATATTTGGAGATTGGAGAAAAGAAATTGAAGCGTGAAACATGAAGCATGAAGCGTGAAACGTGAGGCGTGAAGCGTGAGGCGTGGAATGTCATCCGGTCCACTTCACGCCTCACGCTGTATGCTTTTGCGTATCACGCCGCTATCTGGGCCCAATCCTCGTAGCGACGGTTGAGGGTAGCTTCCAACTCGGCATACTGCGCACCCAGCCGGGTGATCTGCTTGATATCCTGTGCGGCACTGGCACGCTCCAGGTCGGCCTTGAGCCGGGCCAGTTCTTGCTCCAGTTGCTCTACCTCGGCTTCCAGGGCGGCCAGGCGCTTCTTGCGCTGTTTATCTTCGGCAGCGGGGCGCTCAGCCCCGGCCGGCCGGCGCTCGTTCTGCGTGCGGCGACCCGTCGCCGGAGCCGCAGCCGACTGTGCGGCGCGCTGGGCCTGTGCCTCTAACCGGGCGGTGTAGTCGCTATAGTTCCCCAGTTGCTCAACCAGATGCCCATCCTGAACAATCCAGAGCTTGTCGGCCAGCGCATCGATAAAGTAGCGATCATGCGAGACAAACAGGATGCTGCCGGGATACTCCCGCAGCACGCCTTCCAGCGCCTCGCGCGCGCCGATGTCCAGATGGTTGGTTGGCTCGTCCAGGATGAGCAGGTTGCCGGGCAGCAGCGTGAGTTGCGCCAGCGCCACGCGGCTGCGCTCACCACCGCTCAGATCGCCCACTCGCTTGAAGACATCATCACCGCTGAAGAGAAAGCGCCCCAGCAGCGTCCGCGCACGCGTTTCTTCAATCTGGGGCGCAACCCGGCGGATCTCATCCAGCACGCTGGCATCCATGTTCAGGACATCGTGGCCCTGCGCGTAGTAGCCAATCGAGACTTTATGTCCCAGTTGCGGCCCGCCCCGCAACGGCTTGAGTTCGCCCAGCAGCGTGCGCAGCAGCGTGGTTTTGCCGCTACCGTTGGGCCCCATCAGCGCCACCCGCTCCCCGCGATGCAGTTCCATCTCGTCGGCGCGCACCAGCACGCGGGGCGCATCACTCACGCCGTCGGCGCGACCGCTCCCCGGATAGCCCACCACCAGACCGTCGAGGGCCAGCACCATCTCGCCACTGCGCAACTGGCTGTCGAGGAAGAGCTTGAGCTGGCTGGCCTCCTGGGGCCGCGCGATCAACTGCTGCTCCTTCAGCCGGTTGAGCCGTTTCTCGCGCCCTTTGGCTTCACCGCTGCGCTGCCCGGCTTTGTAGCGGCGGATGAACTCCTCGGTTTTGGCGATATACTCCTGCTGCGCCTCATACTCTTTCATCCGGCGCTCCAGGCGGTCGGCCTTCAGTTCGAGGTAGCGGTTGTAGCTTGCCGGGTAGTCTTCGATGGTGCCCGCCACCACCTCCAGCGTGCGTTGCGTCACCCGGTCCAGGAAGTAACGGTCGTGCGAGATGACGATCAGTGTGCCGTCCCAGCTATTGAGGAAACCCTCCAGCCACTCCAGCGCATCCAGATCGAGATGGTTGGTTGGCTCATCCAGCAGCAGCAGGTCCGGGTCGGAGAGCAGGGTTGCCGCCAGCGCCGCGCGGGTCTTCTGGCCGCCGCTGAACTGGGCGAGACGCTGCTGGTGCTGCGCTTCCACAAAGCCAAGCCCCTGCAGGGTGCGCTTGATGCGATGCTCCATCTCATAACCACCGGCATGCTCAAAGCGCGCCGTCAGTTCGCCGTAGCGCTCCATCTGCTGTTCCCAGTCGGGTGCGCTGGTGTCAGCGATGCGCTCCTCTAGATGGCGGATCTCCGCCTGCAACGTCTGCAGATGGGCAAACGCCGCCTCCATCTCTTCCCAGAGTGTGCGATCTTCGCTGAAGCGCACCTCCTGGGCAAGATAGGCCCGCCGGGTGCCGCGCACGGTGTGAACGCTACCCTCGTCGGCATGCTCCAACCCGGCCACAATCTTGAGCAGCGTACTCTTGCCCGCGCCATTCACGCCAACCAGGGCGACCTTATCGCCGCGCGGTACCTGAAAGCTGAGATCGCTAAAGATCAGGTCCGCGCCATAATATTTTGTCAGTCCGCTGACGGTCAGCAGCGTCATGTAGTCCTCCCGCGATCGTGAAAAAAACGTGGGACGCTCGCCGTTCCCACGTTTTATGATTATCGGCAAAATAGCGGCGGATGTCAAACACATCTGATTTTACTCGATCCGGGTCGTTCCGGGGTAAATATCCCGCACCAGTATCGTGCCGCCCGACGTGCCGTTGCTGCGCCAGAGTTCAATGCCGTGGCGATCATCGGCAATTGAGAGCATCAACGTGTCGTTGAGCATTTCCATATCGGGACCGAGATAGTTGACTGTCGTGGTGAACGCCTTGATCGGTACTGTTCCGGGACTGGTGGCGTCGGTCTTCCAGAGTTCAAATGAACTGCCCGCCGTATCGGTCAGAGGGCGCAGGAAGAAGACCGTTCCATCCGGCCGCACGACCAGATCACCGCTGATGTCAATCTCGCGGATGGGCACCGTACCCTCGGGCGTGCCGTCGCTGCGCCAGAGTTCCCGGTTGCCCCGCGCATTGGTGCCGGTGAAGAGCAGCATGCCTTTCACACTGGTAAACTGCATCGGGGTCGCGCCGGCGGCCCCGGGAATGATATTCTTGAAAAGAAACGTCCCTTCCGGCGTGCCGTCACTAACCCAGAGTTCATCGCCATGCTCCGCATCCCAGGCGGTAAAGACGAGCCGATTGTTAAACTCCGTCAGACCGAACAGCGGCGGGAAGCTGCGATCCATCGGGCTGGAACGCGGTCGGGGCTCAAAGGCGCGCAGCAACTGCGTACCCGCACTGGTTCCGTCACTCCGCCAGAGCCCGTAGCCATTCGCATTATCCCAGGCGACAAAGAAGAGCTGTCCATTGGCCGCCGTCAGTTCAAAGAAGCGCGTATCCTGCGGGCCAGGGTTGATATCGCGGACCATGCGGGTGCCATTGCGGGTGCCGTCGCTGGTCCAGAGTTCCGCCCCACTGGTGCCATCGTTGGCAAAGAAGAAGACCCGCTCGCCAACGGCGGTCGTCAGGTAGGGCGCAAAACCCATGCCCTGGTAAACCCAGGAGCCATCGCTGCCGGGGAAAATATCCTTGACCAGCCGGGTGCCCTCCGGCGTGCCGTCGCTGGCCCAGAGTTCATCGCCATGCTGCGCATCATTGGCGATAAAGAAGAAGGTTCCTCCGGCAAACGCAAACTGGAACAGCCGGCTACCTTCCGCACCCGGATTGATATCCCGCAGCATCAGCGTGCCCGCTCGCGTGCCGTCGCTCTTCCAGAGCTCCGTACCATGCTGCCCATCATCGGCCGCAAAGAAGAGCGTGCCATTTCCATTCATCAGCAGGACCGCCGAGGAGGACGCCGGGCCGGGGTTGATATCCCGGACCAGCCGGGTGCCCTCCGGCGTGCCGTCACTCTTCCAGAGTTCATCGCCATGCTGTCCGTCTTCGGCGCTAAAGAAGAGCGTATCGCCGATGGCGGTCAGACTCTCCGGGTAGGAACTGGCGACGACTGTGGTCGCCGGCGCACCGGGGCTATATTCGTTGCCCAGCAAGCCCAGCAGCACCTTAAAGTCGTCCGGCTGGTCGGGGTGCCACTCGAAGCGCGCCCGCTCAAACCACTGCGTCAGTACCGTGTCACCGCTGCTGTTGGTCGCCATGCGCGGCTGCGTCAGCGGCAGGCCAAAGAGCGCCAGGCTGCGCCCATAGCTATCCAGGCGCGGGTCAAGCAGTCCGTGGCTCTCCCAGTAGCTTTTGAAGCCTGGCCCGTTGCCCTGATCACACACATTATGTCCAGTCTGATCAAACCAGAGGCAACCCGGCTGGGGACCGGCCTCGCGGGGCAGTTCCTGCCAGTCCACATTCTGCTGAACGGTCAGGATATCATCGCCCAGGCGACCGAGCAACACATCGTAGGGCGGGGCGTTTTCCGGGTGCAGTTCAAAACGTGCCCGCTCAAACCACTGCGTCAGGTAGGTCTGACCGGTGTCCCGGTTGAACTCCTCGCGGGCGGGGGTAATGGGGTAGCCAAAGACGGGCAGCCCACCGTTCTGCTCCCAATACTCGCGGAAGCGCCCCGTAATGCAGTAGCCGGTTCCTTCCGGAAAACAGCGCTCACCGTCGGCCTGGGCCTGCACCGTCGGACCTGTCGGCAAGCTGACCAGGATCAGCAGGATGAGCGCAGCTAACAGATGTATTAGTCGTTGCATAATCTTCATCTCCTCACTTCGTTTTGTGCATGCCCAACACGCTCTGCCAGAAAAAGACCCCGCAATCGCACGAGAGTACGGGGCTTTCGTAGGGTCCAGGGGTTAGGGGTTAGGGGTTAGGGGTTAGGGGTTAGGGGTTAGTTTTAGCACACTGTTTTAACTGTTAACCCATAACCGTTAACCCATAACCGTTAACCGTTATCCCATAACCGTTATCCCATAACCGTTATCCCCTAACCGTTAACCGTTATCCCCTACCGATTTACAAACTGCGCGTTCCACTCGTTGGGGCCAAAGGCGTAGACCGTATCCGCCCCCTGGAGCCAGACCAGCGTGCCGTTGTCGAACAACTGCACCGTGGCGGTTTCCGCACGCTCAAACTCTTCAACCGCCCAGCCAATCTGATTGCGCAGTTCCGGATCATTGATCCAGACCTTGCCAAAGCCACGGCGCGGTGCGTAGAGACCACCGGGCGGGCTGACATTGGGCGTATCCGGATCACCTTCCTGCCAGGTGTCGTTGTACTGCTTGTAACCGCCCCAGGAAAAGAAGGCATAGATGCGGCGGTCACCATTGCCCAGATCCACCCAGATCATCAGTCCGTTTTCAAAGTTCTGGACGGACGCCGGGCGCTCCCAGTAGGCACCCTGCGGGCAACCCATATCCTGCTGGAAATCGACGCGGTTGTAGGCGCTCTGGAGCGGATCAATCACCGGGAACCGACAGGCTGCCGTCGGCGGCTGGTTGAAGAAGAGCACCTCGCGGCCCAGCAACCCCAGCAGGATCTCGTAGGACGTGCCGCGATTCTCGACATGGTGCTCCATCCGGCGGCGCTCAAAATATTGCACGGTTCCCGTCCAGCCGTCGTTATTGGTTTCGTTAAACTGCTCGGTGATGGGGTAGCCAAAGCGCTCCAGTCCACCATTCTGCTCCCAGTAGACCAGGAAGGGCGGGCAGAGACTATGCCCGGTCTCCGGGAAGTAGCGGCAACCGCGCGGCGCATTGTCTACCTGCGGGAAAGAGATGGGCCAGGGCCGTCCCTGCAGTTCCAGCAGTTGCGCGCCCAGCCGACCGGCCAGCACACCCTCGGCGCCATGATCCTCCAGCCGGTCACGCTCAAACCACTGCGTTGGCCCGGTCCAGCCATCGTTATTCGTCTCGACCTTGAGTTCCGTCACCGGGTAGCCAAACACATTCAGCCCACCGTTGCGCTCCCAGTAACTCAAGATCGGATCGCTTACGCAGAAGCCGGTCTGCTCAAAGCAGCGGGTACGCTGTGCCTCGGCCGGTTGGGGTGTCGCCAGGGTTGCCAGTGGCACCAGGGCCAGAACAACCAGGAAAAACAACCTTCGCATGAGAACTCTCCTTTCAGTCTGTACTGTATGCTTTCTGCGTCCGTTACGCCCTTAGCATACGCTATTTATAAGACGATGTTGATTACACCGAGATTACCACGCTGTGAGGCATCCGTCGCATAAAGCTGATATTTCTGATACTGCCGCGCTCCTGGTCAGATGACCAGCCGGAAGACTCATCTTCTGACCAGCGGGCATGTACCACGCTGGCTGGATCAAATGCGCGCCGGGTTGCGCTATGATAGATACACGGGTAGACATAATACCATAATTTTGAGGTAAAGGGGGCAAATATGAAACGCCTTGTTATGATAATCACAACGCTGTTTATCACCGCATTGATCGTCACACTGGCAACACCGGCACTGGCCGCGACCACCCCGGCCTTCCAGCGTGTCTGGAATCGGCAGGATCTGCCGGTGGAGCAGGGAGTCGCCACACGCTCGTGGAGCTGGGGACCGGCACCGATTAGCGCTGTCCTAAACGAGCCATATTATAACGCACCGGGCAACCAGCGGCAGGTGCAATATTTTGACAAGAGCCGCATGGAGATTAACGACCCATCGGCCGATGCGACGGCGAACTGGTATGTCACCAACGGCCTGCTGCCGGTCGAACTGATCACAGGGCGGCTGCAACTGGGGCATGCTACCTTTGCCGACCTGGAGCCGGCCGCCATCTCAGCCATTGGTGATCCGGGCTACTTCCCCACCTATGCCAACCTGGCGCAGGTCTATCAGAACCCCGGTCAGGTCCGCGAGAGCGACCTGGGCAAGCCGGCTACCGGCATGCTCAACCCGGACGGCTCAATCACCGGTTTCAACGGCTATGTGAACGACCCGGCGACAATCCTGGTGCGCGGCGAGAATAACCACGGCGTCGCCAAAGCCTTTATTGACTTCCAGAACCAGCGTGGCACGGTCTACGAAAATGGGCGCTACATCCGCGACCAGGTGTATGATCCGCTGTTCGTCTTTGGCCTGCCGGTCACGGGGGCCTACTGGGTGAACACCCGCGTCGGCAACCGCGACATGCCGGTGCTGTTCCAGGTCTTCGAGCGGCGCGTGCTGACCTACAACCCGGCCAACCCACCCGAGTGGCGCGTCGAGATGGGCAATGTCGGGCAGCACTATCATCAGTGGCGGTATGGGCGGTAATCCGTAGTCGGTAATCCGTAGTCGGTAATCCGTAGTCGGTAGTTTGGAAGTGCGCGGGCCGGCAGGAACTTGATTTCCTGCCGGCCCGCGGCTGTTGGGGCAGTAAAGCGCAACCGATGAGGTGGGGCGATGGGCGACTGGGGGGTACGCTACCGTCGGGCGTGGGCTATCCTGAAGTGCCGGCACCCTGCATGGGAGCAGC
>DAOTVB010000069.1:0-8979 GCA_034436755.1 Chloroflexaceae bacterium | reverse complement strand
GATCGGCATAATCAGCCAGAATGTCATCAATCGACATACCCGAACTCAAGCGTTCGAGCATCGTTGCGACCGGATAGCGCAACCCACGAATAACGGGCTTGCCGTGACAAACATCCGGATCAATGGTGATACGATTGAGCAGGGTTTGCATGGTGTATCTCCTTCGGGCGTTCCATACCGCCAGTATACCACGCCACGCTTCCTCCCGCGCAGCACGGTCAGGATGCCGGCGCAAGCCATTGTCAGCATGCGTGCCGGCAAAGAAACCGCAATGAACAGCGGTGAGATCCCTACCTGCGCCACCGATAATAGCCCGCCATTCCCCGGCGACCTGCTCCACCCACGGCTCGTATAGACCGAACGGGTCAGGATGACTTGGAGAGGCATGGTAGAGTGCGCTGTCCTGACACGGCGTCATCTCCGCATCGCCTCACCGCTTCACCGCCTCACCACCGCATCAAGCTCTGCCGCCTGCTGGAAGAGTGCCTCGGCAGTAGCGTCATCTCCGTCTTCGGCCATGGCACGACCCCGACGCACCAACGCCTGCGCCAGCGTCTCCCGCGCTTCCTCCTCCGGGTCGCGCTCTCCCTGCGGGGAGCGTTCCAGCGCTGCACGGATGTCCGCCAGGGCAGCATCGATCTCAACCGGACCATCTTCGCGCTGGTGCTGCTCCACAACGCTTTCGACAAAGCTGGGATGCAGCGGTACATTCGGGCAGGTCTTTTGGTATGGCTCATTGGGCAGATAGCTGTTCCACTCCGCAAGCGTAAGGTTGCGTACCGCAAAACGGCAGGCATAATCGCGGAGGGGTAATCCTGGAGCCGGATAGACCCGCGCCGTGTCATCATCACTGACGGTGACGGTGAGGATACGGGTCGCGTCCCCATTCCACACCGCCTGTTTGACATCCGCAGCGTGGGCCAGGCGGGCCTGTTCGTCGCCGCTGGCGGCATCCCACACCCGCGCCGTCCCATCAGCACTGCGGGTCAGAATGCGGGTCGCGTCCCCATTCCACACCGCCTGCCTGACATCCGCAGCGTGGGCCAGGCGGGCCAGTTCGTCGCCGCTGGCGGCATCCCACACCCGCACCGTGTCATCACCACTGATGGTGAGGATGCGGGTCGCGTCCCCATTCCACGCCGCCTGAGTGACCCCGCCGTCGTGGGCCAGGTGGGCCAGCGGCTTGACCGGATAGCTCAACCAGTCGCGTAGCGCCTGATCGGCTACGAATGTCTCCGCCAGGTGTCCCGCCTGGATTGCCAGCAGCAGGGCCAGGTCATCGGGGGCATTCGCACCCAGGTTGCGTACCGTCTCGACCAACCGCAGACTTAACGTCTCGCCCTGCAACTGCTCAACTTCCGCCTGTGCAGTTATAGCAATGCCACGCTGCTGCCAGGCCCAGCCGGCCAGACCACCAACCACCAGCGTTATGATGGTCAGCAATACGGCGACCTGGAAGGTGCGGCGACTGCGTTGCTGCCAGCGGGCTTCGCGCTCGCGTTCGGCCCGGCCGGCTGCTACAAACTCGGCTTCCAGCGCATTCAGGTCGCCAGGGTGCGCCCGGGCATACTCATCAGCCCGATCCAGCTTTGCGCCCCGAAACAACTCACCCGGGTCGCACCCGCTCTTCTCCCACGCGCCCGCCGCCTCGGTGATCTGCTGGCGCAGCCGCAACGCCTCGCGGTTGTCGGCGATCCATTGCCGCAGGTGACCCCAACTGCGGATCAGCGTCTCGTGGGCCACTTCGACATAGCGCTCCGCCGCTGCATTGTCCGCCGCCGTCGCGCCGTCCGGCCGCCCCCCACCGGAGGTCGTCACCAGCCGCGCATCCGCCAGCACCTGGATCACCTGTTCTATCTCAGTTTCACCACGAAGATCCTTATTTTTCTTCCCTTCGTGCGCTTCGTGGTTTACATTGGGTGTTCTCAGGTCAGGGAGGAGTTCCCGAAACGCTACCCGCCGCTTTGTGTCGGGCGCATCGACACTACCGTCACCGGGGCGGGTCAGGCGCAGGAAGAGCCGCCGGCAGGTCGCCTGTTCCGCCGGGCTGAAGGCGGCAAAGACGGTCTCGGCCCGTTGTTCCAGCGCCCCGGCCACGCCGCCAATCGCATCATAAGCGGCGTGGGTCAACTGCCGTCCTTCGCGGCGCTGCCACAACTCGTACAGCGCATGCTGCAGCAGCGGCAGGCTGCCCGGCTGGGCCTGCACATCGGTCAGCAGGATGTCCACCAGGCCCGGCGCAAACTCGCAGCCGGTCAGTTGGGCCGGGCGCTCGATGGCGCGGCGTAGTTCGTCTACCGTCATTGGCCCCACCAGATCCTGCGCATCGCTCAGGGCAGCGGCCAGGTGCGGGTAGGCCGCACACGCCCCATAGAAGTCGGCGCGAATGGTGATAATCACGAGCGTCTGGCCCTGCTCCGCACGCGCCGCATAGAGCAGATTGGCAATCAACGCTGCCCGCGCCCCCTCGTCCCGGCAGAGCGTAAAAACCTCCTCAAACTGATCCAGCAGCAGGATCAGCCGCTGCTCCGGCGGGGCATCGCGCAGGCGCAGGCGGGTGGCCTGGTGCAGTGCCCGCTCACTGGAGCGCACCTCGCGCACCTCCTGGGACATCTCGGCCGCCGTCCGGGCCACACCCAGCGCCGCCACCAGGCTCTCCAGCGGATCGACACCCGGGCGCAAGATTACCATCGGCCAGTCCTGGCTGCCGTGTAGCGCACCGCGTTGCAGGGCGGCAAGTAGCCCGGCGCGCGCCAGCGACGACTTGCCGCTCCCCGAGGGGCCGATAATCCCCAGGAAGCGGTTCTCCGGTCGCCGGTCGGGCCGGATGGCATCGAGCAGCCACTCGGTACGCGCCTCGCGCCCAAAGAAGAAGGGCGCATCGCCCACATCGAAGACCTGCAGACCACGGTAGGGCAGGACGCCCGCATAGGTCGCCTGACCGGGACCGGGGCCGGGTTCCAGGCCGCGAATCCCGCAGACCAGCCGGTGGAAGGCCTGCTCGTCGTCAAGGGTGGTGCGAAACTCCACCCAGGTGGTATTGACCAGGAAGTCGGGCAGGCGGCTGCGTTCACCCCGCTCGGCCCCCGGCAGCAGCACCGGGATCACGCGGAAGCCGTTGGCGCGCTCCTCGACGCGACGGGCAATCGCTACACGCATCTGCTCAGTCTGCCAGCCGCCAGTGCCGCCGGGACCAATAAAGACGGCACAGGTCGTACACTCCTGCAGGGCGGCCTCGTGCTGTTCCCGGACCAGTCCACCCGGAATCAGGTTCCAGGCATCGAACCAGGGGGTCAGTCCTTCCTGCACCAGCCGGTGGGCCAGGTGCTCAACGGCGGGGTGATCATTGGGGTTATAGGCCAGGAAAATATGGTAGGTCGGTTGCGACATCATGCACCTGATTTGTGACACACAGCGGTTTCTATTAGGCGGATATTGCGTTGATCAGACGGGCAGTGAACGCGCCGGATGGAGCATGCCGGGAGTGGCGGAGGGAGATGAAACAAGGCAGCAATGTGTACCGGCTATCTCTATAAACGCTCCTTGTCGCTGAATTTGCAGAGTGAATATACTGCTAATTCGCTACTGTTCCGATTATAGCACAGCGAGTTAGCCAGGGAGATAGCGGCGATATTTGAGGCTAATAAAAAACCCAGGCGTTGACCTTAGCGATCAACCACCTGGCTTTTTCGTTAGTTATGGAGCGGGAGACGGGACTCGAACCCGCGACCTACACCTTGGCAAGGTGTCGCTCTACCAACTGAGCTACTCCCGCGTAACACGGCTGATTATAGCACAGGCGGAGAAATCATGCAAATTGAGAAAATGAAGAGGAGCACCGGCTGGTGCCCCTCCTCTCGGTGTCATCCGGGTTGACTCAACCCGCTAGAAAGACTACGGCGTTGGCGGCGGCAGTTCCACCGGCACAGCCGGCAACTGCGGATAGTTGATCCGTGCGTCGATGGCCCACTGGAACCAGTCCGGAACCAGCGTTCCCGACAGCAGCACACCGATTGCCCCCGTCACACCCGTCAGCCAGGCAAACCAGAACGCCCACAGGTGGATGCTGTACGCATTGGCGTTGAAGCCCATGGTCCAGCGCCAGAAGAGCTGCGCCCGCTCCGTGCCGGTTCCCGGCTCATCAATCTCGGCTTCTTCCTCGTGCGCGCCATACTTCTCCAATGCCCAGATGGTTGCCCCATGCATCGAGAAGAGCAGCGTTGAGCCGAGCAAGAAGAAGATCGAGAGCATATGGAACGGATTGTAGTAGAAATTGCCGTAGCGCACACTCACGTTATTCGTCCAGTCCAGCAGCCCTTTGATGCCATGCGGCGGAGCTTCGGACCAGTCCTGCATAATCATCGGGCGAATAACATAGATGACCAGGTAAAGGAACACCGCGCCAGTAAAGCCATACGCCAGGTATGGTTTCAGGCCACGCGCCTTCGCTCGTTCCCAGAGGCGCACCTGCCACGCCAGAATGGAGGCGGTCAGGAAGAATGTGGCAATCAACCACCAGCCACCCAATGCCAGCGACGGGAAAGCCAGGCCAAATTGCGCTGGTGGCGGATCCAGTTGCAGCACCATAAAGTACTTGACAAAGGCCACCGGATTGTACCCCACCTGCGCAGCCATCGTAATCAGCCAGATGAACGTGAAGGCCCCCGCACAGACAAACGACAGTGCTCCCCAGAAACCCAGGTAGAACGGCCCAAGCTGAGCATCAAACCCGAGGCGCTCCAGCCACTTGGCAAAGATGGGCTTCCCGATATGTCCAGTTTCACTTCCGCCGACATCCAGGTCTACCGGAATACGGTTCGGCGGCACTCCCATTTCTGATGCCATAGTTGCTACTCCTTAATCGAATCCTTGCTTAAGCTTAGACCTTAGACCCCGCTCCAGAAGGGGAAGCTATTCCAGAAGTCCCAGAACGATACCCAGTCCTGCACCGGCCAGCCAGAGAAGAGAATACACAGGTTTGACGAGAGAATACCGGCGGCGGCGGCGAGTGCTCCGGCGCGGTGAATACCAGCTTCGCCGATGGAGTAGTACTGCACATCACGCCAGAACTCGTTAATCTCCTCGGGATCTGCATTTTTCCCCCGGGTCTGCACGGCGCTCAGAATGGCGGAACCGTGACATGCCAGCAGGAAGGTGGCAAAGAAGATGAGCGAAATACCCAGAGCATGGAATGGATTGTAGAAGAAGTTGTTGTAGCGATAACCAAAGTTCGACACCCAGTCCAGATGCGGCATAACGCCCAGCACAAACCCTTCACTCCAACTGCCCAGCGCCAGCGGGCGAATAATTTGCAGTGTCAGCCAGGACGAGACGACGACGGCGAATGATATCGGAACATGGAAGCCCATCTGCAGCTTCTTGGAGATATCGATCTCGCGCATCATCCAGCCCAGGAAGGCAAGCGTCCCAAAGAGCACCGTCATCTGCCAGAGGAAGCCGGGCTCACCTGCCTGTTGCAGGCCCAGACCAACTTCGGGTGGCGGCGGATCAATCCGGCCCGCAAAGAAGTTCTGCGGGAACGAGTAGGGCCCCTGGAAGACAGTTCCATAAAAATAGAAGATGGAACCGATAATCACCGAAATGATCGTAATAAACCCCCAGAACCCGACGTAAAACGGTCCTAACCAGAAATCAAACGGATCGGCACCAAAGATCGAGGAGAAGGTCGTATTCCCCGGCTTGCGAAAGTCGGCCTCGATCTCCTCGATGGTTCGTCCTCCCGGAACGCGTGACTCGCGAGCCCCATCAAGGACACTGAACGATAGATCTAGAGCCATACCCCTACCCTTTCCAGGCGCTTCCAGCACGCGCCTCACCAACGAGCTACCACTCCAGTTACATCCTACGCAAAAGCAACCAGCTATATTCTGACCAGGCCATAGAGGTTGTTGCATGAAGGATAAAAAGTTTCAGTCGTATTTGAAGTATAGTACAGTGACAGTGTGTTGTCAAGCATGATCAATTCAGTTTTTTAGAGCTTTGGAACGCCATTTCTCATCACGGAGGGGTACAACCGCCTTTGCACAGGAGACAAAATCCGTCCCAGACCGGAAGCGAGCTCGTGTCACTTCAAACAACAAAGCCGGATTTGCCCCGATCATCCTCGCCCGGATCTTGCGCAAAAAGCAAACCACCGCCGATATCGGCGGTGGTTGCTGCTCTCTTGACGACAATATTTCACACGAGTTACGCAGTACGGACTGTTCCGTCCGCGTGCCAGACCCGGAAGCCGGTTTTGCCTGCGGCAGCAGGGTACTTTTTCATCCTGCCGGCGGCGGAATACGCTGCCGAGCTTAGTGACTGCGTAACGTGTGTAATTTACAGGACTTACGCGGTGCGCCTTCAAACGGGACATTTCACCCGATGGAAGTCGGATTCGCCTGCGGCAGCATGGTACTATTTTCTTTTTCACAAAAATGTTGCACTACGTGCAACATTTTTGTGAAAAAGCATGGAATCTTCCGCCCTGCCGGAGGCGAGTCAGGCCGTTTATTCAGGCACATGCCGGGTTTGGAACCGACCGCGTAAGTCCTATAATTTAGGGCAATACCGTTAGAGCCCGATCTGCTTAAATGCCTCCCCGGCGGCAAAACCCGCCGCCTGACCCTGGTCTGCGGCCCGCTGCCGCACGCGCTGATCCCAACCCTCAACCGCGTCAAGCTGGCTATGGTGCTCCCGCAGTGCGGCCAGCTTGCGTTCCAGGGTTGCGCTGATATCCTCAGTGTAGTCCGGCTGTTCCGCCGACCAGAGATACAACGCCTGCGGCCGCCAGACAACCAGACCGATCTGGCCCAGGCCGGGCATGTAGAGGTGATCGCGCGCATTGACCGCACCTTCAATCACCGCGAACCCAACCGCCCGATGGTCCGGATGCAGCATATACTGTTTCCAGGGATCATGGGTGAAGAGCGCATGCGGCTTGAAGTGGCGAATATAGAGGGCCATTTCTGCCCGGAGCGCGGGGGTTGGCTCCAGTTCACCATCGTTGTAGCGCAGGAAAATAACCCGGTTGACCCCCAGCACCCCGGTCGCAGCCTGCTGCTCGGCCTCACGGATCTCCGAGAGCCGATAGCTGCTGATATGCGGGTCGTGACTTCCTTTATTTCCATTTGTGCAAACGATATAGGTAATATCCCAGCCCTGCGCGGCGAAACTGGCGATAGTGCCACCACATCCAAACTCATTATCATCGGGATGCGCACCAATGACCAGTGCGCGTCGGGGTTCAGTTTCCGCATTCGTCATAGGGGTTCCTCCTCAACTGTTATCCCTCGATTACACGGTTCCTGCTACGATAGTACTTACGCGGTTATTGACCCCGGAAGAAATTTGTCTCCAGTCGGGTGGAACAAACCATCCCTTGTTCACAAAAAATTTGCTCGTTGAGCAAATTTTTTGTGAACAAGATAAAATTGCCATGCTGCCGCAGGCACACTGCCCTGCTAACGGGATCAACCATCCGGGGGGCCTGTCTACCGCGCACCTCCTGCTAGGATACATTCGCCAACTGGGACATGGCCGGCCGGCGTACCTGCCCCCGCCTGATCAGGTCGTCGTACAACAGCGCCATGCGGGGGGCAATACTATCCCACCCATAGCAGAGCGCCCGCTGATACGCTGCATGCTGGATCTGCCGGCGCAGATCATGGTCGGTCAGCAAGCGTTCCAACCGATCCGCCAGTGCCGGAGGATTATCCGGGGGAACCAGAAACCCACTGCGGCCATCCTCAATTGTGCTTGAGAGGCCGCCAACATCCGAGGCGACTACCGGCGTAGCGCAGGCCAGCGCTTCAAGCGCTACCAGACCGAAGGACTCGTAGTGTGAGGGGACAGCCACAACATCCGTAGCTGCATAATAATCGGGTAGCATCTGCTGCGGTTGCGCGCCGACAAAGGAAACAACGCGAGTGACATCCAGTTCATCACGCAGGGCAGCGAGCCGGCGCTGCTCACTATTCCACTGATCGGGCTGATCCTCAGCCGCACCACCGATCAGGAGGACACGCAACTGCTCACACCAGGCCGGCTGACGCTGCTGCAGCAGTGCCAATGCCCGGATCAGGCAATCCATACCCTTGAGCGGCTCCATACGGCCCACACAGAGCAGCAAACGCTGATCAGGGTCCAGACCTAGCTTCCGGCGGGCAGCTTCCTGCGACTGGGGCCGAAACTGCTGCAAATCCACACCACACGGAATAACATGAATTCGCTCGGCATCGGCACCATAGTGCCAGACCATCTGCGCCCGATCCAGGGGTGTAGCTGCAACCACGGCGTCTGCCGCGTGGAGCAAGCGCCGTTCGATCGCAATGCGCCGGGCTGTTTCCGTCTCTTCACTACTCCGCGCAACCTGATTCTTCATCACGCCGAGCGTATGAAACATATGCACCAGCGGTATCCCCCAACTCCGGCGCAGACGTATCCCGGCCTCACCCGAAAGCCAGTAGTGACTATGAATAATGTCATAGACCAGATCTTCACCGTCGGCAAAACAGCGTAACCGACTGACAAACTCCGGCAGATAGGTCAGCACCCAGTTTTTATCATACGGAACCGCCGGACCGGTCGGCAGATTAATCACCCGTACCCCCGGCGCAAGCGGTACAACGGTGGAGAGTGTGCGATCCTGATACCGGGTGAAGATATCAACCAGCATGCCGCGCCGGGCCAACTCGCGCGCCATTTCACGCACATAGACATTCATCCCACCGGCCTCTTTGCCCCCCAGATGCGCCAGCGGGCTGCTATGCACGCTCAAAACTGCAATACGCATTATGTGATGTGCTCCCAGTATGCATATACGCACCGCACAGATGAATATGCAGAAGGTATGAATGCATACACTACCTAATTGTGCGAGTACAACCGGTACCCTGGCACATCATCGTCATATACGCACAGCAACGGCGCTCACGCTTTCCGGGGTCCAGAGAAGTTGTACCACAGGTCGCACAGGGG
>DAOTVB010000068.1:0-5663 GCA_034436755.1 Chloroflexaceae bacterium | reverse complement strand
TTTACGATTCCCGGTTTTATTGCCCTGCGTAACCGTCCGCTGCTCTGGTCCATCCTGGCGGCGTGGTTTACCGTGGGGCTGTTCTTTATGCTGGCCGGGTATCGCATCTCGATGGTTGATAAGCAACTCTTCTATATCGTTCCGGCGATCTGCATCTGCTGGGCGGTTTTTGCCGAGCGCTACTGGCAGCGGGGACGCTGGGGCAGGCTTTTGATTATCACCGTGTATCTGTTTACCCTGGTTTCGGCGCTTGATCTCTGGGTAATTCGCATTATACGTTCACCGATGACCTGAAGATGGATAGAGGACAGTACGTGGTTCAAGGTTCGACCGTCGGGTTGCGACGGGTTACGTTTGGCGTGCAGCGGTTAGCGGCGTATGGCGCGCGGTACCATCGGTTTGTGCTGGCAGGTATGCTGCTGCTCTATGCACTGCTGCTGTTTGGTGGGTTGACCTTTAAGTATCTGCACTGGGGGCAGGGGTATGATCAGATCGATTATCAGCAGTCGATCTGGAATACAACCCAGGGGCGTTTTCTGGAGATTTCGCACTATCGTCATACCAATCATCTCTGGGGGATGGATTTTATCCCGGCGATCCTGCTGATTGTGCCGTTTTATGCGTTGGTTCCCTCGGCGCTGACGCTGAATTTTTTCCAGGCGACGTTTATGGCGCTGGGGGCCTGGCCGGTCTATGGCATTGCACGCGACCGTTTTCAGGGGTCGCCGCTGGCGGGACTGGGCTGGGCGGCGATCTATCTGCTCTACCCGTCGCTCTGGTTTGTTACGATGAGTGCGCCCTGGCAGCCGCGTACGCTGGCAATACCGGCGCTACTGGGGGCATTCTACATGCTCCAACGGCGGCGCTGGTGGCCCTTTCTAGGATTGCTGCTGCTGGCGTTGACTGCGCGCACCGATGTGTCGCTGGTCGTCTTTGCGTTCGGGTTGCTGGCGGGGCTCTGGCGGCTGGGCCGGCGCTGGACGCTGCCGCCGCTGCTGCTGGGCCTGGCCTGGTTTTATCTCTCGACAGCGTATATCGTGCCCGCCTTTTACCGGGACGACTATCAGCCACAGGCCGGGCAGATCGGGCGGTCGTATGATAAAACCTGGCCGGGCACGAGTCCGCAACTGGCCTACTACTCGCACCTGGGGAACAGTGCCGGCGAGATTGTCTGGACGATTGTCACCCACCCGGTTGATACGCTGGAGTTGATGCTGACGCCACCCAAACTACGCTACCTAACTTTGATGCTGCTGCCACTGGCGTTTTTGCCGCTGCTTGCACCGGATGTGGCGCTGCTTGCCAGTCCGATCCTGGCGATGAATCTGCTCTCGACGCGGGTTCACCAGTTTACCATCCGGGAGCAGTATCAGGCGCTGGTTATTCCGGGGCTGCTGCTGGCGGCAATTGTCGGCGGGGCGCGGCTCTGGAGTTGGTGGCGCGCGCGCGACAAACAACGCGGACGGGACAACCGGCAGGTGGCATTTCTGGCGCTGGGTGGCCTGCTGGTCTATGCGCTGGCGATCAACCTGCTGCTCAAGAACCCGGTTGTGACAACACTGCGCTACCGGGAAGATCCGGCGCGCATCGCGGTGATGGAAGAGTTGCGGGCGATGGTGCCGCCGGATGCATCTGTGGCGACGACATCATTTCTGGCACCCCGGATGATGCCGCGCCGCGCGATCTACTATTTGCCGCATGGACCGATGTTCCCGCCGCTGGAGCAGGCCGAGTATCTGTTTATCGACACCCGCGCCAGCGCGCTCCAGGAGACGGCCGAACGGCGCGATTTCGTCACGGAGATCCGCACCTCGCCGGAGTGGACCATTCTGGCCGACCGGGATGATCTGCTGCTGGCGCGACGGGTGGTGGCTGATGAGTGAAGAAACGAAACGTTCGGGGGGAGTAGTCATACGGCAGGCGGGCGGATGGTGGGCGATTGCGCTGGTGCTGGTGATGGCGGTGGCGCTGCGGGTGGCGTTCTGGTCGCTACAGGCGCAGAGCGGAGCCGTGCAACCGGCCGACCCGGAGGAGTATTACCGGGCCGCAGTACAGTTGCTGCACGGCGGCTACGATGATACGGGCAAGTGGCTGCGTCCACCGCTCTACCCGGCATTTCTGGCGTTTATGTTTTTCCTGGGCGGTATCAACGTCGCGCTGGCACTGCTGGGGCAGGCGCTCTTCTCGGCGCTGAGTGTGCTGACCTTTGTGCTGCTGGGGGGCTGGCTGTTTGAACGGCCCAATGTTGCGCTGCTGAGTGGGGTAATCGCGGCGCTGTTTGTGCCACTGGCGAGCTTTGGCAGTGTGCTGTTTGCCGAGGCGCTGTTTGTGCCGCTGATTATTCTGGCGCTGGCACTGCTGGACCGGGTGCTGGTCACCGGCAACCGCTGGATGGCGCTGCTCGGCGGAATCGTGCTAGGCCTGGCGGCGCTGACCCGGGCGGTAGCACTCTTCTTCATTCCAATGAGCATGCTGCTCATCTTTTTGTTTAGCTGGCGCAAGAACCCGGAACCGGCGCAGAACTGGCCGGCCCGGCGCGGTGTGCGCCCCGCCTGGTCCACGCTGCTGCCGGCTGTGCTGCTTGGCGTGGGCGCAGTCCTGACCATCGGGCCATGGACCGCACGCAACTATGCGGTTCACGAGCGGATGATCCTGGTGGATACCAACGGCGGTATCAGCATGTGGTACGGGATGGTGCAGGGGGAGGCGGATCAGCAGCAGGGCGAAGCCCGGCTGGCGGCGGTAGAAAACCCGGCCGACCGGCAGGCGCTGGCGGTGCGCATGACCGTTGAGCGGATTGCCGCCGATCCGCGGCTGTTTGTCACCCGGATGCGCTACAAGGTTGCCTCGCTCTTTACACTGCAACTACGCAACTTTGCCACGGGTGAGTTGGTGACGATCAGCCCGCAGGATGATCATGTGGTGACGGGCGCGGGGGAGAATCCGCTGCGGGTGACGCTGATTGCGGATGCGCAGTATGTGCTGGTGATGCTGCTGGGGATTATCGGTTTGAGTTTTGCCCCCTCGTGGCGGCGCGCGCTGCCGACCCTGCTCTGGCTGGCCTTTGGTGTGCTGATTTCGGCCATCACCGTGGCGCATCCCCGACTGCGCTTGCCGCTGGTCTGCGCACTGATCCCGTTTAGTGCGTATGCTCTGCTGCAGTTGCCGCGCGCCCTCCGGCGGCCGGGACGCTACCTGCGGGACTACCGCACGCTGCCGGCACTGTTCGGATGCCTGCTCTTTCTCGGGCTGATCTTTAGCTGGAATTATGTCACCTGGATCAAGGGCGAGCGCTATGCGGTACCGGCCCGCTGGGCAGTGGCGCGGGGCGACCTGGCACGGGCTGAAGGGCTGTTTGAGCAGGCGCGCGAGATCGATCCGGGTAATGCGCTCCGCCTGATCGATCTGGCGGACCTGGCTTTGAAACAGGGTGATACAGCGGAAGCAGCCACGTTCTATCGCCAGGCCACCGAACTGGAGCAGCGCAACCTGTACGCCCACGCCATGCGCATCCAGACCGCCGCGTTGCGCGACGACCCGGAGGAGGCGCAAAGCGCGCTGGCGGCGATTGATAGCTATGGCCGCGACAATAATGATCTCTACGCATGGGCCTGGAATAACGCGCGCACCCCTGCTCCCGACCGCATTGTACCGGGTGAGCCGGCCGCGCTAGGGCATTACGCCGGGTTTGCGCCGGCTACGTTTGATCTGACGCAGGGACGCTGGACGCTGGGCCACGGACGGTTACGCCTGAGTGGTGGCTGTGGCACGCTCACGTTGCGATTGCGTGGCCCGGCTGGGCGGGAGGCACGCATCCGGGTGGCAGGCAGCGCTATCCGGGAACGGGTGGTGTTGACGGGTGAGCCGCAGGAGGTGATGCTATCGCTGGCGGAGCAACCGGACTGTGCAGCGGCGCAGTCGGTGGTTGTGCATATTCAGAGCGAAACCGGCCTGCTCGATATGGAGCGCGCACCCTGGGCGGTCGGCGTGGCAGTGCTTGAGGCAGCCATAGAGCGTAATCCGTAGTCCGTAGTCCGAAATCCGTAGTCTGTGGAAAGTTTGGATGACGCATACTGAAGTCACAACGTCCCGCCAGGAGCCGCATTCGGCACGAACCGCGCACCAGACTGGTGCGCAACCGGCGTGGCAGGTGCGTGCGCGCTTTGCGCTGCCCGCGATTGTCCTGGGACTGTTTGTTCTGGCGCTGCTGCCGCGGGCGCTGGCGCTGGGGGATTTTGTAACGATTGACGAGGCGTCCAAATGGTTTGAACGCTCGGAGCGCTTCCAGCAGGCGCTGCTCACGGGCGATTATGTCAACACAAACCAGACCGGGCATCCGGGTGTGACGACGATGTGGCTCGGCACGGCGGCGACAATTATCCAAGCATAGCCACCACCAACATTTTGGTTTTTGGCGTTTTATATATAAAACAAACGAGTGGAATTGTTGTATGTTCAAAGGGACTAAGTAACAAGATGTATTATCGGGTCTCTACATTTGCACAATATCATGGTATACCGTTGCTGTTCTATACAGCATTAGCCCTGCTTATGACCTGGCCTCTGATGGCTCAGTTTACTACGGCGGTACCTGGGGCTGCTTACGATAGCTGGCAGAATATGTGGAATATGTGGTGGTTCAAAGAAGCATTATTGCGTGGGCAGAACCCCTACTATACTACTGCAATCTACTATCCCCATGGCACGAGTCTCTTGCTCCATACATTCAATCCAATTAACTTCTTGATTTCGTTTCCCGTGCAGGCGCTGTTTGGCTTAGTAGCGGCTTACAACTTTGTGATCATTTTCTCGTTAAGTGTAAGTGGTTATACTGCTTATCTCCTGGCGAAAGATGTAACTAACGATAGCCATGCAGCACTCGTAGCCGGGACCATTTATGCAACCAGTGGTTACTTGCTGACTCAAGTATATGGAGGACACACCCATATGATGGCAGCCGAGTGGCTGCCATTAGCGGTGCTACTGCTGCGTCGAGCTCGTCTATCACCCGATTGGCGGAATATGCTGTCGGCAGGGTTGGTTGTAGCGATTAATGTCCTCTGTGACTGGCAGTATTTTCTGTTTGCGTTACTCTGGGGCGCGTGGTATACGCTGGCACAGGTCTGGAGCCGGCGACGTATTCAGGCCATCCTGCCGATAAGCCTGTCGCTCGGCTTTGCCATGTTATTGGTATTGCCGCTTCTGATACCGACAGCCCGGTTAGCTGCACGTACGCCTACCGCTGCAACTGAAGGTGGGCCAGGCTTTCGCCTGGAACACTCGGCAGACCTGGCCGACTTTCTTATTCCGGGTCAACTGCATCCAGTGTGGGGTGAGGCAGCAGCACAGGCACAGCAGTATAAAGCCCGCACGCATATACAGAACAAAACGGCCTATCTTGGCGTGGTAACCCTATCGCTGGCAGTCTTTGGCGTGCGCCGACGGCGAGGTGGATTCTGGCTGGCAAGTGCGGTCGTGTTTGGTGTTATGGCAATGGGGCCGCGGTTGCAGTTGTTTGGTACGATTACTGATATTCCCTTACCAGGAGCAGTGTTGTACGAAATGCCGCTGGTCCGTATCTCGCGCTATCCGATCCGCTTCGTTGTGCTGACCATGCTGGCGCTATCGGTGTTAGCAGCCCTTGGTACGCAACGGCTGTTATC
>DAOTVB010000067.1:0-7653 GCA_034436755.1 Chloroflexaceae bacterium | reverse complement strand
TCAGCCAGTGAATAGCGGTCCAGGTGGCAATCAGCCCCTTATGGCCGTCACAGCGGAGCCGGACGACCAGCGGAATGGTGGTGCGCCAGAGTTCCGGGTTGGCGTTGCGCACACAAAACGCCACCAGATCATCGTCCGTGCCGGTGGTGGTGGTGGGAGCATCGATCATCGCGGCACCTCACCGGGGGCAATGCCGGGCGGATAGGCCGACCACCGGATCGGCATGGCGGCGGGCCGGGCGGGCAGAACGATCGTTGGCATGGGGGCATATCTGCACATACTGGCTCCTGGGCCACCCACTGCGTCCGCAATCAGACTTGACGACAGGATCAGTGGATGGTATCATAGGAGCAGACAACACGAAACCACGCCACGCATGTGGCACTGGACAGAGTCTGGCCTTCGACCATTCGCCGCCAAGCATAAGGGTCGGGGGCCGTTTTCATGTCCAGCGATCGGCGTCGCTGTGTTCTCTGTGTCGCTGCTGCACCCGTGGGTGCGTTGTCCCTCGCGTCCGTCCGTCTTACATGATGGGCGTGCTCTTCCGTATGCAGCGTGGGGCTGGTGTAAGGTCGGCAGCGGCCCCCACGCGCTTCTCGTATCCCGCAGTAAAGTCCATGTTGGAACCGTTGGTGAACGCGATCATTCGTTCACCAGGTTATCCTTGCATTCTAGCAGGAATTGACGCAATCTTCAAGCGGATAGTACACCGCGGGTGCAAGCATGCGTTGTCAGAGCGTTGCAGCATGCCCGCCTCATCGGGTATGGTGGAGGTGAACAGAAACCACCGATATCCCAAAGGAGGCGGGTATGACGAATCGTACCACAGATCGGCTCACTCCCGATCAGTTTGTGACGACCATGACCGAGCAGATGGAACGGATGGCGCGCGCGTTGAGTGCCTGGGGTCAAGCCAACCCGCATACGCTTCAGGAGATCGAAGCGCACGTCGTGCGACTCGTGCATGAGTTGGGCACGGCATTGTTGAGCAGCATGTGCCAACTGGTAGCCCAGTCCCCGGCTCCGGATATTCCATGTACCTGTGGCGCGCAGGCGCGCTATCTGCGGTTCCGTCCTGCCACCGTGACCACCGTGCTGGGCCCCATTACGTACACCCGCGCCTACTATCACTGTCCGACCTGTCGGCAGGGGGCCACGCCCCTGGATGCCCAACGTCAGGTCTGTGCCGGTGGGCTCAGTGCGGGCCTGCACGAACTGCTCGCGTTCCTCGGCGCGACACAGGATTCGTTTGCGCAGGCCACAACCGTATTGGAGCGGCTCTGTCTGGTCCAGGTGTGTCCCAATCGTGTGCGCGCCGCTACGGAGGAGTTGGGCCAGGTGTTGTTGCCCCACGACCAGCAGGTCATCCAGACCGCCCAGCAGACGGATACCCCACCGGCGACGATGACTCCGGTGCCTGCACGCCGCTCCATCAGCATGGATGCCGTAGGAGGGGGAGAGGGACTGGTCGAAGCGGGCGGTGGTTTCGGCAGTCGGGCGGGATGCGGGTGAGGGCAGGCGTATCCGGCGACGCACCATTCCCGGCCTGGCCCGACGCGCGCCACCTGCACGCGCCCGCCGCTGCAAGTGTGCTATACTCCAGCAAGCGACCGGAGCGACGGAAGGCACCCGTCCTCCGGCCATGGCCCTGGAATGGCCAGGGCTATGCCATGATAGCATAATGAGGACATGGCATGAACAACTCCCAGGAAGATCCCAATTTGCTTGGGCGGATGCTCAGGAATGCCGATCTGGTACGTCGGCGACTGGCGGAGGAAGCGGAAGCGGACCGGGCAGCGGCGGCACCGCCGCGTGGGGGCCTTCGCCCAGCGCGTCCTGCCGTCTGGTTCAGGGAGACCAGGGATGACTGAGAACGATAATGATATGCTGCGCCGAATGCTGACCGGTGCAGAGGCAATCCGTCAGCGTCAGGCTAGCGATGAGCGCGCCGCGCCCACGCGGCCCGCGCGGCCGGTACAGCCGCCCCACGCGGCAGAGGTGCGGGTTTCCGAGGAGCCGGTCGCGCCCGCCTGGACCCAATCGGCTCTGCAGCGTGCCCACCCGGTGCGGCCGGTGCGGCCGGCGCGCCGGACACGCCATGTCCGTATTGATGCCGACATGGACGCCTACAGCTTCGGCGGGTTACTCTTTGCTGAGTTCAGTGGGTTTGTGTTGTGGGGTGCGCTCTGGCTGGTGAACGGGTTCTTCACCGCGCTGGTCGTCGCTCAGTTGGTCCAGTGGGTAGTGGTCGGGGTGAACTCCTTCGCGACGACGGTGCTGGGATTCCCGCTGGCGCTGGCGCTCCCGGCAGCGGTGGGTTGGGCGATTGGTATGGTGGTACATCTGGTGATTGCCTCGATTGAGATCCATTTGTGGCGCTCCGGTCGGCGCAGCACCTACCCGACGATCATTGCCGTCGGGACGGTCGATGTGCTCACGTCAGCGCTGGGGTTACAGGCGCTGGGGCGGGCCTGGGGCCTGCCGGTTGACGGGCTGCCGTATGTCATTGCCTACACCATTATTGCCGAGGCGATTGCGATTTTCCCGGAGCGGCGGATGGTTGAGCATGCGCTGGCGATCCGGCGGATGGTAAGGAGGAACTGATGGAAGCGTGGCTGCAAGGACTGATGGTTGTCCTGCTCTTTGTTGCGGCAGCCGTATCGCTGGTCACATTCGGATTGCGCCGGCGCTATGCGCGTGGAACAGCGCCGCAGCACCCGGCCCCCGTTGCCGTTGCCGCGCCCGATCTGCCGTTAGCGCCGGTGTCCGCCAATGGCGCCGCACCGCGTGCCATCCCCCACGCTGACTGGTGGCCCGTCGTGCAGCAGATGCCCGACCGCTTCCCGCATACGGCGGTGCTGGGGCCGAGTGGCGAGGGGAAGAGTTCGCTGCTGGAGGCGCTGGCCCGGACCCGGGCGGGGTTGCTCGTGGTGATCCAGCCCAATCGCAAGGCCGGGGAGTGGGCCGGCATACCGGTTATCGAGTGCGATGATGACGGCGGCTACACGACGATTGCCGCGACACTCCAGGCTATTCGGGCCGAGTTCGCCCGGCGCGGCGGGGCGATGAAACATGGCGATCCGGGACCATGGCTCACGATCGTGTGGGATGAAGTCCCACTATGCATGCGCAAGCTGAAGGATCTGGCCCCCGATCTGATCGTCGATCTGATCTCTGCCGGACGCCCCCGCAAGATGCGCGCCATCCTGGGCGCAACGTCCGACCGCGTGGGCGCACTGGGGCTGGGCGGGTATGGCGACCTCCGCGAGAGTTGCGCGGTGATTCGCCTGGGTGCATTCGCCGTGGCGGTGGACCCGAGCACCCAGCCGGCGGCCTATCCCACGACGGTTGAAGTGGTGGGACAGATCATCCCGGTCGAGCGCGGACCGATCCTCAGCCTGCGGCGCGCGGCGCTGGCACCGCAGCGGTTCTGGACGCCGCCGCTCCCGGCGGATACGGAGGAGTATCGGTATCAGTATCGCGCAGCAGAACGGGCAAAAACGCCCGATATGCGCCTTGATACCGATACCGATACCGATACTGATACTGCGGATACCGTACCGGCAGCGACCAGTAAGGCCGCGCAGCGGCAACGTGACAAGATCAAGAAAGCCCTGACCAGCGGGCTGTCACCAACGGATATCGTTGACATTGTTGGTGGGAATCGCAATAAAGCCTTTGCCCTGGTCAAGGCAGTGCAGGAGGAGGTGGAGCGGGAGCCGGCTGAACCGGCTATCGCCCAGCTTGAGGCCGACTAGCCGGCCCTGTACCGGATGGAGCGCATGCGGTTGGTCACAGCCCGCTGGGGAAACCTGGCGGGCTGTGTGTATGTGGGAGACCCGTTGCGTGGTGTCCCTACAGCGCAGGTGGCGCGGTGGCGGTCTCACTGTCCAGCCACTGCTGCAACGTCTGAATGGTGCTGTCGATGTCCTGCCGCAACTCGTCGTCGATGTCGGCGGCGAAGAGCTGCTGGAGCGCGGCCAGGCTGCGCTCGGCGGTGGCAACGGTGTGAACGGTTAGGGGTTAGGGGTTAGGGGCAATACCGTTCAAAGAAGCTTGCGCAACGCCGGGTCGGGCACCAGAAAACCGGGCACCACGCGGCACTCGTCCCAATGCAAATCATTGCTTCTCGCAGTCAATTGCAACAGAGCAGCGGAGGTCGGCGCAGCTACTCCTCGACCGCATAATCCTTCCGTATCCGCCCGATATCATCTGCCCCGCGCCGATGCTCGCCGATCCAGACCATACCGCTGATCTTCCCAAACAGCGGCTTTTCTTCTGAATACCAGCGAAAATGCCCTCGCACCACATGTTCGCGGCGCTGACCCTGCACCCGCTGTGCCTGGCCCACCTCCGAGAACGCGCGCGGCTCCTGCACTGCTTTAACCTTCAGGATGTAATACTCCTTCAGGCTGGCCTGATGCTTCCGCTCGGCCTCGCGCCGCTGCTGCCTGGTCGGCGTGACGTGCTCGGCCTCGCATCGCTGGTGCATGGCGGAGATCGCCTTCAACACAAATGGCGCGTGATTGACCAGGCCGCGAATGTCGAGGTAGCGCGGGCCGCGATCGGCGTGGCGGATAATCTGCACCCGTTCGGTGTCGTCAAGCAGGGTGCCATCAGTGCCCAGGTGGAACAGCATCACCCCGGGGTAGGCGAAGAGCTGCCCCGTCCACAACCACCCGCTCATAGACATGGCCCAGTGGCTCCCCGGCGGCACCGGGTGCTGTGGATGCAACGTCCCGGCCCGGAGTTGCGCGCTGATGTCCTCAACCAGCACCCCGCGCTGCACCATCGTTCCATCAACCGTCGTCTCCGCCTCGACGAAAAAACGTCGAAATGGCGGCACTACCACTCCGTACGCCCGCGCCGGTGGGGTATGATCTTCGCCGGGCAATGCATCGATCTGCGCTGCGATGGCATCGGCCACGATGACGGGGCAATCAGGAAAGTCAGAATCGAGCGCGCGCACCCGGTCATAGAGGCGCAGGCGGGTCGGGCCGGTGCGCGGTGGCGTGCGGCCTTTCATGCAAATACCTTACTCTTCTTCCTCGATCACAATGATCTCTGCGAACGCTGCTTGTTCATCCTTGCCCGTCAGCGCGGCCCAGGCACGGGCCAGCCGCCAGGCCGTCTTTGGCTGCACCCCCCCCGCACGGTCGGGGTACGCCTCTGGATTCAGCGCAGCGCGCAGCGTACCCTGCGGCACGTTATACTGCCGGCAGAACGATGAGAGCGTGTGCATGTGCTGGCCCAACAGTTCCGGCAGCCTCGAATTGATTTTATACTTCGTGCTCATAAGACGCAGTATAGCACAGCGCACCGCAGCAAACAATGACGATCATGACGCTGCGCAGGACGGTGCAGACCACCATCCCCGGGGGTCGCGTAACGCGACCCCCGGGATGGTGGTGGTCGCTATCCGACAATCTGCCGTGCGCCGGCAATAGCGTTCTCTGTCAGCTTCCGCTGCCATGCTCCCCTGCTCGGTGCCCACTTCCAACCCGCGCCCTTGAGCTTGTCGCGGAGTGCCTGCGGTGGTTTCTCGTCAAAAAAGATCTGCACCCGGTCAAGGTCCGGGTTGCGCTCAATCCGCCAGCCCGCGCCGGTGGCAATTACCTGGGCCACACTATCCTGCCGGGCTGCCTGGGCCTGCTGCCGCGCCAGGTCGCCAAATGTCCAGAATTTATGTCTCCTGGTGATCGCGGGCTTCTTATGGCTGGCATTGTAGGCCGTGACCAGATCGAGCGCCTGCTCAACCAGGGCTACCTGCCCGTTTTGCGCCAGCCGCTCAACCTTCCCGGCGATGCTATTGACAAAGGCAGAGCGGGTGTAGGGCTCCGTGCCCGCATCGATCCCGGCGATAATCGCCAGGCTCCCGGCCAGGTCGCGGCGCAACACGGCCCAGTCGGCGCTTTCCTGCTCGTCATCAGTGCGCGCTGCAAGGAGCTTCCGCTTGATCGCCGCCCGGGCTTTGCCGCGCCAGGTCGCAAACTCCTCGCGCCGGCGCTGCTCGGTGTCGAGCCGGCGCTGGTTGCGCTCGGTGGGGAACTTCGCCGGGCCAACAACAAAAGCGCCGGCTGTCCTGCTCTGCGCATGTAAGATAGCGGTGTAGTGCTTCAGATAGTTCTCCTTGAAGCGCTGCATCTCCATCGCCAGGATCGTGCGCTGCGCATCATTCGTGCAAAGCTGCTCCATCTCCGCATACACACCGTTCACATCGTCGGCGTAGGTGCGTTGCGCAGACGCGGCACGCTTCTCCGGCTCAAAACTGCTGTTGCGGTAAGCCTCGAAAGCCAGGTCATAGCTGATATCTTCCGGTTGGGCGATGGTCATTGGTCGCTTCCTTTCCTGTCGCTAAAACGGGATAATTCCGCGTTGCAAAAGTTCTTCCGCTTCCTCGGCGGTCACGTCCGGGTAGTCCCGGCACGTTGTTGCGAAGGTGCCGATCTGCGCCTGGATCTCGGCCCAACAGACCTTTTTCGCCCGCTCTGGTAGCTCGGGCCACACCTCATCGCCGAAGAGGTCAAACTCAAGCTGCGTCGCCAGCGGTAGCACGCCGTTGCGCTGCCAGTGCTGCGGATTGCAGACCGGACAGAGTTTCGCAGCGTGGCCGCGCTGTTTTAGCCGTCGCTCAACTGCCCGGTCGCCCGGCCAGGTCCGGACGATCTCTAGCCCGATCCCCCGCTCCGCCGCAGCGCGTGTAATCTTCGCCCCACGCCCGGCGCGGTGAAGCGCCAGTCGCGCCGCCGGATCGCCCTCGGCATAGCCAATGTAGTGCTGTGCCATTTTTTTGTCGCTTCCAATAGGCTTAGAGAAGTGGATCAGGTAGATCATCGTTTTCCTCTGTCCGGCCCACCCACCTGCCGGGCGGGTGGGCCGGACTTGCTTATGGATAGCACTCCTCAAGCGCTGCCTGCGCCTGCGCCTGCCGCTCTGCCTGTGTCTGCTGCGGTTGCTGCTCCTGCAAGTAGATTTTGTATGCATGTCGCGCGATCCGGCTTTCTGCTGCCGCGATCCAGATATCGATCTGGTTGCGGGTTGCCGTTTCGACCTGGCTGCGTGTGAGCGGGATGGAGTTTTGCCCCCAGCGCTGCCGCTCGTCCTCACGCAGGCGTCCCAGTTTTTCAACCAGCACGACCTTTGTTTCCGGCTCTGGCTCTTCCTGCTGACTGTCGAGGATGTAGCCCGTTAGCCGCACTGCCTCAATGTGCCAGCATGGTTGTTCTTGTTCTGCGCACGCCTCGCATGTGCAGGTGTACTGGCCGTTCTCAAGCGAAACTGTGTGCGTTTTCTCCCGACTTCTCGATCTCACTTCAACCTTCTTGTTGCCTGGCTGGAGACGAAGCCCCCGAAATAGCTCATCCCCGGCCTTTCGGACTGCATTGTTTTTCAACGATTGCAGCGGCTCCTCGAGGTATTCGTACGCTGCGTACAGCGCCGACTCTGCATCCGCGATCACGCGCGCCGGCGCGATCCGGTCGATCTGGCGTGGTGTGCGTGTAGCCATGCCTGCTCTCCTGTTGTGTCGGTTTGGTTTCTGTGGTGTATTCAGCCCTACTAACCGCCTCGCTACTCCGTGCCATCCCAGGCTGGCTACAGTCTCACTACTCGGTGTTCGGGCTGCTCCACGTTGACCGCGTGGAGTCGGGTGCC
>DAOTVB010000066.1:0-61898 GCA_034436755.1 Chloroflexaceae bacterium | reverse complement strand
CAAAAGCTGGAGCCATCCCAGTCTTTTTGGAAAAATATGGCTCAAAGAGCCATATTTTTCCAAAAAGGATGTCCCATTCCACCCTGCCGGAGGCGAAACTCCTTTCCAGGTCAGCAACCGCGTAACCCGTGCAAATGAGGAGTTCAATGACTACTTCCAACACAATCATCATATTTGGCGCATCGGGCGACCTGACGCAGCGGAAGCTGGTACCCGCACTGTTCAATCTCTACCGCAAAGAGCGCCTGCCCGCCAACACGCGCATCGTCGGCACTGCGCGGCGACCCTACAGCAATGACGAGTTCCGTGCGCGGATGCGTGCGGGTGCGGAGAAGTTCGCCGGTGGCGCATTTGATACCGCAACCTGGGATGCCTTTGCCGAACAGCTCTGGTATGTGCCGGGCAATGCCAAAACCCTGGAGGATTACCAGAACCTGGACGCCGCCCTGCGCGAGTTAGAAGATGGTTCGGCCAACCGGCTCTACTACCTGGCGACCGCGCCGGGGCTGTTTGTCCCGATCATCGAGCAGTTGGGCGCGGCGGGAATGGGCCGCCCCGACGGAGGCCAACGCCGCGTGGTCATCGAGAAGCCCTTCGGGCATGATTTACAGTCGGCGCGCGCGCTCAACGCCGCAGTGCATGCGGTTTTTGAGGAGCAGCAGATCTACCGGATCGATCACTATCTGGGCAAGGATACGGCGCAGAATATTCTCTTCTTCCGCTTCGCCAACACGATCTTTGAGCCGGTCTGGAACCGCCGCTACATCGACAATGTCCAGATCACGGTGGCCGAGACGGTGCCGGTGGGCCAGCGTGGCGATTTCTACGACAAGGCGAGTGTGCTGCGCGATATGTTCCAGAACCATATTTTGCAACTGCTCTCGCTGGTGGCGATGGAGCCGCCCGCATCCTTCAATGCCGATGCGGTACGCAATGAGAAGGTCAAGGTGCTCTCGGCAATTCGGCCAATCGAGCTGCCGGATACGGTGCGTGGGCAGTATCGCGGCTACCACGATGAGCCGGGCGTCGCCCCCGCCTCGCAGACGGCCACTTATGCCGCGCTCAAGCTGTATATCGACAACTGGCGCTGGAAGGGTGTGCCTTTCTACCTGCGCTCGGGCAAGGCGCTGGGACATAAGACCAGCGAGATCGCCATTCAGTTCCAGTGCCCACCGCACATGATGTTCCCACTGCCGGAGGAGGCCGATTTTACCTCGAACATTCTGGCAATGTGTATCCAGCCGGACGAGGGAATGCATCTCAAGTTTGAGACCAAGGTGCCTGACTCAATGGTCGAGACGCGCTCGGTCGATATGGAGTTTCACTACCGCTCTTCGTTTAAGGGCAAGCCGCTGCCGGATGCCTATGAACGACTGCTGCTGGATGCGCTCAACGGTGATGCCTCGCTCTTCACCCGCAGCGACGGGATTGAACGCGCATGGGAGTTGATCGACCCGATTCTGGCGGGATGGAAGACCGCCGCTGCGCCGCCGCTGGCAACCTACGAGCCAGGCACCTGGGGACCGGACGAGGCCAACGAGTTTATTGCCCGCGATGGTCGCGCCTGGCGGCTCGGCTGCGCCCACGATGAGGAGCATTAGTTCGCAGTCCGTATTCCGTATTCCGTATTCCGTATTCCGTATTCCGTATCCGGTAGAAAGAACCGAGAACCAGGAACAGATGCGTAATCCTCTGAAGATCTACCAGGCACGCATTGTTCTCGGTTCTCGGTTCTCAGTTCTCGGTTCTCGGTTCTCGGTTCTCGGTTCTCGTTACAGACTCTGCGACTCAAACACCAACTGGGCCAGGTATTTGCCGATGCCGTATGCGTCGGTGGATTGCAGATTGCTCAGCACAATCACCGTCAACTGCTCGTCGGGATAGCGCGCCATGTAGTTGGAGAAGCCGTTGATCAGGCCGCCATGGTTAAGCGTGCGGCGACCATAGTTGCCGCTGATCCGCCAGCCATAGCCATACTCCCCCAGATGGGGCGTAAACATCTCGTCCAGCAGCGACCGGGGCAGCAACTTCTCCGTGTAGAGCGCCTGATCCCAGCGGTAGAGATCCTCGGCAGTGGAGTAGAGCGCGCCCGCCGCGTAAAGCGTGGAGGGATCAATCGGATTGGCAGATTGCCCAACAGCCGCATAGCCCAGCGCCCGGTCGGTCACATAATCAAGATTGAAATCATAGCCGCTATTCCACATCTCCAGCGGCTTGAGGATCTGCTCCTCGACAAACTCGGCGTACGATGTCCCCGACGCACGCTCAATAATCACCCCCAGCAGCACATAGCCCGAGTTGCTGTAGCTGTAGAGCGCATCCGGCTCAAACAGCAGCGGCTCGTGCTTGAAGCGATCAATCAGATGCTCCACGCTGGTCGGGTACATCTCGGTCTGCTCAAAGTTGGCAAAATCGGTGTAGTTCGGGATGCCGGAGGTATGCGTCAGCAGATGGCGAATCGTCACCGGCTGCCATGCCGGGGGACAGTCCGGCAGGTAGGTACAGATCGGATCACTGATATTGAGGCGATTCCGGGCATGGAGTTGCATAATTGCCATAGCTGTAAACGGCTTGGAAACCGAAGCCAGCCGAAACCGGGTGTGGGGCGTATTGGGCCGGTTCTCCTCGGCATTGGCCATACCGTAGCCCTTGCTGATCAGGATCTCGCCCCTGTGGGCCACCAGGATCGACCCGCTGAAAAAGTTGGCATTTGCCAGATCCTGGACATAGGTGTCGATCAGCACGCCAACTTTATCAAGCGGCACCGAGGCCACAGATGGCTGCAGCATGGGCGGGATGGTCGGCTGGGGCAGCGGCGTCGGCAACATATTCGCCATTACTCCCACCGTAGCCGAAGGCGAGGGCCAGGGCGTTACGGTCGGCAGGCGCGGAATGGTCGTCGGGTGGTTGCTGATGTCCTCACCCAGTTGCGCCGGTAACTGCGCCTGTGATGAGGACCAGAGACGCAATGGCGGCGTGCTGCAGGTGCCCAGCAGAATCAGCAATGCCACCGCCAGCACCAGGCCAATGCGGGGCAGGCTGATCACCGAGCGTTTTCTTCGCGCAGGTCGCCGGGCGCGGGCAGGCGTGCGGCGAACGGGGCGCGTGGTTCGTCGTGGTTCCTGGTTCATTGAACAGTTATTACTGGTTATGTGTCAACAGTTTACGGATGAAGGAAAACTGGAATGGCATAGGAAAGTCAGTATGATTGTAGCACAACATGGCAAATCCGGTGAAGCCGTCACTGCTGTTCAAACAACCGCGCGCACAGCGGCACAGCCGTGCAGGATATGCGGTTCCCTGTGACCCTGGCGCGCCTCAACCATACCGTTATTTGACAGAACTTACGCGGTGGTTCATCAAACCGGGCGTTTCACCCGGTGAACGGCAGAATCGCCTGCGGCAGCATGGTACTGTTTTTATCTTGTTCACAAAAATGTTGCACAATGTGCAACATTTTTGTGAACAAGAATGGAATCTTCCGCCCTGCCGGAGGCGAATTGGGGCGTTCATCCAGATGAACATCTGATTTGGAACCGACCGCGTAACACCAGTTATTTGACACGACTTACGCGGTGGGGTTTGTTCTGGCCTGGTGCTGGCCCTGAGCACCGGCTTCGCCTCCGGCAGGGTGGAACTGACCATTCCTTTTCACGAACATGTGGCGCTCCGAGCCACATGTTCGTGAAAAGGACAGAAAAGGTACCATGCTGCCGCCGGCACTATCCACTGTCAAACACAAGATCGTGTAACGCCTATCAGCACCAGCAGTTTCGCGCTTTTCGCCCATTTCGCGGCTTTCGTGGTCCAAACCTTCACCGCGTAAGTCATGTTAAGTATGCGGCCATGCCTTATCACAACTGCTGTTCACCCGTGAGCACGCTACCCGAGGCAACCTCGGCCTGCCCCTCCGAGGAATGCACTAATTGCACATGCCCCTCCAGTTTGACCGCCGCGCCAAACTTAATATCACCTTTGACCCGTAGGGAGCGACAATCCCGTAGCGACGGCGGGCCCGCCGGAAAGCGCGCCTCCATCGCGTCAATCAGCTTGTAATACTTCCCGTCCAGATCAACCAGCACATCACCCGGATCGGGCACGATATGGTACTCCTCGGTCAGCCGGTAGGTATCCGAGCGCACCGCCAGCAGATCGCTGGTGGTTTTAACCGGCGCGAAGCGGGTACGCGGCACGCGAATAGCCTGCGCGCCCTCGAAGATCACAATCGCAGCCCCCATCGCCGTCTCCAGTTGGTAGACCGGCGTTGAAGCACTGTTACGCGGATCGACCGTCTTGGGGTTGCGGATCAGCGGCAGGGTCGGTACCGCGTTGTTTCCGGCTGCCACCATATCCCGCAAGCCCGGCAGGTTTAGCCAGATATTGTTGGTGTTGAAATATTTGTAGCGGTTGATATCCTGAAATACATCCATCTCCGCCTCAGGACACTGCGCCGACTCGCGCAGGACCAGGCGACCATCGGCGGTGCGGCGGGCCAGGTGACCGCCCTTCTTATCCGCCTCAGTGCGGTCGGCCACTTCCATCATAAAGGGATACTGATGGGTGGCGAAGTAACCCAGGATCAGCGGGTCGATCACCGCTCCCAGATTATCGGCATTGGAAATAAAAGCATACTCATACCCGGCGGCGAGCAACTGGTCCAGCATACCGCTAATAATCAGCGAGAGGTAGATATTGCCATGCCCTGGTGGATACCACTCCAGTTGCCGATTCTCCGGCCAGTCCACCGGCTGCAGGTCCGCCTGGGTAATTTTGGGGAAAATGCTCTGCTGGAAGCTGAGCGGAATATCCTTCCGGTGCAGATCGGGGTAGCGCTGGAGGGCCGCCAGCGAGTCGGCATCGGTATGTTCGCTGTTCATCAGCACCAGCGGCGTTCCGGCACGCACGGCCTGATGCGCGATAATATCCAGGAAGGAGAGCCCATCCTTCACCGGCAACAGCGATTTGGCCCGTTCCATACCCATACTCGTGCCCAACCCGCCGTTCAACTTGAGCAGGATGGTTTTGGTTAGCATCGCCTGGCCGGTGTCCGCCAGATTTGCCGAGAAGCTCTCAGCATCCGGCAGTGTCTCAATCGGTGTGATTTCCTCCTCAGCGATCAGCCCGGTCTGGCCCGCAACCAGTTGGCGGTAGTAGGCTTCAAAGGTGGCAATCTCGGCTTCGTGGCGGCCCGCCTGGCGCATACGCTCGGCAAAGGGACGAAATTGCTCGGCAAGTGTCGGCATACAGTTTTCCCTTTCTTCTCAACTACTCCACTGTTCCACGGTCTCATACCAGTTTGCCATCAAAACAGCAATCTACCGTACCGTGGGCCACGGGCACAGGGGCGGCACATTCCTGTTCATCATCTCTGCGTCCTCGGTGTTCTCTGTGGCTATGACAACAAATCGGTCTCACAGGCAACGTCCTATCACATCCACGACGTACGCGGTCACTGACCCGGCAGAGCATTTCGCCTCCGGCAGGGCAGAAGAAGATCAAAAGTGTATCATGCTGCCGCAGGCGATTCTGCCGTCCAGCGGGTGAAACGCCCGGTTTGATGAACCACCGCGTAACGCGTGTCACATTGCAAAGTGTGGTTCCGTATGACATGCTACCACGAGAATAGTGGCACCGGCAGCTTGCCGGTCAGCGTTCCCATGTCCCATTGTCCCATGGTGCAACCCGCCGATGAATATCGCCTGAGACCGGGGTTACAACCGCTTGACATTATTGAAGTGGGACAAATGTCCCGCCCACAGCGGGCATAGAGTCCCTATGCGCTACGCAGTTCGTCCGGTATGATGGACCCATCACCCGATGGAGAATATGTTGAGCCCAATGAGGAGGTCAATCATGGAAAGCCCGAAGCAAGGAAATCCCGCCGTCGTCAGTCTGGCAGCGTTCGGTTTAACCACTATGGTGTTGCAGTTCCACAATGTTGGCTGGATGGAAGAACTGGGCCCGGTGGTCTGGTTAGGTCTGATTTTTGGTGGGGCCGCGCAGATGATTGCCGGATTGCAGGAGATGAAGACCGGCAACAACTTTGGCTACAGTGCCTTCACTGCCTACGGCGCCTTCTGGATTTCGCTGGCACTGCTCTTGATCGGCAATCAGACGGGTCTGTTTGTGACGGGCACGGCGGGCACGGGCTGGTTCCTGGTGGCCTGGACGCTCTACACGGCGATTATGTGGGTCGGCTCGATGCGCATCAACAGCGCCCTGGCGTGGACCTTTACCACCCTGTTGATCGGCTTTATCCTGCTGGATCTGGCACACTTCGGCTTCCCGGCGATGACGGTCGTTGCCGGCTATGAACTGATGATCTGTGCGCTGCTGGCCTGGTACGTGATGGCCCACCTGATCTTTGCCGATGTGTTTGGCCGCGATGTCCTGCCGGTCGGCAAGCCCTGGCTCCGCGACCGCGCTGCCGAGAAGGTCGAAGCGCCCGCCGCTGCGGTCCAACCCGAAACCGCATAAGTTCCGCAACGTCAGCGCAGCAAGAAATGGTGAGCGACCACCGCTGGTGGTCGCTCTTTTGTATGAGCAGTTGTATGGAGCATGGAGGTACCCAATGGCACATCTCATCCGCATTATGATTGCTGACGATCACCCCATGGTCCGGCAGGCTCTCTGCCAGGTCTGCGAGGCCGAACCAGACCTCGAGGTGGTCGGGCAGGCCGCTGATGGCTATGAAGCCTACTGCATGGCGCTGCTGCTGCATCCCGATGTTGTGCTGATGGATCTCTCCATGCCGCTGCTGGATGGCGTGCAGGCCACGCGCCATCTGACCGACAGCGACGATACCGCCGCGATTGGCGTGATCATTATGACGGTCTGCCACCAGGCGGCCTATGGGTTGCAGGCGCTCAAGGCGGGCGCGCGGGCCTATCTGGTCAAGGAGGCCGACAGCGACACGTTGCTGGAGACGATCCGCGCCGTAGCGACGGGTGAGATTGTGGTTACGCCGCTGATGGCCCGCATGATCCTGGATGAGTACCGTCACCAGCAGAGCGACCCACGGGTATCGAACGGCCTGACGCATCTTCAGGCAGGTGATCAGGAACTGCTGAGTCTCACAATACAGGGTACACCGCCCCCGGCTATCACCGCACAACTGGGGCTGACCGAGGCCTCGATCCGCCGGCGGCTCTCGCTGATCGCGGCGGAATTGCATGCGCAGGGTTAGGAACCTCAGCCACGCGCCGGCTTTGTTATCAGCGATACGCTGACGGTCGCTGTTACCACACCGAATTGACAACTTGCTGCCGGTTTGCTATAAGTCACACAACTTACGCGGTGGCCGATCAAACCGGACGTTTCATCAGATGAAACGCAGTCATCGCCGGCGGCAGCAGGGTATTGTTTGATCTTGCTCTCTTTCACCACCGGAGGCGAATTGGTCGATAGCGAAATGCTGCTGTTCTCTTTTCGCTTCCGGTACAAGACTGCCCTCGGCAGCAACATAAGGCCGACAGATATGCGCACGCGATTGAGTCAGGTGCTCTTTTCCCAACGTTCCTGGTTGAAACGCTTTGTTTTCATCCGTCGCCCGGTTTTGCTGAAGCTGAGCGATTTCAAGCTGTATGTTCGGCTTGATGATTGGGCAATCGGGGGGCGGATTGCCCTGAAGCGGAGTTATGAAACGCACGTTACCGGGGTTATGCGCTCACTGCTCAGGCCGGGTATGGTTGTCGTCGATATCGGCGCAAACATCGGGTACTACAGCCTGCTGGCGGCGTCCCGCATCGGTGACAGCGGGAAGGTTATTGCCTTCGAGCCGGGAGCAGAAAACGCCGCGCTGCTAACCCGGAGTGCGCAGGCCAACGGTTTTGACAACGTGGTTGTACATCCGTATGCCGTATCCGATGCCGATGAGATCGTTGGTTTTAATATGGACGACAGCAATGGGCAGATCAAGCCAGGCGATCCGGCAGATTGGGCCAGCCAGGTGCAAACGATTATCCTGGATAAATTTTTAGCGGCAGAACCGCGGATCGATCTGCTCAAAATGGACATCGAGGGAGCCGAGGGGCGCGCGCTACGCGGTATGCAGCAGGTGATCCGGCAGCACCAGCCAATCATCTTTAGCGAGTTTACCCCCACTGCGCTGCCGATTATCTCGGAGATTGCCCCCGCAGACTATCTCAACCTCTTGCGCGCGCCGGGCTATGACCTGTTTGTTTTAGACCGAACCGGCGGACGCAGCACTACGCCGCAGAGCAATGCGCAGATTATGGCCTACTTTGCCGGGCCGCGCGTGCCCCACCACCTGGACCTGCTGGCGCTACCGGCGAGTTGATCCCCGGCCTCTGGCCTAACTGCCAACACCCGGGCGCTCCTCCATCTCGGCTTGCTCGGTGCGTCCGCTGGTTGCCGGGGACACTGGCGTCATTGGGCAACCGGCTCCCGATGGCTCACCAGATAGTGCCGGGCCGCCTGCAACACCCAGGTCAGCATAAAACAGAGCGTACTGGTTAACACAATCGCCGCGCCGGAGGCGATGCAACGGCCGCATGGAATCTTCCGCCCTGCCGAAGGCGACATGTCCGTTCGGGTTCGTAACCGCGTAACTCTTGTCAACCAGTCAACTGGTTGCTATCGTATCGCCCATGCGCAAAATCTGGTATGATGGGGGCATAGCTGATGCCGAAACATAGTTCCCTGAACGCGAGGTTGTATGCACCCACAGCCCGATCATGCCGCGCCGATTGGCCTGCTCCTGATGGAGTATGGCGAGCCCACCAGTCTTGATGAAGTTGCGCCATATCTTACGGGGCACTATGGCGGACGAACACCCCCGCCGGAAGATATTGCCTACCTGCGCGAGCGCTTTCTGCGCGTCTGGGGCGATACACCGCCGACACCGGCACCGCGCCGGATCGCGGCCGCCCTGGCAACCGCCCTGCGGCAGCGCCACGGGACGCGCTACCGGGTCGCCCTGGGCGCCCGCTACTGGACACCAACGATTACGGCGGCTATGGGTACGCTGGTGGCGGAAGGCGTCCAGACCATCATTGCCCTGCCGCTCGCGCCCCATGCGTCGCAGGTCGGGTTGCGCGACTACCGGCGGGCACTCGAGCAGGCGCGCGAACAGCATCCCCAACTGCGCACGCTGACCATGATTGAGCAGTGGCATACCAGTGCCGGTTTTCTGGAGGCCTACACCCGGCAGACGCAGGCGGCCCTGGCAAGTTTTGCGCCGGATGAACCGGCCGGTGTGGTTGCCGTCTTCTTTGCCCATAGCGTGCCCGAGAGCAGCCGCAAACCCGAAGAGCGCTATCGAGAGCAACTGCAGGCCAGCAGCGCAACCGTCGTTGAACATACGGGCCTACGCTCCTGGCGACTGGCGTTCCACAGCGCCGAACCGATGGGCCAGTGGGCCGGCCCGGATGTTGTCGCCATCCTGGATGAACTGCAGGCGGCAGGCGTGCGCCAGGTGCTGTATGTGCCCATTGGCACAGTTTATGAAAATGTAGAACTGCTCTATGCCATTGATGTCCTGGCCGCACAGCGTGCCGCCGAACTGGGCATGCAGATCCGGCGCGCCGCCCTGCCGAATGAAGATCCGGCGCTGATTGGCGGGCTGGTTGAACTAGTTGAGGCGACAACCGGCCAGATGGAAGCAGAATAGTGATGAGGAAGGCTGCGATGAAACATACCACGGAGGCCCATAAAAATGGCAACTGGTGGTCGAAGCTGGGCCTGCTTGCCGGTCTGCTGGGGGGGCTGTTCGCCTGGCGACGGCTGCGCGCCCCTGCCAATGATGGCGGGTTAACCAATGGCCGCCCCCGCACCGCACTGATTACCGGCGCATCGAGTGGGATTGGCGCAACCTTCGCCCGCCACCTGGCCGCTCTGGGGTATGATCTGCTGCTGGTCGCCCGGCGCGAAGATCGCCTGCGCAGCCTGGCCGATGAACTCAAGACCGTTCACGCCGTCAATGTCGAGGTGCTGGTTGCCGACCTGGCAAATCCCGCCGATGTGGAGCAGCTCGAAAAGCAGATCGCCCGCCTGGATACGCTGGAACTCCTGATCAACAACGCCGGGTTTGGCACCACCGGCCTCTTTGCCGAGGTTGATGTCGCCAGACACAGCGCCATGATCCAGGTCCATGTGACGACCAGTATGCGCCTCTGCCGTGCTGCGCTCCCCCGGATGCTGGCCCGCCGGCGCGGGGGGATCATTAATGTCTCCTCGGTCACGGCGTTTCTGCGGCTGCCGAACCGCGTCAACTACTGCGCCACCAAAGCCTACCTGACCAGCTTTACCGAGGCGCTTGCTACCGAACTGACCGGGACGGGGGTGCGGGTGCAGGCGCTCTGCCCCAACTTTACCTACACCGAGTTTCATGATACGCCCGAATATGCCAGCTTTGAACGCACATCGATCCCGCGTATCTTCTGGAGTTCAACCGATGAGGTTGTGCGCGCGTCCCTTGCGGCACTGCGCCGCAACCGGGTCGTTTGCATTCCCGGTTGGCAGAATCGCCTGCTGGTCGCCGTGTTGCGCTTCCGGGGCCTGACTGCGCCGCTGGTCCGGGCCAGGATGGCCCACAAAACGCGCACTCCCGGCGTGACCGATACGGCATCGTAGGGCTGCCAGGAGTACTTTTTTTCTGCATGTTGTACACGTAATCCAGAATACTACAAACTGCGTACTGATTTCTGGAGAAGTAGCGCAACATGTGTTACACTGATGATACACGTAAAAAGATATGCAAATCAGAAGTCAGGCTCAGGTAGTGTATCCCCTGCCATTCACCCCGGTCGTATCCACGTCACGATCTGGATGCCAGGTTGCGCCGGATTATCTTGAACAAGCCGAAGGGAGCAGAAGAACCATTGACCAGTCGCTATCGCCGAAGACGCCAGTCGCAGCGTGCCGCGTGGATTGTGTGGCCCTGGATCGGCTTAACGGTGACGATTGTACTAGTGCTCATCGTTATCTCAAGATGCACCACTGGAGTTGCTGATCAAACCGCGCTCCAGCCCGCCGTTGCCCTGACCACCCCCGCACCGCATACCAATACTACAGGCGAGCAAACAGAACGTGCCACCGGACCGACGACCGGCAGTCCCGCCACGCATACCGCGAACGCCTCCCCATCCGCCGCACCCGACACCCCAACTGACACCGTTACAGCGTGCGACTATTATGCCGGGCCGGATGACCCTGCCTATGTGATGCGCGACGGATTTATTGACTGGGGCAGCTACTGGGGGCAGGCCAACGCCTATGTGCTGCAGCGCACTGCGCGCTACACTCCTGATGAGCGCATGCTGGCAACGGCGATCTGGTCCGAGCAGAAGACGCTGGCGGAGACGGACGCAGCCGCCACCGCCCGCCGTAAAGCCATGGTTGCGATTGGCTACATTATCCTCCATCGGCGCGATGTGCAGACAGGCTGGTTTGGCTCAACCAATACCCTGGAGGCGGTGCTGAACGATACCCGCCAGGATATCCAGTTCCAGGGGTACTGGCGCTGGCGCAACCGCGATGCTGTGCATGATTACCTGCTCCACAAAGTGAGCAATGGTCGCGTTGTGCAGGCGGGCATCGGCTGGGAGAGTCCCGATCGGGCGCTCTGGTTTGAGGCGCTTGATGTAGCCCGGGGCGTGTTACGCGGTTGCGAACCCGACACGCTACCAGACAGCCTCTTTTTTGGGCATGGCCCTATCGTCCGGCAGATGATGGAGCGGCGCGCCCGCGAGGATAGCAGCTTTGAGTATCACGGCATCCCGGACCCGCAGTTGTGGATCTCGAATAAGCCGTTCCGCTGGTGATCGGCAATCAACCGGCTACTCCTCACTTGCCGCAGTCCGCCGCAACCGCGCCACCAACTCGCTCAACAAAATTGCCGTTGCCCCCCAGACCTTGTAGCCCTCCAGCGCAAAGAAGGGTACCCACACCCGCATCTCACGCAGGGTCCACTCCTCCTCCACGACGGTAGCCGGGTCGAGCAGGCGGCCCAGCGGTACGCTAAAGACAGCATCAACTTCATGCGGGTTGGCCTGCAGCAGGGGCGGTTCCGGCGTAAAGCCCACCACCGGGGTTAGCATAAAATTGCTTGGCGGGATGTAAAATGGCGTCAACCGGCCCAGCACCTCGACAACGGCAGGATCAAGCCCGACCTCCTCGTGGGCCTCGCGCAGAGCGGTCATCTCCGGGTCGGTGTCCTCCGGATCGGTGGCCCCGCCGGGGAGCGAGACTTCACCGCGATGCAGGGGCAGGCGGCCGCTGCGGGCCGTCAGCGGGAGCCAGAGAGCCTCCGCCTGAGGATAGAGCAGCAGCAGGGCCGCTGCCGGACGGGGTATTACTGTCGGCTCGGGCGCCAATGGCCGCGCCGAGGTGCCATCCGGATGGCGCAGCAGCAGCAGTTCATCGGGCGGCACCGGGGTATCATCGGCAAGGGCGCGGCGTACGCGGTCAATCTGATGCTGCCAGGTCGTCATAATTTTTGATCCGCCTCCATTACCCGCTGTTCACGGGGTAACTCATACACTCCGGCCGCACGCCGGGGAAAGACATGCTCGGCGACCGGGGCAAAGCGTCGCGCATCGTCGAGATAGAGATGCTGACTGATCCGAATGGCCCGCTGCTCGATTTCCACAATATTGAACGAGTTTTTGCCCCGCTCGCGGCCCTTGCCCCGGCGCGAAGTCGTTGTGCCACACTGACAAATAATCGTCCCCTGGCGCAGGTCCGGCCGCACATCTATGGTATTCCCAATGTAGGAGACATGAATATGCCCACACAGCAGCAGTTCCACGCCACAGCGATCAAACATATCGATGGTCGCATTGGCATAGGCAATTCGCCGGCGGCCCTTACTCCCCGGCGGATCAACCACATGATGATGCAGCACCGCGACTTTGCAGTGCTCCGGAGAGAAATGGGCGAAGGCGCGTTCCATCGCTGTTCGTTGACCGCGATTCAGGCGACCGCCATCCATGGTCAGGCCATGGGCGGTACAGCCGCCAACCACCGCCAGACCGGGGCGGGTAAAGACCGGGTTCAGGTTCTGTGAAATAAAGCGCCGATAGCGTCCCAGGGGCCGAAAGATGCGCGCCGGCGGATTGTAGAGCGGCACATCGTGGTTACCGGGCACAATCAGTTGCGGCTGCGGCAGACTCTCCAGGTATGCCAGAATGGTACGCCACTGCGAGGTAATCATTGCACGCTGCACCAGATCCCCCGAGATGACCAGCAGATCGGGCTGCAGCTCGTGGGCCTGGCGCGCTACCTGGTCGGCAATCGAACGATTAAATGGCGGACCGGCGTGCAGGTCGGAAATATGCATCAGTGTATAGCGCACGCGTCTACTCCTCTCCCCGCAGTTCGTCCGGCGTCTCGGGATGGGCTCTGGTGCGCGCCAGTTGGACCAGACGACGCCCAATCAGCCAGAATTCACCAACCAGGATGATAAGAAAGCCATATTTCAACCAGACTGCCGGCATTTCCACCAGACAACTCTCCTCTTCAACCGCAAGTACACAGGCGCAGGAACTCCTGGTTCTCCACTGATCGAGATCCGCTGCGGTGTCACAAAAGTTACCGGGCACCTGTGTTCTATTTGTTGGGCTTGATCCTCAACTATTACCTTGAGGATTGTAGCACGTTGACCAACTCCACGCCAGTGATATGTTTCTCAATCGCACAAGTTATGGCGTGTGGGAGTCTGGACCTCGAACAACACGAAAGGAGCGAAACCCGCGAACCTGCCAATGCTGAAATGTATCAGCCGTAGGGTGCATTCAATGCACCGTGCTGCTACCACCCCGCGGCCGTAGGGTGCATTCAATGCACCGTGCTCCTCTCACCCGCCCGCCGTAGTAGGGTGCATTCAATGCACCGTGCTACTACCACCCCGCGGCCGTAGGGTGCATTCAATGCACCGTGCTGCTACCACCCCGCGGCCGTAGCGGCCGTAGGGTGCATTCAATGCACCGTGCTCCTCTCACCCGCCCGCCGTAGGGTGCATTCAATGCACCGTGCTACTACCACCCGCCCGCCGTAGGGTGCATTCGATGCACCGTGCTACTCTCACCCACCAGACCTGCAGGATCTTCTCAACATTATCAGCCGGGACTCCAGATCACTGATGCCCGGATTTAATTTTCAGGCATCGTTCAAATAAACATGGTGTGCTTGACACTTCGTAGCGCCGCCTTCAGGCGGTCCCCGGCCAGCCCCATCGCCTGAAGGCGGCACTACCCGAACAGTAAACTGTCAAGCGCATTTGAACAATGCCTCAAACTTCATTGAGCCCCATCTCCGGCTCTGGAATGGTTCTTGCTACGCCAGATCAGCGGGGAAATATTATCAGGAGGAACCGCTATGCCCTATAGCGTGGTCGTCTGGCTGGTCAATCCCGGCCGGCAGCAGCATGAAGAAGAAACAGTCCAGGCCGGCGCGGAACGTGAGCACAACAGTGGCGCATCGTCAGGCGTGAATGTCCCGCCCGCGTTTACCCGCTTTTCCTATGGCCTGTACGCGTCGCGGGAGCGCGTCGAGGTCATTCTCACGGATATTGCCGATCGGTTGCAGCAGAATGCCCCGCTGCATGTGGTGCGGGGCGATCAGTTATTCGTCATTCCGGCGAGGCGGGTTCACTACGTCGCCTGCGAAGAGACCGAGCGACCGGTTGATCGCCAGCCCGAGCATGCGTGATACCAGTTTGCCATCAAACCAGCCAGCAACGGGAACGGCAGCAATGAGCGCGACGACGGCCCTCCCGTTCATTGTCTCGGCGTCCTCGGGGTGCTCTGTGGCTATAATCACAAATCAGTATGCGGCGTTCCGGGCACGGCTTAGCGCTCTGCCCGCCCCGCCAGTTCACGCACGCGCGCACCGATGTCCGGGGCGGTGACCAGCGCCTCGCCGACCAGCACCGCATCCACGCCGCAACCGCGCAACCGCGCCACATCCGCCGCCGTGAAAATGCCGCTCTCGCTGACCAGCACCGGGCGGTCAGCGCCGGCCGGCAACTGTGCCGCCAGTTGCTCGGTCGTCTCCAGCGTCGTCTGGAAGCTATTCAGGTCGCGGTTGTTGATGCCTACGATCCGCGCCCCCGCCGCCAGCGCGCGCTCCAGTTCGGCGGCGGTGTGGACCTCGACCAGCGCCTGCATCCCCAGCGTCTGCGTCAGCGCCAGCAACTCGCGGAGCGTGGTATCGTCCAGGGCAGCCACAATCAGCAGCAGCGCATCCGCCCCGTAGACCCGCGCCTCGTAGACCTGGTAGGGATCGAGAATGAAATCCTTGCGCAGCAGCGGCACGCCGGCCGTTGCCGGTTCAGCCGTTCGCGGTTCCGGGGTTGCCAGCCACCGGATGCCCTCAAGATATTTCACACTGCCCTGAAAGAAGCGCGTATCGGTCAGGACGGAGAGCGCCGCCGCGCCATTGGCAATGTAGGTCCGGGCAATCTCCCGATGATCGAAGTGCTCCAGGAAGACGCCACGGCTGGGTGAGGCCTTCTTGACCTCGGCAATCAGCGCGACGGCGTCGGTTTTGCGGAGCGCGGCTGCAAAATCGCGCGTGGGCGGGGCCTGCTCCAGGCTGATCCGCAGCTTCTCCAGCGGTATCTTGATCTGCTGGCGCGCGACTTCGGTGCGCTTGTGCGCCAGAATACGCGTTAGCAACGATTCGGGTTGGGTCATGTTTTGTTCCTCTCATTGATCCAGTTTGCCGGTCTGAGTGGCGACCAGGCGGCGGATGGTGGCTTCGCCGGTCTGGGTATGCTGCGAGCGCAGTTCGGCCAGCCGGGCCACGTCAACCAGGACGACTATCTCATCACCGATGTCCAGGCAGGTTTCCAGCTTGAGCGGCAGCACCTGCGCCTCGTTCCGCCGCACGGAAATCACCAGTACCTGCGCCTGCTCGCGGATCTGGCGGATCTGTTGACCGACGAAGGCATCCCCCGGATGGATCGTGAGCGTCACGGTTGAGAAGAGCCGGCTGCCGATCTCGATGGCACGCTCGATACCGCGCACAATCGACGCGGCCGCCAGCGTTGGCGCGGCCAGGGCCGAGGTGCTGAATACCGTATGCCGCCCAAAAAGTTCCTCCAACTGCTCGGCCATCACATCGCTAAACACGCGCAGCACCAGATGCAGGTCAGGCCGCAGACGGCGCGCCGCCAGGCCGATCTGAATATTGACCAGTTTATCACTGGTTACGGCCGCCACCGAGTAGGCCCGTCCCAGCCCACCAGCCTGCAGCAACTCTGGGTTGCGCGCATCCCCGCGAATGACGCGGATACCCAGCGCCTGGATTTCAGCGACGAGCGGACCATGCGTATCTTCCTCGCAGATAACCACAATCTCCGGATTACGCTGCATCTCATACAACGCCTTGACCACCCGGTAGCCCACCTTCCCCAGGCCGCAGATAATTACCGTGTTGAACTGGGGCGAGGGGCGTTGCAACTGGGGCGCGTGCAGAAAGCCCAGCTTACTGTGCTGATTGAACATGCGCGCATGTTCCAGCGCTCCCAGCGCTCCCAGCAGCAGCACCGTATCGCCACCCTCGATCCGGCTCATCAGGCTGACCCGGCGCTCCCGCCCCCGCGCATCAATATGATAGAGCAGCCGCACATCATACTGCTCCTCGATGCTCTGGACAAAGCCGCAGAGCCGGCTTTCGGCATTCACACTGATCTCCGAAATCCCGAGCATCCGGTCGGCAAGGGGCAGGACATGCACGATATCCCGGCTGACCGTGGCGGCCGCCAGGGTTGACGCACCCAGGGCCGACGAGCTAAAGGCCGAGTTGACGCCAAAACTGCGCTCCAGGTTGGTATCCAGTTCGTCGCTAAAGATCCGCATCACCATCTGGACAGCGGGGTGGTAGTGGCGCGCGGCCAGGGCAATCTCGATATTGAGCAGGTCGTTGTTGATGGCCGTGATGACGCTGCGGGCGCGGGTCAGTCCAGCATGGCGCAGCACATCCGGATCACGCGCATCGCCCTGGACGACGGGTACCTTGAGTTTGAGGGCCAACGGCACAAACTCGCTATTCCAGTCCTGCTCCACCACCACCACCTCGTAGCCCGCATCCAGCAGTTGTAGCATCACCCGGTAGGAGACGCGCCCCAACCCACAGATGATCACATGGTCGTGAAAGGTCTTTGCCAGCGAGATCTGCCAGCCCTCGCGCCGACTGCTCTTGTCCAGCAGGAACCGCCCAAAATCGAGCACACTCTGAAAGATCAGCGCCACCCCCAGCAGCGGTGTGATAAAAAAGAGCGCCTGACCGAGGCGATCCTGCTCCGGCCAGTCCAGGTTGATCTCGAAGACATACATGCGGATGGTTTCAAAGAGCGCCTGGGGCAGCGAGAGGCAGGGCGTGCCATTGCAGGGCGAACTGGCAAAGAAAAAGGCCAGGTAGAAGGTGTTGACCACCGTCAGGATGCAAAAACCGAACAGCGGAATTTTGGCCTCACGCAGCAGCGTCCAGACATCATACAGATACGCCCGCACCAACCGGAGCGGGTGGTAGCGGCGCTGCCGGCGCAGACGCTCAATACGGAGTTTGTTGGCAGAGGTGCGATCAGGCATGGGCAACTCCGGACTAGCCTTCCGACGGTTGGTTACTCACCTCAATCAGGCGCTCGAGGCGTTCCTGGGCGCGGCCCTCGTCCAGGCTGGCGCGGGCCAGTTCGACTGCGCCGGGCATGTCCGGGGCAGCATCGCCCGCCACCAGCGCCGCCGCCGCGTTGAGCAGCACCACATCGCGCTTCGGGCCGCGCTCCCGCCCCGCCAGGATATCCCACACAATCCGGACATTCGCCTGGACATCGCCGCCACGGAGCGCCTCACGCGGTGCCAGATCAAAGCGTAAGTCGGTCGGGCTAAGTAGCGAGCGCACCGGCTCCTGCCCCGCACGCACCTCAAACAGAATATTTGGCCCGCTCAGGGTGAGTTCGTCCACATTGCCGTCGCCATGCACCACCAGCGCATGGATCGACCCGAGGCGACTCAGCGCCCGCGCCAGCTTCTCCGCCAGTGCTTCACTGGCGACGCCCAGCACCTGCCGGCGCGCCCGCGCCGGATTGGTCAGCGGTCCCAGGACATTGAAGGCGGTGCGAATGCCAATCTCGCGGCGCACCGGCCCGGCAAAGCGCATCGCCGGGTGGAACTTGGGCGCAAACATAAAGCCGATCCCCGCCGCGCGCAGACAGCGCACCACACCCTCCGCCTCCAGTTCGATATTGACCCCCAGCCCTTCCAGCACATCGGCACTACCGCAGGCGCTCGACATGGCCCGGTTGCCATGCTTGGCGACGGTCAAGCCCGCCCCGGCGACTACAAATGCGGCCGTCGTGCTGATGTTGAAGGTGTTGGAGCTATCGCCGCCGGTGCCGCAGGTATCAACCAGCGGGCCATCGAAAAAGACATGCGTGGCCTTCTCGCGCATCACCTCAGCCATGCCCGCGATCTCGGCGTCGGTCTCTTCCTTCAGATGCAGCGCCGTCAGGAATGCGGCGATCTGCGCGGGGGTAGCCGCGCCGCTCATAATCTCCTCCATCACCGTGGAAGCCTCAGCCTGACTCAAATCCCGGCCGCCGGTTACCGCAATGATTGCATCACGAATACTCACCACGCCCTCCTTATTTGCCATGTCTCAACTGGTCGTTATTGCGGGAGATTGTACCACGAGGAGCCGCAGCCGCCGACGACTCCATACCATTTTTTTACTCCCACGCCACCCGAAAGATCCGCCCGCCAAAATCATCGCTGACCAGCACGCTGCCGTCGGGCAGCACCAGCAACCCGGCCGGGCGGCCCCAGGCATCCGCGCCGATGATAAAACCGCGCAGCAGATCTTCGTGCCCGACCGGCTGCCCATTCTTAAAGCGCACCCGCACGACGTTGTAGCCGATCCGGGTGCCCCCGGTCTGGTCGGATGCGGAGCCGTGGAAGGCAATCAGCGCATCGCCCTGGTAGCCGGCGGGAAACCCGGTCTGGTCGTAGAAGGCCACGCCCAGTGGGGCCCAGTGCGCCGGGAAGGTGTAGCGCGGTCCCTCGGTGCCGGCACAGCGCGCCGGGTCGTTAAACTCCGGGTTAGGCTGACGGTCGCCGTAGCAGTAGGGCCAGCCATAGTTTTGCCCCGCCTGGATCAGATTAAACTCCTCGGGCGGCAGATCCGGGCCGAGGTTGTTACGGCCCATATCCATCCCCCACAACTCATCGGTGAAGGGGCGGAAATCCATGCCCACCGTGTTGCGTAGCCCGCTTGCAAAGACCTCCAACCCGCTGCCGTCGGGGTTGGCCCGCAGCACCGCCGCGCGCAGGGGCGTACTCTCCTCGCACACATCACACGACGAGCCCACGCTCAGGTAGAGCATGCCGTCCGGCCCCTGCAGCAGCGTGCGTGTACGATGTCCGTAGAGATCGGTTGCGCCGTCGGGAATGCCATCAATAATCACCTGCTGCGCGCGGGCACGCCCATCGGGGCCAAAGTCACTCAGGCGTACCACCCGGTTCTCGGCGGCGGCGTACAACTGCTCATCCACAAATGCAACGCTATGCACAAAGGGCAGCCCCTCCGCCACCAGTTGCTCCGTCTCGTAGTAGCCATCGCCGTCGTTGTCGCGGAGGCGCACCACCGTGTCTGTCGTGGAGGAGCCAAAAACCAGGCTGCCGTCCGCGTCCCGCGCCATAAAGCGTGGCCCGCGCAGTCCGCCGGCAACCTCCTCAACCGTGAAGCCGATGGGCACCTCCAGCGGGGTGGGCCAGCCGGCCCGCTCTACCACCCGATACTGCGGTGGGGACATTGCCGCCGGATCAAGGTTGACCCGTCCCGGTGCGAAGACCTCCGCCCCCAGCCGGCCCAGCAGCACCTGGTAGGGTTCCGGGTTGTCGGGGTGATACTCGAAGCGCGCCCGCTCAAACCACTGGGTCAGCACGGTTGCGCCGCTGCTGTTGGTCTCCATGGTCGGCTCGGTCAGGGGTAGCCCGAACAGCGCCAGGCTTTCGGCATAGCTCGTCCCCGGCTGCCCATCAAACTCCAGCCCGTTACGCTCCCAGTAGCCCAGGAACGGCTCACATAGGCTGTGGCGGGTCGCCGCGAAGAAGCGGCAGCCGTCGGTCGGTACGCCCGGCGGCAACGTTTGCCAGTCCCGCCCGGCCTGACGCAGCGCCTCATCCCCCAGGCGACCCAGCAGCACATCGTACGGCGGGCTGTTCTCCGGGTGCGCCTCAAAGCGCTCGCGCTCAAACCATTGCACCGCAAAAACGCCTTCGCTGCTACGCTCCTGGCGTTGCGCACTGATCGGCAGACCAAACACCGGCAGCCCGCCCTGGCGCTCCCAGAACTGCAAGAAACGTCCATCAACACTGTAGCCGGTCTCGGCAAAGAAGCGCTCGCTCTGGGCGACGCCGGGCTGCACAGGTGAGAGCGCAAAAAACCCCGCGACTGCTACCGCAACCAGCAGCAGCGCGGGGAAAACTCGAGAAACGCGCATGCAGATACCTCATTTATTCATAATAACGAAATGCGGGATGCTCCATAATCGCCGGTAGAGCCGCAGCGACATCCTCGTGCAGCACAATGTTGGCATGCCCATCGAGGTAGGTTTCCATCATATTGACGATTATCACGCGCGCGCCCCGCTGCAGCGCAATCAGCGGCATATCGGCAACCGGGGAGACCTCCAGCGAGGTACCCACGACCAGGAGCACATCGCAGAGGAAGAGCGCCTGCTGGGCCAGTTCAACCTGGTCCATAGGCAAAAACTCGTCAAACAGAACCACGTCCGGCTTAAAGGTGCCGCCCCCGCCGCAGTCACACAGGGGAATGTTCCCGCTCAACACCTGCGGGATCAGCGCGTCACTCGCCACCTGCTTCTCACAACTGATGCAGGTGGCGCTGCGCATATGCCCATGCAGCTCGTAGACCGTCCGCGAACCGGCGCGCTGATGCAGTCCATCAATATTCTGGGTCACCACCGCCTTGAGAATCCCCAGGCGCTCCAGTTCGGCCAGCGCCAGGTGGGCCGGGTTGGGCTGCGCGGCCAGCGAGACCTGTAGCAGCGGACGCAGCCAGTTGTAGAACCGCTGCGGGTTGGTGTCAAACGTGCGCCGCGAAGCGACCTCCATCGGGTTTTCCTGCTCCCACATGCCGCCGGCACTGCGAAAGTCGGGGATGCCCGAGGGCCGGCTGATACCCGCGCCGGTCAGCGCAACAACATTCCGCGAAGCGCTGATCATGCTGGCGGCCTCCGCAATTTTCACCTCGTCCATATGTCACCTTTCAGATTTCACGCCTTACGCGGTTGACATGCAAACCGAATGTCTGACCAGATGGAAATTAGACTCACCTGCCAGTTGACCGCTGCATCCCGGTCTATCTGACTGCCGCGCTCTCGTGGCTGTTGAGATAGCGCAGCGCTTCAAGAATGTAGGGATCAGTTTCTTCGCTGTAGCGGGTCCAGTCAACATTCACCAGGACATCCGGCTGCACGCCCTGCCCCTCCAGGTTGACGCCACTCCGCAGGTGAAAGCCCTCCTGCGCCACCCAGAGCCGCGCCCCACCCGCCAGTTCGTAGGCATAGATCGTCTCGGTATTGCCCACCAGCGGCAGCCCGATCACCAGCGCATCCGCTTCGGCCTGCAGGATGGCCGCCAGCAACTCGGCATAGGAGGAGGTTCCCCGATCAACCAGCACGACCAGCGGCAGATCGCGCAGGTCGGGACCGCTGCCGGCCTCAATCATCAGCGGCGTTTCTGTGCGCTGGTCAAAGAAAGCCCCAACTTCGCCGCGCACAAAATGGCTGAGAATTCCCAACAGCACCTCGCGCCAGCCGCCAGGGTTACTGCGCAGATCCAGGATCAGCCCGCGCAGTGGTCGCTCAACCACCATATCGGTCAGCGCGCCGCTTACCTGGTCATCCATATCATTCACCCAGAGCGTGGTAACGGCAAGGTAGCCAATGTCGCCCTCCAGTCGCCGGGCCGTCGGCGCAACCCGCCCCTCGACCGGCTGCCGGGTCAGCACAACCTCGCGCACCGCTTCGCCGGGACGCAGCACGCTCAGGCGCACCTCGGTACCTTCCGGTCCCTGAATATTCCCCCCGTTGTTGGTCGGTGTACCATCGACGGCAACAATCCGGTCGCGGATACGCAGGCCGGCCTGATCCGCCGGACTGTTTGGGAAAACCTGGCGAATAAGCGCGCCATTGGCGGTAGGCACGGTAATAACGCCAATTCCTACCGTGACCTCGAAGCCGCTACTAAGTGCGTCCTCTTCATCGGCGGCGCTGGGGGCCAGGAAGCGCGAATGCTGATCGCCCAGCCGACCGACCATTTCGGTGAGGGCAGCATAAAACTCTTCGTTGGTTGTTGCAGCGATCACCCTGGGTTTAAACTCTGCGTGAATGGCATCCCAGTCCAGGCCGCGGAAATCCGGGTAGAGGTAGTGCTCGTCAACCGTGCGCCAGACCTCGTTAAAGAGCTGCAGCCGTTCACTCCTGGGAACGAGTGTCGGCGTCTGGTCCGGGGTTGTCGCCGTCGATAAACCCAGAAAGTCTGGCGGCGTCGGGCTGGGACTGGGTAGCGGTGTTGCTGCCGCGGTTGGGGTTGGCGTTGGCGTGTATGTCGGTGTTGCCGTTGACGTCAAAGTAGGCGTCACGGTTGGCACCGGTGTGTGGGTTGGCACGGGTGTCGCCGTCTCAGAACTGCCAAGCGCCACCGGCAGCCGCAGTGTACAACCAGTCAGGCCAGGGAGCAGTAGCACCAGACAGATATAAACGAACCGGATTGAGTAACGCAATGTACGCATATCTTTCATGCCGGCGATCCCGGAATCAGCGGTTACATCTGAATGCATGAGTTGCTGCTTCTGATCTCTGGCATCTCACAACGAGCTTATTCAACTTCAAATGCTGCCTGCAAGACCTGCCCGGCCAGTTGCGCCGCAGCACCACTTCCCTCACCGCCATGTTCTATCATAACACATACCGCATAACGTGGTTGGTCAAGGGGAGCAATCGCAATAAACCAGGCATGTGGCGCAATATTGGGGCCAAGTTCCGCCGTCCCCGACTTGCCGCCAACCGCTACCCCCGGCACAAAATCGCTCACGACGCTGCCAAACCCATACTGGCCCACTGCCCCCATGTTATCACGCATAATCGCGGCTGTATCGGCGGACATAACCTGGCGAATAATACGCGGACGCCGCTCCAGGATCAGATTCCCATCGAGATCGGTCACGCGCTGCACCAGGTAGGGCTGGAGCATCACCCCATCATTAGCAATCGTGGCGGCGATCAGCGCCATCTGCAACGGCGTGACCTGCAGTTGCCCCTGTCCATAGCCGGTATCGGCCAGGGCTGCATCGCGGTTCAGGAAGCCGGGTTGCACAAACAACCGGCTGGACCGGGTCGCCAGGTCGGTAAAGTAGGGATAGCTCTCCGGCGCGTCTCCCGGACGGTAAATATCGAACTGGCGCGCTGTCTCGGCCAAGCGCTCGGTACCGAGTCGCAACGCATACTGGGCAAAAGCCGTGTTGCACGAGTAGGCATACACCCGCTCCAGGTTGGAGGGATTGCCCGTCAGCGAGGCGAGACCGGGTACGGCATTGACCACCGGGGGCGCACCGGTTTCCACCGGCAGTTCATTCGGACAGGTGATACTGTCCGGCTCGGCATCGTGCTCTAGAATCGAGACTGCGGTCAGCGTCTTAAAGGTCGAACCGGGCGGATACTGCCCCTGCGTGGGTCGGTTGACCAGCGGCTGACCGGCGGCCGCATCGTTGAGTTCATTCCAGTACTGCTGGATGCGCGCATCTTCAGTGGTCCAGTCGGGAACATTCGGATCAAAGCTCAGGCCACGCGGATCAAATCCGGGGGCGCTGACCATCGCCAGCACCGCGCCGGTCTGCGGGTCGAGGACGACAATCGAGCCGCTCTGACCACCGAGCAGTGCCGCCGCCCGCGCCTGGAGTTCGGCATTTAACGTAAGCTGGAGGTTATTGCCTTCCAGCGTATTGCCCAACAACTCGTTACGCAGGTTGCGGGCCGAATTCCCGCGCGTGCCACTCAGATAGTCGCCATAGGTAGCTTCCAGGCCACTCTGCCCAAACTGACGGCTGAAGAAGCCGGTGATGTTGCTAAACGCGCGCGGCTCAAACCGCTCCGTCAGGGGATAGATCCGGTGGGCAAAGCCGTTGGGAGCTACCTCGCTGCTGACCAGCGGGATACCATTCCGATCAAAAATGGTCCCGCGTTTCGTCCGCTGCGCCTGAAGCACCGGGCGCACATTGCTGATCACCTGCCCGGTCTCGGCATCAATCTGAACATGCTCATAAATTGCGCCCGCCTGCACCACCTGTTGCCGCAACAACTGCAGACTGAGCAGCACAAAACCCAGCGCAACCACCAGCGCCAGATTGTAGACACTGCGGGACAGTCCGCGGGGCAGCGATGGCTGGCTCAACCAGATCGCCAGGCCCAGCAGCGGCGCAGCACCCCAGAGGCAGAGCAGCCAGCGAGTATCCTGATCAACCGGCTGGATCAACCCGTAGATAATCAGGGCCAGGGCACTAATAAGTGGAATAAAGCGAAGTTTCGCACGCATGCGGCTGTTTCCTGCTGGTATATCCAGTCCGCGCATAATCTGAGCATTGTTGTGGGATAGCGCTGGACAGAGTGAGTGGTAGCCAATCAACTAAACTGGTATGCGCGACTCATTGGGGCAACACAGTTTCACAAACTGCTATTATACGACTGAGTGGAAGTAGGGGCAAATAATGCGACAATACGACCAGAAATGCCTGTGATCACCTAAAACTCCTCCAGCGGCAGCGTTCCGCGCACCGTCACACCACTGTTCTCGCCTTCAAAGACCTCGAGATGACCATCGAGTTCGGCCAGGCGGTAGTACATGGCACGTAACGCATGGATACCGGGACGGTGATACGTTCCATCGAGCAGCCCCACGCCATCATCCTGAACAGTCAGGATAACCGCATCGGCCTCATACCGCAGCATGAGGCGGGCGGAACTTGTGCGGGCATGTTGCTGTACATTCAACAGCGCCTCCTGCACCAGCCGAAACAGCGTGCCATACTGCACAGGTGTCAGTTGCCGGGGCGCGCCGGCCTGCACCAGATGCACATCGATCAGATGCTGATTGCGGAAGGTGGTGATCAGATGATTCAGGGCAATGGATAGATCAACATCCGGGTGTGGCTGTAGCACAAAGGTTGTCCGCCACGACTCCGGTTTGCTCTGTTCGATCCCCGGTTCCATCGTCGTGCGGACCGGCGTTCGTTGGGAAGCGACAGACAGACCGGCGGTGAGTTGTTGCATGCTGCGTTCGGTCTGCTTGGGCACCGGCAGCACCGGTTGCGATGCATTCATGTCGGACGATGCCAGGTCTTCCTGCTCTGCTGCAAATAAGCGGCCGGCGTGGCGGGCGGGTGTCATCAGCGGCAACAGCATAATGCGCCGGGCCAGCCAGGGAATGCCGCTCCAGATCAGGGCAAAGGCAGGTGGAATAGTCGCGCGCACAGCGGTATCGGTCAACCCCGCGCCTTGCGGTATGCTCGTCTGCACACTGAGCAGGGCGAGATCAACCGCGACGAACAGCAGACTCAGCAGCAGCGCGCTACGCCAGCCCAGCAGCAACGCGGGCAAGATCAGCGCACCCAGTGCGTAGGGCAGAAACGGTAGCGCCATACCCCCAACTACCCAGATCAGGGCTACACTTGCGACAACATCGAGTGCAAGCAGCGTTGGACGACGGCGAATAACGCGCAGATAGGTCAGGGAAAATGCGGTCAGGAAAAAATTGACCACAAGGGTCAGCACCAGCAGCAGCATGCCGGGAGTGACCAGCACGTCCGGGGTAGAACGGCTATGCAAAAATACCACCAGGGCCGCCACTGCCCAGGCTGCCCAGCGATAACTGAAAAACAGTACATGTTCGTTACACAACGCACGCAACTTATATCGAATCGATTTCATTCGATTTCCTTGCTGCGGTGGCGAAACCGGCCAACTCGCCAGAGGTAGATGGAATAAAATAATCGGGTGGAACTAAGTGTCACTCTTAGTGTAACAGAAAGGTGGCCCGGCGGCAACCCTGCAGACGGCTAACTTTACAGAAAAGTTATGATTGCCGTCGCTACACTGGCGGCATATAATGGAGGTTGTGATCATATTTTGTAACCAGGGATAGAGACAAATGGGTATACGTAACTGGATCGTGCGCTTCTTTCGGGTAGAGCGGCAAGATGACGCGCGTGACTCGGCCCGGGCTGCTACCGCTGCTCCCCCGGAGCAACCAGATGCGGACACGGACACAACGGACGAGGAGGGAGCCGCCGAGATTACGAATGTCCCACGGGGAACGCGCCTGAGCCGGGGGTCCACACCACCATCGCAAGATCCCCCCCCGGAAACATCCTGATCAGAACGGATGCGGTACAGTTTGGTTCTGTCTGATTACCAGACCAGATTTTCGAGACAAAAGTCGGCTCCTTGAACCAGACTTTTGTCTCGAAAATATTCCGTCCCGCTTGCAGCAGACTACGCAAATCCCGGCATAACCCGGAGAACCCCTCCAGGTCGCCAGGTGCATCCCGCCGCGCCGTGGCATAGTTTATGCGGTCTTTCTATAACATGCAGCATAGCCGGAAGAAATCTCCTGTTGCATGTCATTACGCACGCTATTCGGGGTTACGTCATCCAATGCGGACGCACAATATGATACCCCGATATGTTGCATTTCTCCATCCCGCATACATCCATCCGCGCGACTGCTGCGTAGATGATAGCATAGTGGGCCAGATCTGTGCATGACCTGTACAAACGCTTGACATAGCGCAAGAAGTCTGGTCTACTGTAACGGAGGTTTTTCAAAGAGTTTATAGGAGGTTTTGGTATGAAAGTAGGTAAGCTGCTCGTCCTGAGTGCGCTGACGCTCGTGCTTAGTCTGGTCCTGATTCCGAATACCTTTGCTCAGGCAGAAAACGCCCGGGTGCGTGTGATCCACGCCTCCCCGGATGCTCCCGCTGTCGATGTCTTTGTTGACGGCAATCGCGTGTTGACTGATGTGCCCTTCTTTGCTGCCAGTGATTATCTGGAACTGGCTCCGGGTGAGCATCGCTTCCAGGTGGCTCCGGCCGGCGAGGAGGCCGAGTCGTCCGTGATTGACACCACCGCGACGTTGGAGGCAGGCATGGCCTACACCGTGGCCGCCACCGGCCTGCTCGAAAACATTCAGCCGACGGTGTTTGTCGATGATCTGAGCGCTCCGGCGGATGGTCAGGTCAAAGTGCGTGTGCTACACCTCGTCCCGGATGCCCCGGCTGTCGATGTGAGTGTGCAGGGTGGCGACACGCTGATCGCCGGCCTGGAGTTCCCGAACGCCAGTGACTACCTGGAGGTTCCGGCCGATACCTACGATCTGGTTGTCACCCCATCCGGCGATGATACGGTTGTGATCGATCTGACGGGTACAACGCTGGAAGCCGGGACGATCTACGATGTGGCGGCGACCGGCACGCTGGATACGATTACACCGGAAGTTCTCACGCCACCTGTGGGTGCGGCTGCTCCGGCCCAGCAGGAGGAGCCGACCGAAGCACCTGAAGAGGCCGCCACGGAAGAGCCGGCCGCGACGGCTGCTCCGGCCGCGACGGCTGCTCCGGCCCCCACCACGGCTCCCGCCGCCGGCGCGCCTTCGACGCTGCCGACGACCTCCGAGGGTACAACATCCCCGCTGACGCTGCTGGTAGTGGGTGCCCTGCTGCTGGTCGGGCTGGGCGCGCTGCTGCTGCGCCGCCGCACGCTGGGCTAGTTGACGGAATATCTATCCACACTTTGCACAAAAACGTTGCTCTAAGGGCAACGTTTTTGTGCAAAGTGTGGGCATCTTCCCTGCCGGAGGCGCGATCCCCCGTCAAACGCGGGATCGTCTGCTCCATGTCAGCATTGGCCGTTTCGCGCTTTTCGCTCGTTTCGTGCTGTTCGTGGTCCAAACTCCCACTGCGTACCTCGGGTTATTTATTGATCAACGGCAAATAAACGCGTACTGGCTCCGCTTCAAACGCACCGATGTCGCAGGTGTTGCGCTGCGGGCGCTCAATGCCGCGCTGGTCTTGCGCGATGGGACTGTTGTCGAGTGCGGTACACACATCGATCTCGAGCGGGCCAATGTCGGTAAGGGTGTCAATCGCCGGGCTGCCCTCCAGCAGAGCATGGGTTAGCGTCAGGCCGCCATTGTCGGCCAGTTCGCCCAGTAGCGGGTCAAGCGGCGCATCGGCAGTGCCCACCAGATCGGTGACAACATCAATCGGGAAGTTATCGCTGCACCCCGTATTATCCGCGACCAGGTTGTACCCGGCCGATACCATTTCCCCTGGCTGCGCCAGGCAGTTCGGGTTGGTATTGGCACTATTGCCGGCCAGGATATTCCCCCGCAGCACAGCCGATGAGTTCGGTACTGCAAAAAAGCCGCCACCAATTGTTGGGGTTTCATTGTTCGTGATAGTGCTGAATAGCAGCGTGAAACTGGTACTAACGTTATAAATACCACCACCACCGGCATCCGCACCTGTGCGATTACCGCTGATGGTGCTGTTGACCACCACGTTACTGCTGGTTGTGGCGCTGTAGAGCCCTCCGCCGTGGCCCAGGGTGCCGTCGCCGGTGGTATTACCAGTGACGGTGCTGCTGTGCAACTCAAGGCTGCCCGCGTTGTGAATACCGCCGCCAGTAGCTTCAAGTGTATCGCCTGCCGGGTTCGTGCCATTATACTGCACTACACTGTTCTGGACCGTAAGGGTACCCTCATTGTGGATACCGCCGCCGCTGCCGCTGCCGGCAACATTGGGCAGGCTGGCCCGGCCAATCTCGCTGCCGTTCTCAATCGTTACTGCGCCAGTGGTGTTGATGTAGATGCCGCCGCCGGCCTGCTGCGCACTGTTGCCAAAAATAGAGCTGTTGTCAACACTGAGCGTGCCCCCCCAATGTAGACACCGCCACCGTTGCCGGCGGGCGCGGCTCCCTGCGCGCTATTGCCCTCGCTGATGCGGCTGCCATTGCTCAGGCTGATGCTGCCGAGCACATTGCCGAATAACCCGCCGCCATTGCCATTGCTGGCCGTGTTCGTTTCGATAACGACATTGTTGAGTGTCATCTGCCCGTTCGCGCCGATAAAGCCGCTGTTGTACAGCCCGCCGCCGCCCGCCGCCGTGTTCAACCGGACGCTCGTGTCGGTCAGGTTGACACTGCCACCCTGGTTACGCACACCGCCGCCGACCTTCGAGGCGCTGTTGCTGGTGATGCTGGAGGCAGTCAGGGTAAGGCTCCCGTTGCCCTCGGTATCGCCCTGGTTGAAAATACCGCCACCATCGCCGTCGCCGGCCGTGTTGTTACTGATCGTCACCGCTTCACCGGAGACACTGCCACTATCGTTGTAGAGCCCTACGCCGCTGCCGGTACCATCAATTGTGTTGTTGTCGATAGTCACCGTATTGAGCGTCAGCAGACCAATATCTTCGCCCTCCGTGCGATTGAAGATACCGCTCCCGTTGCCGTCAACCGTAATCCAATTGGTCTCCACGGCTGAGTTGGCAATGTTGACAGTGCCGCCAATATTCAGCAGGCCCGCGCCGTTACCATTGCCATCAATGATATTGTCACTGATGCTGCTGCTGTTCTGGATCGTCAGCGTACCGCCCCGGTTGGAGATACCGCCGCCGCCCTCGCCGCCACCGACGCCGGTAACCCGGTTCGTCTCCACGCTGCTGCTATCCAGGGTCAGGCTGCCGAGGTTATAGATGCCGCCGCCCTCGAACGTCGCATCCGTTACCTGGTTGCTGCTCACCGTGACACCGCTCAGTTCCAGCGTACCATTGTTGAAGATACCACCACCGTTGAGTGCCACGTAGCCGCCACTGATGATCACATTCTCGATCCGCACATTTGCGCCCGACAAAATCTGCAGCACCCGATCATTAATCCCGCTGTTCCCACCGGCATTAATCACCGCCGGGTCACCATCCGGGTTGGCCGTTGTGATGATCAGGTCCAGTTCAGCCGTGTTGTTGGCAATATCCAGGTCGCCCTGGTCCGCACTATTGTCATCGCCGGCAATCGTCAGGGCGTAAACCTCGCCATTTGCCAGGATAATCGTGTCGGTCTGGGTGTCACTGCCCTGGGGGCACTCGGACGATAGATGCTACCGATCTGGAGCAGGTGCTGCGGCTGGCGCTGGATCGGCTTGGGACCACCGTTCGGTAGGATGGTCGCACACCCGGTATTGCTAAACTTCTTACACTTTGTAGTAAGTCATGTTTGGAAAACCCAGCCCAATCCAGCGTTCGAGCGGCGAACCGGCCGGTCATCTATGCCGGCAGTCTTCGCCGTCCAGTTCCCCCGGATGCCATTCCTACGCGATATTGTGGTAGTACTTAGTGTACTGGTTAATGGTACCATAACTATTGACAAGACCTCACCCCCTGTGCTACTATTCGGAAGTATATATTTCGTTTATGTAAATTTAGTACAGATTATCTAGTAGCTGTTTTGCCTTAACAGAACAAAAGAAATGCCCGACCGTTTTCTAACAAGACCGCATCCCATGATCGGGGAATTTGTGGTAAAATTGCTCCCGATGTGTAAACCGAATTAGTGCGATACGCGCAAGGGGAGGAACAACTCCGGCGCTTATCACATCAGGTCAGCCTCATTAACACCTGTCACATATACTGCATCCCGGCTTCTCACTCAACGCCCATCACACCGACACCTGGGTATGCAGCCCGCAAAGCGCGGTGGGTGGCGGTGCCGGTATCCAGGCGGTTGTTCCGAATCAGGTGGTATGTTTCGCTTGCCGACGCCTGTTATTCGTGTTAAAATAGAACAGAAGTTCTATAAATCAGGTCACGCGCCAGACAGGGGTAGTCCCCGGAGCCAGTTTCGAATGTGGCAATTCGCATATATTTTTTTGTAGTCGTATTCATAGGTGCAGCGTTGATGCTGACTGGTTGTGCCGAACCACTCCAGACAGGTCGTCCACCGACGCTTGAACCCTCTGCATCGTTGCCAAGTATGATGACTCCGGCAACATCTACGAGTCCCACCCCTGAAATCGCTGACGTGACCCCCTCGGTTGCGGACCTGCCGGCGACTTCGCCACCGTCGCCCGCTTCCGAGAGCGCGAGTCCAACCATACCGCTTACCGAGACAGCGGAGTTAGCGCCAACCGCCAGCCCTGAGCCTGGGTTGACCATCGTACCGCCAACACTGCCCCGGCTGACGAATGAGGAGCGCTGGCGCGCACAGCAGGCTAATCGCGAGGTCTTTGCCGCCCCGCAGGCTTATACGACTTCCGGTAGCCAGCTCTGGTGGTATGACCCGATAAATCAACAGCATGTTGTGCTGGGAAATTTCTCCGGCCCCTTTGTTGCGCAGGCCCGGTTTCAACTGGTTGGTCAGGGGGGGGTTGCCGCCCTGGAAGTGCCCTATCAAATTAACGAAAGTTACGGGCTGACTGCCCTATCGCCGGCACTGGTTCAAAGATTACGCGATGCCGGGCATGAAGACTGGGTCGAAACATATGTCATTCTCTCGCCCGATGTTCAGCCAATCAATGCGCCGGAGTAAACCCCGGACTGTCATCCTGTATTAACCCGATCTGCGCGAAACATCGGGGTGGTTGAGTTTATAAACAAGTTACGCTAACGCAGCGATCGCTGATGCTGACTTTCAGTGCCACAAGCAGGTTCACGAAAGCGCAGGTTCCTTCATCAGCGTATTACGTAGTCGTTCTACATTGTTGTCGTCGGTATAGTCACCGATTATACCGCATCCAGAAAGGTGGCACCACGTGAGCAGTCGCTATCTCGACATGGTACGAGGACAACGACGCCGGAGTAGTGGGGTGCAGTTTACCGCGAAAACGTTGCTGGCCCTGCTGGCCTTTATCGCTATGGGCGGCTCAGCCGTCTACTGGTGGGGCGTTCAGAGCCAACTGACCGATAATCCGGTCGTGGCCGGTGCGTTTACGGCGATCCTGGTTCTCGCCCCACCCAGTTTGACTTCATTCTTGATTCCGTGGTCACCTGGTGGGATGCTGCTCCAGAAGATTAACGCAAAGACCTGGGGGTATGCCGTGATTATCGGCGCATCCCTCTATTTGCTCTACTATTCGTTTGAGATCCAGTATAGCTGGTGGGCCGCGCAGCCAACGGTTGCCGACACCGGATTGATTTTGCAACAGGTTATTATCGGCATTATCGGTTTTATCCTGATTCCGGCACTGCTCTGGACCCCGGTAACGACGGATGAGCTGGTTGAGCAGGTGCGGCAGGCGCATCTGGTGAAGCGCTATGAACTGCAAACGCAGGCCGATATTGCGATCCTGCGCAGTACGCTGCTGCATGCCCAGGAGAAAGCCCTGGTCGGTTTTGCCAACCTGACCGTTAGTGAGCGGGCCGAACTGGCCGCCGTCATGCAGGGACTCGTGACCGGCATTGACCAGACCCTCCGGGAAATCGGGCAGAGTGTGAAAACGGTCAGTGGCGCGACGATTCCCTTCCATAGCTTGAATGACAATGAAGAGATCCAGAAGTATCTCGATTATGTCCACGACAGCCTGACCAGCGGTGAAGCCTGGGACGATGTAGCGCGCCTGCCGGAACGGCGCAGCGGTTCGACCCGCGTGCCGGCATTGCGGGAGCACAACGACGAGGCCATGCTGGAGGAGATGATGCACAGCCGGGTGCCGGCTGTTACGCAACCTGCGCGCCGCCGCGATATGGAGTTTGATGATCTGCAAGATTTCTCGTCGGGTCAACTGCGCGAAGAGTATGAAGATGTGCGGCGTATGTCCTCGAATATGCGCGCCACGGCTGCACAACGCCGCCAACTGCGGGCCAGTCGAAACCGCCGGAAGTCGTATTCAGACGAATGATAGCACAAACGGTGAGGGTGAAGCTCTATGCACGGGTATCACTATAGCACAACGAAACAACTTCCAGAACGCATGCTCTTTGAACTAGCGGATCTGCTGGCGCTGCAACTCCACGAGCGCCTGGGTGCGCGGGTCTATATGCTGCCCCGTAGCGATGTGACGGAACTGATTATGCCATTCATTGATGATCTGACATTTGAAGATCAGCGTACCGTCTCCTGGATGATCTGGCATCTCTTTCAGGATGCGTTAGAACTGGAACTCGAAGACGAGCGTTAAACTATGCAGCGTATCGGTATTCTTGGGGGGACGTTTGACCCGGTTCACTATGGACATCTGGCTATTGCGGAGGAAGTGCGCTGGGCTCTCGGATTAGAGCAGATCTATGTTGTGCCGGCGGCCCAACAGCCCTTCAAGCAAGGGCAGCAGCGTGCCAACCCAGCGCAACGCATGGAAATGGTCCAGCGTGCCTGCGCCGGCAACCCCGCGCTGGTTCCCTCCGATGTTGAGCTTCGGCGTACGCCTCCCTCGTATACCATTGATACGTTGCGGGAGTTTCGTAATCGCTTGAGCGCTGGTGTTACGATCTGGTTTATTGTGGGGGGAGATGCGCTGGAGTCGCTGCCACACTGGTATGCATCCGAGGAGATTATTTCGCTGGCACGTCTGGCGGCGGTCGGTCGCCCCGGCTCTACGCCGGATCTCGCCCGGCTTGATGCGGCTCTGCCGGGGCTGGCAGACGCTACCGACATGGTCACCGGGCCACAACTGGATATCTCCAGCACTGCGCTACGCCGGCGTGTCGCTGCCGGGCAACCGATCCGCTACCAGGTACCGGACACGGTGCTGGCCTATATTGTCGAACAGCGGCTCTACCAGATGTAGCGCCGCTGTTTGCTTCCTTTTGTTTCTTTTTTCTTTCGTAGTCGCACAGCCGGACAGGTGCTTCAGGCCGTTCTGCGCCCCCAGCCCAGGTAGATCCCCAGGCCGATCAGCAGCACGGGCAGCCAGACCAGCCCACTGGCAAAGAAGGCCGGCAGATTTGCGACCGCTACGATCACCCCGACCGCAAACAGCGGGACTGCCGGGTAGATCGGCCAGTGGCTGCGCAGGTTGAACATGGCGCGTCCCACAAACAGGATCGCCAGAAAGCCCAGCGCCAGCCCCCAGAGCACCGACACTCCCTCGGTAACGTCGGCAAATGTCACGCCGATACTCAGGCCGGCCAGGATACATCCAGGAATTACCAGCCCAAAAATACGCTTCCAGAAGGCAAAGAAGAGAAAACAACTGGCAATGGTCAGCAGCACTATGCCGCCCTCAAACTCCAGATGCAGCGGCGCAAAGCGACCCAGCAGCAACAGCACGCCCAGGCCAATCAGCGCCAGTGCTGCGAGATTATTGCGACCCTGGGGATGGGCGGGAGTGAGTGTATCATCCTGGGGCATAGGAGAGAGCCGTTGCGTCTGCTGTCCGGCGGAGGAACGCTCCACCTGCCGGTTACGTTCCGTATCCTGCTCAGTATACTCGGATTGCATAAATCCTCCTTCGCTGGAATATATGCACATACTTCAACCGTGTTTATTTGACGTACACGGATTGCGGCGGGTTGCGGCCGGCAGCATGTATCTGAACAACGTTGTTTAGATGTTGTAGATCAGGGGGGCCATCAACGTTAGCGTAGGTGCGGCTTGATGAACTTTGAGGATTAGATCTGGATATCACCGCTCAGGAGTCCCGGCTTCAGCCGGATCAGACGTTCCCGGCAGGATGCCACTGTCCCGGCAGGCATTCCACCGGCTCAAGCCGGGAATTCCGGTTATTTCATACCCGAAATATTCCCTAAAAGTTCATCGTTAATCAACCGGATCGGGCGTTCCCGGCAGGATGTCGCTACCGAGGCAGGCATCCCACCGGCTCAAGCCGGGACTCCCGGTCATTCATATCCGGAAGATGTAGGTGCGGCTTGCAGCCGCACACATGGTTACATCTCCGTTGAGTGGAAGTGATACAATAAGCGACGATAGACGTATGCAGGGGAGGGTTCGATGTCCAGGAATGGACGAGCACGCAACTATACTGCGCTGCGCCATACCGGCGAACAGGTTTTATCGCTGGTGTATGGCAACGGCTGGCCGGCAGAACTGATGTACCGGATTGGTCTGCACCGCGCCTTCAGCGTTGAGCAGCATCACCTGACCATGCCGAACCATACCGACACTGGTGATGCGCATGCGCGTCCCTTGCGGATTGCCTTTGCATCAGATTTTCATGCAGGACCGATCACGCCACCGCAAGTTATTGCCACGGCATGCCAGGCGCTGATGCAGGCGCAACCGGATATTCTGCTGCTTGGCGGCGACTTTGTCTCGTTGGATGCCAGGCATATCGATCCCCTGATTGAACAACTCCAGCATATTCCGGCACCCTACGGCCGCTTTGCCGTCCTGGGCAACCATGACCTCTGGGCCGACGAACAGTATATCATCCGGCAACTGGAGGCGATTGGCGTTCAGGTGTTGATTAACCGCAATGTCCAGTTGGCCGCGCCCTTTGCCCATGTCTGGATCTGTGGTCTTGATGATGTCGGCGAGGGTACGCCCGATGTCGCCAGTGCGTTCGCAGGAGCCAATGGTGTACGGATTGTATTGATGCATGCGCCGCAGGGTCTGGAAGATCTGTCAGAGCAGCAGTTTGAGTTGGCGCTGTGCGGCCATACGCACGGAGGGCAGATCGTTTTCCCAAACGGAAGACCAGTTTTTATTCCACCGGGAAAGCTTAATCAACGATTTTTCCATGGACGATTTCATGTTGGACCGCAGCGACAGAGTCTGCTGCTGGTTAGCCGGGGCATCGGGTGCAGCACACTGCCGGTGCGCCTCTTTGCCGATCCCGATATTCTGCTCTGTGAGGTGGCCTTCATCTGACCTGGATGTGGGCTTGCAACATACCCATTGTGCCAACCGTACCATATGATGCTACGCCCGATATCAACGGCCTCGAAGGAGTTATAGATATGAAATGCCGAATATGTGGAACAGTTATTGAACCGTATGATGCCCAGTTTTGCCAGAACTGCGGGACAAGGGTTACGGCTACATCCAGCGCGGGCAAAGAAACGATTGCCATTCCTGCCGGCGCTACCCAGCGTGTCGAGGCTACCCCGGTTGAGTCGTACCCACTCCAACCCTACGCGCCCCAACATTCATCCTCAGCTACACCCCGCTCATCCTATGGGTCGCCGGCGGCACCGCCGCCCTATGCACCACAGCATGGGTCGTACCAGCCTGCGGTACTGCCGACGAGCAGTGCCGCAACGGTCAGCCTGATCCTGGGTATCGTTGCCTGGACCGTTTTTCCGCTGCTGGGTGCTATTGGCGCAGTCGTTGCCGGTCACATAGCCCGGCGGGAGATCCGCGCTGCAAATGGGTATATGAGTGGCGACGGAATGGCGACAGCCGGGCTGATCCTGGGGTACCTGCAGATTGTGCCAACCGTGCTGGCCGGCTGCTTCTTCTTTATGCTGTTCCTGGTGATGCTTGCGGCTGCCTGAGAATCACGACAGCGCGGCGAACCCATGCTGAGGCTGATGCAGGTTCGCCGCGCTATCTTTACTTTTACACGACGTGCGCGGTGGGCATACAAGCCAGGCGTTTGACCAGATGAAATGCCGAATTGCCTGCGGCAGCATGGTACTTTTTCTCTCTTTTTCACAAAAAGATCGAGTTTCTTCCACCCTGCCGGAGGCGATATCCTCGAACGACCGCGGGATCACCTGATACAGGTCAGCATTGGCAGTTTCGCGGTGTTCGCTCATTTTGTGTTGTTCGTGGTCCAAATTCTCACCGCGTAACTCGTGTTATGTTACCAGAGTTATGCGTTGCGGACTGTTCCGGCCTTGTGTCAAATGCACAAGCCGGTTTCGCCCTGCCGAGGCGAAAGTACCTTTCAGGTCAGGACCGCGTAAGGCCGGTTATTTTAGAGTGGCACCGCCTGATTGGTCACTTTGAGGAAGACATCCTCGAGATCGCTGATCTGGCTGGCGAAGTGGGTCACGGCAACACCACCATTCACCAGATGGGCCAGCAGCGCACTTATCCCCTGATCATCGCCCTGATAGTCGATATGCAACATGGGCGGCAGCGCCTCGGGCAGCGTACGCACATCAATGATGCCGGGAAACTGGCGGGCCACCGCCGCCGCCGCTTCCAGATCTCCCAGCACATAGACTTCAAAGACATGATGCGCCTGCAATGAGCGCATAATCGCGCTGACCTCACCCGAAGCCAGCAACTTTCCCCGCTCGATAATCCCGATATGAGTACACATCTCGGCCAGTTCCGTCAGAATATGCGAACTGATCATAATGGTCTTGTTCAGTGAGCGCAACTCCTTGAGCAGTTCGCGTAACTCGACCCGCGCGCGCGGATCGAGCCCACTGGCCGGTTCATCCAGAATCAGCAGCAGCGGATCGTGAACCATCGTACGCGCCAGGCTGAGCCGCTGCTTCATCCCCCGCGACAGTCCCATCACATAGGCATCGCGCTTGTGGCGCAGATCGACCAGCTCGAGCAGTTCGTCAATAATCGTTGCGCGCCGGTCGGAGGGCACATGGTAGGAAGCGGCAAAGAAATCAAGATATTCCCAGGCGCGCATATTATCATACACTCCAAAGAAGTCGGGCATAAACCCGACGAGGCGGCGCACTGTACGTGACTCACGCGTGACGGAACTTCCCGCAATCCAGGCCTGTCCGCTGCTCGGCGCAAGCAGGGTCGTCATGATCCGCATTGTGGTTGTCTTGCCGGCACCGTTCGGCCCGATAAAGCCATAGACGACCCCCTGGGGAATCTCAAGATTCAGATTCTCAAGCGCGATAGTGTTCCCATAATAGCGGCTCAACTCTTTGGTTTCGACAAGCGTGCTCATAGGTTGTTGTCCATACTTCCCGGTTGCGTCAATGCTTACCCATTCAGTCGAATGACATAGAGCGTTAATCCATCCTGGTGTGCCGACGTGCCGTCAATCTGGACGCTGCTCAACGGTTGTTCGCTCCAGGAAAGCAGATAAACACCATTGTCATCCAGTCCACCCATCGGTGCATTCGGCCCAAAGCGACCAAACTGGTCGGGTTCATCCAGGGTGTTCAGGATGCGCTGGCGACTAAACATCGTTTCGTCGTCATCAAAATTGGCGAAACCTGGGAAGTTCCCCCGGTTACGCTCCAGTATCACTTCATGGTTGGCACCCGGAGCCAGCGTCCCCAGATGTTGCTGGGTTGATCCATAGACAATTACCGCATCCAGCAGCGGTTCATTCCCCAGATTTTGCACCTCGCCGCGCACCTCTCCCCGCTGCCGCTGGAGATTACTGCTCACTTGCAATGGCATATCCACAGCCTGCTCAACGATTGCTGTTCGTAGCGAGGAGACATCAACCAGCAGGTCGCGCAGTTCGGTACCCTGGTCGGTCCAGACAACCGACGCATACGCGCTATTATCCCAGCCGAGCCGCTCCTGACTCACCAGCGCATCGGGCGGTAGCGTCAGCGTGTAGGTATCCCGCCGGGGTGAGAAGAGACCAATAAAGTCGGTTGCCTGCGCGCGCGACGTATGTTCATACCCCTGCACAATGGCGACCTGCATAACGCGGGGCCGATTGCCCCGGATCAGCGTGCCCACAGCGTAGGTACCGCCCACAAACAGCAGCACAATCGCCGGCACCGTGATCCAGGCCAGTTCGCTCCGGCGCATGCGCCGCAGTATCAGGAAATTGAGCGGACCGATAATGACAACATAGAAGAGGATAAACAGCAGCAGGACGCCGAAGGAGGGAAATTGCATCCCGGGGAACCGGAGCACCTGTTGCACCAGATTATCGTCGCGCCAGCGATAGAGGGTTCCCGGTTGAAAACGCATGTCCGACTCAAGCACGCGCGACCAGAGGGCCGGCTCGCCGGTCCAGGCCCGCAATGCACTGAGGTCAAACCGACTAAAAATAACCTGCCCGGCACCCTGCCTCCAGGCCACAAGCAGACCGGCATCGTCAACCGCCTGGGCTGCGGGTTGCAGTTCAACCTGGCTCACCGTTGCACTGGCGGGCAGAGTCTCGCGTTCACGCGGCACCATGTTCCCGAGAGAAGCTAACGCAGCATCGCCAGTCAGCCCTTCAACCGTGATCGGCAGCAGATCCGTCAGGCCGGGCACAGTCCGCTCCGCATTTGCACCACCACTGACAACCAGTTGGCCGCCCAGCGAGACCCAGAGTTCCAACGCCGCACGCTGGGCCGGAGTAAGGTCGGTTGTTATGATATCGTGGAGAAATAGCGCATCAATCCCGGCCAGCGCCAGCGCCTCATCCGGCAGCAATTCGGGGGCGAGATGGGTTACGGTTGTGCTGGTACGATTATTAAATTTCATAGATGCCAGGCTACTGAGCAACGCGCTATCACTGCTCACCACGCCAACAACATACTGTTCGGCATCAATCGGTGTGAGGCGAACCTGTTCTTCGACGACGGGAGTCCTATCGACGACCAGACGCACCTCACCGGCGCGGGCAAAGTCTTTTGCAAAAGCGTTCAGTACCAGGCGTTTCTGCGCGCCACGGGGCAGATCAACCAGACGTTTGAAGGTGGCGTTGTCACGCATACCAGGGAAATGCCACTCCAGGACGCCCTGAATATCCGGGCCATCGTTACTCACAGTGACATTGACCGGAAACCAGTGGCTGACACGATAACTACCATCATACCCCGCGCTCACCTGCAGCGTCACCGGAGATGGCTCCTGCGCCAGCGAAGATCCGGGAATGGTTCCCAGTGTTATGCCCAGTATCAGGCATAGAAAAAGGGCCAGTGACCGGCGACCAGTAACCTGCATGTAGCGTGAAAGATGTTGCATTCTGCTATCAATCGTTGATTATGGGTTAATATATCGAACCGAATGCCGGCCCATTGCCGGCATTCGGCGTAGCACATAACATTGCGTGCTCAGCGCTACTCTATCAGACGTTTCGGTGATGTTTCTGGTTCCGCTGCTTATTGACCTTCAACCCGGCCTTGCTGCTGTTGTTGCACAAAGTTGTGGTATTCCTTAAGCAGTGCCATTGTTTCGTTGAGCGAGCGTTCGCGTTCGCCACGCTTGAACTCGGAGCGGTATTTATTAATCAAGGCGACGACCTCGGATGGCTGAGGTACTCCGTGAAAGGTGAACTTGCTATCAGTCTTCCCACCCGCGGTTTCCATCTCAACATCGCCATACCCGATGTATCTTCCAATAAACGTAGTTTTGAGTTGAACATTCTGTAATGCGCCCAGGCTGGCGGTTCGGCGATTCTCAGGTCCAAACGGCACCTGCTCAATGTCAATAACCTGCGACGATGTCAGAATATAGAGGTCATTGCGATAGTCCTCAATTTGCCACAAGACCCACCCGACAAACCCGACGATACAGAACAGCAAGATCACACCAAACCAGCCAAAAAGGTTAACCGGCAACAGTCCTATTTGCGCACTGACAACCAGCGCCACAATGACCAGCAAAAACGCACCAATAGGACGCAGTAACTCAATAACCGCAAAGATCCAGTGTGGGCGCCATGTGATAGTACCATCATCTTTGCGCTCAGGATTTTCCGGGAAAAACTGTGCCAGGAAGCGGGCTGTGCTGGAGCGTTTCACCGGTTGCGTAGGTGCGGCGGACGGTGGGGCGGTATTGGTGATCTTTTGGATCATTTTATTAAAGTCGGCCTTTTTCCAGTTGTCCTGCACCTTTTTCACTTCGTTCATAATCTGCCGCTGCATCTCTTTCGGGTTGCTGGCACCCTGAAACACAATATCCTGGCGGAAACTGGCCGACTGGATAACAACTTTCCCAAATTTGAGATGGTGCTGGACGTACCCCAGGGGAGAATTTTCGCCGGTATCAACCAAGACATTCTGAATATCTTCGATAATAATCTGATCCTGCTCGCGGCGCACAAACAGCTTCTCATCGTCGTATATCACACGCTGGTCCGTCAGAATCAGAAAATCGTTCAACCAGTCGAAGAAAACATAAGCGACAGCCAGCGCGCTAAATACTGCCAGACCGATCAATACCAGATTGAAGGTATCAAATGACCGATCAATCAGGGGGTTTTGATTAATATAGAAGACCCGCCCACCCTGATAGCGAAAGTAGAATAACCCTACCAGTAACACACCCAGAATAATCAGCATGGCCATGCCATTGCGCCGGGTTGATGTTGCCAGCGACAGGAAGAGCCAGACACAACCAACGATAAAAACGGCAAAGAGGAGTAGCCGGTTCATCATATCGATCTCGCCGACGGGAACCACATTCAGGTCCAGGAACTCCCCACCGACCGCACGGTAGTATGCCAGCGCCGCGAAGATGAGCAGCATGCCCACCGGAATTAACAGGGCACGGAGGAGCAGCGTCCAGTGGTGCCGACAGGTATAGATCTCTTTTTCGAGTAACCGCCCCTGTTCATCGCGCAGGCCAGTCTCCTCAATTACCGATGCGGGTGTGCGATACACCAGGCGTTTTGGGACGGACAGCCAGGAGCGCTGTTCAACATCCTGGGGTGATCGGTTCAGGGAGCTTTTGCGCGTGCGGTCGGGATCTTTCCGTGAAATTGTCATAAGTATGGCCTCTTTCACCGGTTGCGAAAGGCGAGCGTTACGGCACACTACTACGCGGACGACGGCGGTTCAGCCGGGTCAAACAGTGCAATTATCTGGGCGACCTCTTCTTCGGGAGAGTGCGTGTCTGAATGGAGAATGAGCGCATCGGGGGCCGGTTGCAACACATGCTGATCAAGTTCATCCCGGCGCGCCACGGCAGCGCGGGTCTCCTCCAGGGAAACCGTATCATCGCGCCGGCGCTGTTCCGCCATTCGCCGGCGGGCCCGGGTTTCGAGCGAGGCATTCAGATAGATCTTCAGGGGCGCTTCCGGCATAACGATGGTACCGATATCCCGCCCCACCATCACCACCTGCCCCCGCTGCCCGATAACACGCTGCTGGCGGCGCATTTCAGCACGCACCCCGGGATAGCGCGCAACCAGCGAAACATTGCGATCAACCTCGGCCTGCCGGATCTCCCAGGTGATATCGCTGCCATCCAGGAGCACCGTGTACTGGCGGCCATCATCCTGCGTGGGGGCAATAACTTCAATCACAACCTGATGGGCCAGTTGTTCCAGCAGTTCCTGATTATGGACATCAATCTGCCGGTGCAGCACCGCCCAGGTCAGCGCGCGGTACATCACCCCTGTATCAAAGTAGAGATAGCCAAGCCGCCGGGCGAGGAGTTCACCCAGCGTGCTTTTGCCTGATCCGGCGGGTCCATCAATTGTAATGATTGTGGGTTGCTGCATATAGAATAGAGAGAAACGTATCCCTACTTTGTCAATGTGTGTGTGTTCTTTATGATAATGCAGGATAAAACGTGCAATTGAAGACAGGCTATTCTGAATTTCACTCACTTACATGAGTTACGCGGTGGGCGTTTGGACCACGAACAACACGACATGCGTCAACCCCGCGAAACGGCCAATGCTGATATGTATCAGGCGCTCCCGCCGTTGGCGGGGGATGTCGCTTCCGGCAGGGCGGAAAAAGAACAACCAGTACCATGCTGCTGCGGGCGAAACTGCGTTGCATCTGATCAAACGCCTGGTTTGCATATTCACCGCGTAACGCGTGTCACTTACACGCGTTACGCGGTCACTGACCCGACAGGGAATGTCGCCTCCGGCAGGGCGAAACATGCCGTTACCGGGGTCAAACATCCAGTTTGGGCACCGACTGCATAAGTCGTATCACTTCGTCTACCTGGGGGTTATTGTAGCATGGGGGACACGCGGCGGCAACCATATCAGGCTGCCGCCGACAAGGATTAATTACGGAGCAGACGGAGAATGCGGTCTTCCTCGTTAGCTGACCGGGCTTTGACTTTGACGGACGGTGGTGTATTCCCACCCGTGGTATCTTCCTTGTGCGTAGGTACTGGCTCGGCATGCCTGGATTTTACCGGAGCGCTGTTTCCCAGCAACCGGTCAAAGACACCCGCCCCGGCTGCGCGTGGGTGTCCGATTGGACTGGTCGGAGTTGGCTCAACCATACACTCATTGATGAACATGTTCGACTGTTTAAGTTCAATCAGATGGTCGGATTTCATCTGCACAATAGCTTCACACACTTCAACTGGTTCCATATTGAGGGACTGAATGATAGTTTCCAGCGATTTCTGGCCGTCGATAGCCGTAAAGATCGACCAGTGCGCCGGGCTGATGTTAAAGCGCGCCCGCTCCTGGGAACAGAGCAGATGGGGCACAATAGAGAGGTCAGGAATATCCGGGCGGAGGCGCTGCCACCGGCGGGCAATCCGTTCGGCATTCTCAACCAGATCAAGCGGATCACTGGCAAGCGTTTCTTCGTCCGCAGTGGCATCGGCGACAAAGGTAAATGTTGCCTGAAGCATTTCAAACATGGCAACAACCGCAGCCATACCCGTCACCTGCGTATTGTAGACCGCATGGTAGGGTTGACCATCACGAAAAAAAATATGTCCATCTCCTTGTGCGCTGTAGATGTTGAGTGATCCTGTAACTGAACTATAGACCGTCATCTCAATCAACTCGCGCAATGGAAACATCTCGAGCGAGCCTTCCAACTTCACGGTGTTGCTCCCATCATTGGTTTGTATGTCTGCATCGTAGTAGGGCGTTTGATCAGGCGCAACAGGATTGCGGTACTTTTAGCGTTCAGGTATCTTCACTGACCCTTTTCTTTTTATACTGCTGCATCTCACATCATGGTATACCTCCCCGCCCTGTGTCGTCAATAACCAGGAGTCCTATCTGATACCGGGACCATGGACAACCCCTGGTAATAGTATAAAGGAACTATTTCCGATAATTTCTCTATTGTTCACTGTAGAAAGGATTTTAAGGATCATCATCGTACTACCATGAACCGGATAAACGGCCTGAATTACAGAACTTACGCGGTGGTTCATCAAACCGGGCGTTTCACCCGGTGAACGGCAGAATCGCCTGCGGCAGCATGGTACTGTTTTTATCTTGTTCACAAAAATGTTGCACAAAGTGTAACATTTTTGTGAACAAGAATGGAATCTTCCGCCCTGCCGGAGGCGAATCGGGGCGTTCATCCAGATGAACATCTGATTTGGAACCGACCGCGTAACTCCTGTGAATTAGTACCGGGTAGGGCTGCAACGCTGCACGCTATACACACCGACATGACTTGCTAAAGCACTGGTCCATGATGAAGGCGGTGCAGGTCATCCCGTAGGAAGTGCGGAAAGTACTATTTACCCTTTTGTCACAAAGAGAAATAATAGTTATATGAAATAAATCAGCGTGAGGTTCGTCATGCGTTCATCTCGCCACGTACTCATCGCCGACGATGACGACGGTGTCCGTGCGCTGCTTGCGCGAATTGTTGTGCGTATTTATCCTGCCATCTCGGTTTCGGCAGTCAATGATGGTACCGAAGCACTGCTCCTCTACGGTCAGCATGGGGCCGATCTGTTGCTGACTAACTTCAATATGCCGATCATGGACGGCCTGGATCTGGTTCGTGCCCTGCGCACGCGCGGAGAAACCCTCCCAATTATTATGATCTCGGCAGAACCGGGTATTGAGCAGCAGGCGCTAAGTATCGGAGTTACCCGCTTTCTTTTAAAACCGTTCGGTGTGTCCCGGATTACACGGACGATTACCGATCTGCTGCCGTTGTGAGGCGACCCTGGCGCGGGAGTCGCGGTTGATGAAGTTTGAACATGTAATCCCGATAGCGATCTTCAGAATTCCGGATTATGAACTTTGAATTTTTAATCCAGACATCATTGATCTGGCGTCCCGATTTCAGTCGGTTCTGCGTTGCCTGAGCATGCAGCAGGAGGGTGCATGCTATGCACCGTTCTTTTGCGAAACTCCATATCGGGGCTATTTTTTCAAACCTCGTCCGCTGGATCAGGCATTCCCGGCAGTATGCCACGGCCCCGGCAGGTATTCACCGGCTAAAGCCGGGACTCCAGAAGCGTATATCCGGGTTATTTTTCAGACCTCGTCCGCTGGACCAGGCATTCCCGGCAGTATGCCATGGCCCCGGCAGGTATTCACCAGCTAAAGCCGGGACTCCAGAAGCGTATATCCGGGGTTTTTCAAACCTCGTCCGCCGGACCAGGCTTGCACACGACGGCGGTGATGTTTTCGCATCTGAATGGGAGGCGGACGCGCAGAAGCGCGTCCCTACGGAAACCTGCGCCCCACTGCAACGGGAACCGGACGCGCAGCAGCGCGTCCCTACCAGAACATGCACCCCGTGTAGAGACCAGACAGGTCTCCGAAGACCTGTCTGGTCTGGCACTTACCGGATTCATTTTCAATGTTCACAAGCCGGGACTCCCGATCAGCAATGTCCCGATTTTATGCAATCTTTATCCGCCGGATCGGGCAACCGCTTCAGCCGAGGATCACCTCAGGGTTTCGGCGGCGGCGTGGATGCGCTCCAGGCTGCGTTGGCGTCCCAGGGCCGCCAGTGTTTCAAAGAGCGGCGGCGCAACCGTGCGTCCGGTAATTGCAACGCGGATGGGCGCAAAGAGTTGTCCCGCCTTGACCCCCAGTTCGCCCGTAAGCGCGCGCAGGGTCTCCTCCAGGTGGGCTTCGTCCCAGGCTTCAAGCGGTGTCAGCCGTTCGTGGGCGGCGCGCAGGGCGGCAGCGGTGCCGGCGGCGTCCATCTTCTTCGGGATGAGTAGCGCCGGGTCGGGATAACTCACATCGTGGAAGAAAAAATCGAGGAGATCGGGCGCTTCGCTCAACTCCTCCAGGCGCTCGTGGATCAGCGGGACCAACTGCTCCAGATAGGCCTGCTCGTCAGGCATGGGCGGCGTGTCGATCAACCCGGCCCGCTCCAGGAAGGGGATCAGGCGCTCCGTCAGTTCCGCCACCGTAAGCTTGCGGATGTAGATCCCGTTCATATCCTTGAGCTTCTCCGGGTTCCAGCGCGCCGGTGAGGGCTGCACCCGATCAATAGTAAAGCGCTCAATCAGTTCATCGCCCGACATAATCTCAGTGGACTCGTCATAGCTCCAGCCCTGCAACGCCAGATAGTTGAGCATCGCCTCGGGCAGGTAGCCGCGCTCCCAGAAGCGGTTGGTCGCAACATCATCTTTGCGCTTGGAGAGTTTGCCGCGCCCATCCTGCCGCAGGATGTTGGGCACATGCGCGAAGGTAGGCGGCTCCCAGCCAAAGGCCGCGTAGAGCAGAATATGGTAGGGCGTGCTGGGCACCCACTCCTCGCCCCGGATCACATGCGTCACTCCCATCAGGTAATCATCCACCAGGTGGGCCAGATGGTAGACCGGCATGCCATCTGACTTGAGCAGCACAACATCATAGAGTGTTGCGTTATCGACCGCGATCTGCTCCCCGCCCCGGATCAGATCATGAAAGTGCGTTGTCCCGGTCAGCGGTACCTTGAGGCGGATCGTGTAGGGTTTGCCCTGCGCTTCGGCAGCGGCGACCTGCTCCGGCGTCCAGTCCCGGTCGGGGCCACGAAAGCGGAAACTCTTAACGCCGCGCGCCATAGCCTCGGCTTTCATCTGCTCCTGCTCTTCCGCCGTGGTAAATGATTTGTAGGCATGCCCACTTGCCAGCAGTTGGTCTACATGCTGCTGGTAGATGCCTTCATTGCGGCGCTCGGACTGCACGTAGGGCGCATGCGGGCCACCACAGTCCGGGCCTTCGTCCCAGTCGATGCCCACCCAGCGCAGTGAGGCCAGCAGATCGGCGACCGCGCCGGGTACAAACCGCTTCTCGTCGGTGTCTTCGATGCGCAGGATGAACTGCCCGCCGTAGTGGCGGGCAAACAGCCAGTTGAACAGGGCGGTGCGCACACCGCCGATATGCAAAAAGCCCGTCGGACTGGGCGCAAAACGCACGCGTACCGGTGGAGTTATCTCAGTCATCATTCCTCGCTTCAGCTTATGCTTCTTGCTGCTGTTGTAGCGTATGATACCAGAGGATGCCCGACTTGTGCTATATTTGAGAGGATGTTCAGTTTATACACCTGTGACATCCGGAAGTCCTGGTCTAACAGAAACAAAATTACGTATGACAATCCTACAAGCCGTTGCCCTCTTTGTTGCTGCACTGCTGGCGGGCGCGCTTAACGCGGTGGCCGGGGGCGGCAGTCTGATCTCCTTCCCGACCCTGTTATTTGTCGGGGTGCCCTCGATCAGCGCCAATGCCACCAACAAAGTGGCCCTCTGGCCGGGGCTGTTTGCCGGCGCCAGTGCCTATCGCCGCGAACTGCTGCAACAGCGGCGCTCGGTTGTGCTGCTGAGTGTTGTCAGTCTGGCGGGCGGATTGTCCGGCGCACTGCTCTTGCTCGCCACGCCGGAGCGCACCTTTGATCAGTTGGTGCCCTACCTGCTGCTGACCGCAACGCTGCTGTTTACCTTTAGCAAGCCGATCACCAATCGCGTGCTGGCCTACGCCGAGCGGTCACAGGGCGAACAGTCGAAGCTGGCGGCGGTGGGCGCGCCACTGTTGCAATTTTTGGTTTCCGTGTATGGTGGCTTTTTTGGCGCGGGACTTGGTATCATGATCCTGGCAGTGCTGGCGGTTGTCGGCATGGAAGATATTCATATGATGAATGCGCTCAAAACCGTGCTGGCGGGACTGGTCGGTAGTCTGGCGGTAATCACGTTTATCTTCGCCGGGATTGTGGTCTGGCCGATGGCACTGACAATGATCGGTGGCGCGATTATCGGCGGATATGCAGGTGGCGCGATTGCCCGCCGGTTTGATGCGCGCGTTATTCGCCGCTTTGTCGCGCTGGTCGGGTTTAGCGTGACGATAGTTGTATTTGTCCGGCAATATATGCTGTGAGTAGGAGGAGAGATACCGCATGACGGATGAGCATTCTCAGGCGCTCGAGGCGCTTATCGATAACTTCTTAGATGATTATTTTGCCTTTTATCCGCCGGTTGCCGGCGCGCTTGGCCTGCATGCCTACGATGGTCAGGTTATGAATCTCCAGTCCGACGCGATTTCTGCCTATATCGAAAAACTTCAGGGCTATCGTCGGCGGTTGGATCAGATCGATCCCACTGGACTGGAGCGGTTGGCGGCGTTTGAGTATGGCCTGCTGCGCTGGCAGATCGAGGCCGAGATCTGGCGCTGGTCAGAGGAGTGCGAGTATCGGCGCAACCCGATGGTCTATGCCTATGACGCGATGGTGGATAATTATGTCAAGCGGGATTATGCTCCCCGCGAGGAGCGTGCAGTGGCGCTGGCCCAACACCTGCGCCAGATCCCGATGACCATGCAGGTTGCACGGCAGAATCTGCAACCGCATGTTCCCCGCGTGCTGGTCGAAGAGTCGCTGACGATCTTCGCCGGTCTGATAACATTTTTCAAGCAGAGTCTGCCGGAGGCGCTCGGCCCGCTAACCGATCCCGCACTGGAGCAGGCGGTCTGGGCGGCCCGCGACAAAGCGGTGGCGGCCCTGGAAGGCTTCAGTTGCTACCTGCGCAATGAACTGCTGCCCGCCTCCCACGATGAGTTTGCGATTGGCGCACAGCAGTTTAGCGCGATGCTACGCTACTATGAACTGGTTGACCTGCCGCTGGATCAGGTGCTGGCTATCGGCGAGGCGGACCTGGCACGCAACCAGGCGGAGATTGTCCAGGTGGCCACCCAGATCAATCCGGACTGGTCGATCCAGCAGCATATGCAGGCATTGGGGCGCAACCATCCCAGTGCCGACCGCTTGATCGACGAGACGCGCGCACTGCTGGAGAATTTGCGCAGCTTCCTGATTGACCGCAATATTGTGACGGTTCCATCTGAAGTACGCTGTCAGGTTGAGGAGACGCCGCCGTTTGCCCGCTGGGCCTTTGCGATGATGAGTACCGCCGGGCCGTTTGAGGAGCATGCCAGCGAGTCCTTCTACTATGTCACCCTGCCGGAGCCGCACTGGTCCCCCCAGGATATCGAGGGCTGGCTGACCAAGTTCGATTATGCCACGCTAACCGATGTCTCGATACACGAGGCTTACCCGGGGCATTATATTCACTTTCTGCACATCCATAACGCACCATCGCGGCTTGCCAAAGTCTTCACCGCCTACTCGCATATCGAGAGTTGGGCCCACTATGTTGAGCAGATGATGCTGGAGCAGGGCTATGGTGACGGCGACCCGATGCTGCGGCTGGCGCAACTGGCCGAGGCGCTGACCCGCAACTGCCGCTATGTCTGCGCGATCAAGATGCACACCCAGGGCATGACGGTGGAAGAGGCGACCCACTTCTTTATGCAGAACGCCTACATGGACGAGGTGACATCGCGGCAGGAGGCGCGGCGGGGTACGCATGACCCCGGTTATCTCAACTACACGCTGGGCAAGCTGATGCTGCTCAAGCTGCTGGCGGATTACCGGGCGGCCCACGGCGACAACTTCTCGCTGAAGCGCTTCCACGATGCGTATATCGGCTATGGCGCACCGCCAATCCCGCTCCTGCGCAAGCTGCTGCTGCCGCACGATGATGGAGTGTTGCTGTGATGATGCGCGGATGACGCGGTGAGGCGATGACGCGACAACACAACATGGGTAGGACAAGATCATCGCATCCGCGCCTCATCATATCTGCGCCTCACACAGTAACCGTCATGTGCTATAATCCCAGGACGTACCCGGTGTGTGGTAGGGTAAAGCTATGTGGCATCAGGCGCAGGCCAGCCTGTTCCGGGAGTTTGCAGTGCTTGCACGACCTTTTCTGAAGTGGGCTGGCGGCAAAGGGCAACTGCTGCCCGAGTTAACCCGACGTCTTCCCCGGCAGTTTCGGCGTTACCACGAGCCGTTTGTGGGCGGTGGCGCGCTCTTCTTCCATCTGGCGAATAACGGCAATCTGCGCGAAGGCGCGGTGTTGAGCGACTCGAACGCGGAGTTGATCCTCTGCTACCAGGTGGTCCGGGATGATGTTACGGCGCTGATCGCGGCGCTGCAGGAGCATGCGCCCCACTTTAAAGATCCCGACTACTTCCGCGAGATCCGTAGTTGGGACCGGCGCAGCGATTTTGCGCAGCGTGAGCCGGTTGCCAAAGCAGCGCGGACGATCTTTCTGAACCGCACCTGCTACAACGGCCTCTACCGGGTCAACAAGAAGGGGCAGTTTAACACGCCTTTTGGCTACTACAAAAACCCGCTGATCTGTGATCCGGCTAATCTGCGGGCGGTCAGCGCGGCGTTGCAGCAGACCGAGATCCGGCAGGGCGACTTTGCCGAGGTGCTGGAGCGCGCCCGCCCCGGCGATCTGGTCTACTTTGATCCGCCCTACGACCCGGTGAGCGCGACGGCCTCCTTCACCCACTACACCGACCAGCACTTCAGCGTGGATGAGCAGCGCCGGCTGGTTGAGGTGTTCAACCAACTGGTGCAGCGCGATAGCTATGTGATGTTGAGCAACTCACACACGCAGTTCACCCGCGAACTCTACCACGGTATGCCGCTGGCCGATATCGTCCATGCCAGCCGCAAGATCAACTGCAACGGCAAAAAGCGCGGCAGCGTCGAAGAGCTGATTGTCTGTAGTTATCAGTCTTACCAGTCGGGCACCAACGGAGTGAAGCCGTAACCCATGTCCGGCTATATCGTCAATCTGGCCGATGAGGACGCGCTGCGGCGCTATGTCGAGTTTGGCGTGTATGGCACGTTGATGAAGCGGCCCGACTACGCCTCCTGGAGTGTGGCCGCCGAGTTGACGCTGGCCGACTATCTGACGATGCGGCCCGGCGACCTGATCTTCTTCTTCCGCGAGCGGACGATCTATGGCGTCGGGCGGCTGCTGGCACTCCAGCCCGGCACCCCAACGGCAGCCCTGGCAAACTATCCCGGCGCATCGTTCCCCCACGCACAACCCCCGGACGACCGCACCCACCTGCTCTACCGGCAGCACCGTGAGGAGGATATGCGCTGGCTGGTCTTCTTCCGCCCCGACCCGGCCTTCTTCACGCGCGGTCTGGATATGGACGAGGTATTGCAGGGCGATATGCGCGGCGTGGTGCGCGGGCTGCGCGTCTTCGAGAAGCGCAGCTTTATCCAGGTAGAGGATGACGAGGCGCAGGTGATGGCCGACCTGCTCCTGCGGCGCAACGCCGACGCCGCCGGTTATCTGGCGCAGGCCGATGAACAGATCTTCCCCGACCAGTCGATCTTTTACCAGGCGCGGATCGGCGCGCAGGCCGACCGACTGGCGGCCCACCGGATCGACGTTGATGGACTGCTGGCACGCTATGTGCGCGAGGGCATTGTGGCCCACGAGGCGCTACTGCAGGCATGGCTGGCCCACGCGCTGACGGTGCGCCACCCGGAGGTGACGAACATCTTCGGGGCCTGGGACTATGTTGCCAACCAGATGCCCGCCTCCCCGCAGAAGCCGGTGATGTACATGGATCGCATTGATCTGTTTGGCTACACGACGCAGCGGCTCTCGCCCAACTTCCCACCGACAATTATGCGCTACAAGGCCGTGGAGTTAAAAAAAGATCTGATTGGCGATGTGAATGTTATCAACCAGATGCTCAAGTATGTGGACTGGCTGGCGCACACGCGGGCGGGCGGCGACTACAGCATGGTCGATGCCTACCTGGTAGCCAGCGGTTATACCCCGGAAGTGATCGACTATGCCTGCGATGCGGGCGTCCGCGACTATATCACCCCCTATCGTCCCTACCAGAAGCAGCAGTGGTCCCAGTTGACGCTGGTGCGCTACATCCCCACTATCACGCCGGGCGCTCCGGCAGTACGGCTGGAACTCGTGCCGGTGGTGAAGGTGGGGCGGTTTTTTTAGGAAGGAGACTCTCTATGGCCCGGCAAACGATTACCACACTAAACGACAGTCCCGCCCTGGTTTTACCGCAGGAAATGTTGGCCCAGTTAGGAGTTGCCATCGGCGATGATGTAAATGTGATGGTTGTCGAGGGCATGCTGGTGGTACGCACGCCGGCGGAAGCTGAACGGGATCAGCGGGTTGCCGCGTTAACTCAATCTCAATCACTGCTTGAGCGGCGAAAGCAGGTCTACACCGCGCTGGCTGAAGGACCGGCGGAGTGATGGCGGCGTTTCCCCGTGTAGCAGCACACGAGCTATCACAGGAAACCGTTGAGCAGATGTTACGCGGATGGATAGAGCCGTCTGGTAAGTAGATTCACTATCGCGCAGGTCAAGCATGGTTTTCGGCTTGTGATTGATGCATCGCTCACCCGTGATATACTGCAAACAGCGGATATTCATACCTGACCGGAAGGGTCCGCAACTTCTATGACTATTGTCCACCAACCGAAAACGGCAGATGAACTGCTCCAGATGCCCGACGATGGCTTTCGGTATGAACTTGTGCGCGGAGAACTACGCCGGATGTCACCCTCCGGATTTCAGCATGGCCGGTTGACGATGAACATTGCCACACCCCTTGATCAGTATGTTCGCACACAGGGTCTGGGGGTAGTGTGCGCCGCCGAAACCGGTTTCTTACTGGCAACCGATCCTGATACGGTGCGTGCGGCCGATGTCGCGTTCATCCAACAGGCGCGGATTGACCCGCAAGCAGAACCTGAAGGGTACTGGCACGGTGCGCCGGATCTGGCGGTAGAAGTAGTCTCCCCCCATGATCTTTATACCGAGGTAGACGCGAAAGTGACTGACTGGCTCGATGCTGGTACGCGTATGGTAATAGTCATCAATCCGCGGAAGCATACCGTAACCGTTTACCGCTCGCTTACGCACATTATGGTTTTACGGGAGCCGGATATACTCGATGGCGACGATGTTGTTCCCGGTTGGTCCCTCCCTATCGCCGCGCTATTCTCCTGATACGACAAGGCGACCAATTATGCTGAACGGAGTGAAGAAACGTTTCTTCGTAGCAACCGCCCCGCGTTTCACCTGTCATTCCCTCAGTGACGTACTGGCGACACTGCCGGCAACGTTCATCCACAAATGCAATTCGCACATTCCTGCACAAACATGAAAATGTTCGCCACAGGCGACTGCTTTGCTTCAAAGCAACCTGCTCACCACAGCTTACAACAGATTCCCCGTTGAAAACCGCACAGCCGCGCCTGAAACCGGGTTGCCCGAACGCATAACGCAGAAAGTTGTGTTATTTATTGTAAAGCTAACGATTAGCACAAATCCTTACTACAGGTTGTCATGGTTATGCTAAGATGCTAGAATGTGCGTGGTCGCTACCAGATAAAGCTGCCCTTAAATGGGCAGCACAAACGTACCCTGATCGGCAAAGGAGTCGTTGATGCAAACCCCGACCGAACTCATCAAGCAAGGCATGGCGGCATTAAAGCGTAGTGATAAAGACCAGGCTTTCACCCTTTTCGCACAGGCACTGCAACAAGACCCACACCAGGAACAGGCCTGGCTCTGGATGTCCGGCGCAGTTCGTACCCCGGCAGAACAACGCTACTGTCTCGAACGTGTTTTAGAAATCAATCCGCAACATACCACCGCCCAGCGCGGTCTGACGAAACTCCCTGCAGGAGAGTCTGTCGATCCCCTGGCTGCAATCACAAACGCTTCCCCCCAATCCGAAGAGGTCAGTTCACCCACAACGACAACCGACACACCGAATGCAGAGGTTGAACCCGACCCAACCGCAACCGACACACCGAACGCAGAAGGTGAGCCCGACCAGGCGGCAACAACAGCAGTTCAGGCAGAAGCGGTACCTGCCGCCGCGACCGGCCCGGATGAATCACCAGTTGCTGCTGCACCACCCGCTCCTGCATCGCAACGTTCAGCAAAACGAACGTCATCGAAGCCAAAGCGCGAGACGTACCGTTACCAACCAGGCCAATCAGTAGGCTCATACCGCATCGTTGAACATGTTGGGCAGGACGACGATCGGGAACTCTATCTGGTACGCGAAGGTGATCCTAACTGGCTTTTCTGGATGCTCGTATCACCAACAACCATCGAACCGTTGCCCGGACAGTCCTCTCAGAAGCAATTCACCCGGCAGGGATTGCACTACCTGGTGATGCCACTGGCGGCGACCCCCGCTTCTATCATTCTGATGATGCTGCCGGCAGCGCGGTTCAAGTTCATTGGTGTTCGCTGGGTGCAACTGGCGCGGCACTTTGGCTATCTCCACGAGAGCGGCCAGATCTACCAACGGAACCGGGATTTTAACCTGGAGTCGATCCACTTTGGTGCGGCAGGTGGGGTTTCACCAGTGTCGTATCATCGTCCCTCCGATCAATCGCTCACGTTCATCGCCCCCGAACGAACCGAGGGAAGCGTAACACCGGCCGGCGATGTTTATGTGCTCGGTGCGTCATTGCTGACCTTGCTCGGTGAGGCATCCCCAGCAGAGGTGTTTGCACACAAGAATCCCGTCGTAGGGCCGGCGCTGAAACAGCAGGCGGGGTTACATCAGGTGTTGCAGCGCGCAACCGATCCACAGCCGGAGCGCCGGTATAAAAATGGGAATGAGTTTGCGGATGCGCTGGCACGGCTACTGGGTGATGTGCTGCCGCAAGAGGAACGCGGTCAGGGGAAGACGGAGAAACCGCGCAATGCAAAATTCGTGATTTGGGCTATCGTTACAATGATCATTATATTTCTATTTGTGGGAGTTTATCAGCTTACCAAAGACACTGAAGTTGCATGGTCAATACCATTCTTACCAACAGCAACGCCAGTATTTGAACACGTAGATGAACGACTGCAATTCACGAACTTGCAAGCACAAGCTAATGGCACAGAGCTTATTGAGTTGCAAGCAACTATCAAAAGAGGTGGAATTCTGCTCCCGCCGGACGAAGACATCGATTTTAGTGTTCGGCATAATGGTACGCGCGTGGATGATCCGAAGCTCGATACGCTGGACGCAGGAATGTATCAGTTGTCGTTTCCCACCGAACCACTCGCAGGAACGTATGAAGTACTTGCTCGCGTGGATGAACACGAGGCTGCTCGCAAGGTCTACTTTGATCCCAATCCCAGCAACATAGATCTTATCAATATTGCCAGTGGCGGCATTCAGGTTGACACATATAATTACCCCGCAATCAATATTTATTTCGGGGTAGTTGACGAAACCGGACAGGCAGTTCGGCTTGGTGGCAATTTCGATATTGAAGTGTTTCAGGATGATCAGCCGGTTGAGTTATTTGTGATGACTCCTGTTGATATTACGGCTGAACCGCTGACGGTGGCGTTGGCTGTGGATGTAAGTGGGAGTATGTATGGCGAACCGCTGACTGCGGCGAAGCAAGCGGCGGTAGAGTTTGTCCGTCAGCTTGGCCCCGCCGATACGGTGTGTCTCTACGCATTTGCCACCCAGGTGCAGCAAATTGGCGAGTGTAGCACTGACCGGCAGGCAATTATTGATGCCATCAATGGATTGGAGACGATTGATGATACCTCGATCTATGATGCGCTGGTTCGTGTTTCATCGGATATGGCAGAATTACCGGGGCGCAAAGCTATTATTCTGTTGAGTGATGGGGCAGATACCAAGAGCACCGCCTCGTTTGATGTTGCATTAGCCACGGCTCGCAGGAGCAATATGCCTGTTTACAGTGTCGGGTTGATCAGTGAGCAGTTCGATGGTCGGTTACTGGAGCAACTTGCGCGGGAGACGAATGGAATCTATAAACTTACCCCGCGCCCGGAAGAGATTCAGGAACTCTACACTCAGGTCCAACGTCAACTTGAGAACCAGTATCGTGTCAGCTTCCGGTCAATTTTTCCCCAGCGCCGTGAGGGGACAGTAATGGTGCGTATTACACATAATGAACAGGCGTTCGAAATCAAGCGGCCTTTCGAGTTGTAACAGCCTGCTGTGAGAGGAGGTTCAGTGAGTATAAGAATGGGAAATGACGAGTTTATTCTGTACATCCGTAAGCGCTATCCCGGCTGTTCTATTACCAATGAACAGCTTGGTCGTCGTATCTGGGCCTGGATGCAAGAGCATGATACGACGGCAGAAAAAGCCACCACGGATGAAGCGTGTTATTGGGGCGATAGTGGTTCGTTTATTGCTCCGCACCGATTGCCAAAAACTGCTACCCAGTTTGTGTTTGATCAGGCGATTCTCCCTGACCTGTATACCTTCCTTGATCATCTTGGTCAAGAATAAGGCCGGCGCTCTTCCACTAACATGACACGAGTTACGCGGTGGGCGTTTGGACCACGAACACCACGACATGAGCGAACCCCGCGAAACGACCAATGCTGATAGGTATCAGACGATCCCGCGTTTGGCGGGGGATATCGCCTCCGGCAGGGCGGAAGATTTCCATTCTTTTTGACAAAACATTTGCACAACGTGCAAATGTTTTGTCAAAAAGAAAAAACAAGTACCATGCTGCCGCAGGCGAATCGGGCTTCCACCGAGTCAAACGCCCGGTTTTAACGAGCACCGCGTAAGTCGTGTAACATGACAGCGCCGGCAGCAGAACCTGCTGCCGGCGCTGTCATGTTACACGATCTTCATGCCGGCGTTGCATGCTATACTATGCAAACATCCAATCAACCCGATCTGGTCAGATAAAGCACTACCCGGAGGGGGCACGAGTATGCCGTACCGTCTCTTCACTATCGCGCAGGTCAAGCGCGATTTTCGGCTTGTGATTGATGAAGCTGTTGACCTCTTCTCCGCGACGGCAGAAGTGCCGGTCAGTGCGTGGCTTACGGAAACATTGCAAGAAACCTTATCACTCGCGCTGGCGATTAATACAGAAAAAGTGCGTTCAGAGCTGCTGATTGCGCCGATTCTGGTTGAACTGCGCAAGCAAACCGGCAGAACAATCAGCCTTTTCTCCGGTGTCGAGTTTAACGTTGATGAGACGCAGGGATTAAATGGCGTTTGTGATTATATTATCTCACGCTCAGCGGAGCAACTATTTATTAGCGCTCCGGTTCTGATTATTTTCGAGGCAAAGAATGAGAATATTAAAGGAGGGTTTGCTCAGTGTATTGCGGCAATGATTGCGGCCCAACGCTTTAACGAACGCGAAGATAATCCGATTGCGATTATTCATGGCGTAGTCACCACCGGTACAAGCTGGCGCTTTCTGCAACTGGAAGCAAATATTGTGCGGATTGATGCACGCGAATATTATATTGATAATGTGGAAAAGCTTATGGGCATCCTCACAGCGATTACCGGCCATCTGGTAGGATCGCCTGTGCCATAATTGGCGCTTGTTATGCAACGTTGGCGTGCGGCAGCATAATGACCGCCGACACCGGGGAGCAACCATGACCGACGCTTATCGTGCCGATCTTGCCTACATCCACGATGCCGGGTTTGGGCATTTTGCCCGTCACGCGGCCGCAGATCTGCTGAATGCCCTGCGCATGCAGAACATAAACACTGGCCTGGTGGTTGATCTTGGCTGTGGCAGCGGCATCACGGCAGAAGTGATCGCGGCGGCGGGGTATGCGGTCCTCGGCATTGATATCTCGCCCAGTTTAGTCACGCTTGCCCAAAAACGGGTTCCCGCCGGGCAGTTCCGGGTCGGGTCGTTTCTCGACAGGCCTGTTCCGCCCTGTGTTGCGGTGACGGCCATCGGCGAGTGTTTCAACTATGCCTTCGACGAGCTAAATTCCAGCGCTGCCCGGTTGCAGGTATTTCAGCGGATCTACCAGGCGCTGGCTCCGGCGGGCATGTTTCTCTTCGATGTTGCCGAACCAGGACGCGTGCCGGGCGGGGCGACGTTTCGCACCTACACCGAGGGTGTGGATTGGGCGGTGCTGATGACCGCCGAGGAGCATCCGCAGGAGCAACGGTTGACCCGCTGGATTACCACCTTTCGGCAGGTGGGGGAACTCTATCGCCGCGACCGCGAAGTCCATCAGTTGCACCTGCTTGAGCGTTCCGCCCTCCTTGAGCAACTTCAGGCGGTCGGGTTTCATGCTCAGATCATCGAGCGCTACGGGCAGGTAGCCTTTGCTCCGGGACATATCGGGTTCCTGGTCCGGAAGCAATTGGCGGCATAGTCCAGGTATGGTTTACTGGCGACTGCTGGGTTTAATAAACGTTGAAAAAATAGCCCGGGTATGGAGTTCGGCAAAAGAATGGTGCATAGAATGCACCCTACTGCTGCTTGCCGAGGCAATGCAGAACCGGCTGAAGCCGGGACTCCTGAGTTGAAAAATAGCCCGAATATGCCATCCGTGAGTCCCGGCTTCAGCCGGTGGGATGCCGAACGGGGGCGCGGCATCCTGCCAGGAACGCCCGATCCGGCTGTTGAACGTTGCGAACATAGTCCGGATATGAAATAACTGGGAATCCCGGCTTCAGCCGGTGGGATGCCGAACGGGGGCGCGGCATCCTGCCAGGAACGCCCGATCCGGCTGAAGCCGGGATTCCTGAAGATTGATATCTGGAATTTGCCGACGATATGGTATCGGAGACAGTGATTAGAGCTATGACAGGCATTCAGACAGGCGGGCCACGGGCTGTGCTGCGCGAACCAGTGCGCGGGCAGTGGTTAAAATTTACGGCCCCATGGCGTGTTCTGACAACCCGGCGCAGCGACGAGGTGCTCCCGCTGATACGTCAGGTTGATACGGCGGTTGAGCAGACCGGCCTGTATGCGGTTGGTTTTATCTCCTACGAGGCGGCATCTGCTTTCGACCCTGCCCTCCCCGCCGGCAATCCGGAAGACTTCCCGCTGGTCTGGTTTTGCCTGTTCCGGCAGGTGCATGCGCTCGCCACGCTTGCCGGCGGCCGGAGCCACAATCGACCAGTCACCTGGCAGCCTTCCGTGACGCCGGAAGAGTACCGCCGTTGTTTTGACGCGGTCAAGCGCTATATTCAGAACGGGGATACTTATCAGGTCAATCTGACCTATCGGTTGCGCACAAGCGACCTGGCAGATCCATGGGATTTCTTTGTTGAGACGTTTGCCCAGGAGCCGGCCCCCTATGCCGCATTTGTAGACACGGGCGAGTGGGCTATCTGTAGTGCGTCGCCGGAGCTGTTCCTGCGACGCGAGGGCGCGCAGGTGGAGTCGCGGCCAATGAAGGGCACGGCGGCGCGGGGATTGTGGTTTGAAGATGATTGCGCCCGGGCCGCAACGCTCCACGCTTCGGCCAAAGAGCGGGCTGAGAATGTTATGATTGTGGATATGGTGCGCAATGACCTGGGGCGGGTTGCGCTGACCGGCAGTGTGCAGGTGCCGGCGCTGTTCGCGGTCGAGCAGTATCCAACCGTCTGGCAGATGACGTCCACCGTGCGAGCCACAACACCGGCCGGGTTTGATCAGATTCTGCAAAGCAGCTTCCCGCCGGCATCAATCACGGGCGCGCCGAAGCGCCGCGCAATGGAGATTATTGCCGAACTGGAGTCAACGCCGCGACATATCTACACGGGGACCATCGGTTTTATGGCCCCCGGACGGCGCGCCCAGTTCAATGTTGCCATCCGCACAGTGCTGTGCCGAACGGCCGACCGTTCTGCCGAATATGGCGTTGGGGGCGGCATCGTGTGGGACTCACACCCGGCGCATGAGCAGCAAGAGTGCCGGACGAAGCAGCAGGTGTTGCAACCCCGTCGGTATGACTTTGACCTGCTGGAGACGCTGCGCTGGTCGCCCCACGCGGGTTACTGGCTCCTGGAATATCACCTGAAGCGGCTCGCGCAGTCCGCCGCCTACTTCGGCTTCGCGGTTGAACTGCCGCGCATACGCGCGGAATTGGACAGTATCGCGGCCGGGTTGCCGTCTGCGCACCATCAGATACGCCTGGTTGTCGCCCGCAGTGGGGCATTCCACTGCCGGGCAACAATGCTGGAAGCGGGCGCACTGCGCTTTGGTGATCTTACGCTTGCCCGGACTGCGGTTGATGCGAATGAGCCATTGCTCTATCATAAAACCACCAATCGTCACATCTATGCGCACGCACTTGAATTGTCACCGGGCAGTGCGGATGTGCTTCTGTTCAATCAAGCGGGCGAGATTACCGAGTCTACCATCGCCAATGTTGTTTTTACGATCAACGGCGCGTTCTGCACACCGCCGGTGCAATCGGGCTTATTGCCGGGTACCTATCGCGCCTGGTTACTCGATCAGGGCCAGATTTGCGAAAGAGTTGTGACGATTGAACAGGCCTATCAGGCCACGGCGGTCTATCTCCTGAACTCGGTCAGAGGGCTACACCAGGTCAGGCTTACGTGAACGCCGGCCGCGGGCAATGCCGGCAACCTGGACAATACTGACCCGCGCATGCGGGGGCTGTGATGCAGCCTGCAACCTTCCCCCGGCATGTGGCGTCGTATGGGCAGGAAAACGGCATGAACACAGGAGCGGCAGGTCGCTGCTCCTGCAATATTTCTAACGAAGATAAAGGAGAGTTATCATGCAGGGTAAACGCATTGTACGCCCCCACGAGCGGATGTTTGCCGGGGTTGCGAATGGTCTGGCGGCCTATTTCAATATCGATCCGGTTCTGGTACGGCTGGGCTTTGTGGTGCTGTCGCTGATCAACGGCATTGGGATCGCGGTCTATCTGATTCTCTGGCTCCTGCTGCCCTCCGCCGACTCCAGCGCGCCCGATACGCGCGGTCAGGTCCAGGAGAATCTGAATGAGATGCAGGGCGCGGCCGAACGGTTCCTCGCGCGGGTGCGCGATGTGGTGAAGCAGTTTGCCGAGGAGTTGCGCGGTACCTCCCACAACAATCATCAGTAACATTTTCAGTTGACGCGCGTGGCGTGGTGCAGGGTTGGACCACGAAAGCCGCGAAATGGGCGAAAAGCGCGCAATGAGCGCAGACAAAGCCGGCGTTCGCGTCTGGCATACGACAGGAACAGGTCGCACCGCGTAACGCGTGGCATGTAACGACAGGAGCAATGGAGTCAGGGTATGTCTTCCGACTGGAGATGCGAGCGGTCGATTGTGACGATTGACTCGCCCTGGGTGAAACTCCTGGGTGAGCGCTGGATCGACGATCAGGGGCAATCCCTGGAGTACTGGCGGGTCGAGAAGGCCCACTCGGTGATTGTGCTGCCCATTCAACAGGGCAACCTGCTGCTGCCCCACCCGCAGTTTCGCCCCGGCGTCGGGCATGCCACCCTGGACTTTCCCGGCGGCCGCCTGCCCGAGGGGATGTCGCCCGTTGAAGTAGCGCCCCGGCTGTTGCAGAAGGAACTCGGCATCGCGGCAGACGCGCTGGCCGGCGTGACCCCGCTCAACGAAACCGGCTGGATTATCAACAGTTCCTTCTCCAACCAGTTGCTCTACGGCGTTGTCGCTGAACTCCACGCGACCGCCGCAGTCCCCGCAGCGCTGCTCGCCGCGGCGGTCCCCTGTGACCGGACCGGGGTCATGCACCTGCTGCAACAACTGGACTGCCTCCAGTGCCGCGCGGTGTTGCAGGAGTTCTGGCTGCAGCGGGGGTAGGGGCGTAGTCCGTAGTCCGTATCCCGAATTCTGTCGTCTGTAGTCCGTACTCGGTACTCCACCTTCCACCGTACCCGGCACACCTTCCGCACCCGCGTGCGGCTGCAAGCCGCACCTACTCCCGGAACCTTCGTGTCCTTCGTGGGCTTCGTGGTTAACTAAAACCCGCCCACCTTGCGCCGTACCACCCAGCGCCGCATCAGTTCCACCGTATAGCCATAGCGCCCGTCGTGCTGCGCCACCACATCGTGCTGCTCCAGCATATCGAGGGCGGCGCGGGCCGGCTCCGGCTCTAGCCCGGCAGCCTGGGCCAGCGCCGGGAACGGCAACCCGTCTGGGTGAGGAGCCAGCGCGCACAGCAGTGCCGGTTGCCCCGGCGGGTGGCTCTGCTCGGCCTGCCACCAGACCCCGCTGAAGTAGGGCGTGCCGTCGCGGTCAAACTCCGGTGCGGTGATGACTTCTTCCACGTCGGCCAGGTGGAAGCGCCGCTCACGTTCGCGCCCCTC
>DAOTVB010000065.1:0-36527 GCA_034436755.1 Chloroflexaceae bacterium | reverse complement strand
TTCAGCACGGTGCCGGCGGGTATCGGATTGCCGTCAGCATCATAGTTGAAGTCAATGGGACCAGGCACACAGACACCGATTTCCGGCGTCTCAGTTGGCTCCGGCGTGCTGGTCGGATCAACCGACGGATCCTGCCAGCAGAAGGTGACATGGCTGATGTCTTTGTTCTCATACGCATAGAGGCCCGTATCACTTGTGGCCTGCGGATCGTAGTACCAGACATTCGCACCACGGCCAGCCTTGACGATCACCGCTCCGATGCCAAAGGTCGAACTCCAGTCGAACACTTTGCCGTCACTGTTACTAACAGTAATCGTGTCCCCATTGCCATCCACAGCGTAGGTGCCATTCGGGGCTGCAGCATCGATCTTATAAGCACCGGCGTAGTCGCCGATCTGGGTGCATTCGAATGCCGCGTCGCCGGATTTCCAATCGTCGATCGGTTCGGGTTCGTTTGTCGGCTCAACGGTTGGGGTTGGGGTCGGGGCATCACAGACCCAGGGATACCAGTAGTAGTCCAGGCCCGCGCCCATATCCATGATAGGATTACCCGTCACCGAGTCCAGCAACATAGCGCCAAAGTGGACTTCGACGACCTCATCACCCGGGCGGACACCCGGCCAGAGATAGTCGACACCGAAGAAGGTCGAATCTACTTCGAAGGTATATCCATCGGGTACGTCGGTAATGCTCTTGTAGATCTTCTCCGTGCGCAGATCCGCAGGATGCACAACGTGCCAGGTAAGCTGGAGCCGCGCTGACTCGATGTCATTCGGCAGGGTGACATTCCCCGTGACAATCAGGTCACTCGGATCAAGCACACAGAGAGCGGTATCCGGGTCGTCAAATTCCACCTTGGGATCGGGCTGTGGTTCCGGGGTTGCGGTTGGTGTTTCAACCGGCTCGGCACAGACAGTTAGCTTATAGTCAACTGATTCCGCACCACGGCCATCGTTAATATGCAGATGGGTCGTGACCATCTCGTCACTGTCCATCGGCACAACGGCCTCAGTCTCCCAGGGACCAATCTCAAACCAGGCATCGACGTTGCCCTGGTCGGTGTATGCGCCAATGACTTCACCATTGATGGCAAGATCAAACTCTTCCTGCATCTGGCCCTGTTCGCAGCGGCTTCCGCCGGGGCAGCCAACTTCGGGATGCCCTTCCTTCACCAGTCCGACGACGGTAATCATAGCGTCGGAGTCCAGGTTCAGGTCGTAGGTGTGCGACTTCGGCGCTTTGTCGCGGCGTACATAATCCGCAAAGGTGCCAACTTCTTCCAAACCGGCGGGGCAGGCCAGAAATTCCGGCTCGACATATGTCTCAGGAGTGGCGGTTGGCTCCTGGGTCGCGGTCGGAAGCACAACGGCCTGGTTCTCTACCGTGTGGGTGCAATACTTGGTGACCCCATCGCGGCCCGTCTCACAGTAGCCGTCGCCGGCGGTAAACTCACCAACACCCGCAACAGCTTCCCACCCATCCGGCAGACCGGTTTCTGTCACCGTATAGGCTTCGCCAAACGGCACCCAGAGACCTTTGTTGTCGAGAGCAGGCGGCTGGGTGTTGTCATAGGTGCATTCCAGGCTGTCAGAACCAGCCGGGTAGCTGCACGTACCTGTGCCCAGGTCGCCTTCAACCGTAATGGCATAGTCTGTGGAAAGTTCCGCTGGCGGTGCGTCCATCAGGTTGCCGTCTACATCATACCATTCCTTCTCAACGAAGACATGGTAGGAGCAGGGGACGCCATTCTTCGAAGCGGTTGCTGTCTTCCCGTTTAGGGTCCAGACGAGGGTCTCATCCGCATCGAAGACCATGTTGAAGGCGGTATCCGGCCAGTAGGGGGTCCGTCCCGGCTCAAACATTGTCGGCTGCCCGCGATCCTGGGGATCAGGCGAGAAGCGGTTGCCCGGGCCGACCGGAATCGAAATAGTCGTGCTGCTCGTGTTGAGGTAGCCAAAGTGCGCGGTGTAGGTGCCGTCACCATTGTTCGCCACACACTCGGTAATCGGCTTCACCGTGTTGGCCGGCACGTCTGTTGGCGCGACGGTCGGTTCAGCCGTTGGCTCGGGTGAACATTCATAGTCGCCGGCATAGTCGCCAGGGTTGTGCAGTGTGACGGTTACGCCATCCACATCTACCTCGGCGCTCTGCACATCGTAGTAGCCATCCGGCTGATAGTCGAAGTAGTGCCAGACATTGCCGCTGTTCTTGGTGGGCTCGACCTCAAAGCTGGAGCCATCGGCCAGTGTGTAGGTCACTGCACCCGGCGTAATGCCATCCTCTACATTCAACAGCACAAAATGGACCTCAACGCCCGCAGGGGCATCGTCGTCCTCGGCACACATGATGTGTGACAGATTAAGCTGATAGTCATTCGTTGGTTCCGGGGTGGCAGTCGGTTCCTCTTCCTCTTCCGGTACCGGCAGGCAGCCTGCGAAGAGGTTGTGGTGGAATTCACCCGAACCGCTGATGCTGGCCCCGATCATCGTACCGTTGATCTGACCGTTATTGAAGACAATATCGGCCTGGGGTGCCAGCACGGTACCCTGAATGCCAATACTGCTGAAGGTCAGATCAGTGGCTTCGAAGAAGTTGTACAGGACATATTCGTTCTCCTCAAAGAAGTACTCGAAGTTCTGCATTCCGGCGGTGCTGCCATCAACATTGACCAGCACGGTGGAACCTGCCGGAACATTAATCGTGAAACTGTTCGTATCTGCCAGGTCTGTGCCGGACAGCGCAAAGACGTTGAGATCGGCATCATCACCGTTCAACTCAATTGCGCCCCAGGGCTTGACAACCGTCTCACCGTTGGCGGACAGGTTAGCCCAGGCCGCCGATACCTCAAGCAGGTATGCTTCTGCCGCGGCAAAGTCCATTGGGGAGCCCTGGCGGTGATCGCCATTGGGGAAGCCTACATTGGTGATGTCGGCGGTCCCACCATAGACGGCACTGCCGTTGAATACCTCACCGTTGGTGTAGACCAGGTCGCCACCGACAATCAGGTCATCCCGCGAGCTGTCAGGGGAGAGCTTGTTGCCGATACCGTAACTGTTCAGTTCAACGTCGCCGGCAGCAGCCACGCGGCCTTCGGCGTCGGAAGTCTGGTTCATATTGCCCAGCATAAACACGTTAAAGTCGTTCGCCACTCCCAGGGGATTGACCGAACAACTCTCGGCAGATGCCACGCTGAATACCTCGGGGGCATCGCGCGTGGTTGTAGTTTTGGCGTCAACTGGTAAGAAGAACCAGTTGAATGTTAGCAGCGTGGTGATAAACAGCACTGCAAACATTTTGGCCGCCCGAAAACGCCCATTCATAGCATGTCCTCTCTGCTTCATGAGTGCGACGATTGCAGTAACGTACAGCACGATACTGCATGGATCTGGACGTACGACGCATAGAGGCTATCGTTTTGTCCCTGTGTCAGGAACAGCCACTTCCGATTCCATTGGGTACCGTTATCCCAGGCGAAGCAGCATCGCGGAATTCGCGCAGCAAGCAATAGTTGATATGCAAATAACCAGGACTGCGACTATGTTGATGACAGCATATTGCGACAACGAACGGTTGTAGTGCCTATAAATGAGCAGAAGAAGTGCGAATATGAATAGTATTCTGACACTACTATTGAGTGATGACCGGAGTTGTAGCCTATATGCTGCACATTACGAGCGCTTTGCCTGGCATTCAAAGGGGAATGCGCGACGAATTCCTCATCTGGGTGGGGAAAGTTTTGGGGTTCGACTCACTTGCTGATAGTACCTGTATGCACACCTGATCAAGCAATGGTAATATATCATTCTGGTTGTGAGCCGACATATCACCTCCTTTCGGCGAGAATGCTATGCAATGAAGCAGAAGTGAGGTGTGCCTACACTCTTCACTATACTATAAATAGCGACATCAGGTGATAGGATTTTAGTCCTGTTTTTTGCGATAGTACTCTGTTCTGTTTGTTTAACACCTGTAGTATGAGATTGGAATAGTTTTATGGTTTCGTTAAAAATTGTAAAAAAGAAGATGAAGTTGTTAAAATATAGTAAATCTGCGATGCTTTCTGTTTAGTAGTTGAAATTCTGTTAATGCGGTATTTTGGTCCTGTTGTAGACCAGGACTGCTCCCTTTTATATAATTATTTGCTACAATCTATCATGTCAACCTCTGGTTTGTCGTGTAGGGTATGATATTACAGGATTCAGTCTTACTGGTTAAAAACTTTTATCAGCCCGAAGATTAATCCAATCCACGATACCGCGATGTTCGATATGCAATACACCTGGTAAACATTCCACTCAGTAGGGAGAACTCAGCCATGCGTAATCTTTGGACCAGGTTAGCACAGGTACCCATGTTTGTTCGGGTCGGTTTGATTATTGTCATTTTGCTTCTGGGTAGTTACGCCTTCGTTGCCGTTCGTCCGGATGATCCGTCGGAGCCGCTGGTGGCATCAACCGAACGTGTTATGCCCTCTGAAACCGTAGTAGATCAACCATCTACGTTACCAACCAGTGTTCCAACTGCGGTGCAGGCAGGCAGTTCCCAGGAAGAGGATGCGCTCAAACAGCACTATCTCTCGGTCGCCGAGCAGATTATGGCGGCGGACACACCGATTGCCGGGGCCGAAGTTGATGGGGACTGGCAGGCGCGGATCATCCAGAACCGCGAAACTGGGCAGCCAGGCGTTGTTTTGACCCTGCCACTGCAACGGAATGATACGGCAAGCAATGTAGAGTTTGTCGCCTCGACCAAAGAACAGATGGTGCAGGTCATTCGTGAACTATTTATTGATGATCCGACGCTGGAGCGCGTAGGGCTTATCAGCACGGTTAAGGCAGAAGATGGAACTGCGGTGCCGGTAGTCTCCATCTTTATTGCGCAACAACCCGGCATGGACTGGTCCACGTTGACGGTCAGCGAGTTGGAAAGTGTTGCGCAGAGTGTTTATGTGCAGGCAGATCTGCTGATGCCGGAAACGGCTGAACGGGTTGACAGCGAGCGCTGACCAGAGTAGTGCCGTTGTTGATCGTACTCTAGCGATAGCTCCGGGAAAAGCTGACAGATCGATGCGGACTGTCAGCTTTTCCCATAATAGGTAACAAATGTGACCGATGACTCGTCCCATGTTGTGATGTGATGGTTGTACGATGCCATGCGAACGCAGGTAGCACAGAGGAGGTTGCCAATGAGTAGGCTTCAGCAGGCTATGGGGGTGCTGAGCGATATTGCTGAGAGTGAAGAACTCGATCAGTTCAGCATTGATGCACGGGATTTTCTCTCGGCCCGGGAACGGGGTGAAACTGAGGGGACGCAGATTACGCAGATGACCGTTGCTATGAATGACGCGGCAGAGGTCGTCAATCGTAGCTTCCGCAAGCGCGAGGATTCCGGACAGTACATTAATGTGGTTTCCCCGGTGGTTGTACCGAAGAGCAGTCGCTCGTACGCCTGGGTGTTTCTGGTCTTTCTGTTCGGGTTCATTGGTCTGGTTGGATGGTTCGTTTTGAGAGGTCTTGATACAGTCGCTGGTCTCTTTGGGGAAAGTAATGCTGCCGGGTTACTCTTCGGGCCGCACTACTGGTTGTTGATCGTAGCCTATATCGCCTTTAGCTGGTGGCGTAACAGTCTGGTGATGGTGCCTGATGGCTGCCAGGCGTTGATTACCAAGTTTGGAAAGCTGGAAAAGATTGTCGGGCCAGGGTTGACGATGCTCCTGAATCCCTGGACGCAGGTGAGCTATATCGTCAATACGACGAAGGAGTATCCCTACAATGCTCCGATCCGCGAAGCACCAACCGAAGGACGGGTAAATGCCTCGGTTGACCTCTTTTTGCAGTTCAAGGTGGAAAATCCATCTGAGTTTATTTTTACCATCGGTGGGGCGAAAGGCTTCTCCGAGAAGCTGGAAAATGCCATCAGTGAGGTGACACGCGCGCTGATCTATGAGCAGAAGGCCGAGCAGATTTATGATCTGGTCGGTGAGAGCACGCAGTCGCTGCTGGATACGCTGAACCGGCAGTTTTTACCGGCAGTGCGCTTTGTCAATGCCAATATCACACACGCGGAGCCTTCCAGTCAGCAGTACCGCATGGACCTGTCCGCGCCTGAGATGGTGCGGGTTGCCAAGGAAGCCTACACCTACCAGTATGAGTTGAAACTGCGGAAGGAGCAGGACGAGGGGGCGCTCAATAAGGAACTGGCCTCGCTTCGTGAGACGCTGTCGGAGATCCGGGCCGAGATCGCCAAGTACCAGGCCCAGATGGATACGGCGCGCGAGAAGGAGTTCAACCGGGCCAATGCCTATGCCCGCCAGTTGCTGATCGAGGCCGAGAGTGAAGCCAAGGCGAATGCAGCGCTGCTGGAAGCGCAGGCGCTGGATATTCGCGCTGTGAGCAGCGCCCACTACCCGGAGATTCTGGAATATCGGTTCCAGCAGGATGTGCTGGGTAAGCTGGAGACTGTTGCCGACAGGTTGCCGCAGATTATCGATATCGGCGCCCATGCGGAGCAGCATATCAACTTTATGGCAATTGCGCGCCAGATGATCGGGTTTGAGGATGGGACGCTCTACACGGAGGCCGATCTACAGTCGATTCGGGCGCGCGTCAATGAGATTATGGCCCGAATTAAGGAGCGCTCCGAGCAGATCAACAAGATTATTCCGGAAGAGGAAGAGCCGTCCGCAGTTGTGGTGGAAGAGGAGGGCGCACTATGAGTACGGGTGTACCAAAACACGATTTCTCGAAGATCAAGGAAGTTGTTGCGGCGTGGCAAAATGTTCGGCAGTTGCTACGCTCTGGTGAAGAAGGTCAGTTGGTACCGGTGGTTATTCCCAAGGATCGGCGCGGATTTGGCTGGGTCTATCTGGCCGGTGTTGCGTTCTACTTCCTGATCTGTATGTTCCTGGGGATAGTCGCGGGGAATGGCTTTGTTGTCGGGATAAGCGGGTTGTTGCTGGTGATCGTAGCGATTATGGCGGCGCTCTCCTGGTTTAGTGGTCTGATCATTGAGATTGAACAGGGAACGGTTGGAATCGTGTCGCACTTCGGCAAGATCATCGGGACATTTGATCCCGGGCGGCACTACCTGCCGTGGCCCTGGCAAAAGATCGAGTTCATTGTTGATACTGCCACGGAAATTCCCTACACCGCGCCGGTGTTGGCATGTCCGACCCGCGATAATGTGCCGCTCAAGTCAATCGAGTTCTTCCTGAAGTTCCGCATCATTGACCCGATTGCCTTTGTGCAGAATATCGGGGCGAGCAACTTTGACATTGTACTGAGTAGCGCGGTTCAGGATGCCATCCGCCAGCGCAGTCGGCAGGTGCAGACCGAGCGCGCCTACGATCTGCGCGGCAGCGATGTCGGCGATATGCAGGACTATCTGAATCGCCAGATGGAGCGGTATGGTGTCCGCATTCTGGGCGCGAATATCCCGGATGTGCAGTTGACCGACCAGTACCAGCAGCATCTGGCGACGCGTGAGCAGGTTGCCAAGGAGCTGACAGCCTATGAGCGGGAGTGGGAGTTGATCCGCAAGCAGCGGAGTGATACCCTGCTGATGGAGATCGAGCGGGCGAAGAAGGAGCGTGATGCCCGCTTTGTTGAGGTACGGACGGCAATGAATAAGGCGCGCGAGGATGTGGCGCAGGTGTTGCAAGAGCGTGAAACCGAGGCGCAGAAGGTGCGCTGGGAGATCGAAGCGAAGGGCCAGGCCACGCTGAAGTCTGCCGCGAACGAGGCGCGCGCACTCAAGCATCTGGGGAAAGCCTACAAGGACAACCGCGCTGTGTTGCAGTATGAACTGACGCTGCGCCGCCTGCAGGTCGCGGAGAAGCTGATGCAGAACGCGCCTCGACCAGTGCTGGTGAAGATGGAGAGTGGTGGCGACCAGTCGGCATTATCGACGCTGATCCTGGCGCAACTGCTGCCCACAATGGTGCGTCCGACCGTGCCGATGGAAGTTGTCGGCAATGGAAATGGGAGCGCCCATCCGGGAAAACACCCTGAGATAACTGATCAGTCGGCGCAGATGTTGCAAGGACTGCTTGAGCGTGCCGGACAGCGCGGTCAGCAATAAACTGTAACCTGTCGGCAGCATCGTGCTGCAACAGCGCCCGCATGGTTTAACCATGCGGGCGCTGTTTTTGTCAGAAATGGACGGTTCGGCGTTAGCTCTTCTTGGGCTTGTCCTGCCACTCCGGGTCGCGGTTGCGGTTGCGCTGGGGAGGATAGGGATCGGTTGGCAGGCTGTCGCGCGACTCGGCGTTGCGCTGGTAGAGTGAGGTGTCATCGGCAGGAGGCGAGTCATACCCGGTTGCGCCGTCGCCCGCGCCCGTCTCAAAAGATGCATTAAATGCGCTTGATGGCTGCTTCTGGGATGGCTGGCCTTGCTGCTGCCCCAGCTTCTGTTCAATGGCGGCGATCACATTGTTGTAGGAAGTGGCGAATTTCTCAACGCCTTCATCCTCAAGCTGCTGCGTGACGGCGTCATAGTTGATGCCTTCTTCCTTGAGGAGGGACAGAACGGCCAGAGCGTCATTGACATGCTTATCAATTGTGCGCCGGACTTCGCCATGATCCTGTAGTGCTTCCATGGTCTGTGGCGGCATTGAGTTGATTGTGTCCGGGCCAATGAGTGCCTCAACGTAGTAGACATCGCGGTAGTCCGGGTTCTTGGTGCTGGTGCTGGCCCAGAGTACCCGCTGTGGATGCGCGCCATGCTGCTTGAGTTGCTGAAAGCGGTCACTGCTAAAGACTTCCTGGAAGCGTGCGTAGGCGGCTTTGGCATTGGCGACAGCCGCTTTCCCGCGCAGCGACTGCAGCCGCTCCTGGCGAGCGGCATCGCCATTGGTCTGCGCGATCTTCTCGTCAAGCAGTTTATCGACCAGGGTATCGACGCGGCTCACGAAGAATGATGCAACGGAGGCGATCCGATCAATCGGCTGGCCCTGTGACTGACGTTCCTCCAGGGCTTTGATGTAGCTCCACATCACGCGCTCGTGATTCTCCATTGAGAAGAGCAGCGTGATGTTGATGTTCAACCCCTCGCGCAGTAACTGCTCAACGGCGGGAATACCCGCTTCGGTGCCGGGCACCTTGATCATCAGGTTAGGACGGTCTACCGTCTGCCAGAGTCGCTGCGCCTCGGAAATCGTGGCATCAGTTTTGTGGGCCAGGTCAGGTGCTACCTCAATCGAGACAAACCCATCCTGCCCGTTCGTGCGCTCGTAGAGCGGCAGAAAGCGGTCGCAGGCTGCCTGAATATCGGTAATCTGCAGCTTCTCGAAGATTGTACCGGCGTCGTGTCCATCCTGCGCCAGCGTCTGGATCTGCTCATCATAATCACTGCCGGCGGAGATGGCCTGCTCAAAGATGGTCGGGTTGGAGGTCATCCCCCGGATGCCATCCTGCTCGATCATCTGCTGCAGTTCGCCACTCCGTACCAGCGAACGGGTAATGTAGTCGAGCCAGATACTCTGTCCTGCCTCGAGGATGGCCGCCGGCGGATTGGTCTGGGTCTGCTGAGCACCTGATGTATTTGTTGTTGTCATCGTTGTTACTCCTTTCTCACCATGGTTGCTTCTATGGAACCATAACGAACCGTCACGTTCTGTGAGTTTGTCTACAGAGAAATCAGACAAACATAGAACAAACCAGTTGTCTGATAATGGTGCGTCGGGTGCGCTTTGTTCTGTGTTCGCTATAACCCTGTCGTGCGATTCGGGCGTATGCGTATAAAGCAGTCAGTCATGTTCTCCGTCGCAAGATACGTGCCAGCGGAGTAGGGTTGCTCCCGCCGGGTGCGCTGTTGCGGAAACAACCACTGCTTACCCTTCGGCAACTACTCGAGCGGGAAGTCGGCAGAGGTCCAGGCGCTGATGCTGCCGGGGATGTTGTAGACATCCTGGAAGCCATGCCGTTGTAGGATACTGGCGGCCATGCCGGCGCGGAAGCCGCTGCCGCAGTAGGTCGCCACCGGTTGCTGCCGATCCAGTAGCTCCAGGCGCTCCTCGATGTAGGGCAGGTAGATGTGCTGTGCGGCGGGGATGTGCCCCTGCTCCCACTCGCTATCGCTACGCACATCGAGGATCTGCATTGCGCGCCGCGCCTTGAGTTGCTCGCGTAGTTCGTGGATGCTGACCTGGGGCGTACGGGCAAAGATCGCTCCGGCCTCAAACCAGGTGCGCATCCCCTGGCGCAGGTAGCCGACGATGTTGTCATACCCGATCCGCCGCAGATGCCGGTGGGCCGTATCAATCTCTGCTGCGTCGCCGAGAACCAGCAGAATGCGCTGCTCCGGTTGCAGCAGCCAGCCGACCCACATCGGGAAGGCATCCCGCAGCGGAATGTTGATCGCTCCCGGAATATGCCCACCACCGAAGGAGGCCAGTTCACGCGTGTCCACGACAATGGTGCCGGGCTGGTCGATCTGCTCACGGAAGGCGGCAACATCAAGCGCCGGCAGGTGCGGCAGGTGACCAAGCAGTTCCGGTCCCTCGGCGTTGATCTTTTTCATGAAGGGGTAATAGCGTGGCGCGGGTGAGAGTGAGCCCAGCACCTGCCGGGCGAACTCGTCCACGTTACGCGCCTGGAAAATGCCGTTGTGGCGGCGCTCATAGCCAATGGTGCTGGTAGGCCGGTCGCCGATGCTGGCACCACAGGGCGAGCCTTCGCCGTGGGCCGGGTAGATGATAATCTCGTCGCCCAGCTTGAGCAGCTTGTCGTGCAGCGAGTGGTACAACTGCCGGGTCAACTGCTCCTCGGTGCCTTCGCCCAGCAGATCGGGGCGGCCAACTTCACCCGCGAACAGGGTGTCGCCCGTAAAAACACCCCAGTTTGCCGGGGCTCCCAGGCCGCCACGCACTACGAAGGAGACATGCTCCGGCGTATGGCCGGGGGTGTGCAGCACTTCCAGGGTTAGCGGGCCAAGTTCCAGCGTATCACCCTCATGCAGTGGTCGGTAGTCAAACCCATAGTCGTCGGATGCGCCGCCATAGATCGGTGCGCCGGTCTGGGCGGCCAGGTCGCGGCTACCCGAAACAAAATCGGCGTGAATATGTGTCTCCAGGATATGGGTGATCCGCACGCCATTCGCCTGGGCAATCTCCAGATAAACCTCAACATCGCGGCGAGGGTCAATCACGGCGCAGATGCCGGCATGTTCATCGCCAATAACATACGAAAAATGCGAAACTCCTTCGGATTTAACTGTTTCAAAAAGCATTGCTATGTATCCTTTCTTCTCTCCATTGCTAAAAACCGCTCTCCCGCAGGATTGCCGCCTGCGGGAGATGTATGTTCAGGAGTGATGAAATGGGCGGCGCCCCGGCAATTTAGCGACTCCGGGACAGGGCGGTGTCAATCGCGTTGGCGGTATGCTCGGCCTGCGTCGGGTCGGAGAGATGCAGCATTGCCGTCTGGCCGTCCTTGTGCTTCATGCGAATGGTGTAGCGCGTCCGCACTGTGACCATCAGCACAATGCCGGCGATGATCAGGACGATCCCGGCGATCAGCGGGGTAAGCAGTAATCCCTCCCAGACCAGATAGCCCGCGATAGTAATCACAATGCCCAGGGCAAGCAGCGCAATGCCATAGCTGCGCCGCAGAATGGGCGGATCGAGTGCTACCGCGTCGATGTCGCTGGTGTTGTAGGTGCGGTCCTCCGCGATAACTTTATCCTCAGTAATCAGAATATTCTCGTGGCGGTGCAACACATTCTCGCTGGTTGCTGTCATTATGAAACCCTCCGTTCTAGTAGTTCACACTTGTGTCAGAGACTGTCTGAAAAGGTGGTTCGTGTCGGTCACACGTCCATGATGGTTGCACTGATACCGGACAGCGTCCCCGGAGTCCCGGCTTCAGCCGGTGTTCGGACGGAACCGGCTGAAGCCGGGACTCCCGTGCTGGGGCCGTGCGGGAGCGATCTCCATCCATCTCCCCCTATCCGGACTCTTGTTCACGAACGCTCTCGCATGACGGGTGGGACGGGGTGCCAGATCAACATCCCCATGACAAACCCTTTTCAGACAGTCTCTCAGGCTCACTTACTCAGCGGGGATGCAGGATGGTGAGGATTGATGATGTATATGGGCAACATGATCCTGCCCCGACGTGCGCCATTTTGCCTTGTTGTTAGTCCAGCAAGATGTGTGCCAGCCGCAGATTCGCCCATAATAACGGCATCGACTGTTGGCACGTATCTTGCTGCTTCGCAGGACAAATGGATCGTCGTCCGAATGTTTCCGGTCGTGAAGGAATGAAGGAAAAGAGGTATAGAGCATGAAGACAGTCATCGGACTCTTTGAGTCACAGCAGCAGGCCGAACAGGCCATCAACAATCTGCATGATCTGGGCTTTGCCCGTGATGATATAGGCGTCGTGGCGCGCGACACTGTCATTAAGGAGCGTGAGGTCGGGCAGGAGGATCGCCCAATTGCCGGAGGTGTAGGTAGTGGCGCGGTGGGCGGTACTGCCATCGGCGGTCTGGGTGGGCTGCTGGTTGGACTGGGCGCGATTATCATTCCCGGGATTGGTCCGGCGGTCGCCGCCGGCACGCTGCTTACGACCCTGGGGACAACCGCAGCCGGTGCGGGTATTGGCGCGGCGGCCGGTGGCCTGATCGGCGCGCTGGTCGGCTCGGGTGTCCCGGAGGAGGATGCGCAGATCTACAGTGAGGGCGTGAAGCAGGGTGGCATCCTTGTCACTGTTCAGGCTGATGATGAGCGGTCTGATGCGGTCAGTGATGTGATGCAGCGCGCTGAGGCGGTTGATATCAAAAAGCAGCGCGAGGGATAGTGTGGTTAGATTGGTATGGCATACGGACGTGCTTCTGCGCGTCCGTATCGGAAAATTCCGGGAAGGAACTGATCGTGAGTGAGCAGCATTTGCCGCCGGTAGCGCAGCAGTTTATTGCGGCCCTGCATAGCCTGGAGCAGGGTGGCCCTGACGATGTGGACAAGCTGGTTGCGCTCTTCAACCCGGAGGCGCAACTCACCAATGCAACGCTTAAACTTGCCAACCAGGAGCGCACCGGTATCGCGGGTGTGCGTGATTTCTGGGTGAAATATCGGCGCATGTTCGACAATATCTATTCGGAGTTTGACCATGTGACGAGTAGTGAGCAGGCAATCGGGCTGTTCTGGACATCCAGAGGAACGGACACCCAGGGCCGGCCGGTGGAGTATGACGGCGCGAGTCTGCTGGTCTTTGGGGAGGATGGCAAGATCACCCGGTTCCGGGGCTACTACGATACGCGCCAGATCAGCCGGAAGGTTGGCGGGGCGACGTAGCATTGGTGCGGGTTTTGCCGCAATACGGTGCGCCATAACTGCCTCCAGGGTTTAACCCTGGGGGCAGTTGTGCATGGGGCAGTGGCATACAACTTGCTGCGATAGTATTACCGTTATTAACACGCGTTATGTGGTGGAAGTTTGGACCACGAAAACCACGATATAAGCGAAAAACGCGAAGCTGCCGATGCTGATATGTATCAGGCGATCCCGCGTTTGCCGGAGGCGAAATTTCCTTTCAGGTTCGTAACCGCGTAAGTCGTGTTATTGATCAAATCAAACGGTGTCGCCACCCGCGTGTATGACCAGGTATGTACAGGTGAGGAACAATGTGATGTTTAGACCTGAAGTTGTTGTCGGGCTGATCCTGGCAGTTGCTGTATCCGTGCTGTGGCCGGGTGCAGTTGTCCGGGCACAAGCGCCCGATTTCTTTATCGATATCCAGCCGAATGTCGGGCCACCCGGCGCTACCGTGACGATTACCGGGCGGGATGCGCCGCCCAATACGCCGATTCAGGTGCTCTTTGCGCCCTTCACCGATCCGGCGCAGTGCCGCCTGGGACGCGGGGCCGATCTGGTTGCCGAAATCACCTCCGACCGGAATGGGAGTTTTGTGGCAACGCATCTGACCGGCCGGTTAAGCGGGGAGCATGCGGGTAACAGTTATGTGGCCCGCGTAAATACCGGACCGACGCCGCGACCCGCGTCGGATATCGAGTGCTTTACCTTTGGTGCAACCGACGGGCAATACTTCCCGGAGACCGGCCATGTGTTGAAGGGCCGTTTCCAGGAGTACTGGCGGGAAAACGGCGGGTTGGCGGTCTTTGGCTACCCGCTCACCGATGAGTTTCAGCAGGATGGCCGCATCACGCAATATTTTGAGCGGGCGCGCTTTGAGTTCTTCCCGGAGAATCAACCGCCCTACGATGTGCTGCTGGGGCGGCTGGGCGTGGTGCTCCTGGAGCGCGAAGGGGTGAACTGGCGCGAACAGCCGACCGCACCCGGTCCCGCGACGGGCTGCCTCTATTTTGAGGAAACGCAGCACAACCTCTGTAATCAGCAGCGCGGGACGGGCTTCCTGAACTACTGGCAGAACAACGGGCTGGAGTTTGATGGACAGCCGGGGAGTTCCTACCGCGAGAGTCTGGCGCTGTTTGGTCTCCCAATCACGGAGCCGTATCAGTACACCAATGAGTCGGGCGACACGGTGCAGGTGCAGTGGTTTGAGCGGGCGCGTTTCGAGTGGCACCCCGATAACCCGGAGCAGTACCGGGTGTTGTTGGGGCGGCTCGGCGCGGTGCTGGTAGAGGCCGGTGTCGGGCCGTAACCGGCCGGGGGGCGCAGTGTGCTGTGCCCCTACTGCTGGTTCCTACGCTGCGCGGCTCAGTTCCAGGGTATGCCGGCGCAGCGCGTTGGCAATCCGGTCGTGGGCCTGCTCGCCCTCGGCCTGCTGCTCCAGTTCGCGTGGGTCCAGGGGCGTGCCAAAGGTGACGGTAATTTGAGCCGGACGGGGGATTGCGCGGCCCATCGGCATGGCTCTGTCGGTGCCCTGGATAAAGATTGGTACTACCGGGACGGAATAATGTGCCAGCAGCATGCCGATCCCCGGCTTGAAGTCCAGCAACTCTCCATCGGGCGAACGATGGCCCTCTGGAAACCAGATCAGGTTGTAGTTGCGCCGCAGGATTGCCGCGCCAAAGGCCAGGCTTGAAATGACCGCATGACGATGATCAATCGGCACTGTCTGCGCCAGGCGACTAACCAGACTGTAGAGCGGGTTGTGGAAGGCAATGCGGGCCGAACCACCCCAGTAGGTCCGGCGCAGGCGGGCGTAGGGCAGAGCAGCGGCCAGCGCAAACGCATCCAGGTAACTGACATGATTTGGCGCAAAGACAAATTGCTCCCCTTCCTGCAGGTGCTCCTGCCCGCGCACCTGCAGGCGAAATGGCCCATGCAGCATCCCCCAGTTGAGTGCATAGGTTCCCCGCGATAGCAGCCGCATCGGCAGACTCAGCGGCTCAAGCCAGCGCGCCTGCTCTGCGCTGAGTACCTCCTCCGGTTGTTCCAGCGGGCGGGCCTTGGAGACGGTGCGCCCGGCTTCGGCCTGCTCTGCCACCTCCTGCAGCAGGTCGCGCACGGTTTCGACACGCGTGATTGCATCATCGCTCAACTCGACGTTGGCGCGCTGCTCAATTTCGAGCGTCAGGTTTAACCACTCGAGCGAGTCGATTCCCAGATCCAGTTGCAGGCTGGTATCGGGCGTCAGGCGCTGGTCGGAGTGGTGGCCGGCGAACCAGTCCCAGACCTGGCGGGCGGCCTGGTTTTTCAGCAGTTGCTGGTCTGCGTCGGACATCTCTTCAACGGCAATCGGATGACGCGGCGCGGTGTCGGGCTGTTGCGCCTGCTGCTTTGCCTGCTCATACCTTTCGGCCAGCAGATGCCGCCGGATCTTGCCCAGGCGGGTGCGCGGCAGCGGTTCGCGGGTGGTGGCATAGTCAGCGATGCGCTGGTACGACGGCAGGTGCTGCGAACGCTCGTCAACCGCCTCGCGGATTGCGTCGTCGATATCGCCATCACGCTCGTGGATTGCGCGCATATCCGGCACAATCACCGCTACCAGTTGCCCCTCCCGCTGCAACACACCGATCTCGCCAATAACCGGATTTTCTTCGTAGGTCGCCTCGACCGCGTCGGGTTGGATGTTTTCGCCGCCGGGGGTGACAATCAGGGTTGAGGTGCGCCCGGTGATATGCAGGTAGCCGTCATCGTCCAGGTAGCCCAGGTCGCCGGTGCGGAACCAGCCATCCTCGGTAAAGGTCTTTGCCGTCTTATCGGGTAGATTATGGTAGCCGGCAAAGACATTCGGGCCCCGCGCCTGCACTTCACCCTGCGTCTGCGTCTTGCTGGTCGGCTGTCCGTTGCCGGTTTCTGCTTCTTCGCCGGGATGGGCCGAGGGATCGATCCGCAGTTCCACTCCGTCAATCGGTTTGCCCACCGTATCAAGACGACCTTCGCCGGGCGGATGAATAGTCAGCAGCGGCGCTGTTTCCGTCAGGCCATAGCCAATAAATATCTGCCAGCCCAGCCCCTCCAGTTTGCGCGCCGGCTCGGGATCAATCGCCGAGCCGCCCGAAACCAGGGTACGCAGCGCGGGACCGAAGCGCTGGTGCAGTGGACGCAGCAGCCACTTGCCTACGTGGGTACCCGTGCGACGATAGAGCCAGGTGCTCAAATCAATACCGGAGCCAAGCAGGACCGAAGCAACCGGCCCCTGGGAGCGCAGCCGTTCCTGGATGTTCTCGTACAGTGCGTTATACAGGCGTGGCACACCGATAAGCAGGGAAACCTGCCCTTCCTTCAGGGCGCGCACCAGTTGCGGTCCGGTCAGCGATTGGGGCAACACCAATGGTGCGCCGTACACCAGCGGTCCAAGTGTCCCTATCATTGGGTAGACATGATGCATTGGCAGCGGCTGGAGCACGCGATCCTTGGAGCTAACCAGATTTACCCGCCGTATCGTGTTAAGCTGGAAGGCCAGGTTGCGATGGTTGAGCGGAACGCCCTTGGGCGGGCCGGTCGTGCCCGAGGTGTAGAAGAGCATCGCCGGGTCGTCGGCTGTCACCTGGGGCAGGGTGCCGTTGTCCGCCCGCAGCATGCTGCGCCAGCCGCGTTCGTCGTCGGCTTCGGCATCAAGCAGGATGGGCGTTGGCTGAACGGCGGTATCCAGTTCGGCTAACTGCTCCGCCTTGCGCGTAGTGGTAAAGATAAACCGGGGTTGCGCATCATCCGGAATATGACCGAGAACCTCACCACTAAGCTGGGCATCCAGCGGGACAACCACGGCCCCGGCCTGAATGATGCTCAGGCAGGCGATAATCCACTCGGGTGCGTTGTTTGCCAGGAGCGCGACCCGGTCGCCCTGCTCCAGTCCGGCGTGGGCGAGGCCGTTCGCCAGGCGCTGTACATGGTCCCCCAGTTCGGCATAGGTCCAGCAGGTTATACCTTCCTTCCGGAGTGCCAGGATTGCCGGATGTTCTCCCCGTCCGGCAAAGGTATTGATCAATTCTTGCAGGGTGTGCAATTCTTGCATAATTCATTTCCTCACGCTACTCTTTGGATTAATCACGCACAGCTACCCGCAGCAGCGTGTCCTGCCGCTCGACCGTGGTGCCCAGTTCGGCTGAGAAGGTCTGCATCCGCGCACAGATCTCCTCCACATCCTGCCCGGTGGCCCGGTTGACCACGCCATAGTTCAGGCGTACGGGAACCATGCGCAACTCGCGGGTGCCTGCCGGCTCAACATCGGCCAGAAAGAGCAGCGACTGATCATTGCGTAGAACCGGGTCCACGGCATAGTCGTCCAGAAAATCCCCGGTGTCATAGAGGATGGGCTTGCCCTGCCGAACCGCAACGCCCTGGAAGATATGGGCCGAGTGACCGTGAAGCATATCCACGCCCCGGTCGAGCGCGGCCTGGGCAAACTGCTGGAAATGCTGCGGCGGCCGCCGGCGCATGTTTGGTCCCCAGTGCAGCGAGAGAATCACAAACTGCGCACCATCAGCACGGGCAGCCTGCACCGACTCCGCAACCAGTTGAAGTGTCGGTGCGTCGGGAATGATTGGGATGTAGTTGGTGCCCGGCTGGTTCTCAGTCGCGGCCCAACCCGGTTCGTTGTCGGTAAAGGCCACCATCCCCACCCGCATACCGGCGGCCTCGACAATGGCAGGCCGGCGCGCTTCGGCCAGGTTGCGCCCCGCACCCGCGCGGGCAATCCCGGCGGCATCCAGGTAGTCCAGCGTATCAAGCAGCCCTTGCACCTCAAAGTCGAGCGTATGGTTATTTGCCAGCGAAACCAGGCGGACTCCGGCGGCATGGAGCACCTCTATCGCCTGGGGCGGCGCACGAAAGTGGAACACCTTGGGAGTGCGCGTCCAGGGGGTAGTTGCTGTGGTGATGGCACACTCCAGCCCGGCGATCAGCAGATCGGCGCTCTGGAGCAGCGGTAGTGTGTTGCCCCAGAAGCTCTCAGGCGCGCGCCAGGGGATCTCCTCGGCAACGCCGCGCCCCAGCATCACATCGCCGACCATTCCCACAATCATGGTTTTGCCTCCGGAAATATCAGTATCTCTTTTTTCTCTGTTCCTGGTGTATCTGTTCTGCACTACCTCGTTGCAAGACGCGTGCCATTTATTATCGATCACAGGAGGTACGCGGTGAATGATTAAATTGATCAAGTTTGAAGTGTTAATCCGGACATCACTGATCGGGAGTCCCGGCTTCAACTGGATCAGGCAAAAAATCGGGAGTCCCGGCTTCAGCCGGATCAGGCGTTCCCGGCAGTGTCCCGCGGCCCTGGCAGATATTCACCGGCTAAAGCCGGGACTCCTGGATGGCATATCTGGGTTATGTTCTCAACTTTGGCAAGGCGGAAGATTCTCATTCTTTTCTCGAAAAAAGAATACAAGGAGTACCATGCTGCCGCAGGCGATTCTGCCGTTCACCGGGTGAAACGCCCGGTTTGATGAACCACCGCTTCAACATGTACGCCCGATTGTGGCACAGATTGTGCTGGGATTCGTCCGCGAGTACCCCGTATAAAAAATAGAAAGAGGTTTACATATGCGCCGTTTCATCCGGACAGTTGTGGCTCTGGGGCTCTTTGCTCTCCTGGCCCTCCCCACGACCAGTTTTGCTCAAGATGCGCCGGCCCTGCTGTGCGTCATGCATGCGGCTCCCAATGCGCCCGCCGTGGATGTCTATGCCAATAACGTGCCCATTCTGCGCGGCCTGTCATTTTTTGCCCTCAGCGAGTATCTCTCGTTACCGGCAGGTGAGTATACCATTCAGGTGACACCAGCGAATGCCGGCCTGGAGAATGCCGTTATCACGGATTAAATCACCATCAATAGTGGTAATCCGTACACAATTGTGGCCTTTAACCAGGGTGACGATGTCCTGGGTTTTATCCTGGAGGATAACCAGAGCGCGCCGCCCGTCGGTGAGGCGCGGGTGAACCTGTATCACGCTGCTGTGGATGCCCCGGCGGTTGATGTCAGGATTGCCGGTACCGATACAACGGTGGCAACCGGGTTATCGTTTATGAATGTGGCTTCCCTGACGGTGCCCGCCGGCACCTATCAGTTTGACATTACACCCGCCGGATCCTCGCAGGTGGTCTACACCACGCCATCGCTGAATTTCCTGAGTGGCTGGGGTTATACCCTGGCGGCAACCGGGTTCCTGGAGCAACCGGACAGCTTTGCGGTTCAGGCGCGGGTTGACTATACCTCGCCTTCCGAACCGGCAATCACGCCGCCGTCCCAGCCCGATGCAATGGTCTATGTTGCGGAGTTGCGCGCCTTAAACACGGGTGTCACCGAGTAGGACGCCACCGGGACCGCAACATTTACCGTGAATGGGGACACACTAACGATGCAGGTTGATGCACAGGGGCTCTACCCGGGCACAATGCATCTGCAGCATTACCACGGCTTCACTGATGGACAGGATGCCACCTGTCCGCCGCCGACCACCGATGCCAATGGTGACGAGATTGTCGATCTGCTTGAGACACAGCCGTTTACCGGGATCACGCTGGTGCCGCTGCATGAAGATCCCGTCTCGCTGGAGACTCAGAACCAGACCTACCCGGTCGCCGGCGAACCGGCGGGCAGCATTGACTATGCGCAGACGGTCTCGGTCAGCGCGCTGGTGTCGGCTCTCCAGTCGGCGCATGGCATCTCTGATCTGGCGCTGGAGCAGCGGACGGTTTTCCTCCACGGGATCAACCCCGATACCCAGTTGCCTGACTCGGTGCAGTCGCTGCCGAATGTACCGCCCCAGGTAACACTGCCGGTTGCATGTGGTGAACTTACGCTGGTTCGCTAACATTCAAACGTATAGACATTCACATCACGTAAAAAAACACGAGTTACGCGGTGGGTACACAAACTGGACATATGCCCAGGTGGAAGCCCGATTTGCCTGCGACAGCATGGTACATTTTGATCTTTGTTCACCCTGTCGGAGGCGGAGTCTCCTGTTGGGTCAACGACCACGTAAGTCGTGTAAAAAACTGCCCTTCCACCATGGAAGGGCAGTTTTCCTTTTCCTGGTCATATGCGTTATGCAGTCCTCAACAAACAAATGGGTTGGGCCTCCAGGAGGACGGTATCTGCTGGTACGCCACCGCTTGTCAGACCTACGCTCATACTATGCTGAGGGAGATCCGGGTTGTGCTAGAATAGACAGGCCCACTGTCATCCGGAGCTATCCTGGGAAATTGAGGGATTTTTGAAGAAGGAGGTTGCTATGCACCATGTTTACCGGGTTGCGCTTGCCCTGGTCCTGCTTATCTTGCTGTCTCTGCCGGCAGCGAGTCTTGCCCAGCCCCAACCGGCCTTGCTGCGCGTCATTCATGCGGCCCCGAATGCACCGGCCGTCGATGTCTATGCCAACGGTGTTCCCATTCTCAGGAATCTGGCATTCTTCGCGCTTAGTGAGTACCTCGCCCTGCCTCCGGGACAGTATACGATTCAGGTGACACCAGCCAACGCCGGCCTGGATGATGCATTCCTCACAGGTGGGTGGTTGCTCACAAACAATACGCGTTACACGCTGATGGCCGTGAGTACCATCGAGAATGTCGGCGGGGTGCTGGAGATCGATAACCAGAATGCGCCACCGCCGGGCCAGGCCCGCGTCAAGCTCTACCACACCGTCCCGGATGCGCCACCGATTGATGTAAAGCTGGCAGGCACGGGCACATCGGTCCTGCGCGCGCTCCCCTTCACCGGTTCCGCTGCGCTGACGTTTCCGGCGGGCACATATCAGTTTGATATTACCCCGGCCGGGTCGCCCACGGTCATCTACACCACGCCACCGCTGCGCTTTGAACCCGGCTGGGGCTATACGCTTACCGCTGTCGGCTTCCTGGAGCAGCCGGGTACCTTCGGAGTTCGATCACATGTTGACTTTACCGCGCCGGCAGCCGCGGCAACCGCGCCACCACCTCAGGCGGCAGAGCGCGTCTATGTTGCGGAGTTGCGCCCACTCAACACCAGTGTGACGGAACAACCGGCAACCGGCACGGCCCGCTTCACGCTCAGTGGTGACACGCTTACGCTGCAGGTGAATGCGCAGGGGCTCTATCCCGGTACCATGCATCTGCAGCACTACCATGGCTTTGTCGATGGGCAGGATGCCACCTGTCCGCCAGCCGCTGCCGATGCAAATAGCGACGGTTTTATCGATCTGCTTGAAACCCAGCCATTCACCGGGATTACGCTGGTGCCGCTCCACGATAATCCGGCATCGCTGGAGATTCAAGTTCCGACCTACCCGGTTGCCAGTGATCCGGGTGGTGCCATCAACTATGCCCAGACGGTCTCGGTGAACGCGCTGGAGTCGGCGCTGCTGTCAACCCACGGTATCGCGGATCTTGCGCTGGAGCAGCGGACAGTCTTCCTGCATGGGATCAACCCGAATGCCAATCTGCCCGCGTCGGTGCAGTCACTGCCGAATGTGCCGGCCCAGGTGACGCTGCCGGTCGCGTGTGGCGAACTGGTCCGCGTGCAGTAATTCGCGGTGTCGTGCGACATTGTGAGGTAACGGTTAGATTGGAATGCCCCCGGCAGACAGAGCGATCTGCCCGGGGGTGTTTTTGGTGGCGGGGAGAAGATGTAACTCGATACGCTGGTAATGATAGCGTAGCGCAACAGCAATCCTTCTGTTTAGCCCTTATCCGGCTCTTCCGGGGCGGGCATGGGCGGCTCGTTCCCCAGACTGCCAAACGAGGTATCGCCATAGCCGCCGGTAACGCCGGGATCGGTATCGCTCCCCAGGCCGGCCGTCTCAACTGCGCGTGATGGGCGGCCGGTTACGCCCTGCACCGCGTTGCTCAAAATATTCCAGACCGCCGCCTCCGTGAGCCGGTAGTTCTGGGCAAGTTCATAGACACCCTGGCCCTGCATGGCGGCGCGCACAATATCGCCCTCCTGACCGGGGAGTTGCTCCACCTGGCCGGGAAACTGCTGCAACTCGGCCAGCAGGCGTGCCATGCGTTCATTTGTTCCCTGTGCCACACAAACCTCCTTCACATGTTGCATATTCATCTACACACGTTACGTCATGGGCAGCTACCCCAGGCGTTTGATCAAACGAAACGCGGTTTCGCCTGCGGTAGCATGGTACTTTATGTATCTTCCACCCTGCCGGACGCGCGTCACATCCGCTGGATGGACAACCACGTAACGCGTGTTCGTTAATAGTTAACACGGTACATTCTACTCAAACGGATCATGCCGGGCATCACGATAGCCCCAGTCCACCAGATCAGGCGCATACTGCGTCTGTGAAAGCAGCGTGCCCCGGCAGAGATGCTGTGCGTTGGCCGGGTTCCACTGCTCGTGCCAGAGCCGGGCGATCAGGTCATGCATGACCCATTCGGGGACTGTAGTGCGCTCGTCCGGGTAGATAAACCCGAACAGCGTCAGGTGAGTGAAGAGCACGCGCCAGTGGGAGTTAAACCGCCGCAGCAGGCGCGACCAGTCCAGGTGCGCGGTAGCCCCCCGTAGCAGATGCGCCACATCGGCCCCGTCGTAGCGCTCGCGCTCCATAATAAACGCCTTGTCCCAGATTATCTCCTCCCGTGGACAGAGCAGAACGGGTAGATCCAGGATTACCTGCGTGACGGCGTGTGTGAACCACTCATCGTCTACCGCGCCAATACCATTGTCGGAACTGAAAATAATATCAATAAACTGCGCATTGCTGGAAACCTTCCCCAGCCAGTGCGGTATCGTTAGTTCTGTCTGATAGCCTGTCTCGGCCAGTACCAGCAGGCAGCGTTCGGTATCTTCCGGGCGGACAAACAGGTCGAGATCCTTGGTTTCGCGCACGATCCCGGTGTAATGTTCAAACGCAAACGTACCGCCAACCAGAAACGGCACCTGCGCTGACTGGAGTGCGGTAATCGCGTGTTGATAGAACTGGTATGTTTGCCGGTCAAGCGTGTTCTGGGTTGATAGTTCCGTCATACGCTCCTTCCAATGTTGTGCCGTGCGACACCTTCTGCGGTGAGACTAGGATAGAGATGTAGCAAGAAATGTACCATTAGTCTGTCGTCCGTCGTCTGTCGTCCGTCGTCCGTCGTCCGTCGTCCGTCGTCTGTCGTCTCTACCTCGTTAACCATTAACCGTTAACCGTTAACCGTTAACCCCTACTCCTGGTACAGATGTTGCAATACAATCGGGTAGTTGACGGAAGCAAAGCGAATGGAGAAGCGCATGACAGACCAGAAAGAATATGTACGGCTGGCAGCCATGGCCGATATTCACTGTAGTAAAACCTCTCAGGAGGCACTACGCCCGCTGTTTACTCAGATTGACGATCAGGCCGATATCCTGGTGCTCGGCGGTGATCTGACAGACTATGGTCTGCCCGAAGAGGCCGAGATCCTGGTAGAGGAACTGGCCGATGTCCATATTCCGATTGTTGCGGTCTTTGGCAACCACGACTATGAAGCCGAGCAAATTGACGAGCTGAAGCAGATCTTCTGCGAACAGGGTATCACCATTCTTGACGGCGATACCTGCGAGATCCACGGGATCAGTTTTGCCGGGATCAAAGGCTTTGGCGGCGGCTTTGGACAGGGCACACTGGGCTACTGGGGCGAACCGGCTATCAAGCGGTTTGTCCAGGAGGCGCTGGATGAAACGCTGCGGCTAGAATCGGCGCTGGCCCGGTTGCAGACCGAGCAGCGGGTAGCGATTCTGCACTATGCGCCTATCCGGGAGACGGTTGAGGGCGAACCACCGGAGATTTTTCCCTTCCTGGGATGCAGTCGGCTGGAGGAGCCCTTAAACCGCGCGCCGGTGACGGCGGTGCTGCATGGACATGCCCACGCGGGCGCACCCGAAGGCCGGACGAGCGGCGATATCCCGGTCTACAACGTCTCGCTGCCGGTGTTGCAGCGCGCCTTTCCCGATCAGCCACCCTTTCGCATACTGGAGTTGCCACACACCGCGTAGGTCAATCACTGACAGACTGCCCAATTGTACCGTGACATAGTACAGGAAAGGAGCCTACATTGGGTAAGAATATTTTTATACCGGGACTGGACGATTTTAATTTGTCAAAATTGCAGGCGCTGCCCGAGGCGGCTGACTATACGTTTCACCAACTGCTGTCGCTCGCCGAACTGCAACCAGCCGACAAAGATCCCCAGGCCATTGAGCATGTGCTGCACGAAGCCGAAGATCGGCTGCGGACATTTTCCGGCTCGATTGATGCGATTGTCGGCTATTGGGACTACCCGGTGAGCACAATGATTCCACTATTGTGTCGGAAATTCGGGCTGCCCGCCGCGCCGCTCCGCAGCGTGATGGCGTGTGAGCACAAATATTGGAGCCGCGTGGAGCAGCAGGAGGTCATTCCCGAGTGTGTCCCACCATTCCAGAGTGTTGATCCCTTTGACGATGCGGCGCTCACCAAAATGGAACTGGACTATCCCTTCTGGCTCAAGCCAATCAAAGCGCACAGTTCGCAACTGGGCTTCAAAATCGAGAGCGATCAGGATTTCCGGGAGAGCATGGAGCCGATTCGCCAGGACATCGGTCACTTCGCCGCGATCTTCAATCATCTGCTGGAACAGGTTGATGTTCCGTCCAAGATCAGACCGGTTGATGGCGGCTACTGCATTGCGGAGGGGATTATCTCCGGCTGGCAGTGTACCGTCGAGGGGTTTGTCTTCGATGGGGAGCCCCAGACCTACGGCGTGATCGACTCAGTGCGGGAGCCGGGTTCATCGTCCTTTGCGCGGTTCCAGTATCCCTCGTCCCTGGATGACCCGGTGAAGGAGCGGATTGCAGCGGCGGCCAAAAAGGTTATGGCGCACGTTGGCTACGACAATGCCGCCTTTAATATCGAGTTTTTCTATGATGAGGCGCAGGACCGGCTCTGGCTCCTGGAGATCAACACGCGCATCTCGCAGTCCCACAGCTATCTGTTTGATAAGGTTGATGGCAAATCGAACTTCTCGATCATGCTGGATCTGGGGCTGGGTCGCCGGCCGGAGATTACACCCGGGCAGGGAACCTATCGCTGTGCCGGGAAGTTCTTCCTGCGCAAATATGAGGATGCACTGGTGCAGGCCGTTCCCAGCGAGGAGGAACTGCGCCGCCTGCACGCGGAATTTCCCGAAGCGGCCGTCAAGGTGAGTGTGGAGGCGGGCACGCGGCTCTCCGAGTTGCCCACCCAGGAGAGCTATAGTTACGAACTGGCCGAGGTTATGCTGGGTGGCGAAAACGAAGCGGAACTTTTGCAAAAGCATGAGCGCTGTCAGGAACTGCTGACGTTTACGTTTGCGGAGTAGCGTTGGGGTATTGGTGCCACAGAGAGCACCGAGACCACGGAGGGATCTGTCGGCGGCTATCCTACGGCAACCGGCCTGCTCTCTGCGGTCTGCGCTAACCGTTCGGATGGACCGGATGGATGCGCCGGGGTATTGGTGCCGCAGAGAGCAGCACGAACACAGCGGGAGGTGGAACACGTTTCAACAACACTTGTCGTATGAGCACATTCGGGAAATTGTACGAAACGACGCGGGAGAGGAGGGGTTGCCTTCCTCTTCCGTTTTTGCGATCATGCCCTGTAGAGAATAGCGAACATAGGATCAGGGAACACAGCGCGCCGGACTCTACCGTTAGCGGACAACCGGTCTGTTCTCTGTTCATCTCGGCTTTCTCTCTGTTCCTATAGGGCAGAGGCACGCCTCGCCCGGTCAGGTCTCTTCATTGTTGTTATAAGGAGCGAATCGTGAAAACCGTCTCGTCCTTCCCCTACACCGTCCAGGAACTTGAACATGTCTGGATTCCGCTGGCCGACGGTACCCATCTGGCCGCCCGCATCTGGCTTCCGGAGGATGCGCACGTCCGGTCAGTTCCTGCCATCCTTGAATATATTCCCTATCGCAAACGTGATACCACCGCCGAGCGCGATGTGCGGATGCATCCCTACTTCGCCGGTCACGGTTATGCCGCCATCCGGGTTGATCTGCGGGGCAGTGGTGACTCCGAGGGCGTGCTGACTGACGAATACCTGCCGCAAGAGCTGCACGACGGCGTTGAGGTGCTGCGCTGGATCGCCAACCAGCGCTGGTGTAACGGCTCCATCGGCATGATGGGCATCTCCTGGGGCGGCTTCAATGGCCTGCAGATCGCAGCGCTCCGTCCGCCGGAACTCAAGACGATTATTACTATCTGTTCAACCGATGACCGCTATGCCGATGATATCCACTATATGGGCGGCTGCCTGTTGGGCGATAACCTCTCCTGGGCCTCGACGATGTTTGCCTACAACGCAAGTCCACCTGATCCGGCCCTGGTAGGTGAGTGCTGGCGGGAACTCTGGTACGAACGCCTCGAAGGCAGTGGTCTCTGGCTGGAGAAGTGGCTACAGCACCAGCGGCGGGATGCCTACTGGAAGCATGGCTCGGTCTGTGAGGACTTCGCCGCGATTACCTGTCCCGTGCTGGCCGTTAGCGGCTGGGCCGATGGCTACTCCAACGCGGTCTTTCGGCTGCTGGCTAATCTAAAGGTGCCCCGCAAAGGGCTGATTGGTCCCTGGGGTCACAAATATCCGCATCTGGGCATCCCCGGCCCGGCAATCGGCTTCTTGCAGGAGGCGCTGCGCTGGTGGGATCGCTGGCTCAAGGGCAAGAAAACCGGCATTATGGACGAGCCGATGCTGCGCGTCTGGATGCAGTACAGCGTTCCGCCCTCCACCAGCAGCATGCTGCGGCCCGGTCGCTGGGTGGCGGAACCATCCTGGCCCTCGCCCCAGATCGCAACCCGCTCCTATCCCCTGACCCCAGGATGCATTGCCCGGCCTGGTGAGCCGGTTCCCGCAACTGCGCTATCCATTCAGTCACCGTTGAGCGTCGGATTGTTTGCCGGGAAGTGGTGCTCCTTCAGCGCCACCCCCGACCTGCCGCATGATCAGCGGGAGGAGGACGGCGGCGCGCTGCTCTTCGAGAGTGATCCGCTGGACGAGACGCTGGAGATCCTGGGTGCGCCCATAGTCGAACTGGATCTTGCCGCCAGTGCGCCCGTGGCGATGATCGCCGTGCGCCTCTCCGATGTTGCCCCCAACGGCAAAGCTACGCGGGTGACATACGGACTGCTCAACCTGACCCACCGGGAGAGTCATGAGCATCCCTCCTACCTGGAGCCGGGGCAGTGTTACCGGATATCTGTGCGCCTCAACGACATCGCGCAGATCTTCCCACAGGGCCACCGCATGCGCATCTCCATTTCGACTTCCTACTGGCCGCTGGCATGGCCGCCCCCCGAACCGGTCAACCTGACGATCTTTACCGGGGACAGCCGGCTGCACCTGCCTTGTCGGGGATCAACCGAGTTTGATGGTAAGTTGCCCCCGTTTGCCGAGCCGGAAGGCGCGCCGCCGCTGGCGAAGACAATGATCGAGCCGCGCCGCTACAAATGGCTGGTGACACGCGATCTGGCGCAGGATATCTCAACCCTGGAGGTCGTCAAGGATGAGGGCGTCTCCCGGTTTGAGGAGATTAACCTGGAGGTCTGGCGTAACACGGTCGAGTGGTACACCTACTGCAATGATCATTTCGACTCGGTGCGGGGCGAGACGCGCAACATTCGCGGCTTTCGCCGGGATGACTGGTCGGTCGAGATTGTCACGCGGACGGTGTTGACCTCAACCAGCACCCACTTCCACATCCATGCCGAACTGGATGCCTGGGAGGGCGACCGGCGGGTCTACTCGCGCAACTGGGACCGCGCAATTCCGCGCGATTTTCTTTGACAGACGGCACGCGTATTGCAGTAAAAACAGCAGATCAGATAGTCGCATGGTGAAGGGAGCAAACCAATGCTGCTTACAGTCTATCGCAGCGGTGATACCTGGACGGCGAAGCGGGAAGATCAGCAAGTTGCCGTGACATTTCATGATGGACGTGACGTGGCCGCCGCCGCGCTGCTGCTAAATGCCACCGTCCGCACTGATGACCTGGCCGTGCGCGAGGCGTGTCATAGCCTGTCGGTCAGGCTAGAGGGCGATCCGACCATGGATTACGACCAACTGGGGACATAGACGCAGACTTACGCCGTTACTCATCCAAAACGTACCATGCTGCCGCAGGCGAAGCCGGCTTTCAGGCTTTCATGGGGCGCTACCAGTGGCGCCCCACTCTGAGATCCTACCGTAATCCCTCATCCCGCAGGCGCGTATCACGCCAGGCAGCATCTTCAGGGTTCAGTTCCGGCCCGGGCGGATCGCTGTGGTAGTCGCAACGTAGCGTGTAGGCGCCCTGCTCATAGACCTGCGCAAGCGCGGCAGCCAGATCGACCGTTACATCCTGATCTGGTGTGCGTAGTGGAACCGGGACTATTGGTAACGCTGCCCGGAAGGTCAGCGGCCAGATGGCGACGGTAGGACGTTCCTCAACCCGGCTCAGAAAGACAAAGTAGGGCGCATCCGGCAGGGGCGTCTCAAGCGGCCAGCGCACACCGCGTCGTAGCAGATCGAGCTCCAGCAGATGTACATCGGAGCGCAGAAGATCGCGGCGCTTACGCGCATATGCCTCGAAGCTCTCGCTACCGGGCTGTTTGTTTGTCGGAGAGAGGATCTCGATCACGGTGACGAGGTTCTGGCTGCCAACAGTGCGAATCTCGATCCGTTGCGTCCGGGCGGGTACCTCTCGTTCGGCAACGGCAGTCATACCCAGAATTGGTGCTGGAACGGCGGCCTCTCCCGCCGCCGGATGTACCGCTGCGCCTGACTGGAGCACGGCTACATCCGGCTTGATGGCGGTCGGTATGCTGATAGTAACATCTTCATACGTAACGTAGGGCGTCAGCACGGCCACATAGCGCGGTACAAGCTGGGGTTGGAGTTGCGCCCGCAGCTCCGTGGCAAGATTAGCGTGAACATCTTCCCATACTTCTGCCGCTTCGAGAAACGGGTCCATGCCGGGAAATGGTGATGGCATACCAGATGGGCCTTTCCAGCACTGCGGACGCACAGCAGCGCGTCCCTGACAGAACGATCTACCCGCAGAATTTCTTCCATCCTGGGCAATTCCGGGCTACTCCCCCAGAGCCCGCTCGTACACCGGCTGAGGTTCTGCCTCGGGTTCTTCAACCGTTGTCATCGTGGCCGTTGCTGAGACACCCAGCACCCGCGCCAGACTGCCGGTCAGCAACTCAAACTGGGTAAGTGTTTCCTGCTGCGCGCTGTTGAGTGTACCCGCGTCCCGCATCTGCTGCGTGAGACTCAGCAGGTAGCCCACCGGCTGCCGGAGCCGCTGCACCGCCTGCTCCAGGTTGCGGGTGTATGCATCGGCCTGCGGCCGGCTCTGGTTTAGCTCCATGTTTTGCTCAATCACCGCAGCCAGCATGCGTGCCAGCGTCTGCACCGTGCGCGTGTCTTCCTCATTCCACTGGTTGGCCTCGGCCCCACCTACCGTGATAACGCCATATTTGTCCCGCCGTCCAATAATCGGTGCGGCGATCAGCGATGCTGCCGCCGGCAGGAGGGTATCTTGCTCCCGCTGCCGGCGGGTGTCGGACACCAGTATGGGGCGGCCCTGGTTAATCGCCTGGCCGCTTGGCCCCTCACCCGGATAGAGTGTCTGGTGGCCGTTGGAGCCGTCGCCCTCGACTGCCACTGTCGCGTAGCCCCCGTTCCGGTTGTGCAGGGCAATACTGACGGCGGCAGCACCAAAAACAGTGCGCAGAGTCTGCATAATATCTTCAAAGAGATGGCCGGGACAGTGATTCACCAGGAGCGTAGGCGTTGTGTACCCCTTGAGGATGGCCTCGGCAAAGGTGTGCAGCGTACACAGATGAACCCAGCGGCGGCGATTGACCACCTGGCTCTGCTCCAGGTTTTTGATCAGGTTGCCGCTAATCATGGCAATTGCCGCGCTCTGCCGGTCATAGTGGCGTGTCGCAACCGGCTCGTAGAAATCCGCCAGTTCCTGCGAGATCAGCAGCGAGGCGCGTTCAACCACGGTTGTGTCGTAGGACCAGACCCCGTCAAACCGCCGCCCGCCCATGACCTGATCGCGCCCGCCCATCTCCTGGGCCGCCAGGATCGTCCAGAAATCAGCAGTATCGACCAGGACAAACCACTCCCGCGCCAGCGCCGAAGTAGGATCAAGTTCGATAAACTCGATGCCGGGGATGACCGGCGGATGCACATCGGGGACGCCAAAGACATACACTCGCCGGCAGACCGCTCCCAGGCGGCTGTAGCGGCGCAGTTGCTGCGGGAAGTTTGAGAAACGCTGGAAGCCCGCATAAAAATCAACCGGCATCTGCTGGTTAATCACCTGGTCTTCGATTTCGTGGCTGATAACATTCATCATGGTCACGGTGTTCACGGTGCGCAGGTTCTGATACTGCCTTGCGATGGCCCGAAACAGGGAAATACTCATAGCGACTCCTCACATATCTGTTATCTGCCCGTGGATATAGTGCAGCCACGGAGCGTTAAGCGTTGGATGAAAGGTCTGTCTGGATATATCTATTGTATCGTAGATAGTTTCTCTCTGGCGGGCAAGGAGGAAAATCCCCAGATTGGGCGTTCCAGGATTGCAAATTTTTTCACTTTTGCCCAATCAGCCCTACTCCGGTACTGCTAACAGCCCAGACAAATGACCTATTCCTGTCTGCATCTCCCATGCCTATAATCTAGAATGAAATGTTTGGAATCTGCGGTTCTGGCTTCACCTGCTCAATCTCATCGGCCGTGTCGTCATTGCAAGGAGGTTTCATGGTATCCCATAACGCATCGATCACCGACCTTGGTACACTCTCCCAGGAACATCGCGGCAGTCTGGCTATGTGGCTTTTCATGCCTGTGGGCCTGTTCTTCCTGCTGATTGCTCTTTTCTACACCTACATCACCATCAGTTATCGTCGGCCCGCTGCTGCTGCTTGCACTACCGTTTCTATTTGTCTGGTATCGTGGCCTGAAGACGCGGGTCTGTGTATTTGACCAGGGTCTCACCTATACGAAAGGCGGTAAAACGCGCACCATTCGCTGGAATGAGATTGAGAAAATCTGGCAGTATGGGCTACGCTATCATATCTATTTTATACCAATCGCAACAATCCATGTTTACACCATTCAGACTCGGGATGGAACACGCTTGAAATTGGGGAGCGGCGTCGGCAAAGTCAAGCAACTGGGAGAGTATATCCAGGCGCAGGTCATGAACATTATGCTGCCGCGAGCCATTGAGACCTACAACAGCGGCGGCACACTCGAGTTTGGCCGGTTGAACCTCAGTCAGGCCGGAATTAGCAACGGCAAAGAGGTAATTGCCTGGAACCAGATCAAGAATGTTAAGGTCTGGCGCGGCCGTCTCAGGATTGAGAAAGTGGGCAAGTTGCAATGGTTGGGATGGGCCAACACTATCGCCGTAGCCCGTGTGTCCAACTTCTGGCTATTCACCACGCTGGTTGACAATATCCGACGCTCGCGCGGATAGAGATAGACCGGAAACGACGCAGGATATACGACGAACCGCAAACCCATATCATGTTCGGTCAGGGCGCAGCATGCACATGCTGCGCCCCGACCATTGCAACCTACGGCTGTAGCACGCCCTCCGTCTCGCCCTCGACGGCGATAATGACTTCATCGACGGTGGGGAACTGCAGCAGCGTCTGCGTAATCTGCTCCCGGATGTCCTCCACCCGTGCCGAGCCGCCGCCATAGGCGCGCAGCTCCTGCGAGAAGTCAGCAGTTGCCACGCCATCCTCAATCGTCAGACTGCGCAGGGTGACGCGTGGCCCCCAGTCCGCTTCGCGGTCGGGGTAGTTTAAAACCTCTTCCGGCGTGGGAATGGCGGTCCTGAAGCCGGCAAAATTGCGCGGTCCCGGTCCCCAGAGCAACTCTTCCAGCGTTGCTGTCCCAATCGTCAGGACATCAACGACGGGACGCTGTTCGGCCTCCAGGCGCTCATCCAGCAGCCAGTAGAGGTCAACCACCTGCACCGCAGGATCGTCAAGGTTTAAGACGGTCACATCGCGGGTGGCAAGGAGATTGCCCTCGGGTGTGCGCAGTTCCAGCATGGCCGGCTGGGTTGCCAGGTCGGGCGGCGTTGGCTCAGTCCAGTCCAGGCTACCGATAACCCGGCTCTCGATGACTTCAATGGTGCGCTCCAGTTCGGTGCCATCCTCCCAGACCAGCCGGGCCGTAATCTCCTGGGCCGCCGAGTCGCGCAGACGGGCCTGGATATGCAACGGCAGCACGACGGTTGCATCCTCCTCCGGCAGCACCACCCGCATCTCTGCGCCGTCGGTATCTTCCTCGTCCTCATCGTCGTCATTGACGGGTGGGGCCGGGTCACCTCCTACACAGAGGATAAAATTCCCCTGCCGGTCGGTGCGGTAGTCATACTGCTCGCCGCGTGCCTCCAGGATGATCTGGTAGCCGGGCGTGAGCACCGGGGCAAACGCCTGATCCGGCGCAGGACATTCAAACGCGCTGTTGGCCCACTCAACCGCTTCAACCCGCACAACCGTGATGATATCCGGGTCAATACTCAGCCGCGCCGCCAGATCTTGCCGCACCTGCTCCACCGGGGCGTCCTCCGGCACGGGCGATTCGTCCGCCGTACCGAGGATCGTTACCTCCTGGTCGGCAAGTACAATCTCTTCCCCGGTGCGCGCCGAGGTGGTGACGATCTGCACTTCGCCGGGTGTGTCGGCCTGGGGCGCGTCAAAGGTCAGCGTCGCCGAGAAGGGGCCGGTCATGCCGATATCCGGGCGCTGAACCAGCGTCAACTCTTCGGCCAGCAGGTTGCCGTCGGCAGTTTCGAGTTGCACCGCAATTTGGGCTTCAAATGCGCTGCCGGCCTCAAAGCCCTGCACCTGCAGCGGACTCGTCACCGTCACAGCCCGATCAGCCAGCGAGGTAATAATGGCCGACTGCCCCTCCGGGAAGAGGGTTTCGTAGCGCCAGCGGTAGTAGTGCTGCCCCACGTTGCCCATCTCCACCTGGAACTGTGCCGGGTTGCCGGGCGTGTAGGTCAGGATGCGCCGCTCAAACGGCTGGAACATCACATCCTGCTCGACCCCACCAACCTGGACCTGTGTCCAGTAAGCATCGGCGAGCGGGAAGCCGGTCACATAGCGCCAGTCGAAGAGTTCCGCCGCCTGGTTGAAGTTGCCGTTGGTGTAGACCAGACCACCCTGGTTCATAAAATTCCAGAAGACGCGCGGAATGCCATAGTCGCGTTCAAACTGGACAATCTCCGTGGCCGGGTCGGTGGCATACTGTGGTAGATCGGTAAAGCCCTGGGGCGTAAACTGCTGGATGACATGCTCACCCGGTTGCAGTGCCGGCACCGTTGCCGTGATTCGCCGCAGATCGAGATAGGTTGGAAAGGTGTTGTCGGGATCACCCGCGACCGGGATAGCCGGTGATAGCAGGGGAATAAAATTGGCGTCGCCAACCTGGACCTGCCCCTCGATCATATCGCGCACCAGCAGGCCATTGGTGACATACCACTGGCTGTCTGGGGGGACGTTCTGGTTCAACTCCATCCGGCTCTTATCGAGATACTGCACCGCGCGGCGGGACTCGGGGCTGTCAAGATACCACTCTTGCAGCACGGGCGTAAACGGCTGCGGCCCCCAGATCCAGGAGCGCTCGGTCGCATTCTGTTGTACGGGGTAGTCGGTGCGTTGCCACACATCGCGGAAGGCGGGACGACCAAAATCTTCGGCGCTGACCGTGGCAAAACTTGCCACCAGCAGAACCGTGATAGTCAGCAGGTTGCGCAGTGAGCGCACAGTAACCTCCTCTCAAACACTCAAACACACGCATTACACGGTTGACATTTAACCTGGACGTTTCACCGGATGGAAGCCCGATTCACCCTGCCGGAGGCTGAAATACCTTTCAGGTCAGGGACCGCGTAACGCGTGTAGTTTTGTTACACAAAACGTGCCAGGTATGCGCGCTGTAGATAACAAAATGCCTGGCGCACACGCAGTGCGCCAGGCATACCCCGGATGATTGAGCAGATTGAGTAATTTATACCAGTTTGCCGGCAAACCAGCAATGCGCCGGAATGGGGGCACGCAGCGCAGAGCAGTACATGCGCGTGTATCATCTCTGCGTCCTCGGTGTCCTCTGTGGCGATGACAACAAATCGGTATTAGCGGGTTGGCTGGTTGCGGGTCAGTCCCGCTCCCGGTAGCGTACTGTTCGTCGGGACGATTGCCACTTCGTTGAGTGCCAGCGCCATGTCTTCCAGCGTCAGGATGCCGCCCTCACCCGCCAGCGGATCAACAATGCCATTCTCATCGATGTCTACGCCATCCAGCAGGGTGGTCAGCAACCTGTCGAACTCCGCGAGGAACGGCCCAGCCTCTTCGATGTTATCCGATGCAAAAACCTTCAGCGCCTGCTCGATAGCGGCCTCGATTGTTGCCAGGCGACTCTCGCTGGTCGTAATGATCTGGCGGGCATAGAAGTGCTGGTTGCCGCTCAGTTCCGTCCGGGCATCCATCTGCTCCATCACGGCGATGGTCGTTTGCAGATAGCCGCGCACGCCCACGCCGTCACCCGGATTCTGCGCCTGTCCATCCAGGTTAAGGTCGCCAAAGTGGATGCCTTCCTCCCCATCGAGGATGTTGATCGCATGCTCGGTGTGGCGCTGGGCCTCGGCCAGATCGCCCGCCGCCAGCGCATCCTGCGCAAACTGCTTGTGCTGCATCGCCGTGCGGGTCTGTTCTTCTGCTCCGAAGAGTGTCCCCTTGCCGGACGGTGTCTCCGGGGCCAGCAGTCGGGCCACTTCTCGCCCAGTGTTAAACTGGAACTCACCCTCGAAGAAAATTTCATCAGAGGGTCGCAGATTGGCCGGAGTAGTCTCCAGGCTAATGATCAGGCGATCATACTCCTGCAGCAGATCCGCCTCCTGGCTGCCCTGCAGGAATGCATACCCGCTGATGCCGGTAAGTTCTCCCAGGAAGAGCGGGTCATTCCGATCATTATGCACCAGCCAGGCGTCAAAATGGGCATCGGCCGGCGGTGGCGCAACTGGTGCCATCTGCAGCAGAAAGTCGTTGCCGCTCGTTGTGGCATTGCGCGTTACCCGGAAGAATCCCACCCGCCCCGCATCGGCGTCTGCCAGGGCATCCGGGGCGGGCAACGTGGCCTGCTCAGCCAGCAGCGGGATAGCGGCCAGCGCCGGCACCTGCGCATAGGCTGCGGTGATGGTGTCGGGTGCGGCCGGATCGCCCACCAGTGCGGTTATCTGCGCATTCATATCGTCACCGAAGGGTTGCGCCTCTGCCACGGTGTCAGAGGCAGCGATTTTGCGCGCGCTGGTAATGGCGGCTTCGACGCCGGCCAGACTACCGTCAATGGCAACCTGGGCCCGCTCTAGATGTTGGTCGTCGGCGGCAAAGGCCGCAGTCTGCGCTACCTCCAGTTGCCGGCGGCTCTCCGCTAAGTAGCCGCGCACGCCCACACCGTCACCCGGATTCTGCGTCTGTCCATCCAGGTTGACATCGCCGAAAAACCTCCCGTTTTCGCCGTCGAGTATGTTAACGACATGCTCGGCATGATGTTTCGCTTCGGTCAGATTATCCGCCGCCAGCCCATCCAGGCTAAACTGCGCATGCTGCCCGGCGACGGCGGCCTGCTCCTGTGCGCCAATCAGCATGCCCGGACCATCATCCCCGGCAACCAGGATCTGGCGCAGTTCGGCGGTATAGTCGGCCGGCAGTTGCCCGGTGAAGGCCACCGGGCCAGTCGGTGCCGGTCGAGCGGCCGCTTCCGCTTCCGGTTCAATCGTGACCAGCACCTGGTCAACCGTTGCAACCAGATTCTCATCAATGCTGTCCGTAAAAAAGATCGTGTCATTGGTTAGCGGTAGCGCCCCCAGGTTGCGCATGCTGCCGTCCTGCGCCTGGAGCCACAGCGCATACCGGGTACCGGCAGGCGGCTGCGGCACTCGGTCCAGGTGCGGTGAATCGTATCCTTGCTATGGGCATACGCCAGGGCATCGGCCAGTTGCGCCGTAATCGCCAGCGCTTCGCTGTAGGGTAACGCCTTTTTTTCGTCAAGGTATGTCTGGAGCGTCTGGCCGGGAATATAATCCACGACCATGTAGTAGAGGTTGTCTTCAATATCAAAGTCGATAACCTGTACGATATGCGGGTGCTGCAACTGGCCT
>DAOTVB010000064.1:0-20775 GCA_034436755.1 Chloroflexaceae bacterium | reverse complement strand
GTAGTAAAAGCCATTCTCGACTGGCGGTCCAATCGCCACTTTGCCTTCGGGAAACTGCTCCAGCACCGCCTGCGCCATGACGTGTGCCGCCGAGTGGCGCAGGCGGTAGTAGGGGTCTTGATTTGGATCGACTGGCATAAGATACCTCCTGATTTCCGTAGTCCGTAGTCCGTAATCCGTAATCCGTAATCCGTAGTCCGTAGTCCGTAGTCCGTAATCCGTAGTTCGTAGTTCGTCTCTTATACCAATTTGCCGTCAAAACAGCAATGAGCCGGAATGTGGGCACGAAGCGCAGAGCAGCACATTACCATTCAACATCTCTGAGTTCTCTGTGTCCTCTGTGGCTGTGATAACAAATCGGTATTATTCGATCTGCAATACCAACTGGCCCTGCTCGACACGTACATCGCGCACGACCCGGCCCTGGGCGGCAAGCTCCGCATTGATCTGACTCTCCAGCGAGTCGGCCAGGCTGTTGGCGGAAATCACCGCGTTGAGCGGGCCGTCGATCTGCGGATTGTTAAGCACAAGCTGCCCATCCTGCGCTGTCATCTGAGCGCTGGCCCGACTGGATGTGCCAAATGCCTGGATATTTGCGCTGACCTGGCCCGGCGTAAACTGCACGGTCGCTGACTCCAGCGGTTCCAGTGCCTGGGGATTGGCCGCAATATAGGCATTCGCATCCTGCTCCGAGACGGGTAACTCGCCCGCGGGCAGGGCGGCAATAATGCCCGGCACACCCTCGGCCAGTTGCTGCTCAACCTGGGTCTGCACCCCGCTCGGTCCACCGACCAGGCGCTGCCCCAGTTGTCCCCCGATAAAATTACCAATCTGGGGACGCACAAACCCCACATAGAGCGCAACCAGAATCACCGCAAACGCCGTCAGCGCCAGCAGCCGACCAAAGCAGCCGCCATCGCGCCGGGAACGCCGCCGGGTCGGCCGCCGGGAAGAATAGTGCCGGCTCATCCTTTACACACTCCTCTAAAGAATAAAAAAGCCTCCGCCCGCACCGGGACGAAGGTTGCTTCGTGGTTCCACCCAGATTCCGCTTCTGGAGCGGATAATGGTCCACACCTGATCGACCACTACCGCAGCATCCAGAACCGCTCATTGCACGCTATAACGGGCGCAACCCGCATTCCCCTACTGAAGCAGCAAGCTATTCAGGGAACGGCTCCGAGGTGGTTTTCGCCGGGCTCCATACCGGGGCGCTCACAGTCACTGACGCTCCCTCCCTGGAGGCGGTGGCCGGGCTACTCGTCCTCGTCATCACGGTACATTCTTGCATTGTCTGCCGGATAGATCATAGCACGCGGCGGGGGTCTGGTCAAGTTATCCGCGCAACCCGGCACACCTGCGGGGCATTCCTATGCTATCATAGAGTTTACACAACTATATGGAGAAATGGAGGCAGTATGCTGACCACACAGGAGATCATGGAGATCATTCCCCATCGGTATCCCTTCTTACTGGTTGATCGCATCCTGGAGTTGGAGCCGGGTGTACGCGCCCTGGGCGAGAAGCTGGTGACGATCAATGAGCCCTTCTTCCAGGGGCACTTCCCGGACATGCCGATCATGCCCGGCGTGCTGATTGTCGAAGCACTGGCGCAGACCGGCGCGGTCGCCACGCTCAGCCAGCCGGAGAACAAGGGCAAACTGGCCTTCTTCGCCGGGATCGACACGGTGCGGTTTCGCCGGCCGGTGCGCCCGGGCGATACGCTACGCATGGAGGTCACGCTGGATAAGATCCGGCGCGGGGTGGGGAAAGGTCAGGGCAAAGCCACCGTGGACGGGCAACTGGTCTGCGAGGGCGGGATTATGTTTGCGCTGGGCTACATGCCGCCAACCTCGCTCTAGCCGCCCGCGAAGCGCCGGCAGCGCAGGCAACCGAAAGAACAGGGAACAATAACCGCCGTGCATCAAAATGGTGTTCTCTGTTCCCTTCCCCTTCTCCTCGGTTCTCAGTTCTCAGTTCTCAGTTCTCAGTTCTCAGTTCTCAGTTCTCAGTTCTCAGTTCTCAGTTCTTTGTTCTTCCTGACGACTTGCCAAAACCGCCCCGGCATGGTATCATAACGAACGTACTCAATCGGACCTCGTAGCTCAGCGGATTAGAGCGCTTCCCTGCGGAGGAAGAGGTCGCGCGTTCGAATCGCGCCGAGGTCGCCACAGTTCACTGGTAGCCCGCAGCAATTGCTGTGGGCTTTTTGATTCACGCCTGGCAGAACGGCCTGACCTGTTACCGCATACACCTCGTCGCGTGCCGCATGCGCCGGCTGTGTAGAAACGCTTCGGGGATTGGACGGCAGTTTTCTGCTTTCGGTATCAGGTCGGAGGTGTCGGTTGCTTCTGCACACGACCACGCCAACGCTGATAGCGCATGAAACTGGGGATGCCCGGTGCCAGACACAGCACCAGCGCGCAGCCCTCAAATGCAGAACCACGCCTCAGAATCACGCGAAATGCCAGGGCCGCCACCTCTGCAACTTTCCATCCACCCGCAAAAGAAATTTCGTGCTACGCATCACCGCAGCACGGTCTATTCGTGCATTCGTGGGCCTATTCGTGGACGGTGTCCCCGGGGTACCATAATCCCACCACGCGCCAGACCACCTGGCCCAGGCAGTGCCCCTACCTACTCAGCCGCGTCCGGCTCCGCGCTGTTATCCGCTGGCGGCGCACCCGGCAGTTGGTCCAGCCAGGCACGCAGATCCTCCTGGGTTGTGAAGTCCAGCAGGGCATCTGCCAGCAGCAGCATGGTTGCACTATCCAGCGCCGCGATACGGGTCGTCACATCCTCCGGGAGCGGGCCGAGTTTGCGCGTCAGCAGGCGCAGCACCAATTCCTCCCGTTCATCCTCCCGCCCAATTTCTTCAAAACTGGTCACGAGCGTCATCCCAACCTCCTCGCTTTCAATCTGTTTCATCGCGTCCACCGTGGGACGCGCCAGCTCTGCCGGGAGCCGCAGCAGATACTCCATCAGCCGTAGCAGCGCGCGGATCTCCTCTGGGCTGTAGCCCTGCCGCAAGATGCGCCGGTATCCCTCCAACTTGCACTGCATGCGCGCCTGCGGCTGGCCGCGCGTCTCCTGGGCGTCCCGATGCAGCAGCGTCAGCGTGGCAAAAATGTTCGGACTGGCCTCCAGCATGGCGCGATCCAGGTCGCGCAGTTTCACCACCGGAAAGCGCAACGCCAGTTCGCACCCCCAGAGGGCATAGCCAAACTGGTCCGGTCTCCAGGTAAGATCCTCATCCGCCAGGATTGCCAGGCTGACCACCTGCCGCTCATCCCGGTCGTAGGTCCGCGCGTGGTACCGGAACATGCGTCCGGGAAACCTGATATCGCGTTGACTCTGAATTTCGATATGGATCAGCAGCCAGGCCGCGTTGCCATCCCGCCGCACCACGCGCACCAGTTTATCCACATGCTGCTTGCCCTGGCTGTCCTCCGGGGCCACCTGCTGCAAGGCGGTGTCCTGAAATACGACCGGCTGTGTCCAGTCAATACCGGCGTGTACCTGCGGAAAGAAGAAAGCGATAAATGGCTCAAAGAAATACTCCAGCGCTTCCTTCCATGCGCCGTCGAAATCACTGGCGGGTGTGTCCATTCGTTTGTCCTGGGGTTCAACCGTCTGCGCTTCTCACAGCATCCCACATCACGATTGGCCTATTGTAGCATAGACTCGGTGGGGAGGGTGGACGCATGCCGGGAACTATCAACATATCATCACCGCTGGGCGAGAAGAAACGTTAAAAAATAGTCCGGCAGAAGAATGGTGCATCGAATGCACCCTACGGCTGCCTTGCCCCGCCAATGGTTCCCGAGTTGGGATGCTGGAACACCGCCTGAAGGCGGCACTACGAACGCTGGGACGTTGCCGGTTGCTGCGGCAGCAAAACGGTGCATAGAATGAGAATGCACCCTACGGCTACTGCGGCAGCAAAACGGTGCATAGAATGCACCCTACGGCTGCTGCGCTCTCCGCTCTCCGCTCTCCGCTCTCCGCTTTGCGCTCTCCGCTTTGCGCTCTCCGCTTTGCGCTCTCCGCTTTGCGCTCTCCGCTTTGCGCTCCCCAGTTCTCACCGCTTGCGCAGCCCCGGCACCAGCAGCACCTTGCCTGCCGACATATTCTCGGTGTAGAGTTCGATACCGCGTAGGGCATCCTCCAGTGGCAGAGCGGCACGGACAGTGGTTTTGAGTTCGCTGCGCAGCAGACGCTGCACCATGCTGCCCGCCCGCAGTTGTTCCAGCAGGGACTGCTGCTTGATCCATTCCGTCAACCAGAAGCCGTCAACCTGCTGCTGACGGAAGATCAGGGCGCGGGGATCGATTGGAGCAGACTCCCCGGAGAGCGCGCCATAGACCGTCACCCGCGCACCCCGGGGCATCGCACTCAGCAGACGATCGGGCATCTTCCCGGCAACCGCATCCAGCGCCAACGTCGCGCCGAGCCGGCGAGACAACTCGCGCAACTGCTGATCAAATGCCGGATCGCTGCTGTTGAGCACATAGGCCGCACCCTGCGCGCGCAACTGCTCCACCTGCGCCGCGCGCCGCACGACATCAATCACCGGCAGATCAAACTGCCCCGCCAGGCGACGGATCATTCCGCCCAGCGCGCTGGCAGCGGCCGTCTGCACGATTGCACGATGCCCCCCGTGCCGCGCCCCGTCAACCAGCGCCCAGGCGGTCATCGGGTTGACCAGCATCATTGCGCCCTGGAAGTTGCTGGTGTGTTTGCCCAGCGGAAAACAGGTTGTCACCGGCACCACTATATACTCACTCCAGGTGCCGTCGCCACTGCCCGCTACCCCGCAGGCCACCCGGCGACCCAGCAGTGCCCGCGCCCAGAGACCACCCCCGGCCGCTACCACCGTGCCGCTACCCTCGAAGCCGGGAATGGTCGGCAGCGGGCGGCGCACCCCATACAACCCACGCAGAAACATCAGGTCGGAGGGGTTGACCGGGGCCGCCGTGATCCGCACCAGCACCTCAGCCTTACCGGGGCGCGGACAGGGTTTCTCTACCAGCGTGAGTGACGCGTGCAGGCTATCGTGTTCGTACGAGCGTAGTTCCAGCACGCGGATGGTCTCCGGTATCCGGTTGCTCATCGCAGGGGTACTCCATCAATACGGATCGATTGCTCTTCATACTGCACCGGCAGGGTAAACGAGAAAATACTGCCCTGCCCGCTGCTGCTCTCAAACCAGATGCGCCCGCCGTGGAGTTCCACCAGCTTGCGCGTAATGCTCAGACCCAGCCCGGTCCCGCCTGCCTCATCCCGCAAAGGATTGTCGGCGCGGTAGAAGGGCGTGAAGATATGCGGTTTGGCCTCCTCCGGAATGCCCACGCCGGTATCGCGCACATCGAAGCGCACCTCGCCATGGCCATTGCAGAGCGCGACATCCACCTGCCCGCCGGGGTGGGTATACTTGCAGGCATTGCCCACCAGGTTCACCAGGATCTGCTCCAGGCGCTGCCGGTCGGCCAGCACTGCCGGCAGATTCTCCGGGATATCCAGCGACAGACTGATCTCCCGCTCATTGAACTGCCCATACAGCCCCTCCGTCACATCGCGCACCATCTCGGCCACATCAACCACTTCCCGCCGCAGACGTGTCTCCCCGGCATCGGCGCGGGACATATCCAGCAGTTCATCAACCAGTTCCACCAGCCGCCCGACATTGTTTTTGATGATATTGAGAAAATCCTTCTGGGCATCGGTCAGCGCGCCAAAGGTACCCAGTTTAAGCATGTCCACATAGCCGCGAATGCTGGTCAGCGGCGTGCGCAGTTCGTGTGATGCGGTGGCAACAAACTCACTCTTGAGTTTATCGGCCAGAACCTCGCGGGTGATGTCATGGTAGACTACCACGCTACCCAGCCACTCCTCTTTAGCGGAAACCACCGGCGCAAAGTGGGCGCGCAGCGTGCGCTCCCCCAGCGGGATCAGATGCAGGCTGTCTCCCCCGCTGGAGTTGTCCTGCAGCGCGCCAGGCAGATCGGCCAGCGCCCGCCCCAGGAAGACCTCCGACTTGATCCCCAGGATCTCCTCGGCGGCCGGGTTGATCAGCCGGATGCGCCCCAGGCGATCACCGACGATCACGCCATCGCCGATACTCTGCAGGATCGCCATGCTCTTGCTGGCTTCCTCCTCGCGCTGCTGCACCGTCAGGCTCAGCCGCTCGCTCTGTTCCGAGACATAGCGGTAGAGTTGCGCCTTGGAGAGCGCGACTGCGGCCTGGCTGGCGGCGGCCATCGCCAGTTGCGCATGCTCATCATTAAAGTGATTGGTCTGCGAGTGGATCAGGACCAGCACTCCCAGCGGCTCGTTCTCGATCAGGATCGGCACCGCCAGCACCGAGCGCGAGCGCATATCGTAAGTACTACGCACCTCCCAGCGCGCATCTTTCGTGGTATCACTGACCAGCGCCATCTGGCGATGCTGGAACACCCAGCCGGCCAGCCCACGCCCATGTTCCAGCCCATGCATGCTGCTACTCTTGCGCCGGTCAAGCGTGGTGCGAAACACCAGCCGCCCGGTATCCGGCTCCACCAGCATAATCCCGCCGCGCTCCGCGCCGGTTGACTGGGCCACCAGCGCCAGCGCCCGCTCCAGCACCTGCCGCTCATCGAGTGTCACCGCCAGCGCGCGGGCAATATGGTAGAGTACTTCGGACCGATCACGCGCGCGCCGCAGGTCGTTCGCCGTCTCCTCCAGATCGAGAATGGACTGCTGGACGCGCTGTTCGAGGGTGATAAAGAGCGAAGTGTTGTCCAGGGCGGCGGCGGCCTGGTTTGCCAGCAGTTTGAGCAGCGGTAGCGCCTCACGCAGGGCCGCCTGCCGGGAGCGGGCCAGCGAGACCGTCAGAATGCCATGGATCTCGCCAAACTGCCCGACCAGCGGCAGCAACAGATGCTGCTCATTACGGATCGAGCGAAAGGGCAACTTGCTGCGGACTATCGTCTGCTCATCAAGCGGGCGGCTCTGCTCAAACAGCGCCGCAAACTCCTCCCAGGGGATCGTCAGCCCCTCCACCGCAGTCAGGCGACGGCCGCTTGCGCCAATCGCCACCGCAACCTGCGCTTTGCCGACGCGCCACTCCATCCGGCTGAGCGTGACACAATCAAACTCCCCGGCTGCCTGCACCGCGCCGGCGACCTCTTCCAGCACGGTTTGCACGCGCGTCGAAACGCGCAGGCGGTTCGAGACGGCCAGGAAGCTCTGCAGGGCACGCTCCCGGTTGCGCGCGCGGGTGCGTAACGTCTCCTGCCCATTGATGATATGCTCCAGCAGAAAGAGAAACAGCCAGACTGCCGCCGTCTGCAGCAGCCAGGCCATGGTGATCGCGCGTTGCGGCACCACCGGCCCCAGCAGTGCCAGCGCGCCATACCCCAGCCAGACCGCCGCCGCCACGCCGACCCCCGCCGAGCGTGGCAGGAGCAGCAGCGCCGTCAGCATCGGGATCACCAGGGCCATCCAGAAGGGAGAGGCATGCCCGCCGCTCAGGGCAATAATGCCCAGGGCCAGCGCCGTATCCACGACAATCAACATCTGGCCGCTGATGCGCTGCCATTTTGTCTGGGGAGATAACAGCGCCCCGGTGAGCGGGGCGGTAAGGAAAAACGCCAGCAGGAGCAGTACCGTTGGGCCGGGCCAGCCGGCTGCTACAGGCCGTAGTGAGAGTTCATAAACCAGCAAGACCAGGGCAAATAGCCCGTAGGCCAGGCCGACCCAGCGTGGATCGATGTTGGCGAGGGTGAAGGTTGTTGGAGGTATTGTCGATTTCGCCATTGATCTAATCTCGAAGATACACGACCGCCGCTCCCAATCCGGCGCAGCCCCAGAAGAGTGCGACCATGTGACTGAATTCGATGTTAAAGAAGTAGTGGTCGGCCAGTCCAACCGCCAGGGCCGCAACCAGGCCCGCCTGCGTGCCCAGGAGCCACCCGGCCCGCTCCGCGTCCAGTTGCCATAACTGCTGCCAGGTAAAGAGAAACCAGGCGCCGACGATGCTCAGGAAGGCCAGCAGGCCAACCAGCCCCATCCGCTGCGCTATCGCCAGGTAGATGCTGCTGACCCCGGCGACCAGATCGATATCGGAAGCCTGCCCAAAGCCAATGCCAAAGACCGGATAGCGCGCGATAATATTGATCGCATTCTGATACTCGGCCAGCCGCATCTGCTGCGCCTGATCCTGAAACTGCACCCCCTCGACCACCCGCAGTGCAAACTCCTCGGCAATGCCCAGCCCGACCAGCAGACCGAGCAGCAACACCCCGCCACCGATCATGGCCCACCAGAGCCGACGGTAACGCAGCGTTGCCAGGTAGACAATCGCAATAATCAACCCGAAGAGCGCCGCCCGCGAGAAGGTCAGCAGCAGCGCAATTCCCATTACTCCTACTATACTTGTTAGTTGCCAGCGGCGCAATAGCGGTCGCTCGGCGAAGAGTTGCGCGGCGGCCAGCGCACCGACCAGCGCCAGCATCCCACCATAGCTGTTGGGATCAACCGAGGTGCTGATAGCGCGTTCCAGGCCGCCCGGGTCATCTTCGACATAGCGCAGCACCCGCCCGCTGGTGGGATAGCCAATGCGCCCCAGGCTGACCAGCAGTTGCAGCGAGGTCTGGTCGTTCAGGGCGTAGAGCAGCAGGCCCAGCAGTCCCGCCAGGCCGCCACAGATGATAGTGGTGCGCAGAATAAAGCGCGCCTGTTCGCGGGTTCGCACACAGTTGACGATACTGAAGAAGAAGAGCACGCCGAGCACAAACTTAGCATAGTTATGCAGTGTCAGCGTATCCGGCAGCCCACGCGCCCCCAGGATCAGCGAGAAGAAGGTGACACCCAGAAACCCCAGCAGCGGCAGGCCCAGCGGCGTCATACGGATGTCGTAAGTATCGCTACGGGCCAGCAGCCGCAACATCCAGACCAGCAGCAGGCCGGCCAGAGCCAGGGTCAGAAAATTCGGCGTGATAATCGCCTTGAAGGGCAGCGTCCCAAAAGGCAGAAGCATGATGATCGCCATGACAGCGGCCAAACCGGCCGCCACACTGGTCAGCAGCGCGTAGCCGACGACCAGCCCCAGCAGTGCGGCGGCCACATAAAGCGGCCCGAAAGCCGCCGCACCCCCGATAATGCCGCCCAGCGCCAGCGCAATCAGGGCGACGGCGCTATGCGCATGGGGCAGCCACTGGCGCAGGCGATCATCAAGCGGCGTAGATTGAATATTCGTCCGTTGCATTATCCGTTGAGTATTTCTTCCGGCCCCAGATCATAGCGCAGATCGGAGATCTGCATCAGCTTATCCCAGTGATGGGTCGCCTCGATATGGCGTACCGTTCCCGATGCAGCGCGCATAACCACACTATGGGTGCGCGCGCCACCGCCGAAAAACTCGACACCCTGCAAGAATTCGCCGTGGGTAATGCCCGTGGCGGCAAAGAAGACCACATCACTGCCCACCAGATCATCGGTCAGATAAATTTTTTCTGCATCCAGCCCCTGCGAGACGACCAGCGCCCGCTCGCGCTCGTCCTTGGGCCAGATCTTGCACTGCATCTCGCCACCCATACATTTTAGCGCACATGCGGTAATCACGGCTTCAGGCGCGCCACCAATCCCCATCAGAATATCGGCCGGCGGCTCATCAATCCCGGTCATCACGCCCGCCGACACGTCGCCATGCAGAATCAGCTTGATGCGCGCGCCGGTTGCGCGGATCTGGCGGATCAGCTCTTTGTGGCGGGGACGATCCAGCACCACGACCGTCACATCGTCAATATCTTTGCTCAATGCTTTGGCGACGCTTTTGATGTTATCGGCAACCGATGCGTCAATGTCGATCGAACCTCGGGCGCGCTCACCCACGGCAATCTTATCCATGTAGGAGATGCCTTCCCAGGTGTAGAGCGATCCGCGTTCGGCGACGGCAACCACGGAGATTGCCCCGGGCATACCCTCGGCCAGCAGGGTGGTCCCCTCCACCGGGTCAACCGCAACATCCAGTTCCGCCCCTTCGCCCGTCCCGACATGCTCGCCGGTGTAGAGCATCGGTGCCTCGTCCTTCTCGCCCTCGCCGATAACCACCACCCCGTTCATCGGCACGCTCTCCAGGGCAAACCGCATCGCATCAACTGCGGCCTGATCTGCGTGGTTTTTATCGCCGCGCCCCATCCAGCGCGCGCTCCGTAGGGCCGCCGCCTCGGTCGTCCGTACCAGATCCATCCCCAGGTTTCGCTCAATACGCATATTCCTGCCTCCGCACTAGCGCCATTGCGCTTTCAGCTACTCCTCACCCTGCCGGGAGTGAACAAAAGTTTATCCCTGCTGGACAGCGATTGTAGCATACCGCTGCGTGACTGTCTACGTGGGAAGAGTCTACAATGACCTGTGCTATACTTGGTGAGTCAATAATCCCGTCATTTGCATGATAACGGTTACGGGTTACGGGTTAACGGTTAACCCATAACCCGTAACCGTTAACCCGTAACCCGTAACCCGTAACCTGATAATTTGCAGATGTAACTTCTATGAAACAAATTATAAGTATCAGTCTGGGATCGTCACAGCGCAACTATACCCTGATGACGACCGTGCTGGATCAACCGGTCAGGCTCCAGCGCTTTGGCACCGATGGCAGTCTGACGCGTGCCGCCGAACTGGTGCGCGCCTTCGATGGTCAGTTAGACGTAATCGCCCTGGAGGGGCTTACGCCGGTTGTACGCCTGGGTCAGGCGCGCTACCCGCAGGAGGCAGTTGCCGGCCTGATGGCGCAGGCGCGACAGACCCCCGTTGTCGATGGCAGCCTGCTCCGGGCCACCCTGGAACGCTGGGCCGTCAAGCGCGCCACCGATATGCTACCCGGTCTTTTACGTTACCGGCGCATTCTGTTCACAAGCGGTATCCAGCAGTACCAACTGGCGCAGATGCTGACGCAGTACGACGCCAGTCTGCGTTTTGCCGATCCGCTGCTGGCGACCGGGCTACCCTTCCCGCTGGTGCCGCGCTCGCTCGCACAACTGGAGCAGTATGCGGCGGTTGCATTGCCGCTGGCTGCCCTCATGCAAGCGCCCCCCCAGCCACGCCACACCTTCGCCACGCAACAGCAGTTGCGCCAACTCTTCAACTGGGCCGATGTGATTGTGGGCGATGCGGAAACCGTCTGCCGTGGCGCACCGGCAAACTTGCGGGGACGCACCGTGATTACAACCGATCCGGCCCCTGCGGAGATCGACGATCTGCGCAACCGGGGCGTTTCTACCCTGGTGACGATGACGCCGCCACTGGGCCAGGAACGGCCATTTGTCGCAACCGCTGCCCTGGAAGGCATGATCACGGCGGTCTGGGCGCAGGTGGATCAGCCTCTGGACGAGGCCGCCGTACTCGATTTTATTGATGATGCCGGATGGGAACCGACCGTCCAGCATCTGAGCAGCGAGCATCACCGGCCCACCTTCGCCTTTGTGGTGCATCCGCTGACGGTGAAACATATCTATACTGATAAACGCTTCAATGCGGCGCGTTACCTGCCCCAGCGGCTGGTTGAGTGGCTGGTTGCATTTGCGCCGCCGTTGTACCTCTCGCGCATGCGCGGGATTCGCAGCAAAGCAACCGGGCAGGAGGTTGAAGGGCTGCTGCTGACGCTGGGGGCTACCGCCCGCGAGATTATGCGCCGTCGTCCGGATTTTACCTATCGTCGCCTGATCCAGGCGGCCCGGGTCGCCGAGCGGAGGGGCGCGCGCATGATGGGATTGGGCGCGTTTACCTCGGTTGTCGGCGATGCCGGGATCACCGTCGCCCAGAAGGTCGATATTGGTGTCACCAGTGGCAACTCACTGACGGTTGCCGCCACCCTGGAGTCGGCCAAGCGTGCCGTGCAGTTGATGGGCGGGCGCACCGACCAGGGCCGGGCGATGGTCATCGGCGCGACCGGCAGCATCGGCTCGGTCTGTGCGCGGCTGCTGGCCCAGGCGGTGGGTGATGTAATCATCGTTGCCCCACGTCCCGAGCGGCTGCTGACGCTCAAGCAGTTGATCGAGCGGGAAACTCCCGGCGCGCGCGTGGTGGCAACAACCAACTCCACCGACTACATTGGCGAAGCCGATCTGGTGGTGACAACGACCAGCGCGCTCAAGGGCGGTCTGGTCAATGTGGACCGGCTCAAGCCCGGCACAGTGGTCTGTGATGTGGCCCGCCCCGCGAATGTGCATAAAGAGGATGCCGCGCGCCGCCCCGATGTGCTGGTGATCGAGAGCGGGGAAATTGTACTGCCGGGTAAGCCCGACTTTGGCTTTGATATTGCGCTGCCCCCCGGCACAGCCTACGCCTGCCTCGCCGAAACTGCGGTGCTGGCAATGGAAGGCAAGTTTGAGGACTACACGCTGGGCCGCGAGATCGAAATGGAACGAGTCAAGGAGATGTACCGCCTGATGCAGAAGCATGGTCTGGAACTGGCCGGCCTGCGCAGCTTCGGGCGCGAAGTCACCGACGAGGTTATCGCGGAGAAGCGCCACCTGGCGGAAGAGCGCCGCCGGCAGTTGGGCCTGACTATCGAAGAGATGGTCGGCGCTGAAGTATGATGAGAAATCGCACATGCAACTTCCACGGCTGATGCTGGCCGCGCCGATGAGCGGCAGCGGCAAGACCACCATCGCGGCGGGCCTGATTGCCCGCTTTGTGGCTCAGGGGCTGCGCGTAGCGCCCTTCAAAGTTGGGCCGGACTATATCGACCCGACCTACCATACGCTGGCGGCGGGCCGGGCCTGCCACAACCTGGACGCCTGGATGCTGCCGCCCGACCAGATCGCCGGGGTGCTGGCGCGGCGGGCGCAGGGGGCCGACCTGGCGCTGATTGAGGGCGTGATGGGGCTGTTTGATGGCTACTCCGGCGATGACGACACCGGGAGCAGCGCTCATATCGCCCGCCTCACCGCAACGCCGGTGCTGCTGATCCTGGATGCCCGGGCGATGGCGCGTACGGCGGCGGCCCTGGTGCAGGGGTTGCGCGACTTTGACCCGCGCCTGCGGGTTGCCGGGGTGCTGCTCAACCGGGTGGGCAGCGCGCGGCACGCGCGGATGATCACGGATGCGATTGAGGGGACGCTGGGGTTGCCGGTGGTGGGCTACCTGGGCCGTGACGAGGAACTGCACCTGCCGGAGCGACACCTGGGCCTGATCCCGACCGCCGAGCCGGGGCGCTGGCGGGCCTGGGTAGAGCGAGTGGGCGCAACCATCGCCGCCACGGTCGATCTGGAGCAGATCCGCGCCCTTGCGCAGACCGCCCTCCCCCTCGCTGCGCCCCCCCTGCCGAACGTAATTCGCCCGCCGGAGCATACGACGGTGATCGCGGTGGCGCGGGACACAGCCTTCAGTTTTCTCTACGAGGATAACCTGGACCTGCTGCGGGCCGCCGGGGCCGAACTGGTCTTCTTCAGTCCGCTGCGGGATCAGGCATTGCCGCCGGGAACGCAGGCGCTCTACCTGTGCGGAGGCTTCCCCGAGCTGTACGCAGCCGATCTGGCGGCGAATGCAGCCATGCGCACCGGCATTCGCGCCGCGGTGGAGGCCGGGCTGCCGGTCTATGCCGAGTGTGGCGGGCTGATGTATCTGACGGAGGCAATCCGGGATGCCGAGGGGCACAGCTTTCCCATGGTCGGGGTATTGCCGGGCGCATCGCACATGACCGGGCGGCTCACGCTGGGCTACCGCACGGTCAGAGCGCTACACGATACCTGGCTCTGGCGCGCGGGCGAGACGCTACGCGGGCACGAGTTTCACTACTCGATCTGTCCCGATTTGCCCGCCGGATTACTCCCGGTCTATGAGCTACTGCCGGATGCCATGCGCGTGGAAGCCCGCTCGGAAGGCGCGCAGGTGGGCAATGTCATCGCCTCGTATGTGCATCTGCACTTCCTGGCCTACCCGGACCTGGCGCAACGATTTGTCCAGGCGGCGCATGCAGCCAGGCCAATTGGTGTATAATTCCCCGGATTTGAACAGCAAACCGGGTGTGTCCGTACACGCACGCCACGCATCACACATCACTGGAAACCACAAGCGAAGCGAGGTTCATATATGCGGCATGGCTTACGACTCATCTTTATGGTGCCGGCATTGATCGTCCTTATTAGCCTGGGTAAACACCCGGCGGCCTATGCGCTGGTTCCCCCGGACTATGTTCCCGCCGGGCCCGGCGATATCTACATGGCACTGGGGGACTCGCTGGCGACCGGGACAGAGTATCCGGGCAACAATGATAATCTGCCGGGCTACCCGGCTATGCTGCTGGCGCATGCGCAGAACATCAATCCAGCCCTGGGCTATGAAAACCTGGCAATTAATGGCGAAACCAGCAGCAGCATGCTGGCGGCGGGCGGGCAACTGGACACGGCAATTGCCCGCATCCAGGAAGTAGGCGCAGCCGGGAAACGGGTTGGACTGGTTACGGTAAGCATTGGCGGGAATGATGCTGTGTCGATCTTATTCCCCGGTGGCGACGAGCCGGCGGAGGTGCTTGCCACATTCGAGACCAATTTTGCAACCATCCTCGACCGGTTGCAGCCCGCACTGAAAGATGACAATGGCGTAGTCCAGGGCGATCTGCTGGTGATGGAGTTGTACAACCCCTACCCGGGATTGCCTCTGCTGGGCATTGGCGAACTGGCCGACGAGTGGGTGCCGAAGTTTAACGCGTCCATCCGCTCCATTGCTGCGGACAGGGGCATTCCGGTCGCTGAGGTGGGCACGGCATTTGTCGGCAATGAGGCCGGCTACATTTTTGTGGAGCGCCCCTACCCCGACTCACCGCTTGATCCGGAGTTGCTGCGCAAGCTGGACTATCATCCGCGCCAGGCCGGGCACCAGGCCATCGCCGATGGGCTGTTTGCCGTGAGCGGGTATACTCCGGCAGCACCCGATGGCTGGGTTTCCCTGCCAGGGGTGGTGCAGTAGCCCCCCGGTAGAACTCGATGTAACCAGAAACAAAGCTGCGCCGGACCTGACATGCCAGGTCCGGCGCAGCTTCGATCAACGGTAGGTTCGTGAGATCGTGTCAGGGTACTACTACAACGCGCATTCACTTCACTGATGCAGGCCCAAAACGGTGCGAATGCCAGGCAGTGCATCTGATAGCATGCCTGCGCTACAAATTCTAACCCCTAACCCGTAACCCTAACCCGTAACCCCTAATTCACCACAATCGGCAGGAAGATCTGCAGCGTCTGTCCGCTTACCCGCAACCCGCCCAGCGGCTGGTTGTCACCATCGCCAACCGCATACACAGTGACGATATCACCAGCCTTGAGCGTAAACGGCGCAAGATCGATCAGGGTCGTGTCCGGGTCGCCGGGAGCGGTGATCTTCAGATCGTAAGTACCCGGCTCCAGGCTCAGGTAGTCGCTGATATCCCCAAAGGAGACATTCGTCAGAATCGGGGCTCCATCCTGAGTCAATACATCAACGGCAGTACTCGCCAGCGTGACCGCATCCGTAGCAAACGGCGCGGCATGGACAACGCGCACTTTGGCATTGCCGGGCGCGGGCGGGCTGTTATCGTCCAGCAGCACCAGCAGATCCAGCGGCTGGTTCGTGTCGTCGCCAACTGCCGCCGCCGTGTAGTCCTGCCCACCCAGGAAGGCAAAGCTGCCGGTGATGGCCGGATCACTCGCGCCACTCGGGATGATGTTAATTGTGTAGTTACCCGCCGGCAGCGGCAGGTAGTCGGTGGTGTTGCCATACGCAAAGTCGGTCAACACCGCATCGCCGTTGACCTCGACCGTTACCGCGGCAGCGTCAGCGGCAAAGGGGGCCAGATGCGCAATCAGCACCTCGGCGGTACCCAGGCTGGCGCCCACACCCAGCACATTGAGCGGCTGATTACTGCCGTCACCCACGGCAAAGACCGTCACGATATTGCCTTCGCTCAGGGTGAAGGGCGGCACATCGATCAGGGTTGTATCCGGATCGCCGGGAGCGGTAATCTTCAGATCGTAGGTTGCCGGCGGCAGTTCCAGATAGCCGCTGTTGCCCTTGTAGGGCACGTTCGTCAGCCCACCGACAACATCGCCCGCTTCCGTGCGAATATCCACCTCGGTTGCTGCCAGGGTATCAGCAAAGGGCGACGCATGAACAATCCGCACCTTCGCGTTCCCCGCACTCGGCGCGCTGTTGTCGTCCTCCAGCAGCAGCAGTTCCAGTGGCTGGTTGGTGACATTCCCAATCGCGGCAGCAGTGTAGTCTGCACCGGCAGCCAGGGCGACCGTACCCGTGATCGCCGGGTCTGTCGCGCCGATCGGGGTGACGGCAAGCTGGTAGTTCCCCTCGGGAAGATCCAGATAGTCGGTGGTTTCACCAAAGGTAAAATCGGTCAGCACCTCACCGTCATTCGCACTGACCGACACGGCGGTTGCGCCGATCTCGTCGGCAAAGGGGGCCAGATGCGCGACGGACAGCCGGGCCGTAGCACGCGTCTCCCCCGGTACAGTTAAAACTTCCAGTGGTTTATTCGTGTCATCACCAATGGCAAAGACCGTGACAATATCGCCATCGTTCAATGTAACGGGCGGCACTTCGATCAGGGTGGTACCCGGGTCACCCGGAGCGGTGATCTTCAGGTCGTATTCGCCGGCGGGCAGTTCAAAGTAACCGCTGTTGCCCTTGTAGGGCACATTCGTCAGATTGTTAACCACATCGCCCGCATCGGTGCGAATATCCACCTCGGTCGCCGCCAGGGTGTCGGTAAAGGGCGCGGTGTGGACAATTCGCAGCTTTGCGTTCCCGGCCATTGGCGGGCTGTTGTCATCCGCCAGCGCCAGCAGTTCCAGATCCTGATTTGGGCCATCGCCAATCGCCGCTGCGGTGTAGTCCTCCCCGGCATCAAGCGTGAGTGTGCCGGTAATTGCCGGGTCGGTTGCGCCGTCCGGGATAATCCCGATCGTGTAGCTGCCGGCGTCCAGTTCAAGATAGTCACTCGTCTCCTTGTAGGTAAAATCGGTTAGCAGATCGCCGCCATTAGCCTGCACTGTCACCGTGGCATCGTCGGCGGCAAAGGGCGCCAGGTGCGCCACCAGCACGCGCGCCGGTAGATCGGCCGCCGGCGCGGCCGCCGGGGGGGATGATTGGGCCTGCACCGGGAGCAACCCCGGCACCAGCATGAGGGCCGCCACCAAAAATGCGATAACACCAATAGGCCAGACTGAACGTTGGATCATTCCAGGTAACCTCCTTTGTTCTACCAGGCCGGCAGCATGGCCGACCACCGTTCCACTACCTGCAAGCCTATACCCAGACCGGGCATACACATGCGAATAGCAGGCACAATCAGGCAGGATAGCGCATCCCCTGGGATAGCTACCCCACATTATCGACACAACCTGTGCTCTGACTATGGTGGAAGAAACTGCGTCACACTCAGATTGTCAGGGCATTGGTGCCGGGTTGATCGGCAACTGCAACGCACTGTATCGCCGGGTCGTTCTATTCTACGGATGAGAGTTCAGGATGGATGTATCGCACAGAGGTGAATTTTTCTCTTTTGAAGTGTACGCGATCAAACCCACCCAACCGGATAGGTCAAACTACCCGGATGTGGTTTGAATTACGACACGTATTTCGTGATATAATGTTCGTGAAATCAAAAACGTACCTCTGTGAGATGCAGGGTTGACACACTGAACTGTTCTAGTTTTCAGTTCTCGGTCCACAGTCCTCAGTGCTTAGTTCTGGCCTTCTAGAAGAGGATATCGAGAGGAGCATACCGTTCAACTATTCGTCCCGAAGCGGATCAGGTGGTGGTTGATATTGCCGACTATGTGATAGATTGCACAATCGGGAGTAGCGAAGCCGCCATCACCAGCGCGGGCCCGGTGAACACCGAGGACACGGAGATGATCAACGGGAACGTGCCACCGTTGCGCCTGTTATGCCCATTCCCGTTGATTGCTGGTTTGATGGCAAAAAAGAGTCCGGCCACACATCGACTGAAGCCGGGACTCCTGGGGTGCTGTCCGGTGTATCAGGGCAATCATCATTGACGTGTGACCGACGCGAACCACCGTTTCAGACAATCTCACAGTTCTCGGTTCTCGGTTCTCGGTTCTTAGTTCTCGGTTCTTAGTTCTCGGTTCTCGGTTCTTAGTTCGCAGTTCTCGGTTCGCAGTTCTTAGTTCTTAGTTCGCAATTCTCGGTTCTCAGTTCTTTATGTAAAAACCACGCTGGGTACCTGGGTGTAGGTAAAGTGATAGTGAGGAGCAACATGGTAGACATACTTGTGATTGGTGGCGGTCCGGCGGGCGTGGTCGCGGCGTTGCGAGCGCGTGAACTGGGGGCAACGGTGGCCCTGGTCGAACGCGGGGAACTGGGTGGTGCCTGTGTCAATGATGGCTGTGTACCGACGCGGGTACTGGCCAAGGCCGCACGATTGGTGCGCGATGCCACTCAGTTCCCCGACTATGGTATTTCATCGGTGCAACCGGAGGTGAATTTTAGCCGGCTGTTGGAGCGGATGCACGAGATTGTGCAGCATGTGCATGATAAGAAACAGTTGCACGAGAATCTGCGGCAGAGCGGGGTCGAGCTCTTCACCGGCGTCGGCGATGCGCACTTTGTCGATGAGCATACCGTTGCGCTGGCCGACGGCACCCGGCTCCAGGCCGAGAAGTTTATCATCTGTGCGGGGGGCCATGCGCGGCGGCTACCCTTCCCCGGCAGTGAGCATGCCCTGACCTACAACGATATCTGGGCGCTGGAAAAACTGCCCCAGACGGCGGTAGTCGTGGGCGGGGCGGCAACGGGCTGTCAGTTGGCCTCGATCCTGGCAGCATTCGGTACCCGGGTGACGCTGCTGGATGTAGCGCCCTACCTGCTGCCGAACGCCGATCCCATGATCGCCGACGAGATTATGGCCGCCTTCCGGGGGCGCGGCATCGAGGTCATCACCGGGATCAGCGGGATTGAACACATTGAGCGGGAAGAGACGCAGTTGCACTGTTATTACCGCCGCAATGGCGCCCGCGTGGAACTGCCCACCGAGATGGTGATCGTGGCGGCCGGCTGGCCGGGCAATGTGGCGGCACTCAATGTGGAGGCCGCGCATGTCCGGACCGAGCGGGGCTACGTGGTCGTTGACGACTATTTGCAGACCTCGGTGCCGCATATTTTTGCCGCCGGCGATATCACCGGGCGCATGATGCTGGTGCAGAGCGCCGATCACCAGGGGCGCATCGCGGCGGAGAATGCCATTCTGGGCATTGACCGCACCTTTGCCAGCACGCTGATCCCCTACGGCGGCTTCACCGATCCGGAATATGCCGGGGTCGGGTTGACCGAGCCCCAGGCCTGCGGCCAGACCGACTGTGCGGTTGCGGTGGTGAGCTATGCCGACCTGGACCGCGCGGTGATTGACCAGCGTACGACGGGGAGCCTCAAGCTGATTGTGTCGCGTGAGTCACGGCGCATCCTGGGAGCGCATGTCGCCGGCGAGCAGGCGCTGGAGGTGGTGCAGATCGTGGCGGCCAGCATGGCCTCGGGGGCGCGGGTGGAACAACTGGCAAACCTGCGCCTGGCCTACCCGACCTTTACAGCGATTGTTGAGGTCGCCGCCCGGCGGCTGGTGCGTGAGCTGGGTGTGGTGCCGCTGGCCCCGCACTGGCGCGATCTCCGCCAGTTGCGCGTCGCGGAGTGGGAGCGCAGCCTGGTGCAGGAACGCCCGAATATGCAGTTGATTTAATCGGGTTGCAGGCTGGCGGGTTCGCACGTTGGCACGTTGCAGGTTCGCACGTTAGTACGTTGGCACATTGGCAGTAGGGGCGCAGCAGTGGCTGGATAGATGTCCGGTGGGCGATATCCGTGGGGCCACTGCTGCGCCCCTACACTCGCATCTCGGCTTCAGCCGGGCTGGTCGGCGAGTTTTTGCTGGACTGCTGCGAGATAGGCTGCAAGATCATCGAATTGTGGGTGGCCGATCTGGTGCAAGAAATCGACCCACACCTGCATCAACGCCACCGCCCGCGCCAGGTCGCTCTGCTGCTCGTAGATCAACCCCAGGTTCCAGCTAGTGTGGGCCACTCCTGCCGTGTCCCCGATTTCACGCAATACGGCAATACACTGCTCATACAAGGCAATCGCGCGCGGGTAGTCGCCCAGGTCAGCGTAGGCGAGGCCGAGGTTGCCCAGGGCGGTCCCTTCGCCGCGCCGGTCGCCGAGTTCCCGCGCTATCGCCAGGCGCTGCTCATACAAGGCAATCGCGCGCGGGTACTCGCCCAGGTTGCGGTAGGCGATGCCGAGGTTGCCCAGGGCGGTCCCCTCGCCGCGCCGGTCGCCCAGATCACGCATAACGGCAAGCGCCTGCTCGTGGTAGTCAATCGCGCGCGGGTAGTCGCCCAGGGCATCGTAGGCGAGGCCGAGGTTGCCCAGGGCGGTCCCTTCGCCGCGCCGGTCGCCGAGTTCCCGCGCTATCGCCAGGTACTGCTCGTGGTGCGCAATCGCGCGCGGGTAGTCGCCCAGGTTTTTGTAGGCGATGCCGAGGTTGCCCAGGGCGGTCCCTTCCTGGTCTTTGCGTTCCGGCCGCCGTGCCGCGTCACGCTGTGCCTCAAGCTGTGGGATGCGCTCCCGCCGCAGGTCGTAGCGCAACTCACCCACATAGGCCGTTGCATTGGCAAAGTCGAGCAGCAGTTCATCAATGGCGGGGTCCGGCTCATCCTGTTGCATTAGCCATCCCCAGGCAGTATCAATTTGCCGTCGCTCTCTGTCAAACAATGCCAACCCCTCCAGAGG
>DAOTVB010000063.1:0-11558 GCA_034436755.1 Chloroflexaceae bacterium | reverse complement strand
GTGGCAGTGATCGGCTATGGCAGCCAGGGCCATGCCCACGCGATGAACCTGAAAGAGAGCGGTCTGGATGTGCGCGTGGGGCTCTACGCGGGCAGCAAGAGTTGGGGCAAGGTTGAAGCGGCCGGGCTGGCGGTGCGCACGGTGAGTGATGCGGCCCGCGAGGCCCAGGTGATTATGATCCTCACGCCGGACATCGGGCAGGGGGAGTTGTACCGTGAGCATATCGCGCCGCATATGGACGCGGGCAAGACGCTGATGTTTGCGCATGGCTTCAATATCCGCTTCGGCCAGATTGTCGCGCCCAACAATATTGATGTGAGCATGGTTGCGCCCAAAGCGCCCGGCCATCGCGTGCGCGAGGTCTACACGCAGGGCGGTGGTGTGCCCGCGCTGGTCGCGGTTGAGCAGAACGCCACCGGCGGCGCATTTGAGGATGCGCTGGCCTATGCCAAAGGTCTGGGTTGCACCCGCGCCGGTGTGTTGCGCACCACCTTCGCCGAGGAGACCGAAACCGATCTATTTGGTGAGCAGGTGGTGCTGTGTGGTGGCGTCAGCGCGCTGGTCAAAAACGCTTTCGAGACGCTGGTCGAGGCGGGCTACCAGCCGGAGGTCGCCTACTTCGAGTGCATGCATGAGTTGAAGCTGATTGTGGACCTGTTCTACCAGGGCGGGCTCAACTACATGCGCTACTCCGTGAGCGATACCGCCGAGTATGGCGACTACACCGCCGGCCCGCGCATCATCACCGCTGAGACCCGGACGGCCATGCGTCAGATCCTGGCAAACATTCAGAATGGCGCATTTGCCGAGGAGTGGATCGAGGAGAACCACCAGGGCCGCCCCAACTTCAACGCGATGCGCACAAAGGACAGCGAGCACCGCATTGAGCAGGTCGGGCGCGAACTACGCCGGATGATGCCGTTTGTCAACCCGCGCGAGGTAACGCCGGGGAGTGGTGGAGCGTAACGCAGCAGAACAAAGAACAAAGAACGAAGAACAAAACAGAACAAAGAACACAACGAAATAACGGACAGAACAAAGGGTCAAGAATTGGGGAGGTGCCTGTGGCGAAGGATTACACTCATCGCAACTTAATCGTCTGGCAACGTGCGCAGGAGTTAGCGCTTAATGTGATGCAACTCTCCCATCGCCTCCCGCAGAGTTGGGCAAATGCTGTGCTGGCACGACAAATTGTTGCGGCAGTTACTTCGGTTGGAGCAAACATTGCCGAAGGCCACGGCCGTTACACACCTGGTGCCCATCGTCATCATCTCTTGATCGCACGCGGTTCCCTGGCTGAAACTGATAGCTGGCTCGACCTTATGCGTCGTGCCGGCTGGATTACCGCTAACGAAGAAGAGCCACTACAAGCCGAGTGCCGGGAGATAACAGCTATGCTTACCAGCAAGATTCAGACCCTTAATCGTCTGAAAGATGAGGGCGGTTCATCTCATATGTATGAACAGCATGAACCATACACTATTACCGAAACCGATGACGAAACACCCTTCCCGTTCACCAGAGATGATTATATGCTGGAATAACTGATCGGTTTGTTCTTTGCCCTCAATCCTTTGTTCTTTGTTCTCAGTTCTTTGTTCTCTGCCCTTTGTTTTTTGTTCTTTGTTCTTTGTTCTCTGCTCTTTGTTCTCTACCCTGTGTTCTTACAAGAAAGGAGGAACGAACGGTTATGACCGACGATCATGTACGTATCTTCGATACAACGTTGCGCGATGGGGAGCAGGCGCCCGGCTGTACCATGAGCCTGGAGGAGAAGCTGGAGGTCGCGCGCCAGTTGGCCCGGTTGAATGTCGATATTATCGAGGCGGGCTTTCCCGCCGCCTCGCCGGGCGACTGGGCCGCCGTGCATCAGATCGCCCGCGAGGTCGGCACCCCGGACGGCCCCACTATCGCCGCCCTGGCCCGGGCCAACCCGAACGATATCGAGAGCGCCTGGACCGCGATCCAGCCCGCCGCGAAGAAGCGCATCCACACCTTTATCTCCACATCCGATATCCATATCGAGCATCAACTGCGCTCAACCCGCGACGCCGTCCTGGAGAAAGCCCGGGCAATGGTGCGCCTGGCCCGCTCCCTCTGCGCAGATGTCGAGTTCTCGCCGATGGACGCCAGCCGCTCCGACCTGGAGTTTATGTACCAGGTGCTGGCAGCCGCAATTGAAGAGGGCGCAACAACGCTGAATATTCCCGATACCGTCGGCTATGCCACGCCGGAGGAGTATAGCAGGCTGATCGCCGGTATTCGCGCAAATGTACCGGGGGCCGAGCGGGTTATTCTCTCGACCCACTGCCACGACGATCTGGGCCTGGCGGTTGCCAACAGTCTGGCCGGGGTACGGGCGGGCGCGCGCCAGATCGAGTGTACCATTAACGGAATCGGTGAGCGCGCCGGGAATGCCTCCCTGGAGGAGGTGGTGATGGCACTGCATACCCGCGAACAGTTCTTTACCACCCGCAGCCGCATCAACACCCGCGAACTGGCCCGCAGCAGCCGTCTGGTCAGCTCGTTTATCGGTGTGCCAATTCCACCAAATAAGGCCATTGTCGGCGCAAACGCCTTCGCCCACGAGTCGGGCATCCATCAGGATGGTGTGCTCAAGAACCGCATGACCTACGAGATCATGAGCGCCGAGACCGTTGGACTTGATGGGAATGCGCTGATCCTGGGCAAGCACAGCGGCCGGCATGCCTTCCGCAAACATATCGAGAAGCTGGGCTACTACCTCGAAGAGGAAGATCTGCAGCAGGTGTTTGTGCGCTTCAAGGATCTCTGCGACAAGAAGAAGTTTGTGGACGACCGCGATATCGAGGCGCTGATCGCGGGCGAGACACAGCGCACGCCGGAAATCTACACCCTGGAGCATGTACAGGTTACCAGCGGCACCGGCATGGCCCCCACTGCCACCGTGCGGCTGAAGGGACCGGATGGGCAGGTCCGCACCGACAGTGCCCACGGCACCGGCCCGGTTGATGCGGTCTACAAGGCGCTGAACCGGGTGATCCAGCGGCCCAACGAACTGATCGAATTCTCGATCAAGGCGATTACCGAAGGCTTTGACGCTGTGGCGGAAGTCACTGTCCGCCTGCGCGAGCAGGGCGCGCCCGAGGCAGAGCAGGCTGAAGGCAATGAGCGGCGGCGCGGCTTCCAGATCTTCAGTGGCTACAGCGTCAATACCGATACGATTGTCGCCGCAGCCGAGGCTTACATGGGCGCGCTGAACAAGATGCTGGCCGCGCGCGATGAGCGCCTCAAGGCCGAAGCCGCCGCCTATGCCGCCGGGTACGATCAAGACCCGCCGCTCTATGCGGTTGATGTGTTTGGCCGCAGCAGAACAGAACCGCAGGAGCACTAAACGTTCCATGATGCGTGGCTGCCGGGTACGACAGTCATGCGTCATGTGTTTACACCATGATGATGCAAACAATTGCCTACCTGGGACCGCCGGGCACCTTCAGCGAAGAAGCCGCCATCGCCCTGGCACCTGCCCAACCCGATGTGGTTTATCTGCCATTGAGTAGCATTCCGGCGGTGGTAACCGCTATCGAAACCGACGCGGCGACGGTCGGCGTTCTGCCCATTGAGAATATGCTGGAAGGCAGCGTCAACTTCACCCTGGATCTGCTCATCCACGAGACGAACCTGCGCATCACCGGCGAGATCGTGATTCCAATCCGTCAATACCTGGTTACACGGGCGGGGCTGGCGCTGCCCCAGATCCAGGTACTCTACGCGCACCCGCAATCGCTTGGGCAGTGTCGCCGCTTTGTTGAGCGCTGCCTGCCGGGTGTCGCTACCGTCGCCTCGCTCAGCAACAGCGCCGCGCCCGCCGAAGCGCTGGCCGACGAGCGCCCGGCTGCGGCCATCAGCACACTACGCGCCGCCGAGATCACCGGCGCGCAGATTCTGGCACGCGATATTGCCGACAACCATAGCAATGTCACCCGCTTTATCGTGCTGGCGCAACAGGACGCCGCGCCGACGGGCCACGACAAGACCAGCTTCTGCTTTGGCTTTCGGGAAGACCGGGCCGGGGTGCTGGTTGGTGCGCTGCAAACACTGGCCGAAGAAGCGATTAACATGACCAAACTGGAGTCGCGCCCCTCCAAAGAGGTGCTGGGGCAGTACATTTTTCTTATCGACATAGAAGGACATCGCAACGATGCTCACGTTGCGCGGGCCCTCGACCAGATCGCCGCCAGAACGGGCATGTTCAAAATCTTCGGCAGCTACCCGCGCTGGCAAGCTCAGAACCAGGTGGGGAATTGCGCCTGATTTAAACGAGTTACACGGTGGGTGTTTGGACCACGAACATCACGACACGAGCGAACACTGTGAAACGGCCAATGCTACCATGGATCTGGCGATCCCGCGGCTGGTGGGGGATATCGCCTCTGGCAGGGCGGAAGAAACCAGATCTTTTTCACAAAAAATTTTCACAAAGTAAAAATTTTTTGTGAAAAAGATAAAAAAGTAGCATGCTGCCGCAGGCGAATCGGGGTTCCATCGGGTGGAACGTCCAGTTTGCATAGTAACCGCGTAAGTCCCGTAATTTACTAACACATTACCAGGAGTAATTATGTTGACCAGACCGGAGGTGACAATGGCAACAGGGACGCAGCACGCGCTCACCCTGTTGCCGTCTATTCGCATTGCTGGCTGATTGATGACGAATGAACGAGACAGATGGACGGTTCTCGATTTTCCGTTCTTAATCTTTTCAAGGAGAAAGCAATGCAAATTCAACTCTACGATACAACCCTCCGGGATGGCACGCAGCGCGAAGGGCTCTCGCTCTCCTGTGAGGACAAGTTGAAGATCGCCCGCGAACTGGATGCGCTGGGAGTTCACTATATCGAGGGGGGCTGGCCCGGCTCCAATCCCAAGGATGTTGAGTTTTTTCATCAGGTGCAGCTCGAACCGCTGCAGCAGGCACGCGTGGCGGCCTTTGGCAGCACTCGCCATGCCCATAGCAACTGTGCAACCGATCCCAACATTCAGGCGCTGGTCGCGGCCCACACGCCGGTAGTCACGCTGGTCGGCAAAAGCTGGACACTCCATGTCGAGAAGGTGCTGGAGACCAGCCTGGACGAGAACCTGGCGATGATCGCCGACAGTGTGGCCTACTTCAAGGCTATGGGCAAAGAAGTGATCTACGACGCCGAGCATTTCTTCGATGGCTACCGCGCCAATCCGACCTACGCCCTGGCAACCCTGGCTGCCGCAGCCGGGGCCGGTGCGAACTGCCTGGTCTTGTGCGATACCAACGGCGGCTCGCTCCCCGACTGGATCGCCCAGGTTGTGCGCGCGGTGCAGGAACATTTCCCCGCCGACAGCGTCCCGCAACTGGGCATTCACCCGCACAACGACGGCGCGCTGGCGGTGGCAAATGCGCTGGCCGCAGTGCAGGCCGGCTGTGTACAGGTGCAGGGAACGATTAACGGTTATGGCGAACGTTGTGGTAATATGGATCTTATTCCATTAATTGCCAACCTGCAGCTCAAGCTGGGCTACAGGTGCGTTGCGCCGGAGCAACTGCGCCGCCTGACCGAGGTATCGAACTATGTCGCCGCCATCGCCAACCTCAACCCGGACAACCACGCGCCCTTCGTCGGGCGCAGCGCATTCGCCCACAAGGGCGGCATTCATGTCGCCGCGATTGCCAAGGTCGAGGAGAGCTACCAGCATATCGATCCGACCCTGGTGGGCAACCAGAAGCGCGTCGTGGTCAGCGAGTTGTCAGGCCGGGGCAATGTGCGCATGCGGGCCGAGGAACTGGGCATGCGGCTCAACGGCAAAGAGCAGGCCGTATTGCAGCGCATCAAGGAGTTGGAAAACCAGGGCTTCCAGTTTGAGGCGGCCGAGGGCAGTTTTGAGATGCTGGTCCGCCGCAGCGCACCCGACTATGTGCCCGCCTTTGAGTTGCTCGACTTTACGGTGATTATCGAGAAGCGCGGCGATAATCGGATCTATTCGCAGGCGACAACCCGGGTCCAGGTGTGCAACGACGTGATTCACACCGCCGCCGACGGCGAAGGCCCGGTCAACGCGCTGGACAGCGCAATCCGCAAGGCACTGCTGCCCTACTACCCACAACTGGCCGAGGTCCGGCTGGTTGACTACAAAGTACGCATTATCGACGAGCATCGCGGCACTGCGGCCAAACCCCGCGTGCTGATCGAGAGCGCCCGGGGCGACGAGCGCTGGAGTACCATCGGCGCATCGCAAAATGTGATCGAGGCAAGCTGGCAGGCACTCTGGGATAGCCTGGAACTGCCGTTGCTTCGTGACCTGGAAAAGGCTGAAGGGGTGACCAGGTGAACGGGTGACGGGGTGACGGGACGAAAGTGGGATGTGTAGACCAGGAGTAGCACTACAATGCCGAAAAAGATTAGCGTACATCGTGATCTGGAGGTCTACCAGAAAGCTTTTGATGCAGCAATGCACATTTTTGAGGTATCGAAAACCTTCCCCAAAGAGGAAACGTACGCGCTCACCGATCAGATCCGCCGTGCCTCACGCTCAGTTTGCGCCAACCTGGCTGAAGCATGGCGCAAGCGCCGCTATGAGAAGTATTTCATTAGCAAGCTCTCAGATGCAGAAGGCGAAGCAGCCGAAACTCAGGTCTGGCTTGAATTCGCTGTAAAATGTCAATATATGCAGCGCGACGAGGGAGCCAGTCTCTATCAGACATACGATAGTATTATCAGGACAATTGTCGGGATGATTAATCACCCACAGACATGGATTCTGCCAGGCAGAAAAACCGCTGCCGACGACGACAAGACCGTTTGAACGGGTGAGGCGGTGAAGTGGGTTTTTCACCCTTTCACCCCTTCACCCCATCACCCGTTCAGCATTAGGGAGGTACTATGACACAGCCAAAAACACTCTTTGAGAAGATCTGGGATGCGCATATCGTGCGGCCGGAAACTGCCGACACGCCGGCCGTCCTCTATATCGATATGCACCTGGTGCATGAAGTCACCTCGCCGCAGGCGTTCACCGAACTGCGCGAGCGCGGGTTGAAGGTGCGCCGCCCCGAGCGTACACTGGCGACGATGGATCATAGCACGCCGACTACCCCGCGCGGGCTGGATGGGCTGATTCCGATTGTCGATACCCAGGCGGCGGCCCAACTGGATCGGCTCACGCAAAACTGCCAGGATTTTGGTATTCCGCTCTACCGTCTGGGCACCGAGAACCAGGGCATTGTGCATGTGATTGGCCCGGAGCAGGGGTTGACCCAGCCCGGCATGACCATTGTCTGTGGTGACAGCCACACTAGCACCCATGGCGCGTTTGGTGCGCTGGCCTTTGGCATCGGCACCAGCGAGGTGGCGCATGTGCTGGCAACCCAGTGCCTGCTCCAGAGCAAGCCAAGTACCTACGCTGTCCGGGTGAACGGCCAACTCCAGCCAGGAGTATCGGCCAAGGATATCATCCTGGCAATCATCGCCAAAATCGGCATTGGTGGCGGCACCGGGCATGTCTTTGAGTACATGGGTGATGCTATCCGGGCGCTCTCGATGGAGGAGCGCATGACCATCTGTAACATGAGTATTGAGGGCGGCGCGCGCGCCGGGATGGTTGCCCCCGATGATACCACCTTCGAGTATATCGCCGGTCGGCCCTTTGCCCCCAAAGGCGCGGAGTGGGAAGCAGCAGTGGCACGCTGGCGCAGCCTGCCCTCGGACGAGGGCGCGACCTACGACAAAGAGGTCGTCCTCGACGCCAACGAACTGACACCAATGATCACCTACGGCACCAACCCGGGCATGGGCATGCCGATCAACGCCACCATCCCTGACCCGGCCAGTATGCGCGATCCGAGTGCGCGTATGGCCCTCGACAAGGCGCTGACCTACATGGATCTGCGCCCTGGCGCGCCGCTGCTGGGCCACCCGGTTGATGTGGTCTTTGTCGGCAGTTGCACTAACTCGCGCATCAGCGATCTGCGCCTGGCGGCTAGCCTGATGCGCGGGCGCAAGGTGGCTCCCGGTGTGCGCATGCTGGTCGTGCCCGGCTCGCAGCAGGTCAAGCGGCAGGCCGAGGCCGAGGGGCTGGATCAGATCTTCAAGGAAGCGGGGGCCGAGTGGCGCGAAGCCGGATGTTCAATGTGTATTGCCATGAACGGCGACGAGTTGCGACCCGGCCAGTATGCCGTCAGCACCAGCAACCGCAACTTCGAGGGACGCCAGGGCAAAGGCGGGCGCACCTTCCTTGCCAGCCCACTGACGGCAGTGGCAACGGCGGTCAACGGCTGCGTCACCGACGTGCGCGAGATGCTGGCTGAGCCGGTAGCGGTGTAAACATTCTCTTGCCGAAAGAAAAAGTTTCGTCACTCCCGCAGGCGCGGTTTTATGCTTGCGGGAGTTGCCAGGACAGCACCGAGTAAATTATGATTTACGCAATTTTTCTCGAGCAGCGCTCGGATGGAACCTATCAGGCATCGGTTCCATTAATCCCTGGACTGACCCGAACAGGCGCAACGCATGATGAGACACTACAGGCAATGCGGGAAGCCATTACATCGACCCTGACTAGCGCTGAACTGGTCTATCTTGATATACCGGGCAAATCTGTTGAGCAGACCAATCCCTGGCTGACCACAGCGGGAATGTTTGCCGACGATCCAACCCTGGAACCGATGCTGGCCGAGATCTATGCAGCCCGTGATAGGGATGCAGTCGAAGACTGGAACATCGTTGAGTGAGGATATATCTATGGAACCAATCACCACATTTACCGCAAAGATCGTTGCGCTGCCCAGCGAGAATATCGACACCGACCAGATCATCCCGGCGCGCTTTTTGAAGACCACCAACAAGGCCGGTCTGGGGGAGTCGCTCTTTGCCGACTGGCGCTATGATGCCGATGGCAGCCCGAATCCCGACTTTGTGCTCAACCGCCCCGATGTTCAGGGGGCGCAGGTGCTGATCGCGGGGAATAACTTCGGCTGTGGCAGCTCGCGGGAGCATGCGCCCTGGGCACTGCAGGGCTATGGCTTGAAGGCGGTGGTGAGCACCTACTTCGCCGATATTTTTAAGAACAATGCGCTCAAGAATGGCCTGCTGCCAATCACAGTTGACGAGGAGACCTACCACCAACTGGTCAGCCTGTTTGAGGAGGAACCCGGCACGACGGTGACGATTGATCTGGCCGGGCAGCGGTTAGTGCTCCCCGACGGGCGCAAGGTTGAGTTCCCCATCGACGGCTTCTCCAAGCACTGCCTGCTCAACGGCGTGGACCAGATGGGCTTCCTGATGCAGCAGGAAGAAGATATCGTCGCGTATGAGACGGCGCATCCGGCGGCATTTGGGACGGTGGGGTAGGTTTGTTCGTAGTCCGTAGTCTGTAGTCGGTACTCCGTAGTCTGTAGTCCGTAGTCCGTAAGCCGTAATTGGTAAGTGGAGTTGGAGCCGGGGTGAGGTACAACGCCCCGGCTTGTTTATGCTTTGTAAGGGTCTTCGTAGTGCGGCAGCAGCACGGTGCATCGAATGCACCCTACGACTGTCTACTGGAATCCCGGCTTTAGCCGGTGGATGCCGGCCGGGGCTGCGGCATACTGCTGGAAACGCCTGATCCGGCTGAAGCCGGGACTCCCACTCATGGATAATGGAACCTACTGGAATCCCGGCTTTAGCCGGTGGATGCCGGCCGGGGCTGCGGCATACTGCTGGAAACGTCTGATCCGGCCGAAGCCGGGACTCCCGCTCATGGATAATGGAATGTACTGGAATCCCGGCTTTAGCCGGTAGGTGCCTGCCGGGACAGGGCATACTGCCGGGAAAGTCTGATCCGGCTGAAGCCGGGACTCCTGATCGCTGATGTCCGGATTAAAAAATCAAACTTCATAAGGCGGCACTCCGTGAACTACGGATGTTAATGTTATGTCTGTAGCTTTGCACGGAGCGTTGTAAAGAGGCGATTGCAGTGGGGAGCAGCCTGACAAACGTTAGCCACATCAATTTGTGCCAGAATGTGTGGAGCATGACGCGTTTTGTGATATGCTCTTTTTTGCGTGTGTTGCGTTGCCCGCTTCAGTCTTTCATTTAAATCATTTTTGCTTAGCTGCTCGACCTGGGGATTCTTTGGTAGCGCTCCTTCCTGAAACCCCTGTTTGTAGTAGCGTTTAAGCGCCTCAATGTCTGCCATAAACCATGCTTCCATCGTCTGCACCATCAGGTGACACTGTTCATCGTCACACCCTTCGGAACTCCATCCATCGCGCCGGCGTAGGTGTTCCCATGGGTCACTATCTACTACTTCTTCGGCATCGACCAGCAAAACGTTAAAGGCATCAGGATGGGTTTTTAATGCCGTCTTAAACACCTCGTAGGTAAAGTTTCGCGCTCCACATGTAATAACATTCCATCGGACATTTTTTCTGCGTGCCAGTTCTCGCAGTTCTTCAAAGAACGAATGAAAGCCCTGGCGTAAAGCCGGATCACCCTCGACGTAAATACGAATCTCACTCACCATCGCGTTCCTCGGATTTCGCCCATGCGCCAGAGATCGCCTAACGCAAACTTCTCCAGCCACTCCTGCAACTGTTCCGCATCCAGACGCTGTAACTGACTCCCGGTTGCGTCCCGGTCACACACAATGACTGCTTCGGGGATACTGCTCAGGGCAGAAACCAGTATATCCGAGTGGGTGGTGACAATCAACTGGGTACGTTGTGATGCATCAACCAGGAGTTCGGCAATGGTTGGGATGATGTCGGGATGCATGCCCAGTTCCGGCTCCTCGATACAGATCAGCGGTGGCGGTGTCGGGTGACAGAGAATGGCAAGCAGGCAGAGATACCTGATCGTCCCATCGGATAACCGCGTGGCAGGAACTGGCTGGTTGAGTCCTGTTTCATGTACAAAGACCTGGACTGTACCACCATAGATTCGGGTCGAAACCTCATCGGCTGTTTCATACACTTTACGCAGTTGCTCAGTAATCAATCGCTTCGTATCCGGTTGGTACTGCAAATTATTGAGCACAAGACCAAGATTACCGGCATCCGGTTCAAGAAAATCACCCGGCGCATCTGCTGGTTGTGGCATGCGGGGTAGAGTATTCCGACCCAGATTCCACTCACGATACAGGCGGATACGATCAAACTGGTTGCCCAGGTAGGTAATTTCCGGGTATTGATCCGGATCTTTGCGTTGCGACAATACCGACTGCTCCGGACTGAGATCTTCGCGGCGCAACCCACGCTTATGCCTATTCGTACTGGTACCCGCCGGAACCTCGCTTGTTGTTCTGACACTTAATACCGGGTTGCCATGCTGATAGCGGTAAAAGAAAAAGACATCTTCTTCGTTAAAAAGCGGCTGCTCATTCTCAACCGCTTCATCTATTAGTTCCAACCGCTGACCAACAGCCGTAAAACAGAGCTGGTAACGCAGGGGCATAACTCCCTGAGGATAATCAACTGTTGCTTCGATTCGGGCTACCGGAATGTCCTGACTACCTTTCCAGAGCCACTCAGAAATACCCCCACCCGCGCGAATGGGGGCCGTAAAATCCCTGGGCGTGGC
>DAOTVB010000062.1:0-51565 GCA_034436755.1 Chloroflexaceae bacterium | reverse complement strand
CCGGCACGCTGACCATTCATCAGCCCCATGTCGGGCGCATGTACGCCTGGGAAGGCGTGTCGGAGATGGAGGTTCTGGCATGGGCGGCCGCCGCCGAACGGAACCAGATGCATCCGATTGCGCTGGCAATTCACGAAGCCGCCGCCGCATACGGCCTGGACATCCCGGAGATCGGTGAGGCCGCCTACGCGGTGGGCTATGGCCTGACCGTCTCGATTGGGAACTGGCAGATCAAGGTGGGCAGTTGTCGCTTTATGCAGCAGGATGCCTCCCGATCACCCCGGCGGTGTACGCCGTGGAAGAAGCTGCGCATCAGGAGGGGCATTCGCTGGTGCTGGTCGCCCGGGACAACCAGATTGTCGGCGCGATTGAGCTGGTGCCGACGCTCCGCCCGGAGGCGCGCCAGATTATTGCCGGCCTGCGACAGCGCGGTGTCCAGCATATTGCGATTATCTCCGGCGACCGGGAAGCGCCCACGCGCAAACTGGCAAACGAGTTGGGGATTGACGAGTATTTTGCCGAAACGCTGCCCCAGAACAAGGCCGAGATTATCGATCAACTGCAGCGCGCAGGCCGCAGCGTCTGCTTTGTGGGGGACGGCATCAATGATGCGATTGCGCTCAAGAAGGCGCATGTGTCGGTCTCGATGCGCGGCGCTTCGACGGTGGCAACCGATACGGCCCAGATTGTTCTGCTGGACGAAGGGCTGGAACATCTCTGCCAACTCTTCGACTTTGCCCACAGTTTTGACCGCACGATGAAAACCTGTTTTGCCCTGGTGCTTGCGCCCAGCCTCCTCGGTATGGGTGGAGTGCTGGTGTTGGGGTACGGCCTGATCCAGGCGATCTGGTTTAAGCAACTCAGCCTGATCCTGGGCGCGTCGGGGGCGATGGAGCCACTGATGCGGCTGGCGCTGCGGCAGCGCCGCCCCGCGCTCCCCGGCCCGGAGTTACCGGCCCTGCCGGACGGGACGACAGAAGATGTCTCGACGAATGCGTAGTTGGCCCTCACCCCCCGGCCCCCTCTCCCGATTCTGGGAGAGGGGGAGCAACGCATGCCACTGCCATGCATGGAGATGCGCGCATCTGCTCGGTCCGCCCCTAAACCCAATACCTTGCAAATAAGACGACGTACACGGGTACTCCCCTGGAAGGAGATATCGCCTCCGACCGGGCGGAAGATACTATCCTTTTTTCACAAAAAAATTCCACAACGTGGAATTTTTTGTGAAAAAAGATAAAAACGTACCATGCTGCCGCAGGCGAATCTGGATTCCACCGGATGAAATGTCCCATTTGCATGCGCACCGCGTAACTCCGGTTATTTGAAAAGTATTGCCCCGCAACCCGGTTCGTCAGTGTTGGTTAGCGGGTCACGACAACGGCTTCGTCACCGATGGTGCATTCGCGGCGGGTGCCGTCCAGCCAGGTGATGGTTGCCTGGCGGCCCTGCCGCTCAACCATGAGGCCATGCTGGCGGATGACGATCCGGCGGTCGAGCGTATCGGCGGGTTGGAGCGATACCTGATCCTGGCTCAGGATCTGCACCCCATGCAGTCGCGTCAGCAGGTGCAGCGGCACCGTCCCCCAGAGATAATCCGGATCACCCAACCCCGCGCCCGTGTCGCTGTCGTAGGCTTCCCGGAAGCAGTGATCCTGCGTGAGCGAGCGCACTTCGGCCGCCATGATCCGGCTGAACAGATCCCACGCCTCGGCAAAATAGCCATAGTCGCACAACCCCTCGCCAATCATAGAATTCCAGGGCATCCAGACACCGCCACTCCCATCTACGTTATTGCCGGCATAGGCAGAGTCTCGTGCGGAGCAGTTCGGCATCCCGTAGCCCCGCCAGAAGCGCTCCGGGTCGGTGATGGTGCGGCGGACCAGCACCTCGGCGCGGGCAGCGTTGGGGATGCCGGCCCAGAGCGGCAGCAGTTGCGTCTGATCCTGGCGGGTGTAGTCCACAAAGCTGATCCTTATCGGTTGCTGTGGATCAACCCCCGTGACGGTAATCTGCGAGAGGCTGGAAAAGCGGCCCTCGCTGGTGGCGCTAACCACCCCACCGCCCCACCAGCCAAACGCGGCCCGGTCGAGCACCTCGGTGAGTGGCTGCTCATGCGCATCCTCACCCTGGAGCAACACCGAAACCAGCGGCGCTTCCGCTCCCGCGATCCGGATCACAACCCGGCGCGCCAGCAGCGGCGACGGGATCGGCGGGGCCATCGAGATGACTTTGCCATTGCCGCCCTCGGCCCCGTGGCTATGCTGCCACTCCCCCGGCCCTTGCGTCTCCCAGATCAGCTCCCCCGGATGCGACAGCAGCGTATCCCGGTCGCCATAAAGATAGGTGCCATGCTCCGCACTCCAGAGCGCCTCAACCATATCGCGCAACTGGTCGGCCCGGTGGGTCAGGCGGACGATATCGGCGTTGAGCGCCAGCCGCCGCTGTTCGGGCAGGAGCCGGGCAATCGCAACCAGTTCACGATGCTGGCGGTAGAGATACGCGCCCAGGTCGGGGCTGTTCGCCTTGGAGAGATCCGCGCCCTGGGACCAGGCCCGCCAGGGGACAAAGCTGGGGTTGTCGTCAAACGCGCTCTGCACCGTGTGGGTCCACTCCGGGAAACCGTCGCCGTTGCGGTCATTTGCCGGGGTAAACCAGCGGTCCAGGTGGCGCAGCAGGCCGGGGTAAACCTCCTGGAGAAAGTCGAGATCGCCGGTGTAGTCGTAGATGATGCGCGCAAGGGTGGCAAGCAGCGGCAGGCATTCCCATCCGGCGCGCTGCCCGGCCAGTCCCGGCTTCCAGTCGATAAAGCCATCCTCCTGCTGGATATGCAGGTAGTTGCGCAGCACCGCCTTGCCCAGTTCCGGCGCAAAGGGCACCACACCGGGGAGGTTCACATAGGCTTCGGTTGCCACCTGTCCATTCCACTGCCAGGAGTACTCCTCCGGCCTGCCCTCGGGCGGATAGCCACGCTCCGGGATGCGCGTGAAGACAAAGGATTCATAGGGCAGGGGCGCGTAGCCCACACCGCTGCGGTGGATATCGGGCGCGCGGCCACCAGCGGCGGGCACCTCCGGGTAGCGGCGGGTATCGCCGCTCCCGCTAAGGTAGCAGCGGGCCGCCATCCGGTAGGCACAGGCTATCGCGGCGTCCCATGCGGCATCGCCGGTCTCGATCTGCGGAATGTTGGCACTGGCGAGCCGCTGCCGGGCCAGTTCCGCCGACCAGTCGGTCGCCAGGATTTCCTGGGCCACGCCATGCAGCGGTGTGCCGGCGGCCTCCTCCCGCTGCGGCGTCAGCAGGCCAAACAGCAGGACGCACCGCTCATCCGGGGCCAGCGTGATCTCCCGGTCGTGGGCGATGGTCCAGACCGGGCCATCCGGCAGCGGAAAGGCAGCATACGGGCCGGCCTCGGCCCAGAAGAGCACCAGTTGCAGCGGGACGGTGTAGACAAACGCGCCATGCGTGGCCTCCTCCAGGTGGAACTCCGCAACCGGGGCGGTTGTCACAGCGGTTGGCTGGTGGAGCCGGATCTGCATCCCGCTGGTCAGAACATACTGCGCGGGCGCATCGGCGGTGTTGTGCAGTTCGATCCGGCAGATGGCACAGTGCGAGGTGTGGGCGATGTAGGCGATCTGCGCCTGCAGATCGGGGAAGGGCCGGGTATCGATCAGGGCAAAACCGGGTCCATAGTCACGCAGCACCGGCGGCGCAGCATAGTCCGCCACCGCATGGACAACTGTGCCGGTATCCGGACGACGCCAGCGCAGATCCCACAACATCCGCTTGCAGCGCCCACCATAGGACGAAACCAGGCCGAGCGGTCCCTCCGGCGTATTCAGGGCATAACTGGCATCATCGCCATAATCGGTGCGGGTCAGACGGGCATCGGCGGCAATTTTGACGGACCAGGGCGTACCAGAAGTGAGCGGTAAGTCAATCATGATCCTTCTTTCATCTCAACACTGAGCCCGGGAGGATCAATCGGTTGAATCCTCCATTTGCTGCGGTTCTAGCGGATTGCGGGCAAAGGCATACTCCGCCACAACCTGCCCACCGATGAGATGCTCCTGAATAATGCGCTCCAGGACTTCGGGCGTGCAGGAGTGGTACCAGACCCCCTCAGGATAGACCACAGCAATCGGGCCATGCTCGCAAATCCGCAGGCAGTTGGCTTTGGTGCGATAGACCCCGCCGTCGGCCATGGAGAGGTTCAGTTGCTTCAACCGCTTCTTCAGATAGTCCCACGCCTCAACGCTGACCTTGCGCGGCGCGCACTCCGGGTCAGTCGGATCGGCGCAGAGGAAGATATGCCGGCGGCAGTTGTCAACACCATATTTCTCGGCACGCTTGTGCAGCTTCGCGTGCAGCTTGTCTTGTGAATTCATGAACAATCAAACACTTCTAGACTGGAACAGGCTCCAGTGATCATGGTGATACCGTGAAAATGAATAACAACTATTATAGCCTCAGCCGGAGTGGGCTGCAAATTGGCGGATAGCCGGGCGCAACGGGACCAGATATCTTTGGTATAATGTGAGCGCCCATCAAGCGACACGTTAAACAACAATACCATGTCGGTGAGAGTAGTGTGAACTGGACTGTCAGGAGGTAACCATGCGAATCGGAGTCCTCACAGGTGGTGGTGACGTTCCGGGGCTGAACCCGTGCATCCGGGCTATTGTGTATCGCGCTGAGGAGAACGGCTGGGAAGTTTATGGATTCCGTCGCGGCTGGGCGGGGCCACTAAACTACAATCCCGACGTAGATACCGGGATGGAGAGTGAGTGGATCGGCCGGCTGACGCGGCAGAATGTGCGTACGATTGACCGCTATGGCGGTACGCATCTGCACTCGTCGCGCACCAATCCCCAGAAGGTGCGGCCCGGCGATCTTCCGGATTTTCTGAAAGATAAGTATACCTTCGCCGAAGGTCAGAAGACGGTGGACTGCACCGATCATGTGTTACGCGTGCTGGATCATCTGGGCATTCATACCCTGATTCCCATCGGCGGCGATGATACACTCTCCTACGCAGCGCGGCTGCATCAGGAGGGTATGCGGGTGATCGCCTGCCCCAAGACGATGGATAATGACGTGTATGGTACGGACTACTGCATGGGCTTTAGCACGGCGGTGACGCGCAGTGTCAATCTGCTGAACGACCTGCGGACCCCCACCGGCAGCCACGAGCGGATTGCAGTAGTTGAGTTGTTCGGCCGCAACAGCGGTGAGACGGCGCTGATCGCGGCGTACCTGGCAAATGTGGACCGGACGTTGATCAGCGAGGTGCCATTTGATGTTGAGCGCCTGGCCGAACTCATTACGGAAGATCGACGCACCAACCCCAGCAACTACGCGATTATTGCGCTCTCCGAGGGGGCTTCAATGCTGGGCGGTCAGGTGGTGGAGTACGGTCAGGAAGATGCCTACGGGCACAAGAAACTGGGTGGTATCGGCCAGGCCGTGGGCGAGGCGCTGAAGAAGATCACGGGTATTGATATTGTTCACCAGCAACTGGCCTACCTGATGCGTGCAGGCGCACCGGACGCGCTCGACCGCATGGTGGCAACGTCGTATGGCAATATGGCGGTGCAGCAGATTGAGAAGGGACACACCGGCCTGATGATGGCGCTGCAGAATGGCTGCTACACCACGGTGCCGGTCGACTCCTGTATCCAGGGTGTCAAGCGCGTGGATGTTGATGAACTCTACGACAAGGATCAGTATCGGCCCAAGGTTTCGCACATCCTGGGCAAGCCGATGTTCCTCTACTAGTGCCTGCCAATGGGGTAATCTGTTCCAGCCTGCCTCTAATATCGGTCAATGAAGCTCGCGCAAAGTCGCAAAGAACCGTATCTCTTGTGCGGCTTTGCGCGAACCTGAGCTTCATTGCCATGCGTTACACGGTGGGGGTTGGATCATGAAAAACGCGAAACTGCCGCTGCGGAAGAGACCAGATCTTTTGCACAAAAAAATTCACAATGTGAATTTTTTGTACAAAAGAAAAAAAGTACCACGCTGCCGCAGGCGAATCCGGCTTTTGGGGCGGTCAACAGACCAGAATAGGCTGCACCGCGTCACTTCTGTTATTTAATAGGACTTACGCGGTCGGTTCCAAACCCGGTATGTGCCTGAATAAACGGCCCGACTCGCCTCCGGCAGGGTGGAAGATCCCATGCTTTTGCACAAAAATGTTGCACTGCGTGCAACATTTTTGTGCAAAAGAAAAAAGTACCACGCTGCCACAGGCGAATCCGGCTTTTGGGGCAGTCAACAGACCAGAATAGGCTGCACCACGTAACTTCTGTTATTTAACCAGTTTGAGTTCAACCCTGCGGAAGCCAGACATACAAAACACAAAGAATGCGTTTCTTTGCGTTTTGTATGTCTAAAACCCCTGAATGACCACATACGCAATCGCCCCCAGGCAGAGGTAGGTACCATAGGCGATATACTCCGGCACATCACTGCGATTGAGCAGCCGTTTGGCGACGACGATCCCGACCGCGACAATCCCGGCAAACACAATCCCGTAGAAGAGCGTATCAACCAGCCGCGTCAGACCGAAGGCCGCACCGATAAAAATTGCCAGGTAAACATCGCCCAGGCCGAAGGGAGCGGCTTTGCCTGGGAAGAGCACCTTTGCCAACGCGAACAGCAGCGCAAAGGAGAGCCCGCCGGCCAGCGCGCCCAACCCGGCGTTCGGCCAACTAATGTACGGGACAACCGGGCTCAGCAGCAGCAGTAGCAGTGCCGCTCCCAGGATCACAAAGGTGTAGATCGAGTGGTAGAGCCAGTCAATCGCCCCGGTGACAATCAGCACCACGCACACAAAAACCAGGTAGAAAAAGAGCGGCGTAAAAGCATAGTTGACATAGAGCAGCGCCAGCACGACGCCGGTCAGCAGTTCGATCACCGGGTAGACCCAGTGGAGCGGTCGTCCATCGCGGGCGCGCCCACGCTGCGCCGCCCAGCCGACAACCGGCAGCAGTTGCCACCAGGCCAGCGGCTCGCCCGTGCGGGTACAGCGGGGCCAGCCCAGCAGCCGCTTCTCGCGCGGCAGGCGAATAACAATGACGTTGAGCAGGGAACCCAGCAGCAGGCCGATGATGAAGATAAGAGTGGTAATCATAAGATCCATCCGTAGTCCGTAAGCGGTAGGCTATCGTTCGTCCTGCCACAATACTACGCTATCAGCATTACGAACGGCGCACCAACTCACGCCGCCCGGAGCGCCGCCTGCATCACCTCCAGCGGCGCGGGTTGCCCCGTCCAGCGGGTAAAGGCCAGCGCGCCCTGCCGCAGCAGCATCCCCATCCCGTCCAGCGTGCGCGCACCCCGGGCGGCTGTATCCTGGAGCAACCGCGTCGGACGGTAGACCATATCGTAGACCAGCATGCCGGCGGGCACCGGCGGATCGGGCAGCGGCGTCTCGTCGGCATGCCAGCCGAGCGAAGTCGCATTGAGCAGCAACGCACTATCGGCCAGGTAATCTGCCAGGTCGGGATCATCCAGCGTCAGCGCAATCAGGCGCGGCGGCGGATAGCGCCAGGCAACCGGCAGACGCCCATCGGGGAATGCATGCGGGGTAGACTCCTGGCCGGCCGTGTCGGCCGCTTCCCAGTAGTAGGCCAGGATATCGCCCAGCAGTTCCTCGGCCCGCTCGAGCGTGCGGTTTGCCACCACCAGCCGCGCCACCCCCGCGTTGACCAGGGCATAGGCGGCCGCGCGGGCCGCGCCACTGGCCCCCAGCATCACCACATGCCGGCCCTCCGGGGTAAAGCCACCCTCCGCGCGTAGCGCTTCCAGCAGCGCGGGAGCATCAGTATTGGTTCCGATCAGCGCGCCATCGGGCCGCTTATAGATCGTGTTCACCGCACCGATCTGGGCCGCCTCCGCTTCGATGTCATCAAGCAGCGGCATAACCGCCGTCTTGTGCGGCAGCGTGACATTTGCGCCCACCACGGCCGGCTCCCGCAGCGCCGCCACCCGCGCCGGCAGTTCAGCGGCGGGGGTATGCCACACCTCATACCGGGCAGCAATTCCCAGGTGGGCCAGTGCCGCATTCTGAAAAGCCGGCGACCGGCTGTGGGCCACCGGGTCGCCGAGAAGAACAATTCGTTGCATGATCCGTAATCCGTAGTCTGAAGTCCGTAGTCTGAAGTCCGTAGTCTGAAGTCCGTAATCTGAAGTCCGTCGTTCGTCATCCGTCGTTCGTCATCCGTCGTCCGTCGTCCGTCGTTCGTCGTTTGTCGTTCGTCGTTCGTCATCCCTTACTGACAGGCTTGAAAATCGGACTGGTACCGCTGGAACTCCTCAAAGGTTGCGGCGAAGTTGTGCGAGCCGTCTTTTGCGCAGCTTGCCACAAAATAGAGATACTCGGCGCTCTCGTCGGGTTGCGCCGTCGCTGTCAGCGCCGCCAGCCCCGGATTGCTGATGGGACCAGGTGGCAGGCCGGTGCGTTCGCGGGTGTTGTAAGGATGATCAATCTGCAGATCCGCCACCGTCAGATCTTTGCGCCACCAGGTCTCCTCGTTCACACTATACCCCAGCGCATACTGCACCGTCGGGTCCGCCTGAAGTTTGCCGCCCCCGGTTTCGCCGGCATTCTCGGGTTCAAGCCGGTTCCAGAAGACCGCCGCAATCTGCGGCATCTCTTCGACCAGGGCCGCCTCGCGCTGGATAATCGAGGCCATCGTCACAACCTCGTGAACAGTAACATCCGGCACACGAATATCACGCTCAATACTGCTGTACTGCTCATCAAAGCGATCCAGCATCAACTCGACCACCTCTGTCACCGTTGCCGTAGAAGCAATCCGGTAGGTATCCGGGAAGAGATAGCCTTCGAGGGAGGCATCGTCCGGCAGGCTACTGAGCAGAAAATAGTCATCCTTAAATGCGGCACCATTGCGGGCCGTCTCGAGAAAACTCTGCTCATCAACCAGTTCCAGATCGGCGGCCGCAATCAACCCGGCAACCTCCTCGATCCGCAACCCCTCCGGGATCGTAACGGAAGCCTCGTCCACCCGGTTATTCTGCAGGGCAATCAGAATCTCGCTAACGTTCATGTTGGGCCGCAGCACATAGCGTCCCGCCTGCAGACTCTGATCAAGATCTTTATAGCGCACCAACGCGGTAAAAAATATCGGTTGCCGGATCAGACCATTCGTTCGCAGCGTCGTGGCAATCCGGCTGGCCGAGTCACCCGGCGCAATCTCAATTTCGACCGGCGTAGCGCTCATGCTGGCCGGAGTGCGCAGTTCGCGCAGAATAATATACCCACCACACGAGAGCATTAGCGCAATCATCGCCACGCTCAACATCAAGGCCCGCACATGTCGCATGAAAACTTTCCCTCCGATTATGTCCAATGCTGCGTATTATAGCACGCACCTGTGTCGTGTCGCGCAAAAGAACCGAGAACAGAAGAACAAAGAACAAAAAACCGAGAACGATATAGGTTGCGGCAGCGTAAGCGGTAGCGTAGTTGTTCGTTTCCGACCCGTGCCGGGAATCGGCTATAATGCCGGGCAACGGACTACGGGATACGGGCAACGGACTACGGGATACGGACTACGGGATACGGACTACGGGATACTAACATGAACAGTTCTCCTGAACCGACCTGGTGGCGGCGCTTGCTGGCGCGCTGGTGGTATGTCTGGGGGCAGAGCCTCTGCTACCGGGGCAACCGCACGGCGGAGCGCAGCTTCTACCGGCATGGTGTCGCCTCGTTTGCCCGCGCCACCCGACTATGGCCGGACTTTGCCCCGGCCTACTACCAGAGCGGGCTGATCCGCGGGCGCGAGTTGGGCGAATATCCCGCCGCCGTCGCCGACCTGAGCCGGGCGCTGGATCTGCGGCCCGAATGGGCCGCGCCCTACCTGCAGCGGGGATTGTTCCACCGCTTCAACGGTGCGCCGGAGGCAGCCCTGGCCGACCTGCAGCGCTATGTTGAACTGGGGGGCGATCTCTACTGGCGCGGCGAGGCCGAACGCCATATCCGGCAGTTGCAGGAGGAGTTGGAGTCGTAGGTGCAGCCGGGGATCTGCTGCGCCACGGCGGTGCAGGTCGCATCTGAACGGGATCGTTTTACCGCCGAGAACACCGAGATATGGATCAATCTTCAGGAGTCCCGGCTTCAGCCGGTGCCTGCCTGCCGGGACTGCGGCATACTGGCACAAAAGCCTGATCCGGCTGAAGCCGAGACTCCAGATTCGTGATGTCTGGATTGAATTTCAATGTTCATCAGGCAGTTGGGAGCGAATCCCTAAGAATCAGTTCACAACCACTTTACGGTTGCTATCCGAACGCTGAAAAACATAGTTCGGATATGGATTGCGGCAACAGAACGGTGCATAGAATGCACCCTACTGCTACTGCTGTAAACGATGTTAACCGTTTTGTAACAGATGGTGTGAAAACATGGTCACTTCAACGTGGAGTATCACAAACTCCGACTTTGCAATATACTGTTGTGGGAGATATTATTTTGTATTGTTATAATCGTAAGACTTCATAACTGGTGCAACTAACTAATATTCTAAACTGGTCCTATGAAAAACCCCTAACCTCTGTGCGCTCTATATGGCACAGATCATGCTATAACCATCCCTTAATGATAGGAGTTACGCGGTGGGAGTTTGGACCACGAAGAACACGAAATGAGCGAAATTGCGAAACGACCAATGCTGACCTGGATCAGGCGATCCCACGTCTGGCGGGGGATATCGCCTCCGGCAGGGAGGAGCATGTATGCCAGGGCATGATATGATCATAATCGGCACATCGGCCGGTGGACTGGAGGCGCTGACCAGAGTTTTGCAAGATCTCCCAGCCGATCTCGCCGCAACACTCTGTGTGGTACAGCATATTCCCGCAACGCATGCTTCCGTGTTACCCAAAATCCTCAATCGTTCCTGCACACTGCCGGCGCAACATCCCCCCGACGGCACCGCCCTCCAGCCCGGTAACATCTATGTAGCACCGCCCGATCATCATATGCTGGTGCGGCAGCAGCATCTGCATGTGATCCGCGGTCCCCGGGAAAATGGCTTCCGCCCCGCCATTGATGCCACATTGCGCACGGCAGCCCAGGCATATGGACCACGGGTGGTTGGCGTTATTCTCACCGGGATGCTTGATGATGGGACTGCCGGTCTGCTGGCTGTCAAGCGGTACGGCGGAACGGCGATTGTTCAGAACCCGGAGGAGGCGCTCTACCCGGATATGCCCATGAATGCCTGCCGGTATGTCAAGGTTGATACGGTTCTCTCGCTGGGCGAAATCGCAGCGGAGTTACTCCGCCTTGCGCACACACCCATAGTTGAGGAAAGAGGTATACCCGTGACCCAACGTGACGATCTCGAGGCGCGCATGGCAGAGATGGATCTCAAGGCGTTACAACAGACAGATACATTCGGTCCGACATCTCCTTTCTCATGCCCCGAGTGTGGTGGTACTCTCACCGAGTTTTACGATGGTGATCTTCTGCGCTTTCGCTGCCAGATTGGTCACGCCTATTCCCCCCAGAGTCTTTTTGTAAACCAGGGTGATATGCTGGATCGCGCCCTCGATGCGGCGGTGCGCTCTTTGGAGGAGCGAGCTTTTTTTGCCGACCGGCTGGCGCAGGAGGCCCGCAACGGTAAAGATCGTCGGGGTGAGCAGCGCTTCCGCCGGCTGGCGCAAGAAGCGGAAGAGCGGAAAGAGCAGATCCGCCGGGTGATTCTGGCTTATAAACGCCAGCTTGATGCACCCGATCCGACCGCCGCTACCGACAGCGCAAGCGTGTGATGGGCAGGAACCATCATCTGCTCCAGTCGTCTCAGGCCATCAGATCGTACTGCCAGGCCAGACTGACGGCCTCGGTACGGCTGGCCGCGCCCAGTTTATTCAGGATGCTGCGCACATGGTATTTGACCGTCGCCTGGCTGATCGCCAGCCGCTCGGCAATCTGGGCATTGGGCAGCCCTTCGACCAGCAGCGCCAGGACTTCCCGCTCGCGCTGGGTCAGGTCATGCCCCAGGTTGGGCGGCTGGTGGGCCAGCGCCACAACCGCCCCGGCGATCTCCTCGGCCAGCGTCGAGCGTCCGGTGTGGGCCGCACGGATCGCCTCAGCCAGCGTCTGCGCCGATACATTCTTGAGCAGGTAGCCAATCGCGCCGGCCTGGAGCGCCTGTTGCACCATATCATCCTGCTCAAAACTGGTCAGAACCAGTATCCGGATCTGGGGGTGGTCGCGCCGAATCTGGCGGATTGTTTGCGCTCCATCCATGCCGGGCATGACCATATCCATCAGAACAACATCGGGCCGGGTCTGGCAACAGAGGGCCAGCGCTTCTTCCCCCGTGCCGGCTTCCCCAACCAGTTCCAGATCTTCGTAGGCTGTCAGAAAAAAGCGTAGTCCTATGCGCGTCATCGCATGATCATCAACGATGATGACACGAATGGGCGGTGGGGTTCCCATGCTCATCCTCCTGGAAAATAACCACAAAGAGATCTGGTGGTCAGGGGTATACGAATGTGCCGGCGCCGGCATCACCCTGAACGATCTCATTGTCGTGCTAACCAGCAGGCCAGGTCAACTGCACCCGCGTTCCCTGCCCCGGCCCACTGGTAATTGTCAATCCGGCTGCGATCTGTTGCGCTCGTTCGTGCATGATCTCAAGCCCTAACCGGCCGGGAGCCACCTGCGTGGCATCAAAGCCACAGCCGTCATCCCACATCTCTAACTCAAGACGGTCAGGGGGGATGGAGCGTAAGGCGACGGTGACGTTCCGGGCCTGGGCATGTTTGGCAATGTTGTTAAATGCTTCCTGGGCCACGCGATAAAATGTCACATGCACATCCGGCGGCAACTCGGGAGCCGGGGCAAGATCCAGGGTGACATCCACCAGTGTCTGGCTGTTTACGGCCTGTGCCAGTTGCCGCAGCAGGTCATCCAGGCGCGATTTCAGGAGCGTTGCCGGACGTAACTCCAGGAGCAACGTGCGCATCTCCATCAGCGCTCCCTGCGTCAGTCGGCGCAACTCGGTCAACCCCTGCTGCGCCGCGTCCGGATTACGTTCCCAGAGCTGCGGCAACACCTCGGCAATCAGGTGGGCAGAGAAGAGCGACTGGGAGACGGAGTCGTGCAGCGTACCGGCCAGTCGGTTACGCTCTTCGTGAATGGCGACCTGTTTTGCCTGCTGGTAGAGCCGGGCATTTTCGATGGCGACGGCGGCATGATCGGCAAAGGCGGAAGCCGGCTCGGCCTGCCGGTCGGTATAGACGCCGGGTTGCGCGTGGCTCAGACTTAACCCACCGATAATCTGTTGCCGGACTACCAGGGGCACGCCCATCCAGGCGCGGGTGTAACTGAGCAGCGTGGTCATCCGCTCTCCATAAATCTGCTGGAGCAGTTGCAGCAGATGCTCATCGGCGTGCAGATCCGGCACCAGCAACGGCTTCCCCAGATCCGCCAGGAGTTGCTCCCGGCTCAAACCCTCATAGGAAAAACAGGTTTGCAGAATCTCTTCCGGCGGCGTCGGTCCCCGGTAGGCCAGCATACAGAGCCGGTCATCGGTCATGGTCAGGAGCGCACAGCCGGTATAATCCACCACGGTTTTCAGTTGATCCAGGATCAGGTTCGCTAGCGGTTCCAGATCCAGGGTTGCGGCCAGGCTGTTGGAGAGTTTCAACAGCGAAGTCAACTCCCGCGTCCGCGCTTCAAGGCGACTTTGTAGGGTATGCAGGGATATATGCGAATGAATACGGGCCAGCGCCTCTTCCATCCGCAATGGTTTAACCAGGTAGTCCACACCGCCGACCGCAAACCCCTCGACAATACTGGCCGTTTCATGCAGGGCCGTCAGAAAAATAATGGGAATATCCCGGCTTGATGGCTGGGATTTTAACCGCACTGCCACCTCAAAGCCATCCATACCGGACATCATCACATCCAGCAGGATCAGATCCGGCTTGCGCGCAGCCACCCGCGTGAGTGCGCCAGGCCCATCCTGCGCCACCATCACCGCAAACCCGGCGCGCTGCAACTGTTCAAACAGCAGACTCAAATGATCCGGGTTATCATCAACGATAAGAATCGTGGATTTATCATTCACGGTATTGCTCTAAAAACGCCGATAACTCATTCATCTGGAGCCGGCGGGCCAGCCGTTCCACCTCACCGGCAAAGAGCGCCAGTTCTTCGTCCGACTGGCGCAACGCGGCCGCCGCGCTCTGCAACGCCGCAGCATCGCCCATCTGGAGCAGTTCGTAGAGCCGGGCAATCTCTTCCGGGGGGGGAAGTTGTGCCGCCGGCAGCGGCGGGGCGGCTCCATTGGTTTCATGCCGGTGCGCCGGCACCTGTTCCTCCGCATACCGCCACTCCAGATGCAGATGCCGCCGCAGCAGCTCCAGCAACTGCCCGGTCTTAACCGGCTTGGGCAGAAAGTCATTGGCCCCGGCAGCCAGGCTGTTGTGTTGGTCCTCGGCAAACACACTGGCCGAACTGACGATAATCACCGCTGTTTTGAGGTTGGTATGCCCGCGCAGGTGCCGGATCAGATCAAGCCCTGATCTATCCGGCAGCATCAGATCGACGATCAGTGCATCGGGGTCGAACGCAACCGCCCGGTCGATGCCCTCGGCGGCACTCGCGGCTTCGGCCATGGAGAACCCTAGCGGCGCGAGTTGTCTGACCAGCACCGCCCGGTTATCCGCAGTGTCATCCACCACCAGAATTTTGGGCGGTCGCCCCACTACGCCGATAATGCGGCGCTTTGTTGCGCCGGCAGCCCCAGTGGGCACCCCTTCCGGTAGGGGCAGGTCAAACCGGAAGCGACTGCCCTGCCCCGGACTGCTATGCACGTGGAGGTCGCCCCCCATAAGTTGCACCAGATGGCGGCTGATGGTCAACCCCAGGCCCACCCCTTCGCCCTGCCGCTGCTCGTTCCGGGCCTGCTGAAACGGCTCAAAAATCCGGTCCAGGTCCGGGGCGGCAATACCCGCGCCGGTATCTTCCACCTGAAACCGCAGCAGCGGGGCCGCCCCAGCGGTCGTTACGCGCCCGATGCGCAGGCTGACCTCACCCTGCTGCGTAAACTTGACCGCGTTGGTGAGCAGATTCAGCAGGATCTGGCGGAGACGCCGGGCATCGCCGTGTACCATCGTGGGTAGCGCCGCACCGGTTTGCAAGCTCGAAAAGGGAACTGTCCCGTTTGATGGGCCTGACGACGAAAACAGGCCAGTTTCAAAGTGGAAATCCAGCCCCTTCTTTGCCGCCCGTAGCCGAATAATCTCCGCAATCTCCTCCAGAAACGCCGGCAGATGAAAACTGGTGGGATGCAGATCGACGCGCGCGGCCTCGATTCGGGCAATATCCAGAACGTCGTCGATCAGGGCCAGGAGGTGATCGCCACTGCGCTGAATGGTCAGCAGGCCATGATCAAGATCGTTATTCCCCGCCGAGTGGCCCTGCAAAATCTGAGCATATCCCAGGATCGTATTCAGCGGCGTGCGTAGCTCGTGGCTCATATTTGCCAGAAAAACGCTCTTGGCCTGGTTGGCCGCTTCGGCGGACTGTTTGGCCGCGCGCAGAGCGGCCTCGCTCGCCTGCAATGCTTTTGTCCGCACATCGACCTGGACTTCCAGCCGGCGCTGTTGTTGCTTCATATTCCAGATGCGCCACTGAAAGCCACCCAGCACCGCCCCCCCAACCAGCACCAGTACCAGACCCTGGAACCAGATGGTTTCCCACCAGGGCGGCAGAATGAGCAGATCCACGGCTGCACCGGTTTCATTCCAGACGCCATCGTTGTTCGAAGCGATGACCCGGAAGGTGTAACGACCAGGGTCCAGGTTGGTGTAGCGCGCAAACCGGCGACTGCTGTCGGTGTAGTTCCAGTCCTGATCAAAGCCTTCCAGCATGTAGGCATACTGGTTTTTCGCCGGAGCGGTATAATTCAGGGCGACAAACTCAAAGCCAATGACCGACTGTTCATGCGTCAGAGTCAACGCATCGAGGAAGCCGAGTTGCCGGGGCAGCGGCGCGTCGCTACCGGGGGTCACCGGCTCGTTGAAGAGGTGCAGTTCGGTCAGTACTACTGGCGGTGGGGAGGGATTATCGCTCAGTTCATCGGGGTGGAAGACACTCAGGCCATTGGCGCCACCAAAATAGAGCGTTCCATCAGAACTTTTCGCGGCGGCGTAGGGGTAGAATATATCCCCCTGCAACCCATCATGGTGATTGTAGTTGCGAAAGGTTTCGGTGCGCGGATCGAAGCGGGAGAGACCAGCGGAGGTACCCAGCCAGAGGTAGCCGGCATCATCGGCGATAATGCTGCCAAGCTGGTCGTGCGGCAGGCCGTCGCGCACAAAAAAGTGGCGAAAATGTCCGGCCTCCGGGTCAAAGGTATTCAGCCCCACATCCGTGGTCAACCAGAGGTCACCCACACTGTTTTCATAGATGCCTTTGACATAGTTGTGACTTAAACTGTATGGATCACTATCATCGTGGCGATAGTTGGTAAACCGCTCCGTATCCGGATCGAATGTATCCAACCCCTGCTTGCTCCCGATCCAGAGCCGCCCCTGGCTGTCCTCAAAGATCGCGGAGATACTGACATCGCTCAGGTTGCCTGGTTCGGTTGGATCGGGCTGATAGTGGGTAAACGTTTCCGTTTCCGGGTCAAGACGACTTAGACCGGCGTCGGTGGTGCCGACCCAGACCATCCCCGCGCTATCCTCAAAAAGCGTCAGGACACCGTCTGATAGGGGCGTATTCGGATCGGCCTCATCGTAGCGATAGCGGGTAAAGGTTGCGGTCGCCGGGTCAAACTTGTTCAGCCCGCCGCCCACGGTCGCAACCCAGACCAGCCCACGGCTGTCGGCCAGCACATCAGTGACGATATTATGGCTCAGGCTGTTGGGATCTTCGGGATCGTGCCGGTACCGGGTAAAGGTTTCGGTGGCCGGGTCAAACTTGTTCAGCCCCCCGGTCCAGGTACTGAACCACAACTGACAAAGAACCAGTCCTCCGGGGGAAGCGCCTGCAGATCGGACTGGATCTGCGTGTTGGCCACGCACCACTGCCGGGCGGCAATCTCGACCAGGGGCCGGTCCGCCAGCGTTTCCCAATCGGGGATGAGCAAAAAACTCCACTCCTTGTAGGGCCAACCCGGCATCTCGCGGTAGGCCACAAAGCGGCGCGAACGCCAGCCCTCCAGCAGGCTGCTGATGTTCTGGCGCGGTTCACGGTATAAAAAGATGAAGCGGGCATCCGGGAAGAGGGTTTTCAGGAACGGAATGCGCAGGGCATTTTTGGGCGTCTTCTCCAAAAAGCGCACGGTCTGGGGGCGTTGCTCCGCCGGGAGCGTTGCATAGAGACAACCGGCGCGATCCTGCAACCGGCGACCAAACCAGTGCCGCACCGCATCTGCCACCGCCGGGGAGATCGCGGCCGCGGTCAACCGGTTGGAAGCATACGCATAAGCAGCCGGGTGTATTGCGGGAATATCCAGTTCGATATCGTGGCTCTCCTGACCAATCGTCCAGACCTCGGGCAACTGCGCTAATGTTTCAAACAGGAGCGTACTGCCGGCACGCGGCGCGGAGACAATGAACAGCGGCCGGTCACATTGCGGAACCGGAACATGGGCCGATTGAACCTGGCCCGCCTGCCGCTGCCGGCGCATCTGGGCCAGCAGTTGCCGGTTGAAGCGGCGGGATGGGAGCGGGCTGCTGCGCACCATCGTTTCGAGGGTGGTGAGAGCGGACTGGCCCGGCCCATCCGGTGCCAGCCAGGGGCGCACCATGGGCGCAGCTACCTCTTGAAAATAGAGCAGGGCATCACGGTAGGCCAACTCACCCGCCGGCTGCCGGCCGAAGCGCGCAAAATTGACCTGCCGGCAGCCGGTAAAGTTCCCCAGGACATGCTCCAGTTCAATCGCCGCTTCTACTGGGATGGCCTGCCGGTCTACGGCATCCAGCATACGCTGAACCAGATGGTTGATTTCCGTGGGCGGAGGATAGTGATCTATCACAGGCTAACTCCGGCGGCAACGCCTTCAAAGGTATACCCGAACAACTCGATATCGGCGGCGCAATAGTCTTCGACCAGCCTGCGGGTGCGCTCGTTGTAGTAGGAGCGGTAATCCCGATGCTGACTGCTGTTTAGATGGGGCAGGGATGCCGCAATGTTTAACCGCCGGCACACCTGGGCAAAATCGGCCGTCAGATGTTCAAGCCGTCCTACAAAATCAACGATGATATCTCCGGCTGCATCGGTAATCATCTCGCTCTGGAGTTTTGTCGCGCCGCGCGGGTAGGGGTTGCGGGTGGCGATCACCCACTCCAGATATTCTTCAAAGCCGGACATGGCGCGTACTTCTTCGTAGCGCGGATTGTCGGTTTCTTTGAGTAGAAAATGATACATCGAGACCTGCCAGTCCCAGGGATTACGCACAAAGGCGAAGGTATAACATGTGTGGAATGTTTCGCCCAGTTCCTTGCGGGCTTCCTGCGCGGTCACATGGGTCAGCGCCGAGTCCCACATGGTGTAGAGCGGATTGGCCCGGCCATTGATCTGGCGGGGTGGCCGTTTGATTTTGAACTTCTCCGGCTCCTGCGTGTACTCTTTGAGCGCTTCCCGGATACTAATTCCGGCCACTTTTGCGACATGGAAAAAGATAAACTGATGGGTATACGAAATAACCATGGTTGCCCTCGTGTTTGCTACTTCCGGGTGGTGGCCCGGCCATGACAATGCTTCACCTTGCGCCCACTCCCGCAGGGGCAGGGCTCATTGCGGCCGAGGCGTGCCAGGCCGGCTCGGAACTCCTGCTCTTCCCGGTCCAGGATCGCCATAATCTCGGCCGGCGCGCGGCCCTGCCGGATGAGCTGCACCATGATGCGCATCGGGCGGTCAATATGGTTGAAGAAGGCTTTGTACCCGGCACAGAGATAATTGAGGCCCGGTTCGCCGTCGGGCGTTTCGATAAACCGGTTCTTCGGGCACTCGCCGTGACAGGCAAACCGCACCTCGCACTCGCCGCAGTAGCGCGGCAGCGTCTCTTTTTTGTCCCGCCCAAACTGGCGCTGTTTGTCCGAGGCCACCAGTTCAATCATGGGCTTATCTTTGATATTGCCCAGGAGGTAGTTCGGCTCCACAAAATGATCACAGGAGTAGAGATCGCCGGTATGCTCCATCGCCAGGGCATTCCCGCAGGTCGGCGAAAAGATGCACAACGAGGGCGGCGCACCTAACCAGTTCCCCAGCGCAACATCGAAGGTCTGGACAAAGACGCGCCCGACATCCCGGCGCACCCACTCGTCAAAGATGGTCATCAGGAAGCGCCCGAACTGCTCCGCCCCGACCGAGCGCTCGGTCACGGTATTACCCTCCTGGAAGCCAGTCTCGTTGGCGCGCTCGACAATCGGAATAAACTGGATATACTGCGTCCCCACCTCATCCCGCAAGAAGCGGTAGACCTCCAGCGGGTAGTCGGCATTGGCGGCGTGGACCGTGGTCAGGATATTGAAGTCGGCCTGGTGCTCTTGCATAAGCCGGGCGGCCCGCATCACTTTGTCGAAGGTGCCATGCCCGCCCTTGTCCACGCGGTAGGCATCGTGCAACGCGCGCGGCCCATCGAGACTGAGGCCTATCAGGAAGCGGTTGTCTCTGAAGAACCGGCACCAGTCGTCGTTGAGTAACACGCCGTTGGTCTGCATGCTGTAGCGCACGGTCTGGCCGGGCCGTTTGAACTGCTCGGCCAGTTCAACCGCGCGCTGAAAGAAATCCAACCCCATCAGGGTTGGCTCGCCCCCCTGCCAGGCGATGTCCACCTCCGGCCCACGCTGCGCCTGAATATACTGGCGCAGGTAGGTTTCCAGCACATCGTCCGGCATGCGAAAGCGACTGCCGGGGTAGAGCTGCTCCTTCGAGAGGAAGAAGCAGTATGTACAATCCAGGTTACAGATCGCACCGGTCGGTTTGGCTAAAATATGAAATGCTGATGGGGCCTGGGTTATCATAGGCTTCCTTATCCCGTAAGGTTGCAATGAATCCGGATAGGTGCAAGATCTGACCGGTCTTCCGCGACCGGTCAGATCTCTGTCCACATATTCGGGCTGTTTTCTCAAGACTCACGAACCTGCTGTCATTGACAGGAGTTACGCGGTTGAGATCCAAACCGGACGTTTGACCCGATGGAAGCCAGCTTCGCCTGCGGCAGCATGGTACGTTTTTATCTTTTTTCACAAAAGTTTTGCACTATGTGCAAAATTTTTGTGAAAAAAGATGGGCTTCTTCCGCACTGCCGGAGGCGACATTCCCTTCCGGGTCAGTGACCGCGTAACTCCTGTCATTGATGTACAGTCATGGACGCAAAGACGACCGTCTGTTCCTCAATAGAGTTAGGGAATTCCCCTTCGGTCAGCAACACCCAGTTGCTCTTGTCCTGACTGGCAAAGAGCTGATACTTTTTAATACGCCCATTTTCAGCATTCTGCCGTGGTAAGTACTTAAACCCGGTGAGTTGATATGGCGACCCCAGGTCAATGGTGAGTTCATGGGGATGCGATGGAGAGTTGTAATACCACTCGGTATGCCAGATCGTATTCGGCTTTCCATCGACAGCATTGCGAGCCAGACCGTTTTCACCGATAGTTTCCTGGCTATCAGCGGTAACTATCCAGTGCGCGTGATTGACAAGAGCCGCACCCGTGGCGTCTAACAGGGTAATGTTAGCCACAGAGGTCCAGGGATTACCATTAACTTCCGATACCGCCACCAGACGGATATATTGATAGAGCGGGACAGTCACCTCGGGCAGGGGCGGAAATTTTTTGCCCTTGCTATCGATCTCCGCATAGAACGGACTGCCGGGCGTGGTGAGAGCCTGCCAGAGTTCGTGGGCTTTGGGATGCTGAAAGTTGTTGGTCACAATTTCGGTCGTGATATCGGTTGCCGGATCAAACTGTAGTTCAGAAAACTCGTAGGTGCCGTTCTGATAATTCAGTTTGTAGGTGCCGTCACTAATGGTGGCACGTTCGCCCAGACGCTGGTACCGACCGGGTATCTCTGGGGGAGCAAAGAACTGCCCAAAGTTGTAAGGGCGTTTTTGCCAGTTGGCGAACCGGGCATCACCGTCTGTGTTTCTCAGGTAGGGTAACATACTGATGGAGTCAGTGGTATAGCCCGCCGGCGCAGTACCACCGACAATGTTGATGATAGTCTGGAAAATATCAACGACATGCACCATGCTATGTTTCTCGCTGCTCATCCGGTCGGCATCGAGATAACAAGGAGCATTGCCAAACATTGATCCGCCATCGGCAATAATCATGGGGACATGGGTGCCCCCGATGTAGACGGAGCTTTTGTCATCGCCGGAGATATTATCCAGTTCATCCTGCGAGCCGTTATCACCCATAAAGATGATGACGGTATTCTTTAACTGGTTCTGGATTTCCGGGTCAGGATCATTGAACAACTGCCCCAGGTAGTAGTCCATTGACTCCGTCATCGCTACGAACATCTCTTGAATGGTGGGGTTGTCCGGGTCTTTAAAGCGGATGGTATAGGTACCGGCTGGTGGCACATGGAACGGATCGTGTGGCGTGAACAGCGACAGCGTGACCCACCAGGGCCGCCCCTGCACATGCCTGATCCAATCCCGGGCCGAGAAGACCTGGTCGGCGGTGGCATACTGATAGGTGCGCGCTTCGGGCGTGATGTTCTGGCGCACCAGGCCAAGATGGGCATCGCCGACAACCTTCTCCCAGGAGACATAGCGCACATCCTGCTGGATAATCTGCTCATAGAGGGTTTTGTTGGGCGGATTTTCCGGGATAAACCGCAGCCCGCCCGCCAGGATGCCCTCGTGGCGGTGCCAGCCGCGCGCGGTCGGTACGGTAGTCTCCGGATCGCTGCCCAGATCCCATTTGCCAAAGATGGCACACTGATAGTCCGCCGCCGAGACAACATCCGCCAGGGTGCGGATGGTCGGGGCATCATTGGTGGGAAGTTCCAACGGCAAGATCGGTTCGGGAATAGCAGCGGCATCGCCAATCGTCGTGCGCCAGGGATTGAGGCCGGTAAAGAGCGTGGCGCGGGTAGGCGCGCAGATCGGGTGCGCCCAGGCCCGGGTGAAGTGAATGCCCTCGCGCACCAACCGGGAAAAGTTGGGCAGCGGATAGGAGCCGGTGCCGGTGAGTTGTACCGTCGCCACGTCAGTCGCATCATTGATGTGAAACGTATCGATCCCCAGATCGTCCGCAATGATCAAGAGAATGTTTGGTTTTTCAACCGCCATTGTGTTTCACCTCCAGCGGTCCTGTGGAGTGGTTAGGTCAGCCACAAGACCTTATTTGACCATTAACTCAGTATGGGTGAGGCTACGTTCCAGATGGACAGCAATCTGCTGCACGTGCGGCTGCTGATTCATCGTGAAGTGGTTGCCGGGGACCGGGTTGATTTCAATACCTGCGGCCGCCAGATCCAACCAGAAATGTTCCGGGCGGACGGGCAATGCGTTGCTCCCAGTCTCCTGGGCGCGGAAGAAGATAATTCGTCCGGGATAGGGCTGTGGTGCGTAGTTCAACAGTGCCTCCCGGTTGGCCTTGATCACCCGCAGCAACTGCTCCAGTTGAGGCAGCGTAAAGCCACGCGCATGTCCGTTCTCGACCCGCTGCAGCAGGTAGGCGATCTGTTCCTCGGCGGGAATAGTGCGCAACTCGTGCGCTGAAACTCCATTGCCGTTTAACTGCAGCAACCGACTGCCCACAAAGGCCAGGATCGCCGCGTCGTCTTCCAGGTCGAACAGCGGTTGCCCGACAGCCGGGGTGTCAATCAGGAAGAGCCGGTCAACCGATTGATTAAGCGCGCGCAGTTGCCGGGCCATCTCGAAGGCGACCAGACCGCCAAAGGAAGCGCCCCCCAGCAGGTATGGTCCCTCCGGCTGAACGGCCCGCAACCCTTCCAGATAGTGCTGCGCCATCGTTTCGATCTGGTTCACCGGCTCGGCCGCGTCCGCCAGTCCCGGCGACTGGAAGGCGTAGACCGGCCGGTCGGCGTTGAGCGCCTGCGCCAGATCTTGATAGAAAAAGACATGCCCCTCAATTGGATGCACCAGGAAGAGTGGCCTGACGGCGTCATTCCCCGGCTTGAGTTTGATCAGGGCGTGGGCCGGTTCCACCGACGGTGTGGGCGCAGTCGCCGGCTCCGGCGGGGCCGTGACCGTGATCCGCTCGGCCAGTTCGGCGATGGTCGGAGCCTTGAGAAATTCCTGGAGCGATAACTCGGTCTGGAAGATCTGACTTAGCTCGACCACCAGTTGCCCGGCGGTAAACGAACTTCCGCCTAGCTCAAAGAAGTTGTCGTGGATGCCAATCTGTTGCAGTCCAAAAAAGCGTTTCCAGACAGCGGCGAGTTGTTCTTCCTGCCAGTTGCGCGGCGCGGCCACAACGGGTGCGGTCGTCGTTGCGCTGGTCAGCGGCTCGTCTTCTTGATCCAGATCGTTAATGAAGGAGAGTGACTGCCGCGTCCCATTGCGCGGTATCTCCGCGTGTCGGGGAGTGCCAATCCAGTAACGGCGGCGCTCAAAGGGGTAGGTCGGCAGCGGCACACGATAGCGCCGCTCCCCGGCATACAGGGCGGCCCAGTCAACGCTGCCCCCGTTCAGCCAGATCTTGCCCAGCGTGGTCAGGACAAACGCCACATCCGGCTGATCATCCTGCGGATGGCGTAGCGAGGTCAGCACCACCTGCTCCCGGTTGCGCGCCGGATGCAGATGAACCAGCGTGCTCAATGTCCGGCCCGGTCCCACCTCCAGCAAAATCTGGGAGGGGTCGTGCAGCAACTGCGCCAGATTATCGGCAAACCGCACCGTCTGGCGGAGATGGCGGGCCCAGTAGCCGGGATCGGTCGCCTCTTCCGGCGTAATCCAGGTGCCGCTCACATTGGAGAGGTAAGGGATCTGCGGCGGGTTGAGCGTCATCTGTTGCACCCGCGCGGTAAACGGTTCGACCAGCGGCTCCATCATGGCCGAGTGGAAGGCGTGCGAGGTGTGCAACCGGGTAGACTCGATATCTTTTTCCGTGAGTCGCCGCTCCAGGGCGGCGATGGCCTGCGCCGCGCCCGCCGCCACGCAGGTGGTGGGCCCATTGATCACCGCCAGCGAGAGTTCCGCGCCCAGCAGGGGTTGTAGCTCTTCCGCCGCCAGCGGCACGGCCAGCATGTCACCCGGCGGCATGGACTGCATCATCTGCCCACGTAGGGCAACCAGTTCCAGCGCATCTTCCAGCGTGAAGACCCCGGCCAGGCAGTCGGCCACATATTCGCCGATACTATGCCCGACCAGCGCATGCGGGCGAACGCCCCAGGCCATCCAGAGTTGCGCCAGGGTATACTCAATCACGAAGAGCGCCGGCTGCGTGATGGCGGTCTGTTGCAACTTCCCGCCGGCGGCTTCGGCATCCCCGGCATCCGGATAGAGCAACGCGCGCAGGTCAAACCCCAGGTGCAGGTGCAGAATGGTGCAGCAGCGGTCCACCGCTTCACGGAAGATCGGCTCACCCGCATAGAGGTCGCGCCCCATATTGACATACTGCGCGCCCTGACCGGAGAACATAAACACCACCGGCCGCGCATCCACCTCACACGTTCCGGAGAAGACCCGGCGGGGGTCCGGCCCGGTCAAGGCAGTGATCGCATCTTCCCGGTCCCGGCAGACCAGCATGCGCCGCTGTTCCATCGGCTTGCGCCCGGTTTGCAGCGTGTAGGCCACATCGGCCAGCGGCAGTTCGGGATGCTGCTGGAGATGGTGCGCCAGGTTCGCGGTGGCGGTCTCCAGGGCAGTGGCAGTTTTCGTGGAGAGCAGCAGCACCTGCCAGGGCCGCGACGTGTCCGACGGTTGCGGCTCCGGGGCTTCCTCCAGCACGACATGGGCATTGGTGCCGCCGACGCCAAAGCTGTTGACCCCCGCCCGGCGCGGAACGCCGTTGGTGGTCCACTCCCGCAGCGCACTGGCGACATAAAAAGGACTGTTGGCAAAATCGATCCGCGGGTTGGGCGTCTCAAAGTTAAGGCTGGGCGGGATAGCTTTGTGTTTGAGCGCCAGCACGGTCTTGATCAACCCGGCCACCCCGGCCGCATGGTTGAGATGCCCGATGTTGGTCTTCACCGAGCCGATGCCGCAATAACTCCTCGGCGGATTATCCGGATCGGCGCTGGTCGCCTGAAACGCCTTGCTGACCGAGGCAAACTCAACCGGGTCGCCCAGTTCGGTGCCGGTGCCATGCACCTCAACATAGCTGATGGTCTCCGAGTCAATCCCGGCCATAGCAATCGCCTCGGCGGTAGATTCCGCCTGCCCGTCGATGCTGGGGGCGGTGTAGCCAATCTTGGTAGAGCCGTCGTTGTTGCTGGCCGTGCCCCGGATAATCGCGTGAATGGTATCGCCGTCGGCCAGCGCATCTTCCAGGCGCTTCAGGACCACTACCCCCGCGCCGTTGCCGGTCACGATCCCGCGCGATTTGGCGTCGAAGGTGCGGATATGCCCGTCCGGCGACCAGATCATGCCCTCCTGAAAGAGATAGCCCTCCTTTTGCGGAACCCGCACATGCGACCCGCCGGCCAGCACCATATCGCACTGGTAGGTCAGCAGATTCTGGCAGGCCAGGTGAATCGCCACCAGCGAAGTTGAGCAGGTGGTGCTGACGTTAACGCTGGCACCCTTGAGATTCATCTGGTATGATGCCCGCATCGGCATGACATCTTTGTTGTTGGTCAGCGCCATTTCAAACCGATCCGCTGTCACAAACACAAAGACATTATTCGGGATCAGGTTGCGGAAGAGATAGGTGCTGGTGTTGGTTCCGGCAAAGACGCTGATGCGGCCCGGATAGCGTTCCGAGTCATATCCGGCATGCTCCAGGGCTTCCCAGGCGCATTCGAGAAACAGGCGGTGCTGCGGGTCCAGCAGCTTCGCCTCGCGCGGGCTGATCCCAAAGAACTGCGCATCGAACAGTTCAATATCGTCCAGGACACCAAAGGCTTTGACAAAATGAGGATTGCTTAAAAAAGCCGGATCGGTGCCGGAGGCAATTACATCTTCATCGCTGAAAAAGGAAATGCATTCCCGTCCCGCCTGTAAATTCTGCCAGAAATCGTCAATATTTTTGGCCTTCGGGAAGCGTCCGGCGATGCCGATGATGGCAATGGCGTTTTGCATCTGTTCTTCATCCATTTGACTTTCTCCGTCGTTGCATCTGTTCTTGCCGGCGTTTCAATGCGTCACGCTGACTCCGGGTGCGGTCATGGGTCTGTCGGGCAAAGGAGCGGGTTGCCGCGCACTGCCGGCTCAGATAGTCTGCCAGGAGCCGGATGGTTGGCCGGTTAAACAGTTCCCCCAGGGGGACTTCCAGATCTAAAGCTTCTTGCAATTTCCCGCCCACCTGAACCAGATCCAGCGAGCGCCCGCCGATTGCGAAGAAGTTGGCCTCAACGCTGATCTGTTCGCGCCGCAGAACGGTCTGCCAGATCGCCGCCACGGTCTGTTCAAGCTCGGTCTGGGGCGCTACATACGAGTCGGCCGCGGCCGCCGGGGTTATGCCGGCGGGTCCGGTTTCCGTGCTGAAGCGGGGCAGCTCCGCCAGACGCCGGTCGGGATTGGCAACCAGTTCCCCCAGCAACGCCTGGAAGCGCTCCAGCAACCGGGTGATGGTCGCGGCCGGGAAGAGATCGGTCTTGTAGCGCAACACCCCCAGCAGATGATCGTTCTGCATCTTCATTGAGAGCGAGAGATCAAAGTTTGAGATGCCCTCCGGCAGATCCAGCGGCGTGATGCTGATCCCCGCCATCGCGGTCGGCGGACTGGGAACGTTCTGTAGGGCAAACATCGCCCGCGTCAGCATGGAGCCGGGGATGTTCAGCGACTCGGCGATCTGTTGCAGGGGCAACGCCTGATGTTCAAACGCACCCACCGTTGCCTGACTCACCCGCCGGATCAGCTCCCGAAAACTGGGATTGTTCGATAGCGAACTGCGTATGAGCACCAGGTTGTTAAAATAACCGATTAACGTTCGGGTCTCCGCCCGGTTACGCCCGGCCACCGGGACGCAGAGCGTCAGATCTTCCTGGCCGGAATACTGGTAGAGCAGCGTTTTACATGCGGCTAACAAGACCACAAATAGCGAGACGCCGGACTGGTGGGCCAGCCGTTTCAGGGCAGCGGTCAGCTCGGGCGTGATGTTTAGATAGTCCGTACTGCCCTGGTAGCCCGAATCTGCCGGGGAGTTCGCCGCAACCGGCAGTTCCAGCGGCGTGAGCGTTCCGCCCAACTGCTGCCGCCAGTAGTCCAGTTGTGCCGTCAACACCTCGCCCTGGAACCAGCGCCGCTGGAAGAGCGCAACATCGGCATACTGAATGGGCAGATCCGGCAGCGGTGACGGTTCCCCGCGCACAAACGCCGGGTAAAGCGCGGCTAACTCGCTGATAAAGACGCTATCCGACCAGCGGTCGTTGATGATATGGTGGATGGTGCGTATCAGGATCAGCTCATCGTCGGCCAGCCGGAGCAACTGGAAGCGCAGGAGCGGCCCATGCGCCAGATCAAACGGCTGCTGCGCGGCAACTGCCGCCAGCCGTTGCACCTCGGCTGCCTGCTCCGGTTGCGGGATGCCGGTCAGATCCACCTCCGGCAACGCCAGAGTCAGGTCCGACGCGATAACCTGGGTAGGCTGTCCGGCCACGGCTGGAAAGCATGTGCGCAGGATCTCATGCCGCCTGACAATTTCGTGCAGGCTCCGCTCCAGCGTGGTCAGGTCGAGGTGGCCCCGCAAGCGCCAGACGGCCCGCAGATTATGGGCCGTTGCACCCGGCTGGATCTGCTCGATCCGCCAGAGCCGTTCCTGTCCCAGGGTCAGGGGAAGCGTGCCGTTGCGCGGGCCGGGTGTAATCGCCGGGGTCTGGTGTTGTAGCTTATGGTTGGCCCGCACCGCCTGCCAGAACGCTGAGGGAGCCTGGTCCAATTCAGGCAGAGGTTTGCTTCTTACCCATTTCAAAATAGGTATGCACCTCTGACTCAATCAGCACCCCGGCAAACGGCCGAAACGCCTCGCGGTATTTGACCTTCATATTCAGAAAGTCTTTCATGTCGTCAAACGCCGGGTTAGCCAGGATGCTCCGGTTGCCCAGGGCACGCGGGCCATACTCCATGTTGCCCTGGAACCAGCCGACAACTTTCTTCGACATCAACTCGTCGGTCACGATCTCGAGCAGGCGCTCCTCGGGCAGTTCCTTAAAGCGCAGGCTATCGGATTGGGCTTCGAGCGCCCGCACGATATCCTGATCGGAGTAGCATGGACCCAGATAGGGCGTGATCACCTGGGTATCGGCAAAGACCTTTTCCTGGTAGAAGGGATAGAAAGCTGCGCCGATAGTCACCCCGCAGTCATTCGCGGCAAAGCCGACATGCACATCCTCAAAGCGCGAGTTTGCCAGCACTTTGCTGTTATTTACACAGTTGAGCGCAACCCCACCGTCCAGGATAAGATTGGTACAGTTGGATTTCTGCTCCAGCGTCTTGATCTGATGCGCAATGGCCCGTTCGGTCAACGTCTGAATAAAGTAGGCAACATTTTTGTCATTTTCATCGCTACGCGGACCAAAGAAATCCTCGTAGAAGCGGTAGTATGCCAGGATATTGCCGGCGTTATTCTCGACACGGAGCCGGTACTTGCCATCGGGGAGCAACTCGATAACCCGCTCATAGTCATACTCCGGCGGATCCTGGACAAACGAGCTTAAGGCCATCACCTTATACTCGTCGCTGTTGGGGGTGAAGCCCAGGTAGCGAGTGACATTGGTATACAAAATCCCCAACGAGTTCGCAAGTCCAACCGAAGACTCGGGCCAGATCGTATAGTCGTTCCGGTCAATCGTACCCATGATCGAGGAGAGCAACTCGGCACGACCATCGGTGATCAAAAAGGCGCTCTCCTCCATCCCGGAGACAAAAAAGCCGGTCATCACATGCGCCAGATGGTGCGGCACAAAGACAAACTGCTCCAACCCAACATCGGCCTTCAAGGAGCGATTGAAATCTTCAATAACCCGCGGCGGCGCGATCAGGTTAGAGTAGAGATTGCGTAGATCGTTGAACCGCTGAAACTTCTCCTCCAGCGTGCCGGGGCCATGAAACATCTGCGCAGGCGGCAAGATACTGACCGCGTTCCCGCTCGTCCGGAGTGGTCAAAACCACCACCTGCGCCACGGCTGCGATCTGCTCAATTGCTCGTTCAATATCGGCCAGCAAAACCAGATAGCCATCGCGGTTGATGCTATTGTATAATCCAAACGCCTAAAAAACGTCCAGCAAACGCCTGGAAACCGTCTAACATGATGAATTTTGTGCCTTAGATGATAGACCGTATGCGTTTGACATTCAAACCGGACGTCTGAACAGTGGGAAACCCGATTCACCTGCGGCAGGGTGGTGCAGGTTTATCTTTCACGAAAATCTGGCTCTCCGTGTTAAATTTTCGTGGAAAAGATCTGGTTTCTTTCACCCTACCGGAGGCGAAATCTTCCTGCCGGGTCAAGGACCACGTAAGTCGGGTTAGATGAGTGCCGCTCAGGTTGAGCCGGATGGAGCGGATAGCGGAGATAAGGAGATCAGATGGTCGAGCAGATCACCGGGTCGTTGCGGCGCATCCCGGTAGAAACGCGTGCGCCGCCCGATCCCGGTCAACATCAAAACGAGCCAAACAGCGACCCCAGCATAACCAGGGCAATCAGGGCCACAACCGGCACCACGACCGCCACTACCACAATGTCGAAGTAAGCCTCCCGGTGGGTCAGGCCGCAGATCGCCAGCAGCGTAATGACCGCGCCGCTGTGGGGCAGGGAGTCGATACTGCCGGCAGCGACCACTGTTACCCGGTGCATCAGTTCAAGCGGGATATTGGCCGCCGTTGCCTGCGCCACAAACGTCTCGCCGAGCGTGTCGAGCACGATACTCATGCCGCCCGAAGCCGAGCCGGTGATCGCCGAGAGCATGCCGACCGCGACGGCCAGCCCAACCAGTGGGTTCTCGCCACCCAGTTGCAGGATTGCGTCGCGGATAAGCACAAAGCCGGGCAGCGCCGCAATCACCGCGCCAAACCCGACCTGACTCGCGGTGTTGAAGATCGGCAGCACTGCGGCGTCGGCTCCCTGATCCAGCGTTGCCTTGAGATTGGCAATCCGGCGGTAGTTCAGCAACCCCAGCGCAATAATCGAGACGGTCAGCGCAATGATAATTGCCCAGAGACCGCGTACCGCCGGCAGGCTGGTGCTGCCGAAGGTCGGATCGGCCAGGTAGTCGGTATCCCAGGCGGGAATAACGAAGTTGACCAGAACAAAGTTCAGGGCAATCACCAGCACCAGTGGCGCAAGCGCAATTCCAAACGCAGGTGGCGCCGCCCGCGGGCTTTCCGTGGCGATCTCGGTTATATCAAAACCCTGGCTCAACGCATGCTCGCGCAGTTCGGGTGTGCGCGTTACCGCCACCTCTTCTGCCTGACTGTAGCCTTCGTTGGCCGTGCGCGCCTGAGCAACGCGCCAGTTTAGCCAGAACTGGCCCAGCACGAACATAATCGCCCCGGTCAGCAGCCCCAGTCCGGGTGCCGCAAACGGCGTCGTACCAAAAAAGGGCATCGGGATGGCGTTCTGGATAGAGGGCGTGCCCGGCAGTGCCGTCATGGTAAAGGTGAAGGCTCCCAGCGCAATCGTGGCCGGGATCAGGCGTTTGGGAATGTCGGCCTCCCGAAAGAGCTGTACGGCGATGGGAAAGACCGCAAAGGCGACGACAAAGAGCGATACGCCACCGTAGGTCAGCACGGCACAGGCCAGCACCACCGCCAGCACTGCCTGCTGTGCGCCGAGCCGGGCGACGATCCAGCGCGAGAGCGTCTGCGCCGAACCGCTATCCTCCATCAGTTTGCCGAAGAGCGCCCCTAGCATAAAGAGCGGAAAATATTGAATAATAAACGCACCGACAGCCGGCATAAAGATCTGCGTATAGGTCGCCAGGATCGGTACATCGCCGGCAAAGATCACCGCAATCAGGGCGGTAACCGGTGCAATGATTAAGATACTCAGACCTCGGTAGGAGAGGACAATGAGCAACCCCAGTGCAACTACGATGCCTACAATTCCTAGCATGCATATGCTCCTTGTACATTCCGGCAAACATATTCTATCCTTAACCTGGGCATATTCCTGCCGCATTGTGCTAGTGCGATGATAGATGCTTGTGCTTTGATGGACTGAGATCTTCAATATTGAAGGTTGACTCCTGCCCAAGGCGCTCAAAGTTCTGGGTCAGCCAGTGGTCGGCCCGCTGCCAGCCGACATCGTGGAGATACGAGAGAAACGACCACTCGGCATTCAGTTTGCTCGACACGCTGAGTTTACACATCTCCTCCTCCGCCTCAATCCGATGGAGCCGCATCTCGCGGAACTGCACCTGACCCATCCCGCTCTCATCAACCAGACCCTGGAGCAGCGCCAGCGAGCGCAACTCTTTGATCAGGCTGGCATTGAAAGTAATCTCATTGAGCCGGTTCAGAATGTCGCGCGCCGTCTTCGGCACCTCGCCACGATAGATCGGGTTGACCTGCACAACCATGAGATCATGCACTTCGGTCTCATTTACCAGCGGGAAGAGCACCGGATTACCCATGTAGCCGCCGTCCCAGTAGGCTTCATCTTCAATCTCGACCGCCTGGTAGATAAAGGGCAGACAGGCCGAGGCCAATACCACCTCCGGCGTGAGTTCTTCGTTGCGAAAGATCTTCGACATGCCGGTGCGTACATTGGTCGCCGCGATAAAGAGCCGGGGCGTTGTTGCCGCGCGCACCTGCTCAAAGTCCACCGCATTCATCAGGAGTGTGCGGAGCGGGTTGATGTTAAACGGATTGTAGTCATACGGAGAGAAGGAGCGACTCAGGATATCAAAAAGCCAGTAGCCAGGTGACATATCCAGTGACCAGCGGCCCAGCAGCCGATCCAGGGGCGTGCGCTGGATCGGGCTCAGGCGCGCCGAGTCGCTGACCGACTTCCAGAATGTAGCCAGCGACTGCCGGGCACCTGCGCGGCCGCCCGCCCGCATGCCGGCAGCCAGTACCACCGCATTCATCGCCCCGGCACTGGTGCCGCTAATCCCGGCAAGCGCGATGCGCTCGTCGGCGAGCAGCCGATCCAGGACACCCCAGGTGAATGCACCGTGGGAACCGCCACCCTGCAAGGCGAGATCAATTTCCTTCATTCCATCGGACGAGTTGTCAGACATAACCTTGATGACCTCCGATCACTATTCAGATAACAAGTAGCATGCGTGTATCCAGGCGATATCCCCTGGAATAGAGATAATAAGGGGTTGCAGCGCCAGTTGCATGTCTCTTATGATTGTTACACAACCGCCGTTTTTTGTCGAGTTTTTACCGAAAGAACATAGAAACAGAGAACACAAAACAAACGTATGAACTTTGCACGATTACTCTCATCCTTCAACTGGTTGGATACTGTCGTTCCCCTGAAGGAGGTTCCGGTAGAGACGCACTTTTGTGCATGCGTGTTCCCTTATGATGCAGAAACCCGCGCGCAATCGGACAACGGCCCACTCCCACTGGTGCCAGGATGCCTGCGACATGCGCATCCCGATAATGCCGGAATGCCGGAGGGTATGACGTAACGTTCCTGCAAACCGCCACGCATCTTTGGCAGAAACGGCGGCTCCAAGCCGCCGCTCCGCTGCGCGTGGTTTGGAGCGGCGGCTTGGAGCCGCCGAATGCAGGCAGGAGCACATCCATAAGAATGCAGAACAATTCGTCACACCCAATGCCGGATGCTCCATTGACAACCGGCGCGATTCACGTTATCCTATAACGCATTAACTTTGTTTCCACAAATACAAAGAACCTCCAGACGTGGAGCGCGACCAGTGCCGGTTGCACCTGCCTTCCGCCAGCGACAGAACGCGCAAGACGGTGACGTCTGTTGCCTGTCGTGATCTGCTGCATGACTGACATACCTGTCTGCGATAGAACACTTAGTCGAGGATGCGATGCGCGAAGAGGTTGCGATTTCGGCTGAACGCCGCTCCATACGCCGGCGAGTGCGTGTCCCGTTCCCCAGTTGGGCCACGCTGATCAACTACGCGCGGCGGGCTGTCCCCCTCCTGACCGTGATAGCGATCCTGTTTACACTCTGGGAAGGGAGTAAGCGACTCTTTGATATCTCCGATCAAAAATTACCCCACGTAGGCGATGTGATTGCCGTGTTTGCCGTGCGCACCCAGGGTGGTGCCGGTCCTCTGCTGATTGTGCAGATGCTGAACAATGCCTGGGCCACGTTTGGTGTGGCGTTCGGCGGGTTTGTCTTTGGTGGCCTGCTCGGTTTTGTGCTGGCCCTGATCTTCGCCAATGTCCGCCTGCTGGAACGTGGGCTGATGCCCTATGTGATCGGCTCGCAGACGGTACCAATTCTGGCAATTGCGCCGATGGTAGTGGTGGGCCTGAGCAGTATGGGCGCGCCGGTCTGGATCGCCAAGGCAGTGGTGGCGGCCTATCTGACCTTCTTCCCGGTAACGATTGGTATGCTGCGCGGGTTGCGCGCAACTGCCCCCACCGAGGTGGACCTGCTGCGCTCCTATGCTGCCAACCCGCGCCAGGTCTTCTTCAAGCTGCGCCTGCCGGCTGCGCTGCCCTACCTGTTTGCCTCCCTCAAAATCGCGGCAACGGCCAGCGTGATCGGGGCGATTGTGGCCGAGTTGCCCGCCGGTTCAACCCATGGCATCGGTGTGGTCATTATCAACGCGGCGCAGTATTACAACTCGCGCCCCCCGGCACTGTTTGCGGCGGTGCTGGTCGCCGCGCTGGTCGGCCTCTGTTTCTATGGCCTGGTGATCCTGACCGAGCGCCTGATTGTCCCGGCCGGTCTGCGTCGAGAGGAGTAACCGATGACCGCAGCAGTTATTTCAGTTGATCGGGTCAGCAAGATCTACGCAGGCAGCAACACGGTCATCGCCCTGCGGGATGTCTCGCTGAAGATTGCCCCGGGCGAGTTTATCGCACTGATCGGGCCCAGCGGCTGTGGCAAGAGTACCCTGATGCGCCTGATCGGTGATCTGGAAGAGCCCAGTTCCGGCGCGATTCAGATCAAGGGCAAATCGCCGCGCCAGTCCCGGCTTGACCGCGACTATGGCATTGTCTTTCAGGCTCCGGTGCTCTACGAATGGCGCACGGTGCGCAAGAATGTGGAATTGCCGCTGGAGGTGATGGGCTTTGCGGGTAATGAGCGGCAGGCACGCGCACGGGCGATGCTGCAACTGGTGGGGTTAGGCGATTTTGGCGAGGCCTACCCCTGGCAACTCTCCGGCGGGATGCAGCAGCGGGTCTCGATTGCCCGGGCGCTGGCCTTCAACCCCTCCATCCTGCTGATGGATGAGCCCTTTGGCGCGCTGGACGAGATGACCCGCGAGCGCATGCAGAGCGAACTGCTCAACATCTGGGGGGATACCGGGACCGGCACGACGATTATTTTTGTCACCCACAGCATCTCGGAGGCGGTGTTTCTCTCCGACCGGGTGGTGGTTATGTCACCCCGTCCGGGCCGGATTGACCGCATTGTGTCGATTGATCTGCCGCGCCCGCGCGATATTACCACCCGCGAGTCGCCCCACTTCTTTGAACTGATTACCCAGGTACGCGAGAGCCTGCGCGAAATGTAGGCGTGAAACGTGAAACGTGAGACGTGAAACGTGAAACGTGAGGCGTGAGACGTGAGTTTAAAGCTATGGCAATAACAACCTCAACTGCACAAACAACCAGACGAATTGTTCGGGCTTCGCTACCACCACTGATCACCTTTGTGCTGGTTATCGGCCTGTGGGAAGCGGCGGTCCGCGGCTTTGGCATTCCGCTCTACCTGCTGCCGCCACCCAGCGCCATCGTGGAGACCTTCTTCAGTCAGGCGGGCTTTCTGCTCGGCATCGGGCTGTTTACCTTTAGCCAGGCACTGGCAGGCTTTGTGATCGGCTGCACGCTCGGCTCACTGGTGGCGGCACTCTGCGTGCGCTGGCGAAGTGCGGCCAGCGGGTTGATCCCCTTCGCGGTCGGGGCCAGCGCCGTGCCGATTGTGGCGCTCTCCCCGCTGATGGGCATCTGGCTGGGCAGCACCAGTCCGGCCTCCAAGATCGGCGTGGTGGTAGTGATGACCTTCTTCCCCACGCTGGTCAATGTCTATCGGGGCCTGAGTTCGCCCAGACCGGAGGCGATTCAACTGCTGCACTCCTACGCCGCCCGCCAGCGCGATATCTTTCTCAAGGTGCGGCTGCCGGCGACGCTGCCCTACCTCTTTAATGCGCTCAAGATCTGCTCAACTCTCAGCATGATCGGCGCGGTGGTGGCCGAGTTTTTCGGTGGTCCGCGCAATGCACTGGGGGTTTTTATCAAGACCGAGGCGGGTATCCTGCACACCCGCGATGCCTGGGCCGCAATCCTCGTGGCCTGCCTGTTTGGTATTGCGTTCTACCTGGTGATTGTGCGGCTTGAACGCCTGGCAATGCCCTGGCATACATCGCTGCGGGAGCAGTAGTTCGTGATCCGTAGGCTGTGTGCGGCCGTAACCGGCTGAAGCCGGGACTCCGGGAGCGATGTCTGGATGAACATTTCAAACTGCATGAGCCGAGACTCCCAGTCAAGGCATTTCTGGCTTACATTTTAACATTATCATGTCATGAACCTGGTCTATACCATAACCAGATATTACCCAGGCAACGCCGCCGGTCTGCAATGCCGCATCGGTCTCACATGTATCGGTCAGACTCTGGAAAGGAGGAGCCACGTTCGCCTACTCTGACTAGTTTTCACCGGCCATGATGCTGAATGTTAGATGGAGAGAGACCTATGCGCACACACAAGTTTTCACCAGTTGTTCTGCTACTGTTGCTTACGCTGCTGCTGGCAGCCTGTGGTGGTCAGGCTCCCGCTGCCCCCGATGCCGGCTCAGACGCCCCAGAAACTGCCGATAGCGCCGACACATCCGATACCGCCGAGGAAGCCGACGCAGAGTTGGACCCGGTGACGGTGCAACTCAAGTGGGTGCCCCAGGCGCAGTTTGCGGGTTACTACGCTGCAAAAGACCAGGGTTTTTATGAGGATGCCGGGCTGGATGTAACGATCCGCCCCGGCGGGCCGGATATCGTGCCGGAACAGGTTGTCGCCAGCGGGCAGGCAGAGTTTGGGCTCAACTGGCTGGCAAGTCTGCTGGCGGTGCGTGACCAGGGCACGCCGCTGGTGAATATTGCCCAGGTCTTCACCTACGCCGGGATGCGCCATCTTACCTGGGCCGATAGTGAGATCTTAACCCCCGCCGACTTCGAAGGCAAGCGGGTCGCGGTCTGGTTTGGCGGCAACGAGTTCAACCTGCTGGCAACGCTCAACAAGTATGACCTGGACCCCGACACCGACCTGGAACTGGTCCAGCAGCCGTTTGACATGAATCTGCTGCTCAACCGCGAGGTTGATGCCGCCGCCGCGATGACCTACAACGAACTCTACCAGGTGTTGAGTGCCGGGCACGAAATGGATGAGTTAAACATTATTGACTACAACGCCGAGGGCACCGCGATGCTGGAGGATGGCATTTTCACCCGCGCGGACTGGTTGGAAGATCCGGCGAAGAAAGATATCGCCGCGCGTTTCCTGCAGGCCTCCTTCCAGGGCTGGGATTTCTGCCGCGATAATCCCGACGCCTGCGTCGATAGCGTCCTGGCCAATGATACCGGCGGCGTGATGACCCGCGAAGCGCAGGCATGGCAGATGGACGAGGTCAACAAGTTGATCTGGGGCGACCCGATTGATGCCGAGACGCAGATCGGCTACATGGATCCGGAGTTGTTTGAGCGCACCGCCGCAACCGCGCTGGAGTTTGGCGTAATCGAGAACCCCGCCTCCGAAGAGGCTTATACCCACGAGATCTGGGAAATGGCGACGGGAGAATAAGAGTTAGGGGTTACGAAAGCGTAAGGGTTAACGGTTAGGGGTTACGGGTTAACTTGAATTGAATAGCTAACCCCTAACCGTTAACCGTTAACCCCTAACCCCTAACCGTTCAAAAGGAGCAAACTATGACTGTCGTACGGAGTGCATTAATCCAGGCTTTTGGCAGCATGAGCAAGGAAGAGAATGTCGAACACCAGATCAGCATGATCAACCAGGCGGCCGCGCAGGGCGCGCAGATTACCTGCCTGCAGGAATTGTGTACCGGCCCCTACTTCTGCCAGGTTCAGGATACCAAATTCTACGCCTTTGCCGAGCCGGTCCCCGATGGGCCGACGATCCGCCGCATGCAGGGCATTGCGCAGCAGCACAACATGGTGCTGATCGTGCCCGTCTTCGAGGAAGAACACCCCGGCGTTTACTACAACACCGCCGCCGTGATCGACGCCGACGGCAGCTACCTGGGCAAATATCGCAAGACGCATATTCCCCAGGTCAGCGGCTTCTGGGAGAAGTTCTACTTTCGGCCCGGCAACCTGGGCTACCCGGTCTTCAAGACGAAGTATGCCACGATTGGCGTCTACATCTGCTACGACCGCCACTTCCCCGAAGGCGCGCGCGCGCTCGGTATCAACGGTGCTGAGATTGTCTACATCCCCAGCGCCACCAGTCGCGGCCTGAGTATGCACCTCTGGAAGATCGAGCAGGTTTCGCATGCGATTGCCAACGGCTACTGGATCGGCACGATCAACCGGGTGGGCAAGGAGCCGCTGGGCGATAACGATTTCTACGGTACCAGCTATTTTGTGAATGCGCGCGGCGAGATTACCGCCGAAGCCGGCGACACCGAGGAGGAAGTGCTGGTGGCCGATCTCGATCTGGAGAAGAACCGCGAGGTGCGCAACGTCTGGCAGTTCTACCGCGACCGCCGTCCCGATATGTATGATCCGCTGGTTAACGGTTAACGGTTATGGGTTAACGGTTAACGGTTATGGGTCACCTTCGGCTTTATTAGCCCCTAACCCCTAACCCTTAACCCTTACACACAGGAGTTAATGATGCTCGATTTTGCCATGACACTGAAGCTCGATACAACCATGCATCCTGACCGGGTCGTTACCGTGACGCGCCAGGCCGAAGCCGCCGGGTTTACCTATGGCTGGGTGTTCGACTCGCATGTCCTCTGGCTGGAACCCTACCCCATCCTGACGCTGATGGCGCTGAACAGCGAGCGGATGCGCCTGGGCACCTGTGTCACCAACCCCGCCGTGCGTGATCCGAGTGTCACCGCCAGTTCGCTGGCAACGCTCAACCTGATCTCCGGCGGGCGGATGGACCTGGGGATCGGGCGGGGCGATAGTTCGCGGCGCGTGCTGGGCAAGAAGCCCACCACGCTGGCCCAGATGGAACAGTCGATCAATACGATCAAGGGTCTGGCAACCGGCAAACTGGTTGATCACGACGGCGGGCAGGTGCAGATGCCCTGGGCTGCCGGCAATGGCACAACGCCGCAACTGCCGGTCTGGGTGGCGGGCTATGGCCCGAAGGTGCTGACCATGGCCGGGCGTGTGGCCGATGGGGTGATCTTACAGTTTGCCGACCCGCACCTGATCAAGTGGTGTCTCGGTTCGGTCCACAAGGGGGCCATTGAAGCTGGGCGCGATCCGTCCGACATTCAGGTCATGGCCGCCGCGCCGGTCTGGGTCGCCGCTGATCTCAACCGCTGCCGCGAGCAGGTGCGCTGGTTCCCGGCACTCGTGTCGAACCATGTGGTCGATCTGGTCAACCGCTACGACCAGTCCGAACTGCCGCCGGAGTTGACGACCTATGTACGCACTCGTGAAAGTTACGACTACCGGCACCATGCGGAGGTCGGCAGCCAGAACGCACAGTTTGTCAGCGATGAAGTCGTGGATCGCTTCTGCATCGTCGGGCCGGTTGCGGAACATAAACGCCGCCTGCAAGAACTGATTGATGTGGGCGTTACCCAGTTTAACATCTATCTCATGAGCGGCGACGAAGAGCAGACCCTCGACATCTACGGCAACGAGATCATACCCGCGTTTACGCAGAAAGCAGTAAGCCGAGGGCAGTAGGCAGAATTTACGGATTACGGACGCCACAGACCACAGCTTACGGACTACACAGACTACAGCTTACGGGCTACGAATTACAGACCACGAACTACGGGAGCAATCCATGCGTCTACTTATCAAAAATGGAACCGTTGTCACCGCCAGTGACACCTACCAGGCCGATGTTCTGATCGAGAACGAAAAGATCACCGCCGTGGGCCATGATCTCAGCGCCGATACGGTCATCGATGCCGGCGGCAAATATGTCATTCCCGGCGGGATTGACGTACACACCCACCTGAACATGCCTTTCGGCGGCACCTTCTCCTCCGACGACTTTTTCACCGGCCACCGCGCTGCCGCCTTTGGCGGCACCACCACCCATATCGACTTCGCCATTCAATCCAAAGGCACCACGCTGCGCCAGACCCTGGATACCTGGCTGGCAAAAGCCGCCGGCAAAGCCGTAATCGACTATGGCTTCCATATCGCCATCACCGATCTGCCCGACAGCATCATGGAGGAGATCCCGCAGTGTGTCGAGTGGGGCGTCACCAGCCTCAAGCTGTTTATGGCCTACAAAGGCGCGCTGATGGTGGACGACGCAACCCTCTTCCGGGCGATGCAGCAGGCGGCCGCCAACGGTCTGCTGATCTGCGTGCATGCCGAGAATGGTGATGCTATTGACATTCTGATCAACCAGGCGCTGGCGGCGGGCAACACCGCCCCGATCCACCACGCGCTGACCCGCCCACCAGAACTGGAGGCGGAAGCAACCTACCGCGCCATCCGGCTGGCCGAGGTTGCCGGTGCGCCGCTCTATGTGGTGCATCTGACCAATGCGGGCGCGCTGGAGGCGGTGCGGCTGGCACGCGGGCGTGGCGCGCCGATCTATGCCGAAACCTGCGTGCAATATTTCTTCTTCACCAAGGACGACCTGGACCGTCCCGGTTTTGAGGGCGCGAAGTGGGTCTGCTCGCCGCCCTACCGCGAGAAGCATGATCAGGTGGCGCTCTGGCAGGGCGTGGCCGATAACTCGCTCCAGGTAGTCTCAACCGACCACTGCCCCTTCTGGTTTGAGGGCGGCAAAGACGGTCGTCCCGCCGGAAAGGAACTGGGCCGCGAGAGCTTTGCCAAAATCCCGAATGGCTGCCCCGGTATCGAAGATCGCATGATGGTACTCTACACGCAGGGCGTACGCGGCGGGCACTTCTCGCTGAACCGCTGGGTCGAACTCTGCTGCACCAACCCGGCGAAGCTCTTCGGGATGTATCCGCAGAAGGGCGTGATTGCGCCGGGCAGCGACGCCGATATCGTTGTCTGGGATCCGGAAGCAACCTACACGATCAGCGCTGCCACCCAGCATCATGCCACGGACTACAACCTGTACGAAGGCATGCAGGTCACGGGCAAGCCCGCCGTCGTGCTCTCGCGCGGACGCATCCTGGTGGAGGGCGACCAGTGGCAGGGCGAACCGGGCACGGGACGCTTTGTGCCACGCAAGCCGGTTACGCGGTGACAAATGCCTTCCGCTGTTGCAAGCTGGTAGCAGGCTGATGGTATTATATGCTGCGAACCTTGCTGGTAAGGTTCCCGTAGCAAGGGCCTGTGCCCGTAAAGAAAGGATTGCGTATGAAACGCCTTCGGACCATCGGCCTGCTGGTTTTGTCGGTTGTCGTCCTGATGTTGACGGTGGCGTGCGGCGGGGGTGAACCGATCACGATGAGCGAAGTGCCGGTCTACCCGAATGCCGAACCCATGGAGGCGGGCGAGAACAGCATGGCCGACATGCTGTCCGAGACGCTGTCCGGTGCAGTTGGCGAGCAACTTAACTCGGAGATCAACCTCTACCGCCTCCCGGCGGATGCGGACTGGCCCGCCATCGAGGAGTATTACACGAACGAACTGGCGGATACGGACTGGGAAATGGCCGAAGAGCTGGCGCAGCAGAACGAAGCCATTAATGTCACGGGATGGTCACGCGGGGGCTTTGCCAGCGAGCAGGTGCTGATGGTCGCCTACTCTCCCGACATGCTCGGTGAGGGTGCGTTTATGATCGTGGCGCTCTTCTCGGAGTAAGATTCTTCACTCTTCTACACACACCGCAACCATGGCGACTCTTGTGACCCACGGTTGCGGTGTTTTGATTCGTATGCGGGAGCCATGTTCCTGCACGCCACACATAATCACCCCGTCAGCAGCACCTCGTCCACCGGGCGGCGCGGGGTGGGCTGTGCTACCTCCGGCCCGTAACCCATGCGCAAAATGATCTGGGGAAAACCGGGGCGCTCCAGCAAAGCTTGCAGGCGGGGGCGCAGCGCAGCAACCTCGACCGGCTGGTTAAGATACGAGGCCCAGATATCCCGGGTGTGGGCCAGCAGTAGCAACCGCTCCAACGCCTGTCCACATGCCAGCCAGTCGGCCGGCGTATTCGCGTCCGTTCCCAGCACGGCCAGCACGGGTGAGCCGGTGGCAAGCTGGCGATCACGGGCCGCAATGCCCTTCCCCCAGTCGAAGGTCCGAATCACAAACGGCATGACATTCGAGATCAGATTGCCCATCCCATGCGCATAGCCCGGCATACCATCGCGACTGCGGGTGCGATTGGGGTGGATCCAGGCGGCCAGTTCGCGCCGAAACTACGGTTCATTCCCCTGAATGCGATCACCCTCGGCAATCAGGTCGGCGAGAGCGTTGCGCGTATCGTTGTCCGACACTATCTGCAGCCAGGCACCTTCCGTAGCGGCAGCCTGCTGCAGATCAGCCAGAACTGCCGCCGCTACTGCGCGCTCCGCAAAGGGCTGTCGATTTGTCCGGCGGGTGGGTATCGCGGCAAACAGCGCCTGCTCATTATCAGTTGCGGACGAGCCGGGGCTCCGGCGGATGCGCGCCAGGAGATCGGGGTTGTCCGGGTCGGGCCGAAGTTCAACATGATCGGTATAGCCAAAGTAGCGCAGGGCCAGGCGCAGGTTGAACAGCGCCGTGCCGCAACTCATCACCAACTCACGGTCGTCCGGGTCAACCACCGGCAGCGCGCGCGTGCGGTCGGCATAGATCTCCACGCTGTCGTTGCTGAACCGGAAAAGCCAGGGCTGCGTATTGTGCCCCGAGGGAGCCAGCACCGCATAGGTCAGCATAAACCGGAGTTGTTCGGCAGCGTCGCCTTGCGCCGGATAATCGTCCGTAGTGACATTCCAGGGGTCAATCGGCTGATCAGGCATACAGCAACTCTCCTTCCATGGCAATTCTCTCCCTACTTCTGCATTATGCTTTCCCTACTCTGGTGAACCTGCCTACAGCGTAACATGTTCAGACAGCCGTTGTAACATTGTCATTTCATATAGCAGCATGTGTGCTCTTCGGGGTGCGCAACAGTAACCTCGGCAGGGTAATCAGCATCTAACCTGATAACCCAATCCGGTAGTATGCTACACTGGTCACGTGAACAGGGGACAATCTCGACACATGCCGGTTGCGAAACTGGACAGAGATGCCGTATGCTACAAAACATCCCGCAGTATGGTGAACTTTGAAAAATAGCCCGGATATGGAGTGCAGCAACCCTCATGCTGCCGCCCGCTGCTTGTAGTGGAAACCGGCTAGAGCCGGGACTCCAGATTATTTGATGTCTGGATTTAATGTTCAGAGTTCATAATAGTGCAAATACTTTCTGGAGCACACCAATTGGAATAGAAAGAACCGACCAGCACCGGACGCAGAACAGGCCAGTTGCCCGATAACCGGGGTTCCGGCACACATTGTTCTCTGTTCCTTTGTTCTTTGTTTTCTCTATATGCCTGCTAGTATGAGAGGAAGTAGTAATGGCGAAACGGTTAGTCGTCATCGGCGGAGTGGCCGCCGGGATGAGTGCTGCGGCCAAGGCACGCCGCACCGATAAAAATATGGAGATCGTCGTCTACGAGCAGACGGGCAATGTCAGCTATGGCTCCTGTGGGCTGCCCTACTTTGTGAAGGGCGAGATCCCACGTATCGAAGATGTGATTGTCCGCCGGCCCGAAGACTTTGCGAGGCAGAATATCCAGGCGCTGGTCCGTCATCAAGTTTTGCGGATCGACCCGGTTGAACATACGGTGCTGGTGCATAACCTGGAGACGGGCGAAGAGTTCCGCGACGAGTGGGATCGGCTGATTATCTCTGCCGGGGGTGGTGCGACGAAACCGCCCCTGCCCGGGCTCAACCTCAACGGCATCTTCACCCTGCGCAATGTCGAGGACGCGGTCGCCGTCCGCGCGTGGATCGACCAGCAGCAACCCCGGCATGCTGTAATCGTCGGGGGGGGTTATATCGGCCTGGAGATGGCCGAGGCGCTGGCCGAGCATGGCATCCAGGTGACGGTGGTTGAGATGCTGCCGCAGGTGATGGCAAACATGGACGCGGATATGGCCGCACACATCCAGTCCGAGCTAGAGCGGCAGAATGTTGAGTTGCGGCTAGAGTGTGCCGTGAAGTCATTCGAGGGCGACGAGCGTGTGCGCGCAGTGGTGGCCGGGGGCGATACGATTCCCGCCGATATCGTTATCTTTAGCGTTGGGATAAAACCCAATACCTGGCTGGCAACCGAGGCCGGGATTGCGGTCGGACAGACCGGCGCAATTGCTGTTGATGATCACCAGCGCACCAGCATGGAGCATGTCTGGGCGGCGGGCGATGTGGCCGAGGCGCTGGATCTGGTGACGGGCAAGCCGACCTATGTGCCGCTGGGCACGACGGCCAACAAGCAGGGCCGGGTGGCGGGCGAGAATGCGGCCGGCGGCGATGCCTCCTTCAGCGGCATTGTCAGCACAGCGGTGGTGAAGGTCTTCGATGCCCACGCTGCCCGCACGGGTCTCTCGGAGCGGCAGGCCCGCGCCGACGGCTTCGATGCCGAAACGGTGACGGCGCAGGGCAGTGCGCGCGCGCACTATATGCCCCACCACCCACCCATCCATGTCAAACTGGTGTTTGAGCGCGGCTCACAGCGCTTGCTCGGCGGACAGATGGTCGGCACGGAGGGCGTCGCCAAGCGCATTGATGTGATTGCCGCCGCGCTGCATGCCAAATGGACCACCTACGATCTGGCAAAACTTGATCTGAGCTACGCGCCGCCGTTTGCCCCGGTCTGGGATCCGATCCTGGTAGCGGCGAATCTGGCAAATCGCTAAGGCCAGGTAAGTTCTGAGGTATGAGTTTTGAGGTTTGAGTTATAACAGGTTGACAGGTACCAGGTTGCGTAACAGCACATGGTCCACCCATCCACTCTTAAAGCTACGAGGATTTTCAGTGAAATTCCCGACTTGAGTACTTGCCGTGTAGGTACCGTAGTCTACCACTCAAAACTCAAAACTTAATACTCAAACCTCCCCTATTGGTAGGGTGAACCAGAAGCGGGTACCGCGCCCCGCCGCACTGCTGACGCCAATCGTGCCGCCGTGGGCCTCCACCAACTGCTTTGCAATCGCCAGACCCAGCCCCGAGCCGCTCTGGTCGCGCGGGCGGGAGCTGTCCGCCCGCCAGAACCGCCCGAAGACATGCGGCAACTCCTCGGCAGGAATGCCCGGCCCGGTGTCGGCAACCTCGATCCTGATGCTCCGGGGTCCGTAGTCCGTAGTACCTGATTCGGATGGTGTTCCTACACTGACGGTGAGGTCGATCCGGCCGCCGGTCGGGGTGTGGCGCAGCGCGTTGCCCAGCAGGTTATGCAGCACCTGCTTAAACCGCTCCGGATCGATCTGCACCGACGGCAGGGCATCCGGGAGGGTCACACTGAGCGTGACGCCCTTCTGTGCGGCCGGTTCACGCAGAAGCGCTGCCATCCGCTCAATCAGCGGCGCAATGTCGGTTGGGTGCAGGTCCAGGCGCAACTGACCGGCTTCGGCCAGCGTCAGATCACGCAGATCGCTGATCAACCGACCCAACAGCAGCGTCTCATCGTAGAGCGTGGCAACCTCGGCCTTCTCCAGCGGGTAGACATCATCCAGGATGGCGCGCAGGTTGCCCTGCAACACACTCAGCGGCGTGCGTAACTCGTGAGCAATATCGGCGATCATGTTGCGGCGCACCTGCTCGGCCTGCTGGAGGCTGGCCGCCATCGCATTGAAGGCATGCGCCAGGTTTGCCACCTCATCGGTTCCGGCGGCAGGGACGCGCTGCTCAAAGTGGCCCTGCGAGACATGGCGCGCTGCTGTCACCAGCCGCCCCAGCGGGGCCGTTATGCTGCGTGCAATTGTCACCCCCAGCAGTAACCCCAGCAACCCGGCAATCAGCCCCGCCTGCCAGAGTGCCCCATTCACCTGCTCCAGGAACGCCTGCGCCGGTGGTGGCAGATCGGCATGGTCGGGGGGACGCACAACCAGGTAGCCGACGATCTGATTTTGTACCCGGATCGGCAGCGCATCGTCCAGCCGGCCACCCGCCGGCATCGCTGCGCTATCGCCACCGGCATAAATCACCTGCCCGCCCGGATCGATCAGCATAAGATGACTACCCTGTCGTCCCGGTCCCGGTCCCTGCCCCTGACGGCGACCCGATCCCGGTCGCATCCCCGGAACATGGACTGTTTCAAGCAGCGTTGCGACCCCCTCCCAACTGCCCTGCTGCACGTAGTAGGCAGCCAGTTGTTCCCGCAGATCCGAATCCTGCACCTGATTCTGGACAAAGAAGCGGCGAAACTGCGTAGTTGTCTGCCGGTTGGCAAACAGCGCGACAATCGTCACCGTTACCACGGTAATCAGGGCAAATCCCAATGTTAACTGGATCCAGAGCCGATTCATATATCACCGCTCATCCGATAGCCCACGCCATACACCGTCTGAATGTAGGTCGGGTGGGCCGGGTCGGGTTCAATCTTTTTACGCAGGTTTTTGATATGGCTGTCCACCGTGCGTTCCATGCCCTCGTAGGTATACCCCAGCCCCTTCTCGATCAGCTCCAGACGGGTGAAGGCGTGGCCGGAATGCTCCATCAGCAACTGCAGCAGATCAAACTCGGTCGGCGTTACTTCAAGCGGTTGACCATCAAGCATGACGGTGTGGCTATCCAGATCCATGCGCAGGCCGCCAACCTGGATAACGTGGGGCGGCGTTGGCCCACCGACAGCCCGCCGCAGCACGGCGCGCACGCGCGCAACAACTTCGCGTGGATTGAAGGGCTTGGTGATGTAGTCGTCCGCGCCCAGTTCCAACCCAACGATCCGATCCGTATCCTCAACCCGCGCCGTCAACATAATAATGGGTATGCGCGCCAGGTTTTCATCGCCCCGTACAACCCGCGTAATATCCCAGCCGTTCCGATCCGGCAGCATCAGATCAAGAATGATCAGATCGGGGCGCTCGGTACGGATGATGCGCAGTGCCGTCGCACCATCCGCCGCCGTCAACACCTGATAGCCCGCCTGCTCCAGGTAGGAGCGGACCAGCCGGACGATCTGGTGATCATCATCGGTGACAAGAATACGTTGAACCATCGTCGTTTTCCATCTCTTCAACCAGGACAATCTTCCACAATCTTCTCCACTTGCAACTGTACCACAATATCCTACCACCCCACATCACTTCAGACGGCATGCCGAGTTTCACATTTCATGTACGGTCAGGTACCTGCGAACCAGCGATCGGTTCGTTATGGGTGACATGCATCACGATGATTTTTCCAGTCAGCGCAGGCCCCATTAAAGAGGTAGGACTTTTGAACTATTGTCGGCATCCTGACAAGAGCGCTACAATCGGAGTGACGTTCTTGCTTGCATCGCAGAAGGAAAAACCCCATGCACACGACCGTCCCCTTCAGGGATTTCACCAGCGCTGCCCGCAAAGTAATGGACTGCGCCACACAGCACGCCCTCCAGGCGCATGCCTCCCAGGTTGAACCGGAACATCTACTCCTGGGACTGCTTGATCTGCGGAATGGTCCGGTTTATCAGACACTTACCGCCCTGCAGATTAACCCGGATCATCTACGTCAGGTGCTGGCGACATCCGCGCCATCAGCACCAGCCGCCACAACCACCACACCAGCCGCCGGGAGCCAGCTTGAGCATGTCCTGCACTCAGCATTGCATGAAGCGCGCCATCTAGGGCATTACCAGGTTGATGCGCTCCACCTGTTGATGGGGCTGCTCTACGAAGATGATCAGCGCGCCGCGCTGGTCCTGCGTGAAGCCGGCCTCTCGCTCTACGATCTACGCCAACAGCTTTTCAATGGCCCCCGGCGCTGGCGTAACCGCGCACTGGGAGCGCAACTGCGGGATCTCATCACAGCAATCAATTTTAGTCCGATCTTTCTTATTCCCGTGGGTATCATGATTGCCTGCGGACTGGGTCTCTTCTTTGGATCAACGAGTGTATATGTCACGCCATTGACCATTCTGTTTGTCACCTGTGGCTGGATCGTCTCGGTCTGCATCCATGAGTTTGGGCATGCAGTCGCGGCCTACCTGGGGGGCGATCTATCGGTTCACGATGCCGGGTATCTCTCCCTGAATCCGCTCAAGTATTCGCATCCTCTTTTGAGCATTATTATTCCCGTGGTGTTTATGCTGGCCGGCGGGATTGGCCTGCCGGGTGGCGCGGTCTATGTCAATATGCACAAACTGCGCAACAGCGGCTGGCAGAGCATTGTCGCGGCGGCCGGGCCGCTCGGCACAGTCCTGTTTGGTCTCCTGCTCGTCTGGCCTTTCTTCTTTGACTGGATGAACTGGGTAACACCGGCGAATGCCACTTTCTGGCCGGCGCTGGCTTTTCTGGCCTTTCTTCAGGTTACAGCACTCTGCTTTAACCTGCTGCCATTCCCACCACTCGACGGCTTTAACATCGTTGCGCCCTACCTGCCACCCGAGATCAGCAACAAGCTGCGCATGGTTGGCAACTTCGGTGTGATGCTCCTCTTTTTGCTGATCTGGTATGATACCCCGGTTGCCACCTGGTTCTGGAGTGAGATCTTTCTGGTTGCCGATAGATTTCAGATTCCCGGCTGGTTAGTTGCGCAGGGGTTTGAACAGTTTGGATGGTGATATTCAGGTTGTGCTGCATACCGGCCATTGCTACGCCGGCTCCCGATTGGGAGCCGGTGTTTACTCTGCGCGCGGGATGGTGCGGAAGGAGATCACGCGCGGCCATGCATTCACGATAAAGGCAACAGTCGCACCTACGTACAGCAACCCCGCCAGGACCGGCATAACGCCAATCCAGCGCGCTCGGACCAGCACCTGCGCCAGATCGTACAACGCTGCCAACACCACGCCACCATTGAGCATCCCTTAACAGAGCCGGATCAGACGGGTATTACCCCGTGTCCCCCGCGCATCGAGGCGCGGAAAGATCCAGAAGGCCACGCCATAGGCCAGTTGCACAGTCCAGCCCACCAGCAGCATATGCACATGCGCCAGGCGCAATGTCAATAACCAGGGTGACAGCGGCACTCCCTGATGCCACAACAACAGACTGCCGAGGGTAAAGCCCACACCCAACCAGATCAACGCCGTGCGAATCATTACCTGGCTTAAACGCGGCATACTGCTTCTCCTGATCTAAAAATGTCAGCCTGATGCTTCTACCCCTTGCGAGTGCGTACCTTGACGCGCGGCCAGATTGCAATGACAAAAACCCAGATTGCCGACACCTGCAGTAGCGCCGAGAGCGCCAACGTCCAGCCCCAACCGCCAACCCAGATGTGCAGTGGCTCAAAAATGGTGCGGAGCAGCAGCCCGGCATTGAGCGCGCCATAGGTAAACCAGCCCAGGCGTTCATCACCACGCGGTTGTTCTTTAGAATAGACCGGAAACATCCAGAGCGCCACACCGCAAATAAGCTGCGTTGCCCAGCCGACCATCAACAGATGGTAGAAGACCGGCAGCAAGACACCAATGCGACTATGGAATTGCAGTCCCTGATTGACCAGCACGAGTCCACCAACCAGAAAAGCTGCCAGCAGATAGATCAACGCCGTGCGGATAAAGTAGCGCGCCTGGATATACATAATGGTTGCACTCCTCACCATGACCTGACCAGGTAATCTGTGCAGCAATATCTATGCCGGAGATAGTTTCTGCGGGCGTTTTAGCTCTTGATAGAAAGTTTTCACCCGAAAATTTTCCAGAAAAAAGAAACGGAACGAACGACACTGTTACAAACGAAATTTCTCTCTCATCCGATCAACCATCTGGTCTGAACATCCATCCCATAATGGCACCGATCTTGCGAAGAATACAGCAGAAGTGCCAGAGCCGGTACTCGCTTGTACAGGATGCTCTGCAGCAATCCTGAAGGAGGCAACCAATGGCAAAGACAGTTGTCGGGCTGTTTGATACGTTCGATGAAGCCCGAAATGCAATGCAAGATCTGGTGGAAAATGGGTTTCAGGCTGGTGATATCAGCCTGCTCACAAACGACGCATCGGGTGAGCAGGCCGCCTATCTCAAGAAAGACCAGGATCGCCTGCCCGAAGAGACCGCCGGACTTGGCGCACTCGCAGGAACGATCTTTGGTGGCGTCGGGGGAATCATGGTCGGTATTGGCGCACTGACTATCCCGGGTATCGGGCCGGTTGTGGCGGCGGGTTCATTCTTATCCATTCTGGGGACAACCGCACTCGGTGCCGGGGTAGGTGCGGCGGCCGGTGGGCTGATCGGCGCGCTGGTTGGTCAGGGTATCCCGGAGGAGGATGCTAACTTCTATGCCGAAGGCGTGCGCCGGGGCGGGACGCTCGTTGCGGTATCTACCAATGACGACCAGTTCAGCCGGGCCCAGGAGATTCTCAACCAGCACAACGCCGTAAATATCGATGAGCGTGCCGGGGAGTGGCGTAAAGCGGGGTGGACAAAATTTGATCCCGATGCCGATCCCTACAGCGCCGAGGAAGTCCAGCGCATGCGCCGGACCGCGTACACCCGAGACTAACATTAATGACACGAGTCAGGTGATCCTCGACGGGAAGGTGTTCTTCACCTTCGGCATAGTGAAAAAGATGAAAAAGTACCATGCTGCCGCAGGCGAAGACTACCTTTATCGAGATCAAATGGCCTGTTTGAGCCCACAGCACGTAACTCGTGTGTTAACTAACACAGATTGTACAAACACCCTCCCGACGAGAAATCCCATCGTTTGGGAGGGTGTTTGTACTGATTTTTTCTACGCCAGATACTCACGCAGGTGGCTGCCGGACTCCGATGTGCGCAGTCGTCGCAGTGCCTCGGCTTCAATCTGGCGGGCCCGCTCACGCGTCATGCCCAACTCGCGCCCCACCTCCTCAAGTGTCCGGTGATGTCCATCGGTCAGCCCGTAACGCAGACTCAAGATTCGCTGCTCGCGCTCGTTTAACTCCCCTAACGCTGCGGCAAGATCAATCTGCATAAAATGTTGTGCTGCCGTCTCGGTTGGGGCTGCCTGCGCCGGATCTTCAACAAAGTGTCCCAACGTCTGATCGCCATCCTCACCTACTGGCGTCTCAAGCGAAACTGGCTGCCGCATTGCGCGCAACGCCCGCTTAATCTTTTCGACCGAGTAGCCTAACTCTGCCGCAATCTCTTCGACCGTGGGCTGGCGTTCCAATCCCTGCGACAGGCGCTCGCCGGCCCGCTTAATCTGGGTCAATGTTTCGCTCAAATGCACAGGGAGCCGGATAGTCCGGGATTGTTCAGCAATGGCGCGCGTTACCGCCTGCCGAATCCACCAGGTTGCATAGGTCGAGAAGCGATTCCCCTTACTCACATCAAACTTCTCAACAGCGCGCATCAGACCGATATTGCCCTCCTGGATCAGGTCAAGCAGCGAAAGCCCCCGTCCAACATACTTTTTGGCAACGCTCACCACAAGCCGCAAATTCGCTTGAATAAGGTATTGGCGCGCCTCCTTACCTCGCGCCAGATCCGCCTGCAGTGCTGCACGCAACTGCAGACTAAGCGCCTCACCTGAAGCCAGACGATGCTCTGCTGCCGTAGCACGTTCTATCTGCTGCGCCAGTTCCACCTCTTCGGAAGCATTGAGTAGTGGCACGCAGCCAATTTCATTCAGGTACGATTGAATAGCATCTACGGTTAACTCGGGAACGGTTGCCAGACCCTGCACCAGTGCTTCGTCTGCTGTATCGGGTTCCGTGTCAGGTATCTTCTGTTTATCAACAGCCACGATGTAGCACCCTCCCTTCGCTCAGTCCGATAAACGTCGAATAAGTAGTGCGTACGTTCAGTTTTACAGACAACAAAGGCACGACATGGATCCATGTCGTGCCTTCATGAACGAGTATATATATCGTTTTGGTAGCGGCGGGTGGATTCGAACCACCGACCTTCGGGTTATGAGCCCGACGAGCTACCCCTGCTCCACGCCGCGTCGGTCAGCCCGACGGGGGCTGCCCGCCGGCTGATGGATCTGAACATGGAGGGTGCATGGACCTACGCTCCCAGCGGGGGAACCCGCCAGTACTATCGGCGCTGCGGCGTTTCACGGCCTGGTTCGGGATGGAAC
>DAOTVB010000061.1:0-16350 GCA_034436755.1 Chloroflexaceae bacterium | reverse complement strand
ATACGGCTAATACCCATATGGTAGAGATTGAAAAATCCCAGGACTCAGTTCGTGCAGACTATGCTCTGAATGATAGTAATAGCGTACCGAAGATTATTGTAGAAGCCAAAGCACTTGGTATAAATCTTTCCCAGCAACAACTCATCATGAGTTTGGTTAATTATGCATTTCAATTTGGAATAAATGATGTATTTTTAACCGATGGTCTGAGATGGCATCACTACAACAATTTCCAGCCAGGAAATGTCACGCCAACCAGAGTACTGGATATAGTAAATGGTGATCCTGTGGAAATAGCTGCATACTTAGTTCAGCAGCTTGATGCAGCTAAATATTGGCCGGTAGAAAACATTGATGCACTTACCCAACGCATAGAACAACTGGAGAGTACCGTTGCGACACTCCATCGAATGCTCTCACTGCAACAGCCATCGACAACAGTTCCAACAACATCTACAGTCCAACCTGGCGCAAACACATCGATAGCGACTACGAGTAATCAAACAATAAGTAGTAGTTCGAATATTAAGTATGTAGAGTTAAATAAACTCTCTGGTATTACCGGAAGGCGACCTGCATCTCTGCGGTTACCTGATGGCTCAACCATTCCGGTTAGTCGGTGGAAGGACGTACTGCGCGAGTGCTGCAAGTTCGTGTTAACTAACAACTCAACAATATCTCTTCCATTTCCTGATCGTGCCGGTAAGAAGGTATCACTGTTTAGCACGACCAGGCCACCAGCAGGAATATCCTACGCGACTGAGCAGTACAATGGTCAGACGTTGTTTATTTATCTTAACTACGATGCTAACAACTGTGTCGCAAATGCAGAATATGTGTTGCGATCTGTTGTGAATTCTCATGCTAAAACCGAGGCTGCGGTAACTGTTGTCTGATATCCGCACATGGATGACCGTGCAACGACTCGGTGAGAAAATTCGTGCGCTACGGCTTCAACGCGGTATGACCGTGCGTGAGCTTGCCGATGCGCTGGGCTACCGGGGACACAGCCATATCAGCGATATCGAACATGGCAAGCGTGAACCACGGGTCAGCTTTGTGCTGAAGGTTGCTCAGTTCTTTCAGGTGACAACGGACCAACTGCTGCGTGATGAGCTAGAGGTGATCACCGCTGCTTCTGCAGAGCAAGATGATGCGTCAGGTTGATGAGGTATTCGTTTCAAGTTGCCCCGGAGTTCAGCATGCACCCAACCAGACATACCCAACTGGAAGCCCAGGGATGGCGGGTCGGCAGTGTGGCCGAGTTTCTCGATCTTACGCCGGAGGAGGCGCTCCTGGTTGAGATGCGCCTGGCTCTCAGTGACCTGTTACGGTCGCGGCGTGAGCAACGGATGACTCAGGTCGAACTGGCCGACCGCCTGGCGGTGAGTCCGGAGCAGATTGTCACCGCCGAGGCCGGCGATGGCACGGTGGAAATCGAGTGGTTGTTGCGGGCGATCTTGACCGTGGGGGCCACACCAGAAGAGATCGGTGCCGCCATTGCGCGTGTTCAGCGGTAGCCCAGCGTAGTGGCTCGCACGCAGGTACAAAGATCGCCCGGAACCAGACCAACAGCAGACCGGCCTGCGAAGCAGATGCCTCCAGGCCGGTTTATGAACATGTTCGGTTGTCAGGCATGTCACACCAGGGAGCGGAGGACACCTACAACGCGCCCCTGAACGCGCACATTCTCCGGCGTGGTATAGATTGGCTCCATCGTCGTGTTGGCGGGTTGCAGGCGAACACGCTGGCCCTCGTGGTACAACTTCTTCAGCGTCACCGCGTTCTCATCGACCAGGCGCACCGCAACCATCTGCCCGTTATCGGCAGTTTCCTGGAACCGCAGCAGCACGATATCATTATCGTCGATAAGCGCATCGATCATCGAGTGCCCGCGCACCCGCAGCGCATAGACATCCTTGAGCCGCTCAGCCGGTGCGAGATCCGTCGGCACCTCGACCATTTCATGGTCGCCGGTGCTGGTATCTTCGGGATCGGGGAGCGGTCCACCCGCAGTAATTACCCCAAGCAACGGTACCGCAAAGCCGGCGCGACTGGCGGGCTGGATGGGGGGGCTGGACGGTGGCAGGGTAATGCCCCGGGAAACCTTCCCTTCGCGGTTAAGCTTCCCCTTTTCCTGAAGCGCCTTGAGGTTGTAGGCAACCACCGATGTTGACGAGATCTTCAGGTCCGTCTGAATATCTCGGATGGCGGGGGGATAGCCATGCTTCTGCATGAACTCTTGGATGTAGGACAGGATGCGCTCCTGCCGCTGCGAGAGACCGTCGGCTGTTCGCATGAATTTTGTCCTTTCGTTGACCGCAGCCAAATCGGCCCGCGGTAGCGTCTGGGGGTAAGATGTGTAACTACTTCGCTCCGTGCAGCGTCTGTCCTCAAGATGGAATAAACCGTACAACAAAAATGAGCATAAATCGAGTACTAGAACTTATGTAGCATTTTTATTATAGCAACCAAACACTTGTGCTGTCAAGTACCAATTTGCTACATTTGGCAGATTCGATGAAGTTGTTGCCCGGATTTCTGTCGTTCATGGATAAAAGTGCAACGGTTACGCCGTTTCTGTACATATATGCTTCTGTCTGACACCAGCGATACATGCGGTATGGCTACCCATGGTCGCCGGAACTGGTCTACCGATTAGTGCCGTGTCGGGGCAGGTGGTCAGGACTCCCGCTGTTTCTGCAGCTTTTCCAGCATGCTATAATTGAGGAACAGGTAAGCTTGCGGGAGGCATAGGATGGACTATGTTATCGGTGTAGATTTAGGCGGGACACAGCTTCGCGCCATTCTGGCTGATCCGGCGGGAACGGTTTACACGGAAGTGCGGGTACCAACCGAGGCGCATCGTGGCCCGTCGGCGGTGATCGAGCGGATTATCGAGTGTATTGTCAAGGTTCAGGCCGCGCTGCCTGCCGATGGAACCCTGCTTGGCGTGGGGATCGGCACGCCGGGCCCTCTCGATCCGGATACCGGGGTTGTGTTTACCAGTCCCAATATGCCCGGCTGGCACCGGGTACCGCTCCGGGATATTTTGATTGAACGGACGGGGCTGCTGGTAGAGTTGGGCAATGATGCTAATGTGGCCGCTCTGGGCGAGTGGCGGTTTGGCGGTGGCGTCGGGCATCGCCATTTTGTCTATATCACCGTCAGTACCGGCATCGGCGGGGGGGTGGTGGTCGATGGGCAGTTGCTGCTGGGTCGCCTGGGAGCGGGCGCGGAACTGGGCCATATTATTATCAACTATGCAGAGCGCAAATCGTGGGAAGAACTGGCCTCGGGCACGGGGATGGCCGCCGCCGCAGCCCTGGCGATGCAGGAGAATCCCGCTTCACAGCTTCACGATCTGGCAACCCCGGCGACGGTGAGTGCCACGCATGTTGCGCTGGCCGCGTCACGCAATGATCCGACGGCCCAGGCGCTGATGCAGCAAGAGGCGATGCTGCTGGGGATCGGGTTTGTCAGCGTGCTGCATCTCTTTAGTCCAGAGCGCATTATGGTGGGCGGCAGCGTGATAACATCCAATCCCCATCTGCTGGAGGGTGCGCGGCAGGTGGTGCAGGAGCGGGCAATTGCCGATGTCTACCGCGAGGTGCCCATCGAAGTAGCCACTCTGGGCGACCAGGTCGGCGTGCTGGGTGCGGTGGCGCTCCTGCTGTACCAGCGCGAGCAGCGCAGTTAAACGCGAATTTCCGCTGGTGCATGCCGCCGGCGGGATTTCATATTGGAGAACACAGCACAAAGGAAGGGAGAACCGCATGCGCCCGGCGCGTGGTGATCGCACGCTATGTTCATCCTTTGTCTGTTTGTTCTTGCTATAGGTGAAGGTTGACGGAACATGCAAGGCGTTGAACATTTGCAAACGGTACGCCGGACAGATCCCAGGCAGATTGTGCGCCTGGCCTGGCTGGTGGTGCTGGTTGCTTTCGGGTTGTTCTGTTCGGCGATGACGACATCGGGGTATCTCTTCTGGAGTTACCGCACGAATGCCACGGTCGAGCAGAATGCCACACTGATTGTACGTGAGCCCACTCCCCTGGAGTGGGCCAACTGGAAGCGCAAGGATCGCACGGCGTTCGAGCAGCCCCTCGCACGCGATATAACCGTCAGTGAGGGCGATCGGGTACGCATAAACGCCCAGGCCGGCTATGGGCAGGCGGCCTCTATGCGCCTGTTCGATCAGAGCCGGCTGGACCTGTGGGCCGGGGCGGACCTGGTGCTGGAGGATCTGCAGACGAGCCAGTGGAATGATAAGGTCCAGCGGGTGGTGCTGCGTCAGAAGGGGGGCTATGTGCGCTATGACCTGCGCGGCGATCAGCCCTACCAGCAGGTTTCCTACCAGGTGCGGGTTGGCGAGACGCTGGTAGACCTGGCTCCCGGCGGGAGTTATAGCATCGAGGTGCTGCCCCAGGAGCCGGAACGCCGCATCCTCGTCGCCGCAGGTGAGGCGCTGGCGCTGCTGCGGGCGGATATTGCGGTGCGCTCCGGGCGCGCCGAGGTGCAGGGAAGTGTCCACACGGTCATCCTTACTGCCGGGCAGCGGGTTGAAGTTGATCCGGTGGGGACGCCCTCGCTGCCGGTTCCGGCCCGCTGGGAGTTGATCCGCGATGGCAACTTCAACCGCTACACCGAGGAGGAGTATAACAACACAACCGCGTCGGACAGCTCGAACCTGCTGCGGGCGAATACCTGGGAGGTGAGCGGTCAGCGGGTAGACCCCCGGGCGACGCCCAACGGCTTCTTCCAACTGGCGAAGAGTTGTCCGCCGCCGGACCCAACGCTCGACTGTGATCCGCGCGAGTGGCGCAATGTTGCCAATTTTATCCGGGCTGGTGGGGAAACTAAACCGTTTATCACCAGTATTTCGCAGACGCTGGGCGTGAACCGGCAGGGAGTGGATATCTCCGAATATCGCTCGCTGGTCTTCTCGGCCTGGGTGCGGGTGCTGCATCAATCAGTTGCGCTTACGGGGGAGCGTGGCTCCGAGTGCCCAGTAATAATCCGTTTCACCGGCAAGAAGAACAACCCGGCTGACCCCCGCCGGCCGAGTGTGCTCTGCATCTATAGCAGCGGCGATTCAACGCTGGAGCCGGTAGCATCGCCGGAGATTACCTACCAACAGGTTGAACCCTACATCTGGTATCATGTGGAGTTGCAACTCCGCGATGAGAACTGGTTGCCCGATTTTAAGTATCTGGAGAGTATCCAGATTGATGCGAACGGCCATGATTACAACTCGCATGTGACCGATATCTCGTTGATTGGTTCACACTTCGCTCCAGACGACGAAAATCTTCCTTGATCGGAGCAGACAAAAGAGGCTGCATGTAGCTGTTATTCCGGTTTTAGTAATTCTATGAGGAAATTGTATGCGAAATATCTGCGTTATTGGTACGGGTTACGTTGGTCTGGTGACGGGCGTCTGTTTCGCCGACCTGGGAAATACCGTAACCTGCGTTGAAATCGATCTGCACAAGCTGGATATTCTGCGGAGTGGGCGTTCACCGATCTATGAGCCGGGGTTGCTGGATCTGCTGGACCGCAATATGCGACTGGGGCGGCTCAACTTTACCGATGACTATGCCAAAGCGCTGGCCGAGGCGACGTTTGTTTTTATCACTGTCGGCACGCCGATGGGCTCGGACGGAGCCGCCGACCTGAGCCAGGTCGAGTCGGCGGCGCATCAGATTGGGTTGCATCTGCGCCACGATGCGGTCATTATCGACAAGAGTACCGTTCCGGTCGGCACTGGCGATATGGTTACTCGGATTATTGCGGAGAATGTGCAGCCGGATATCTCCTTCAGCATTGTCTCCAACCCCGAGTTTCTGCGCGAGGGGAGCGCGGTCAGCGATTTCTTTAATCCCGACCGGATTGTGCTGGGCTCGACCGACCGCGCCGCAGCGCAGCAGGTGGCCGAACTGCATGCGCCGCTTGGCTCCGAAATTATTATCACCGATCTGCGCACGGCTGAGATGATCAAGTATGCCTCGAATGCCTTTCTCGCCACGCGCATCTCCTTCATCAACGAGATTGCGCAGATCTGCGAGCGGCTCGGCGCTGATGTGAAAGAGGTGTCGCGGGGTATGGGCGTGGATAAGCGGATTGGTCCCTACTTCCTCGATGCCGGAATTGGCTATGGCGGCTCATGTTTCCCCAAGGATGTGCTGGCGCTGCACCATATGGCGGCAACCGCCGGATGCCATCCGCAGTTGCTCCAGGCGGTGATGGATATTAATCACGATGCGCGCCAGACCTTTGTCCAGAAGGTCCGCGATATCCTGGGCAAGCTTGATGGCGCGCTGATCGGGGTGCTGGGCCTGTCGTTCAAGCCCAATACCGACGACATGCGCGAAGCGCCCTCGGTAGATATTATCCGCAGCCTGCAAGCGGAGGGGGCGCGGGTCAAGGCGTATGACCCGGTGGCGATGGAGGTTGCCGGTGAGGTATTGCCAACCGTGACCTACTGTGCCACGGCCTATGATGTCGCCAAGGAAGCCGATGCGCTCCTGATTGTCACCGAGTGGAATGAGTTTAAGCAACTCGCGTTCGATAAGATCAAACAATATATGCGCCGTCCGGTCATTCTGGATGGGCGCAATATCTATGATCCGACGGAGATGGCCGCCAAAGGATTTATCTACCGGGGGGTCGGGCGGGGCATTCCTCTGGAAGAAGCGGAACCCGTCAGTTGATAGATTGATCGGTGCGTTGTATGCTCTACACGGGTATTGATCTGATCGAAATTCCCCGGCTGCAACAGGCGGTAGAACGCTGGGGGCAACGCTTCCTCTGCCGGGTGTTTACGCCGGGGGAACTGGCGGACTGTGGTTGCGGCACCGGCCCGCTGTCGGAGCATGCACCGCCACCACGTCCCAACTATACCTCGCTGGCGGCCCGCTGGGCGGCAAAGGAGGCCGCAGCCAAAGCGCTTGGTGTAGGTTTGCGCGGGCTCTCGGTGCAGCGGAATGCCGCCGCTGCGGATACGCTGCGCATCGCCTGGACCGAGGTCGAGGTGGCGCGGGGCGTGCTGGGGCAACCCCTGTTGCGGCTGCATGGCACCGCAGCGCGGGTGGCGGCGGCGTATGGCATGCGCGAACTGGCCGTCAGTCTCTCGCATACGCAGGCTTACGCGGTGGCAAATGTCATTGGCCTCGGTGATGTCGGGGTGGGGTAGATCAACGTAAGATCACACACGGGAGTCCCGGCTTCAGCCGGATCAGGCGTTCCGGGTAGTAGGCCGCATCTAATCCAGACATCACTGGACGGGAGTCCCGGCTTCAGCCGGATGGGAGTCCCGGCTTGAGCCGGATCAGGCGTTCCGGGTAGTGTGCCGCTGCCGAGGCAGGCATCCCACCGGCTCAAGCCAGAACTCCAGGATGGTTCATAAGCCGGGCCTCTCGGTCATTTCATATCTGGATCGGGTGTTCCCTTCAGTATGCCGCAGTCCCGGCAGGCATTCACCGGCTAAAGCCGGGACTCCAGTGAAGCACATATCCGGACTATTTTTCAATCTTCATAAGGCAGCACGACCCGAACGATAAACGGTCAAGTGCATTTGAACGATGCCTTTGACATCAATATTTGGTTTTGGATTGCCACCCTCTGTCTGCGATCTGCGCAAGATGGTGTAAAATAGAGCGCTACCTGGAGGAAAAACCTATGCGGCTAGTGACGACCGAACAGATGCGCCACCTGGAACAGCGTGCGGTAGACGCAGGTGCGACCTGGGCCGGCTTGATGGAACAGGCCGGCTGGGGTGTGGCGCAGGAAGCGCTTCGCCGGCTGGGCAATACTCAGGGGCGGCGCGTGCTGGTGCTGGTTGGTCCCGGTAACAACGGCGGCGATGGGCTGGTTGTGGCGCGACATCTGCATGATGTGGGGGCCCAGGTTAGCCTGTACATCTGGAAACGTAAGGAGTCGCCGGAAGATGCGAACCGCCAGCGCTGCCGCCAGCGTGACATACGCGAGCTTGCGGCGGCAGACGATGTTGATCGTACTCATCTGCGCCAACTGCTCGTCGGGGCTGACCTGGTTGTGGATGCGCTCCTGGGCATGGGCACGAGCCGTCCCGTAGCGGGCGACCTGGCCGAAATCGTTACAACGGTCAACCAGCTTAGCGAACAACAACCCGACAGCGCTACGCCGGGCACGACCGCTACCATTCTGGCAATCGATGTTCCGACCGGCATTCACTCGGATAGCGGGGCGGTGCTGGAGGTGGCGTTGCGGGCTGATATCACTGTTGCCACCGGGTTGCCCAAGCGCGGCCTGCTGTTTTATCCTGGAAAATTATACGCGGGCGAGTTGGCCCTGGCCGATATCGGTATCCCGCCGCGTGACCTGGAGATGATTATGAGCGAAGTTATCACGGCAGAACAGGCGCGGGCACTTCTGCCTGCACGTCCGGAGGATTCACACAAGGGAACGTTTGGGAAAGTGATGATTGTGGCTGGTTCCCTGCACTATCCCGGCGCGGCTGCCCTGGCAACCACCGGCGCGGGGCGCGTTGGGGCCGGGTTGGTGACGCTGGCAACGGCCCGCAGCGTGTTGCTTGCCAGCGGGCGTGGCCCGGAGGTGACGCTGCTACCGCTGCCCGAGGCCGAACTGGGTACCCTTGGTCTGTCGGCGGCGGAAGAACTGATCAAGAACCTGGAGGGCTACCAGGCGCTGCTGGTTGGGCCGGGCCTGGGGCGGGAAGAGCCAACCAGTCGGTTTATTCAGCGCCTGTTTGGCATGGAGCAGTCGCGCAAGCGGCCGCGGGTTGGCTTTCGCATCCAGGAGGAGCAGCCCGAACCCTCGTCCGGGCCGACCGAATCACCGCAGTTGCCGCCGACCGTGATTGATGCCGATGGTCTGAATCTGCTGTCGGCCCTGGAAGACTGGCCTGAGCGCCTCAACCGGGAGCATTTTATCCTCACGCCGCATCCGGGTGAGATGAAGCGGTTGCTCCAGGTTGAAGAACTGGCGGATGACCTGGTGGAGGTGGCAACTGACGCGGCGGCGCGCTGGAATCAGGTGGTGGTGCTCAAGGGCGCAACGACGGTGATTGCTGCGCCGGATGGCCGTAGCGCCGTTCACGCGTCCGGTAATCCGGCCCTGGCAACCGCCGGCACCGGCGATGTCCTCTCGGGGGCGATTGCGGGGTTGCTGGCCCAGGGGCTGAAGCTGTTTGACGCTGCGGTGCTGGGGGTCTACCTGCATGCGGCAGCGGGGGCGCTGGTGCGGGAAGAACTCGGCGAGATGGGTACGCTGGCGAGCGATCTGTTTACTCAGTTGCCACGGGTGATTAAGGGGTTGATAGTTAAGGGTTAACGGTTAGGGGTTGATAGTTAAGGGTTAACGGTTAGGGGTTAACGGTTAGGGGCAATACCTTTCAAATAAGAGTTATTTAGTGCTCCAAACTGCACAAATTGACTAGATGTAGTGGACTTGCTGCACGCCAGGAGCTTATTTGAAAGGTATTGCGGTTAGGGGTTAACGGTTACGGATGTAACCCTTAACCCTTAACCGTTAACCGTTTGTAGATTTCATGCGCACAATCGATATCATTGCCAAAAAACGTGACGGTGAGGCGCTTGCGGCTGAAGCGATCGCATGGCTCATCGCGGGGTATACGCGGGGTGAGATTCCCGATTATCAGATGGCGGCCTGGGCCATGGCGGTCGTGCTGCGCGGGATGGATGTGCGCGAGACGGCCGATCTGACGCTGGCGATGGCCCGTAGCGGCACCATGCTCGATCTGCATGCCCATGCGCCGCTAACGGTGGATAAGCATTCCACGGGAGGGGTGGGCGATAAAACTACGCTGCTGCTTGCGCCGCTGGTCGCCGCCATTGGGCTGCCGGTGGCAAAGATGAGCGGGCGCGGTCTGGGCTTTAGCGGTGGCACCATTGACAAACTGGAGAGCATTCCCGGCTTTCGCACCGATCTGGCACTTGCTGCTTTTTGCCGGGCGGTGCGCGAGGTGGGACTGGTGATTGCCGCGCAGACCGCCGATCTGGCCCCCGCCGACAAACGCCTCTATGCGCTGCGGGATGTGACGGCGACCGTCGAGTCGATCCCGCTGATTGCCGCCAGCATTATGAGCAAGAAACTGGCAGCAGGCACCGACTGTATTGTGCTGGATGTAAAGTATGGCAGCGGCGCGTTTGTGCGCACACCGGAGCAGGCGCGGCTGCTGGCTCAGACGATGGTGGGCATCGGGCAGCATGCCGGGCGGCGGGTTGCGGCGGTGATTAGCTCAATGGAGCAGCCGCTGGGCAGTGCTATCGGGAATGCGCTGGAGGTGCGCGAGGCGCTGGCCGCCCTGCAAGGACACGGTCCCGCCGATCTGCGCGAACTCTGTCTGGTGCTGGGAACCCGGCTGCTGCTGCTGGCGGGAAAGACCAACGACGCAACCGTGGCCCGCCGGATGCTGGAGCAGGCGCTGGCAGACGGTACGGCCTGGCAGAAGTTTCGCCAGATGGTTGCCAACCAGGGCGGCGATCTGGCGGCTCTGGATGATCCGCAGCGCCTGCCCCAGGCTCCGGTGGTGATGCCGCTGCGTGTGCCGCGTAGTGGCTACATCACCGCGATTGATACCCAGGTGGCCGGTCTGGTGGTCAATGAGTTGGGTGGGGGTCGCAAACATAAGGACGATACCATTGATCCGGCGGTCGGGCTGGTGCTGGCGGCACGGTTGGGCGATGCAGTTGCGGCCGGGACACTTCTGCTAGAGATTCACGCTGCCGGCGAAGCCGATGCTGCCCGCGTTGCGCCGCGCCTGCTGGCGGCTTACACCCTGGAAGACCAGCCCACCCCGCCCCCACCGCTGATACTGGAAGTGCTTGAATGACAGGAGTTACGTGGTCACTGACCCGGAAAAGTGTTGGGCTTCCGGCAGGGTGAAAAAGATCAAAAGTGTACCATGCTGCCGCAGGCGAATCGGGCTTCCGTTGGGTGAAACCTCCGGTTTACATGCCAACCGCGTAATACCTGTTGAATGACTGGTTGAAATAATAACCCGATAATCTTACTGAACAAGAGAGAGAGGAACCCTATGCCAATCTATGAATACGTCTGTCCGGACTGCCACGCGCGCTTTCAGAAGCTGGTACGTGGGTTTAGCGATCCGACGGAACTGGTCTGCCCGCGCTGTGGTTCCACCCAGGTGCAGCGGGCCGTCTCACAGTTTGCCACGATCAAGTCGGAGGAGGCGCGCCTGGAAGCCATGGCCGACCCTTCCACATTTGCCGGGCTGGATGAGGACGATCCCCGCTCGATTGCAAAGTGGGCCAAGAAGATGGGCAAAGAACTGGGCGAGGAGGCCGGTGAAGACTGGGACGAGATGGTTGATCAGATGCTCGAAGAGGAACTAAGCGGCAAGGGCGAAGAAGAGGAAGGCGGTAAGGGCAAGAAACCAAAAGAGGAGAATATCGGGTGGGGATGAGCCTCACCTTACACCACCCGCTATCTCACTGCGTTCTGCTCGGTTATACCAATTTGCCATCAAACCTGCAAGCTACCATTCATGCGTGACACTATCGAAGTTGCGTTGCACAATCACCTCCTCCTGGCTATCACGCGCAGAACAGTAGTAATCACCACCCCGGTAGGTGCTGTACGACGCACGTAACGAGGTCGCAACGGCCGACTCAACCCACGCACGGGCGGTGTCCATTGGCGTGTCGGTGAACCCGTACAGGTCATGGATGGGCAGACGGGCTTCGCGGGCAAGATAGTGCGCGATCCAGGGCGCTAACAAATTGTCTATATCCTGATCCGTATGCGTACTAGTTGGAAACGTCCCCGCCTGGGAGAAGCCTTCCCACATTTCAATGTCACGCACTATTCGCAGGGGAATGCCGAATGCCAGCAGCAGACAACGTTCTACTGCCAGGATTGGTCGCGGAAGAGGGGTAGTTGGGGCGAAGCGATCCCGGAGCAACCGGAGCATGGCGTGCGGTGGCATGCCCGCACGGGCCGCTTCCTGGGCAATGTGAATGTCTGCTGTTTCCTTTTTCATCGGAACGGCACCACTCCGTTCAATTTATGGAAACCTGAACGAATGAGCTTGAATTATCCCATGCTGCAGGCTTTTGCCATTCCTGCCACGGTTCAGCAAGCCTTTGTCACATGGTCAATCCCAGGTTCACGGTACGCAACAACTCGGCAGCCTGCTGCGCGCCGTATGTGCCGACAAGCAGCGGGTGCATCCATGATACATCCGATTGAAGCTCTTTTTTATTATGTGCCCAGTATTGGAGAAAGCGATACACCTGCTGGGGGATATCCGGGATCGCCCTGATCAGATACGCATACACAGACGCAGAGCATGCGAGTAGACCATGATGTTCATCCGACCCCATAATCGCCCACTGACCATTGTCAGCATACACGACATTTTCCAGTGGTCCAACCAGGCTGCGATACTGTTCAATCTGGTCAAAACGCACATACCAATGATAGGGTTGGTGCTGATGCGCCGGCTCGGGTCGGTCCAGAACAGAAACATACAATCCATGCGCTCCCGTTGCTAACGACACCTCGACGAAAACACGCAGTAGCGGGTCTTCTAACTCATACCAATATTCAAACAGGATCAGCTTTGCTGCAACGTCGGCTGCAAATGACGCCTGATAGGGATCATTCCCTGCAAACAGACGTCTCAACACCGGCTCCGCTGCATACGTGAATTCTGTCTCTGATAATGTACGCATAAGACCCCCTTACAATATGACAAGGAGTACAGCGATAGAGGAATGCCTGTGCTATTGCCTCCCTATGCAGTGTTCCAGCCATGGTATGCAGCAACCATGGCTGCTAATCGCGCAGAGATAATCGACGAAAATCATTGTCAACAACATACTGCCCCAAATCCTGAATATGCCAGTCCTCCGTACCAAAGAACTCCTGCCAAATAACCTCGTACAACCAGCGGATGTTCCGTGGGGCGGCAAATGGTGGCATGCAGCGATCAAATGCCTGTTCCAGGGAACGGTCGTCAAACGCATTCAAACCATACCGCAACGTCTCCTTGAGGCGAAATTGCTCATCTGAACCATATTTCGCAAAGTGTGGAGCCAGGTATTCATGGATGAACCGCCGCACCTCTATCTCATCCTCGGCATTCAGATCCTCAAGGGGATGATCATCGACATCGGCTCCACCACCAATCGGCGTCCATAATCGATCCAACCAATACACGTTCACGACAATTGGCATGCTACTACCTCATTCTTTCATGCGAAGTGTGCGCCTGCTTTGTTCCAGATTGTACCCCCGCGCGAAATCCTGAATGCGCCACTCCTCGGCACCAGATTGGCTGACAGAACATCTGGTGTATTATGTTTCACTACGCTGGAGATGACGAACGGTCGGTGCCTGGGTCATGAGCCGGTGCCGGATCTGGTCCGCCCGCGCGATGGTCGCCACACGCACATACAAAAGCACCGGGTGTTGCTGAAATGCGTCCTCGGTTCACTCCTGTTCGGCGACATCGAAGTTGTATTGGAGAACAATGTGTTCAATGTCTCCAATTACGGAGCGGTAGTAGTCACCACCGCGGTAGGTGCTGTACGCTGCAACCAGTTGCTTAGTGAACGCCTGTTCAACCACACCACACCCGGTTTCGATGTCTGTGTCAGCAAATCCGTACAGATCATGGATGGACATAGCGGCATCCGGCGCAAGCTCCGGTTCGATCCACGGCGTTCATAACGCATCGACATACTAATCCGTATACGTACAATAGCTGGCTCCCCATGCTCAATAACCGGGATCGTCGGTGACAGAAAGGGATCAAATCGATCGCTGATCGTACCACGCGCCAGCACGCGGATATGAAAGTTGCCATACCCCGGCGGACTGGCATCCTCATCATCGCGCCAGTATAACAGGCCATATGACCCGGGCGCGCGGCGGGCCAGGAACAGCACGAGTTCATCTAAATCTTGATGATGGGAGCGGAGTGTTACGACCAACATACAGAACCCTGTACCCCTCAGAAATCAGGAAGTCTTCTGCAGCCTCGACTGCCATTGCCTGGGCTACATTGTAATTTTTCGTCGTATCCCAGTTAACTTTGACCTTGTTATTATAGAGGTCATCGACTTGAGACTGGCTCAACTGTCTGGAGATAAACTCTCCTCCTCTTTCTAGAAACTCTTCGAGAACATCTCCCCTATTACCAGCTTTGGCTAGCTGAGCAATTTCGTTTGCGGGTAAATTCCTAAGCCGCTGACCACCAAATCCAACTACTGCCGCCGCTGCTGTAAACACTTGTGGATGGTCAGCAAAAGTTGTGGCAATCCAGCGTGTTACCGGACGGATCAAGTCAGGTGCCCATTGTAGGAATTCAGCAATAACCCTGGCAGCTTTCGAACCATCACCCAGGAGAGGAATGAGACCGAGTGCATTGAGCACTGTGTCTATCAGATCTCCACGTGCGAGGGCGGCTATAGAGTCGCGGATATCGCCAACAAGAACCAGGCCACTAACGATCCAACCGGAAAGATAGCCAATTGATTGGATGCTGTCATTAGAAATCAGCCCCATACTTGCCATGTTCTCTCCGGCATCACCAAGTACAAGGCCTAAAATAAAGTCAGCGGCGTAATCTCATGCTCTTTTATTATAGTAGAATGGATCTGAATCACGAACCCATTCCTCATAATCGCCGCGATGGTCGCCATCCGGATTGGGATCAAATGGATCAAAGTTGGCATTGATTTCGATCAGGTCTTCTAGACCATCACCATCAGTATCAGCACGCGATGGAGCAGTCCCAATCTCCAACTCCTCGTCATCGCTCAAACCATCATTATCAGTATCGATGGCACGGGGATCGGTGATGCCATCGTAGTAGTCGCCGTCCGGTCCCGTCTGCAGGGTGCCGACTTCTTCCGCGTCGGAGAGGCCATCGCCATCGGTGTCCACGTTATTCGGGTCGGTGGTGACGATGGTGCCGTTGCCCCGGCGGATGCCCTGCGTCTCCAGCCAGTCGGGCAGGCCGTCGCCGTCCGTGTCCTGGTCGGGGTCCGGTCCCTCGGCGATGCGCCGGAAGACCTCCGGCAGGTCGTCGGCGTTGGTGATGGGGAAGTATTGCCCGCCGGTCTCCGTAGCGATCTGCTGGAGCAGGGCGGTGTCCACATCCGTCCCCAGCCCGATGGTGTAGATCTGAATACCGGCGTCGCCGGCAGCGGTCAGCAGGGCCGCATAGTCGGGATTACAAGAGGAGTTATCCTGCCCATCGGTCAGCACAATCTGGGCCTTGAGCCGGTCGGCAGCGCTGTTGGCCACGATCTCCTGCGTTGCCAGTGCAATGCCAGCGCCAATACAGGTGGTACCTGAACTATCGACCTGATCCACGGCGGTCTTTGCCGTCTCTGTCAGTGGGGTCAGGCTCTGCAGCAACACGGCGTTGAAGTCAAAGTCAACCACGCCGACCTGATCGCCGACCAGCAGCGCATCAATAAAGTTCTTCGCCGCCGTTTTGCGCAGGTCTTGCGGGTCGTTCCTCGTCATACTCCCCGACGAGTCCAGCACCAGCATCACATCCAGGCTGGTCGTCACCGGGTCGGTGCTGTCCCGCCCGGGCGCCATGGTGTACTCCCAGACGCTGTTCCAGTTGGGAATGTAGAAGAGCACAAAGGGGTGAAGTGGCTGGTCTCGGCCCAGGCAATACCGGCGGCGGCGTCCACGCCATACGCCCCATCCGTGGGCTTGAAGACCTGGTCCGCCGCGTCGTAGTAGAGGATACGCAGGTTGTCTACATCGCCATCCGGCACCTGGGCCGGGTCAAAGCGCATGGTAATCCGGGCGGTGTCGAAGGGCGCGTCGGCGGTGATATCCACTGCCGGGGTGATCTGGCCGGGCAGTCCGCTCAGCAGGGTGCTGGAGATCAAGGGCTGGAACGTGATCGTGCGGGCTACATCGCCGACGCCGGTTATATCCACCGTGACCGCGCCATCGGTCGTTGCGGCTGCGCTGGTGTAGGTCTCCTGCCCATCCAGCGTACCATCGCCATCACTGTCGGGATTGCGCGGGTCGGTGCCCAGGCGGAACTCGCTGTCATCGGTCAGCCCGTCCGCGTCGGTATCCTGCCGGCGCGGGTCGCTGGTAAACTCCTGGAGTTCGAAGTAGGTAGATCACAAAATCGCAGCACCCACTGGGTGCTGCGATGACTGATAGCGTAGAGAACATGCACGTTGAAAAGCCGGGGAATACACCGGGGCAGCGGACACGCAGCAGCACGTCTTACTGACAGATCCTATCCGTGTGGGGAAATACGGCGGATCGCCAGCATCGTCACATCGTCGGCAAAGGGGGCGTAGGCGACAAACTCGCGCA
>DAOTVB010000060.1:0-10038 GCA_034436755.1 Chloroflexaceae bacterium | reverse complement strand
CCACCTGTCAGGATCAGGAATGAGATGATCAATCCGTAGATTGCAATACCCTCAGCCAGACCGACAAAGATGAGCGTGCGTCCCAGCACCTCCGGTTTCTCGGTGATCGCGCCAATCGCGGCCGCCCCGGCAATCCCGACGGCGATGCCCGCACCGATGGCAGCCAGGCCGGTTGCCAGCGCCGCGCCGATTGTGCCGGTCTGGTCGCCGCCGCCTGACTGTTGTTGGGCACCTTCCTGGAGCATTGGCGCGGCCTGCACGGTTGCCGGCGCATCCAGCCAGAGCAGGAGCGCCCCGCCCAGGGCTACAACTGCCACAATTCCATTCAGGGTTAGCAATCCGCCAGAGAGTGCCCGGATAACCACGCCGGGTGATAAACTGTGCCGGCTAACGACCAGTAACCCTGCAACCATGAGTGCTACCACGATCAGATGTATCATTGCGCTATAACCTCCGTTCTTTCGTTCTTTCATTCTTGTTCATCAAACCTGTTCGGCTTCATCGAGCAGGCGCAGGGGCACAAACGCGCGCCCCTGGCCCTGGAAAAACTTCCCGAAAAACTCGTAATATTCGAGGCGCAATGTCTGAATACTGACAATCGCCCCTTCAAACCCGATGATGACCAGCGTTCCCAGTAGCAGGATGACCCACTGCCCAATGCCGCCCGCCATCCCTCCCAGCTCGAGCACAACCTGGCTCAGAATGGCGTGGGCCACCGCGAAGGCCCCCAGCCGGATAAAAGAAAAGCTGTTACTGATGTAACTGATCAGCGCTTCAAAGAGTTCAAAAAAGGCCTGCACGCTATACTCGCCCCAGCCCCCTTCCAGCAGTGGCCGCTCGCCCGTAATCAGGCGGCTTAACGGCTCACTCAGAAAGATCAGCGCGGTCGGCAGCAGGATCAGCCCGACCCAGAGGAACAGCGGGAAGGTGAAGCCCAGCACCAGGGCGATAATCCCGCCCGCCAGCGCCCAGTAGAGCCAGAGGCCGGCCAGACCGTCGCGGCTAAACAGGAAATCGCCCCAGCGCTGCGCTCGTCCGCTAATGATCAGATGGAGTAAGAAGCCAATGTTGAGCAGCACAACCCCAAAAATGACCGAGGCGATCAGGATATCCATGGTGTTGTCCAGCGGACTCAACCAGATATGGGGCAGAATATCTTTGCGCCCAAACAGGCTGCCATAGAGCAGACCAAAGACCGTCGCGCTGGCGCCCGCGGCCAGTAGCACACCAGCGATGGTGGTCAGCTTGCCCCAGAACCGCAGGCCAAGCGCGACCAGCACCAGCAGCAGACCATGCCCCACATCGCCGAACATTACGCCAAACATGACCACAAAGGTCAGCGCAACCAGCAGGGTTGGATCAAGCTCGTTATAGGAGGGAAAGCCAAAGGTCGAGACGATATTCTCGAAGGGCCGGAGAAACGGCGGGTTGCGCAGCAGGGTTGGTACCTTCCGCTGCCCCCCGCCGCGCGGCTCCAACACCTCGATACTGGCCCGCTGGTCGGCAATCCCTTCAACTGTTTTCATCACTTTTTCCAGAGCGCGCCATTCGGGTACCCACCCCGTAATCAGGTAGATCCCCTCGCGGTAGCCCAGGCGGCTGATGGTGCGGGTTACCAGGGCATTGCTGCGCGCCTGCCGCCAGAGGGTCAGCAGCGTCTCCCCCCAGTTCTGGGCCAGACGCTCCCGCTCCTGGATCAGTTCTTTGCGCCGCTGCTCGGCCTCGGCCTGCCGCTCCTGAAGGGTTGTTATCACCTGGGCCGGTGTGCCCGCCAGATCTGCGGGCAATTCCAGCGGCTCCATAAAAATGCTGTTCAGCGCCCGATCCAAAATGGGGGCATCGTCTTGATCGGTGGCCGCAAAGACCAGGAGGCGGTCATTATCCAGTTCAACCGGGACGATGACAAAGGGAATGCGGAAAAGAATATACTGCAGGTTGTCAAAGTTTTCCCGTGGCAGGGTGCCCATAACCAGGTGCAGAAATTTGAGATTGCGCATGTCTTCGACGGAGATATCAAGTGGCTGTAAGAGTTGCATACTCCGCTGGAGTAGATCTAAACATTTGCGCTGCTCCTCAACCTCAGCGGTCTGTTCTTGCCAGGCATGCACCGCCTGCTCGACCTCGGTGAGCGTACTCCTGATGCGCACAACGTCATTACTCGGGTGCAGTTCTTCCGGCGGCTGTTGCTCCGGGTGCGGAATCTTCAGGGTTGTCAGCAAACTTTCCAGGCGGTGTGCCTGGCTGGTGTAGGTATCGGTCAGATCACTCCAGTGCGAATCCGCATTCGTGGACCAGCGCGCCTGTTCTGCGCTCTCTCCAACATCCAGGATTTCCAGGCGAGCCAGAGCGACCATAACCGCTTCCACATCCTGTTCCTGCAAGAAAATATTTACTCTGTGCATCTGAGCGGGTGTGAACATACTGATCTATTCTCCGGTTATTATGAATTTGTTCGCGCCTATGCCGGCTTATCCGCGTCTCCCGATCAAGGTGGGCCGGATCTGCTCGGCCGACCATCCGGCCGCTTTGCCCTCGGCGATGGCGATCAGATCCTGCACGTCACTCTCCAGCAAGACCGTGTAGGCCAGGATCGTTCCCAGATGAAATGGGTAGCCCTCCAGCGCCCTCTGAGCCTGGATATACAGGTAGCGCCGCACGATCAACTCCAGGTCGGGCAGGGCTTCCTCCGGGGGCCGTTCTTCCAGCCGCTCCAGGTCGGGCAGGCGATCATTCCAGACCTCACGGGTGGCTTCAGGCAGCGATGCACCCAGCGCAATCTCCCGTACCATTGCCGCATCTACCCGCAGGCGGCGTTGCAAGGTATAGTTCAGAATCTCCTCCGGACTCAGATCGAAGTAGACCCGATAGCGGAACGCCCAGAGCAGATTGTGCCCATCGATCAGTGTGCCCACAAAACGCCCCGCATCGCGCCGGTCACGTCCTCCCAGGCCGTCCAGGAGCCGTAGCAAGCGCCGGTAGTAGGCCAGATCCAGGGCCACTTCCAGCACAAAGAGTTTGCCCTCGCGCCCGTAGCGGTCCATGGCCGGTTCCAGTGCGCGGGCATACTGTTCGCCGTGAAACGTTGTCCGCAGGCTGGGAAGTAGTGCGGGTAGCGACTGCGCCTCGATCATAGCGTCCCAGGGCAGTTCCGACCCACTCCCCAGCGGGAGCAGCGCCGCCCGAATGTCGCGGGGCGGTCGGTTACTCGCAACTGAGCGCATGACCGTTTTAACATTTTCCAGTTCAAAGCGACGCCAGAGCCAGTCCAGCAGGGGACGGGGTTTGCCCTGCATAAGTTTGAACGGAACGCGGAATGCCTGGATCAGGTAAGCGCGTAACTCCTGTTCCACCTGCTCCGGTTCCGGTGTCTGGCCGGTCACCGCCGCCAGCGTTGCCCCGTATGCCGTTGTTCCCAGAAGCGCAACAACCGCATCCAGATTGGGCGCTGCCAACAACTGCGCCCAGAGGTTGGCAGACAGTCGCTGCGCCAGGCGTGCCCGCACACCAGCGTTGGGTGCGGCATAGCGCACCGGGCCAAGCAGGGCAACCATCCTATAGATCCTCTCCAGCGACCCAGGCTGCCAACCGTCCGGCCGCATCCTGAATGCGGGGTTCTGCACGCTGCCGCAGAGCTTGCGGATCGGTACGGTATGCCTGATCGGTATCGGTTGCGGCGGTCTGCTCCGGTGCGGTCGGGGCACCCGTCGCCGCCGTCTGGACAATTGCGCGGGCCTCGGCCTGTGCCGCTTCGCGGGCCTGCTCTACCAGGCTATGCGCCTCTTCGCGCACCTGCTTCAACAAGGCATAGGCTTTTTCCTCAGCCTGCTGGACGCGCTCTTGCGCTTCCTGGTCGGCCTGCAACAGTCGTTGGAGCGTTTCTTGCGGTGAGGTGTTGGTATCCATATTTTTCTCTCCTGCCTCATTGTTCGTACAATCTAAAATGCGCGGACGGCTGTTGTGATATGCCCGACAGTGGTTGCATTGTTGAACAGTCTTCTCCACCTGCCGCTATCCTGACTATTGCAAGAAATGCACCAGCGTCACGCACAAACATGAAGATACTGTTAAATCTGAGTTAAGAAATGAAGAACAGGGGACAGGGGACATGGGACAGGCGCTGTGTCTAAACAACACAAGTTACGCGGTCACTGACTGGGCAGAGCATTCCGCCCTGCCGGAGGCGAATCGTGCCGTTCATAGAGGCAAATGCCTGATTTGAATGCCCACTGCGTAAGTCGTGTAAACGATGGAACGTTCACACCCGCCACTCACGGGTCGGCTATTGCCTACTGGCACGGTTGTTGCAATGCTGCATAGCAGGTACGAGGCATCGCCTCGCGGTAGATGCAGATATCGATAAGCCGTTTACTCGATAGGGCAGCGTTCCGAAGCTGTAAGTCCAGACACGCGATGTCAGGAACCTCTGTCCAGTAGAGTAAAGAAAGTGAGGAGTCACTTTGTTATTTGACAGTTTCACCGTTTTATTTCGCACACTCATCGTTGGTACACTCTCATATGTTACGCTCGTTATTTTGCTGCGGGTTTCCGGCAAGCGCACGCTCGCACGGTGGAATGCCTTCGACTTTATCGTCACTGTGGCATTTGGCTCGCTCCTCGCAACGATGATCTTATCCAAAGACACCTCGGTAGCACAGGGTGTGCTTGGGTTTGCACTGCTGGTCGTGCTGCAATACGCAGTTAGCTGGCTGTCAGTCCGCTATGCCGATGTGCGGAACTTGATCAAGTTTGAACCGACATTGCTGCTGTACCGGGGTGAGTTTCGGCAGGCTGCGCTCAGAGAGAATCGCGTTACGGAAGGCGAGATTCGTGCCGCGGTGCGTAACCAGGGAATTGCCTGCCTTGAAGATATTGAGGCCGTTGTGCTGGAGACAGACGGCAGCTTTAGTGTGATCCCGCACTTTGAGGCAACCTCTACCTCAGCGCTGAAAGGTGTGAAGGGCTATCCCGACAATACCACCGAGACCACCACCGAAACCACTGCTGCCCCGTCCTGATGAACTGTGAACCGTACACAAAGCATGTCCATCCTCCACTGGTATGGTTGTGCTTCGTGTACGGTTCTTCACTCCGGTATGCCTGGCTCCGGTGTGCCGGCCTCTCTGCGCAATTTAAATGACACAAGTTACGCGGTCCTTGACCCGGAAGAATATTTCGCCACCGTCCGGACGGGAAATTCTCTGTCTTTTTCACAAAAAAAATTCACAACGTGAATTTTTTTGTGAAAAAGAAAAAAGAGTACCCTGCTGCCACAGGCGAATCTGCCGTCCATCTGGTGAAATGCCCGGTTTGTATGCTCACCGCGTAACTTGTGTAAATGTGAAGACCTGGATGGATAGCTCTTGCGTTCTGGTGGCAAAGGTTGTAGAATTCGACCGTTGAGAGGAGCAAGCACGACCAGGGTATGCGGTGGACAGCTACTAAAGCTACGAAGAGCCTGGTACACCGATTCAGAGCACATACGGAAAGGGCATCACCTCGATGGATGAACATACGCAGTTTCGTACCGCTGTTCGTACAGTTTTGACTATCCTCCTGGAAGAGGACTGCGATCCAGCCGACCGGGTGCAGCGCGCAACTGAGATTCTGCTAGGGCTACCCGTTCCCATGCCGTCAGGTGATCAGACCGACCAGATTATTTCTGAGCCGGATACACCGCTCTATGTTGCCGGTGCAGATGGGTTGCCAACCAGAACTCCGTATATACCAGCACCAGAGGAGGGACCATTAACCGAAGAGGAAGTGGCGATTATGTTGCGCGAGCAACGCGGGACATAACAGATGTACCTCAATGTTATCTGGACGAGCCGTGCATCAGCACAGTTTCACGCTCTCACTCGTGCTGAGCAGGCCAATGTGCAAAAGGTTATCGAAATGCTGCGCGCCAATCCAGATATTGGTCGCTACGACTACACCCGTACACTGCCCTCCGGCGGACAGCAGATTGTTTATACCGTGTACGGTCTACTCGTGAAGGTCCGCTACACCTATCGTGGCATTTTTCGCCGCAAGTTGGCACTTCAAATCGAGGAAGTGTTGCCAACCGATCTTCTCAGTCAAGATGATTACGAAGAACGTACTCGTCCATAAATTAAATGTAAGTCGCTTCCTGGATTGTAAGCGATCAACATGTGCGATCCGAAGTATCTCTCGGCTACCAGCGCCACACCAGCGGCAACGCGGGCGCAAATGATCGCTCCGCCCCCTGCCTTCCCCCATCAAATTCGATCTGCATTGCGTAACTCTCACCCTCCCGCAGCACAACCAGACCAGCATCGTGCAGGTAGCGGAGTGCCTCCGACGGTGGTTGCGCCAACGGCATAGACAGAACCACCTGGGTGATCTCGCGCAACCCGGCGGGGTGCGTAACCGGCTGCTGTCGGTCAGCGAGATAGCGGTCGGGGCGAACCGCCGTGGGCAGGCAGAAGATCAACGGCTCGTGGGTTAACTCGGAGCTGGTGGCAACCGGAATCGACGCACCCGGTGGCAGGTAGGGTGGCGTATAGTCCCAGGTTGCGAAGGGCAGGTCGGTGGGGTGCGCGGTCGGGCGCAAGCAGATACCAAACGGACAGGCATTCATTTTATCATGGTTGCAGCGCTCAAACAGGCGCGTACGCCGGATTACCGTGCTCTGCGCCTCAGTTGCAGCGGTAAGTCAGAGGAACTCCAGCATCGCGTTGCGAAAGAAGATGCGGCGGTTGGCGGTACCCTGCCCGGGATGGACGTTGCGCGTGCCCTCCCGCAGACCAAGGGCCAGCACCAGTTCAATGCCGGGAGCCTCCGGCGGCAGGGTGACAAAGAGATGGTCCAACTCAAACGGTGGCATCATCGTTGGCCTCCCATAATTGCCCTCAGCGGAGTGACTATGACCGCTGATAGAGTTTCAGCAGGCGATAGAGCTACACCTCAAAGCCGTTTTCTGCCATCCACTCCGCCAGCGCTTGATCTAAGGCAGACAGTGCGGCATCAAGCGATACATACTCGGCATCACCTTCCCAGATAGTGCCACCAGGATCATAAGCACGCACAAAGGCGGGGATTATTTCATGCTCCCCGATTTCAATCCAGCCATAGGACTGCACGAACGCGCTGATATGCGGATAAACCCGATCAAAATTCGATAACACCTGTGTCATTGTACCCCCGGTTGGCACTACACACGCTGTGTTGGCTCCGATGCGGCGAAATCAGTTATACTTTTAGCTATGCGTAAGCAGCGCACCTGACATCCAGAAGAGATCCTGCACCCGATCCTCTGACGTAACGCTATCTACCTGACCGATCCACTGCTCCAGCGGACGTGCCTCAACCAGTTGCCAGGGGTCGAGCAGCGCGCTGATCTGCGCGGGCGTCCGATAGTAGACAGTTATCCCCATCTGCTCCAGGCGCTGCTGCAGTTCCTCGGCAAATACCCGGCCATTAGGGGATAGATCCCGCTGCAAAAAGCTGACGGCCATCACACTGCCGGGAGCAGCCCAGGTATGCAACCGGCGACCCAGACTGGTTAACTGTTCATCGTCAAGCAGGTAGGTAACACCAATAAAGTCGATGGCAACCCGGGGCTGCGCGGGAAAGAAGTCCACGGCGGCCTTCAGCACCTGATCCGCTTCGCGCAGATCGGCCTGGACATAGGCAACATTGGGCAGGTGCGCGACCAACTCCCCACCCGCAGTAACGCAGAGCGGATCATTATCCGAGTAAAGGATCTGCGCCTCGGGCATTCGCTCATGCAGATGTCCCTGCGTGGGCAGACCTGATCCCAGATCAAGGACATACTGCTGCCCGGCGGCGGCCCACTGATCCGCCACCCACTGCAGAAAGCGGCGGTTCAACTGCGCCCACTTGGGATAGGCGGGTAAAACCTCCATGATCCGCGCGGCCGCCTGCCGATCCACCGGAAAATTGTGCTGACCACCGAGAACATAATCGTAGACGCGTCCAACGTGCGGGCGATCATCGTTTGCTTGCATCATAGCTCGCTCCTGTGCTGTAAGCACCTTATCTTACTACATAGTCCGGTCAAGCGCGTAGGCAATGCCACTCTGGAGCGTGCTCCGCGTCACGATACCCTGCAAATCGGCAGCCAGATGGACCAGCGTCTGCGCTACCTCTGGACCAATCCCGGTCAATATCACCTGGGCCCCCAGCAGTTGCGATGCCTGGGCCGCGCGAATAAGCGCGTTCGCCACCTGTGTATCCACCACCTTCACCCCGGTGATATCCAGGATTACCCGGCCGGCCTGCTGGACAGCGATACCTTCAAGCAGTGTTTCCATAATCTGCTGCGTCCGCGCACTGTCCACATTCCCCACGACGGGCATGACAACAACCCCTTCGGCAATTGGCAGCAGTGGCGTCATCAGTTCGCGCAGCACGGCCTGCTGGGTCACAATAATTTCTTCCTGGAGCGCCAATCGTTCCTCCTCAGCCTGTTGCTGGGCGGTGACATCACGCACAATCACTGCCTGGCCGGTTGGGGTATTGGTAGCATCACGGAGCACGAACGCGCTGATCTGCCCCAGAAAGTGGCTGCCGTCCGGCCGGCGGTAACGCAAGCGCCCCTGATAGTGTCCCTGCTCGACTACGGCAGGAACTACCTCCTGGGCAACCCGTGCCAGATCGTCCGCATCAAAATACTCGCCCATCGCGCTCCCGACGGTGCGATCACCAAAGCCGGTGAGTGTTTTGAAGGCCGGATTGCCATAGGTAATCGTTCCATCCAGGGTAGCCACACCGATACCATCCAGCGCATTTTCCACCAGTGCTTCAAATAAGTTCAGGCGGGTTTCAGCAACAGTGCGCGCCGTCTTTTCTTGCTGCAGTTGTTGCAAGGCCTGGGAGAGATCCGCCGGTTCAGGCGTAGCGGCTTCCGACGAGCCGGGTGTATCGGTTGATGGCTCGACATCAACATCCGGACGATTCATGGGGGGGAGCGCAACCGGGCTGTGGGCAGTCGCAAGCAGTTGTTCCAGTTCACTGTTACGCTGACGTAGGCGCGCAATTTCGGTCTCGAGTGACAGGATGCGGGCTTGATCGGACATCCAACATTCTCCTTGAAAATACAACGTAGCGGCGTGCATGCAACACATAGCACTATTTCTGGCCGGGGCAACTCCTACCTGACAAACAACAGAACAACCATTTTACTCATGCCCGCCAATTATAAACAGTTTTGCGCAACGCGCCAACTCCCACATAAAAGCAGGACCGGTGATCACCGGCCCTGCCCGAGATACACTATTCTCCACCCACCTGGTTCGGAACCCACTCCGTGAAGAATCGGCTGTATTAGCGTTGTAGGCGCGGCTTGCAGCCGCGCGCATACCTCACTCACACACGTTACGCGGTTGACACGCAAACCGGACATTTCATCCGATGGAAGCCAGATTCGCCTGCGGCAGCGTGGAACTACGCTGTTATTCCACGCCGTATAGCATACCCTGACCGGACGGCGCTGTCAACGCGATTTCCCACAATCGGGCAGACTGCTGTCACGGTTCAGGTTGGGGTACTGCTCAGGACCGTCGTAAGCGCGCCCTCAAATACCGCACGCATGGCGTCGGCGTCCAGGCCTAAAAATGCCGCACGTTCTAACCATTTCCAGAAAAGTTGCCACTTCACCACAGCCGGTTGTGATCATTTCTCGCACTATCCTTCACAGATTTGATACTCTTGTAGAAAGTTAGATTGAGCAAGAAAGGCGGGATACTATGGCACGACCCAAGCGCGTCAACCCAATGTTAAGCGTGGCGCAAAAGTATGTGAACCAGCACGTCCCCGAACTGAAAGATGTGCCGCTGCGTGTACGGTCACTTGATGGTCCTCCCGGCGCACCGCGCTACACCGTTACCGCCGAGGAGTGCCGCACCGACACCTGCCCCTACGGCGTTTCCCGTGAGACGGCCGCAGCCGGCAAATGTCCCATTCTCAAGTGCCAACTGCGCCACTCGTTGCGGCTGCTGCTTGACCGGCAGGGCGAGGTGGTTGAGGATGTGCGGAGCGAGATTCACTGGCACTAAC
>DAOTVB010000059.1:0-17802 GCA_034436755.1 Chloroflexaceae bacterium | reverse complement strand
CCCATCTTCCACGCCGCCCCGCTGCGGCCCGGGACCGCTGCGGCTCCGTAACCCCGGTAGGGACGCAACAGACATGAGGATTGTGTGTGTTTTCAACACGACATCAATTGCCCGCCTGATCCGCTGCTCCGGCAGCATTCGTGGGGGACGCCCCCGGCAGTTGGTCCAGCCAGGCACGCAGATCGTCCTGGGTAGCGAAATCCAGCAGGGCATCCGCCAGCAGCAGCATGGTTGCGCTATCCAGGGCCGCGATGCGGGCCGTCACCTCCTCCGGGAGCGGGCCAAGCTTGCGCGTCAACAGGCGCAGTACTACATCCTCCCGCCCGATTGCTTCAAAACTGGTCACGAGCGTCATCCCAACCTCCTCGGTTTCAATCTGTTTCATCGCTGCAACGGTGGGGCGCGTTAACTCTGTGGGGAGCCGCAGCAGATATTCCATCAACCGCAGCAGCGCCCGGATCTCTTCCAGCGTATAGCCCTGCCGCAGGATGCGCCGATACCCGTCCAGTTTGCGCTGCATGCGTGCCTGGGGCTGGCCGCGTGTCTCCTGGGCATCCCGGTGCAGCAGGGTCAGCGTGGCAAAAATGTTCGGGCTGGCCTCCAACATAGCGCGATCCAGGTCGCGCAGTTTCACCACCGGAAAGCGCAACGCCAGTTCGCAGCCCCAGAGCGCATAGCCAAACTGGTCCGGGCGCCAGGCGGGCTCCTCGTCCGCCAGCACCGCCAGGCTGACCACCAGTCGCCGGTCACGGTCGTAGGTCCGCGCGTGATAACAGAACATGCGCTCCGGAAAGTCCCGATCATACTGGCTTTGGATCTCAATATGGATCAGCAGGCAGGTCGCGGTGCCGTCCCGCCGCACCACGCGCACCAGTTTGTCCACATGCTGCTTACCCTGAGGCTCGTCCGGGGCCACCTGCTGCAGGGCGGTGTCCTGAAACAGCACCGGCTGCGTCCAGTCGATACCGGCATGCACCTGCGGAACGAAGAAGGCGATAAACGGCTCAAAGAAGCGCTCCAGCGCCTCGTTCCATGCGCCATCGAAATCACTGGCAGGGGTGTCCATTCCTTTGTCCTGGGTTTCAACGGTCTGTGTGGCGGCACCATCCCACGTCACGGTAGGCCTATTGTAGCATACATTATTCCTCAGGCAGCGGTTCAATGAAATAATCCCAGGCAAGATTGACGCCGAGCAGGACGATCAAGGCCAGCGGTACACCCGTTACAACTAACGGATGGATGCCAAATAACCGCGCAAACAGCGGATTGAGTGCTACCAGGAGGATCAGCGCATAGAGCGGGAGCGCCGCCCAGCGCAAGAAACGCACGATACCGGATCTGGGGCGATCATCGTCATGCCGGATCAGGCGCACGGTCTCGAACAATCCCAGGCCGCTTGCAATAAGAAAGGCCCAGCGCCACAACGTCACCGTCTCGGTTTGTATCAGCGCCAGCAGACTCATCCCACCGGGCAGCCAGAAGTAGAGCGAGATATGCGTGGCAATCCGCCGCCGTTGCGGGTTGTGGGTCCATGTCGTGTACCTGGTCTGCACAACCACCCACCATAAGCCGAGCAGGGTAAAACAGAGTTGCGCAATTGCCTGATAGCAAGACTCCAGGACCATCGTTATTCTCCTTCATAGCCAGAACAAAGGTTATAATAAAAGACGGAGAAAAGCCCGCGTTACTACGCATGCCTTCCTCCGCACCGCGTCAATCCATATACCGCCGGTATATCTGCGCCCCCAGCAAGCTGCCGACCAGCACAACCCCAATGAGCACTAGCATCCAGGGTTCAATCGGTGCCAACATCCCCTCCTCAGTTACCTTCTGACCCAGGGATTTCCCAATAGTGGTAAACACGATGCTGCCCGGAATCCATCCCAACAGCGTTGCCGACGCAAAGCCTCTGTACCTGACACGTACCCATCCCGCCAATGCACTCACCAGATCGAAGGGCAGAAAGAGCAGATGCAGTACCAGGACGGTCTCAAAGCCGCGGCTGCGGAGCCGGCCAATCCAACGCGATCCAATTGGGTACGCTGCAATCCGCCTGACACCCTCCTCACCCAGCCAGCGCGCTAACAGATAGGTTGTACTGCCCGACAGTAGCACCCCCGCAAATGCAAACGGGATTCCTGGTAGCCGGCCAAAGCCGGCCCCGGTGAGTACCACCAGCAGCGAGATGGGAAAAAACACCAGAAAACGCAGGGCAAATATGAGCAGCAGGACCAGCAAACCGGCAGGAGTCCGGAGCCAGCCCAGGAACATTTGTAACGCCTCCAGATGAGACAGATCACGCTGAACGATGTACCATTCATAGGCACCTATCAGGAGAATCCAGAAGAGGAGTACTACTCCTTTGCGTCCGAGTGTAGACCTGTGGGTTTGCTCTCTCATTCGTTCTTTCGATCTCAGGGTCCGATTACGACCGGCAGATAGACCCGCACATGCAAAGCTACGTCCCGGCACCACTCGAAGGTATCCGTCACCTCGCCTTCCTGCCGGGTTGTTGCCACCCCGCAAGCTTCCGCTGTTCCGGGCGTAATCGGTGCATCCGATTGCACGGCGGCTATAGCCGACCAGCGCTGCACCTGACCAGTGCATGACGCTAACGTCTCCCCCACTGCCGTCGCTCCGGTTGCGGCCTGGGTGATAGTTATGGCAATAGTAACATCTTCCCCGGCAGTGCAGGCGCCCTCACCCGAAGCCCGAATACGCTGCTCAGCCAGGTCGAGCGACAGGGGGGAGTCAAAGCCGTAGGGAATGGAGATCCGCCGCGTTGAGCGTATCAGAGAGCTATTGTCCGTCTGCTCGTTATCGATTTGACGGTCAGAAACGATTAGCGGTGCGCGGCCGGCACCGGAATGCAGATCAGTAGGTGTACCCGCGGCAACCCGGCTAACTATGAAAAGGGCGGCGACACAGCCGGCAAACCCAAACAATCCAATAATGATAATACGCATATTTCCTCCGGTCAACTACATGAACGTATATTAAAGAACAGAAAAGAGCTATACACAGAACAAAAACTTCTGTTGCATCGGCATTGGAAAACCTGGTTGTTCTTTCGTTCTCAGGACTCACACGGTACGGCGCGTTTGTTCAATCATTCTTGTTTTCCTCCTTTCGTTTTCTATCCGAGCGAAGCGGGAGTAGCCGTAGAAGCTGACCCGCCTCGCTCCCGTACTGTACATTAGCCACTCCGGGCCATCGTTGCTGCTGCGTGGTTCATAACGTGTTGCAAGCTCTCTATTCGCGCATCAGGAAGCCAAAGCCACTACGAGTGGTCAATCCCTCCATACCGACCGTCGCAAGCGCCCAAGTCGGTACTGCCAGGTCGTGCTTCTGGGTAACCTGCCCAGGTTCACGTGCTAGTACGACGCCGCCTGCACGCACGGTTCAAGTCGCCGAGTCAACAGTCATGTCTTTCATCTGTGCCAGGTCAATCGTCAGGCCGCCATTACTCCCAGACTCCCCGACGGCGCTCTGCCCACCGCCACGCACTGCGAGCGGTAGCTCATGCTCACGCGCGAACGTGATAGCCGCTGCGACATCCGCTGCATTAACTGGTTGCACCAGCAGGGCCGGATGTCGGTCATAGCCCCCGTTCCAGCGGGCAGTAAGCTGGTCGTAGCGACTATCGGTGGGGAGGATGACGTCGCCCGTCAATTGGGACTGCAACTGGCGCAATTCCATGGGCAGCACGACATCGCCAGCCAGCACGGTTTGCAAAAGATGTCGTTCCGAGTCAGCGTGAGTAGGTATTCGGTTTTCCATACTTACTTTCCTCCTCTTTTTCGCGGTTTCGATCTTTGGAAACCAGCAGAGCAAGCACAGCGTTTGATGGGCGTTCTGCGACGTGGGTAGCTATCGTCACCACGCTGTGCTGCTGTGGTTTCGCCACGTATGTGAAAGGTCCTGGTTTTAGCTCTGGGCCATCGCTGCCGCCGCGTGCTCTAAGACATCGTGCATGCCCTGCGCCGGGCTGAATTCAACAAACGTCGTATCCTCGGTAAACCAGACCGTGTGCCCACCAGGCAGATAGTAGAGTTCGCCCGGTGTGATGGCTTCCTCGGTGCCATCTACATAGCGCACGTTCAGGGTGCCATTCAGGACATAGCCCCAATGCGGCACCTGACACATATCATGTGGCAGGCCCTTGAGCGCCGGCGTGAGGTCAGTGCCCGCCGGGAACTGCATAATGGTGCATGTCATCCCGTCCCACGTCGTGCCGCGCACCGTGGTGCCCAGCGTCTCGTTCACAATCGGCATATCGTTGGTGTGCATTTTCATCATATTCTCCCTTCTTTTGCTTGATATCGCATTGTTCGACAGCTCAACCACGTTCCAACCCGGCACGCTCCCTGCGCGAATAACACGCTGACGCAGAAGCGATCAAGGAGTCATCTGGTGCGAAGCTCTGGAGTGGCTATCCCGCTGGTTTGATGTTCTGATTGATGTGGAACAGGTTGGTCGGGTCGTAGCGCGTTTTTACCTCGACCAGGCGCGGGTAGTTGTCCCGATAGGCCGCCTTGATGCGTTCGTCGCCTTCCTCCATCAGCATATTGACATAGGCCCCTCCCAGTGAATACGGATGCACTGCCTCCCAGTAATCTTTCGTCCAGGTGCTAATCCGCTCAGCATTCGCCGGGTCGGGATCAACCCCGACCATCACCTGCGCCCAGTTGGCCTCACGATAGCTGAACGCCGTATCATGCGGCCCTACCTGATGCACTGCGCCATCGACCGGGTAGAGATGCATCGTTGAGTGAGGTGTGGGGAGTTGCTGCGCGTGCTGCACATGCGTGGCAATGCACTCGTCGCTCAGTTCGCGAAAGTAATCGGCACGCCAGTACCACTGCAACCCTGGCGGATAGAGCGCATCGAAGAGACTCTGCATCGCCGGGTAGGGCATCGGCTGCGTGCCATCAACCAGCGGTGGCCCGACCTCGCGAACGGGCGCGAAGACCGTGTCAAGCTGCGCCTGTGGCCCACTGTAGCACCAGACAATGCCGCATACCTTCTGGAGATGCAACTCCTCCGGGAAGGATGGCACGGGCGGCACGGTCATCAACGCGAAGAAGCCGTCAAGTTCACCGGGCGCATTGGGCATAAACTCGCGGTACCAGCGCATCACGTCCGGGGTCTGCTCCAGTGACCAGAGCATTGGTCCCCCAAAAATGGTACTGACCGGGTGCAGCCGGAACGCGAATGACGTGACCACGCCAAAGTTGCCGCCGCCGCCCCGGATAGCCCAAAACAGGTCGGGGTGTTCCGTTTCGCTGGCAGTGACCAGGCTCCCATTGGCCAGCACCACGTCTGCCGACAGCAGATTGTCGATGGTCAGGCCATATTTGCGCGAGAGGTAGCCAAATCCGCCACCAAGCGTCAACCCCGCCACGCCCGTGGTCGAAATAAAGCCGCTGGGAGTAGCCAACCCAAAGGCATGCGTGGCATGATCGACATCACCCCAGGTGCAGCCACCTTCAACCCGTGCGGTTCGGCTCGCCGGGTCAACCCGGACTCCATTCATCGGTGAGAGGTCAATCACCAGACCATCGTCACAGGTGCCCAGGCCCGCGCCATTGTGGCCGCCCCCACGAAGAGCCGGCGGCAGGCGGTGTTCACGGCCAACATTGACTGCCGCAATCACATCGGCCACATCATGACAACGCACAATGATTGCCGGGGAACGGTCAATCATGCCATTATAAACTTGACGGGCATCATCGTACCGGTCATCTCCGGGGCGAAGCAATGCACCACGCACCTGCCGGGCCAAGCCTGCGACCGCTTCATGTTTGAGAGTTGTTTGTTGCGTTTGCATCCTGTTTGCCTTTCACTCGTCTGTGCGCTTTTCTTGTTCTGTGGTACCAGGATACCAACCCGCCCGTTCGACAGGCGTTTCGCGCAACGTTCTGGACATCGTTTCGTCTGCGTTCGACAGGCGTTCGATACGCGTTCTGAAGCGAGACACCAGGAGGCAGATAAAGGAGGGGGCCTACGCAGATGGTTCGGGGGCGCGGTTCTGGTGCAGTGCATCATCGGCCCGCTGAAACCAGCGTTCGACAATTTCGGCATCTGCACCCTGCTGCCGCAGCAGTGTGCCTTGCAAGCGGTAGAGCCTGGCCGCGCACCAGCGTTCGTCGTGGGATGCGATAATGCGCAGCGCTTCATCGGCGCGGGCCTGGCTCTGCGCGAGATCACCGTGCTTCAGGTAGGCTTCGGCCAACAGAGTGAGATAGTAGGGCGTGCGGAGCCCGGCTGCGGTGGCACGCAGATCAGCCAGCCCCTGCTCCATCTGCGTGATGCCTGCTGTTGCTTGACCCGCTTCACTCAGCGCCCACCCATGCAGGATGGTGGCCCATGCCAGGTAATAGACAAACCCCCATTCCTGACAGGCGGCAATGGCTCGGGTTGCTTTGTTTTGTGTAGCCTGGATATTGCCCTGGAACTGATCCAGCGTCGCAGCATAGATGAGGGCAATCGCCTGACTGAAGGGGTGCGCCAACTCGTTGGCCAGTGCCAGGGCATCCCGGGCGCGCTGGTAAGATTGCTTCGCGTGGCCCAGGTGCCAGAGGGTGTGGGCATCATACATGAGACTGAATACCCCGATGTCTGACCCGAACATGTGGGCATGGGTCGCATGCTGACGCGAATTATAGTGGGTGATGGCCTGATCAAGATGCTGATGGGCCGGTACGAGCCGGCCAAGATGAAACAGGCTGGTTCCTGCTGCGAAGGATGCCGCGACGAGAACGGCTGACTCATCGCGCGTGCGCACGAGGTGGAGACACTGTTTGCCCAGGTCATAGGCCGTATGCAGGGCTTCGCGTACGAAGAGCGAGACCCATAAGCCCCACAGTGCCGGAAAAAGCCGGATGGTGTCCTCGCGCTGCTCACATAGCGTGCGAGCGCGGGCATAGTTCTGTTGGACATCGGGCGCGGCATACCCCCGGGCAGCGATGAGCGATGGTCCCAGCGCAATCCGCAGCGTAATTTCCTGATCACTATGTTCTGGCGTATCCGGGAGATGATCGAGCAGTGCCAACCCCCGGGTATAGGCCGTAATCGCCTCCTCATTCGCATAGACCCGCTGGGCCACATCACCCGCCCGCTGATAGTAGCTGATGGCCTGGGCGTGCAGACCCGCTTGCTCGGCGTGATAGGCCAGTTGTCCACTCACAGAATCCAGATGGGTGACATACACCATTTCAAGGGCCTGCATCACCCGGCGGTGCAGCAATCGTCTGCGTGCCAGGGTTATGCGGGCAGCAGCGACCTCACGAATCTTGTCGTGGCTGAAGTCGTAACTCTCGGCTCCCTGTTCGCGCACAATCCGATGCTGCCAGAGCTCGTCGAGTGCCCGCACAAAGGTATCCTCATCGTGATCGCTCGCCTGGGCCAGCACATCGACCCGAAATTCCCGACCAATGCTGGCCGCCAGTTCGGCAGTCTGGCCGGCCGCAGCCGACAAGCGCGTCAGGCGTGTTTCAATGACGGCATACACTTTGGGGGGGATAGCCGTGAGGCTTGCCGGCGTATGGACAGGCGCCGCACCGACCTCAGCGGTTTGTGACCATCCGGCACGGACGATCTCAACCACAAAGAGGGGGTTCCCTTCGGTCTCGGCGAAGAGGTCTGCCGACCGTGCCGAGTCGATGTCATGGCCTGCAACGCGCGCAGCCAATGCGGCAGTTTCCGCAGCGGTCAAGCGGGTAAGTTCGATCTCGCGCAGTTGTGCGCCGGCACGAAGATCGCGCAAGAGTGTCAGCAGGGCAGGATTATCCGGGAGTGAGCCAGAACGGGCGGCACCGACAACAAGCAATGGGGCGTCCGGGTCAAACCGCAGCAGATAGCGCAGCCATTCCAGGGTTTCCCGGTCACACCAATGGATGTCATCAACCAGCAGTAGCAGCGGCTGCTGCGTGACAAGAACAGCTCGCGCCAGTGCCTCAAACAGACGTTGGCGTTCCCATACCTCGACCTGATGGATTTCAGGAGCGGACAGCTCGGGATAGTCGTTGAGCAGTTCCGGGAGCAGGCGGGCCAGTTCGGTTAACCAGACTGGTTCGAGGCGGGATAGGAGGGCGCGCAGTGGGTCGCTACGCAGCCAGTCGATGATGGGGCCATAAGCGAGACGACCCTCGGCAGCATAGCAGCGCGCTCTGGCGCTCCTGATGCCGGCCTGTTCCGCCCAGGCCAGCAGTTCTTCGACCAGACGTGTTTTGCCGATACCGGCCTCACCTGCCACCAGCACCAGGTGGGCATGTCCAGCTTCCGCGTACTGCCAGCTTTGTCGCAGGTGATCATACTCGGTGTGTCGCCCGACAAGTGACGTATCACTCACCAGTGTTACGCGGGGTGTCGGAGTCGCTGGAACTGGCGCGTCCGCGCTGGTTAGCCGCTCGTAGAGCGCACTGGTCGCCGTGTCTGGGGCAACACCCAGTTCGCGCTGCAAGGTGGTGACACAGGTATGGTAGACGCGCAAGGCACGGCCTCGGTCGCCGCTGCGTGCATACAAATCCATCAGGGTGCGGTAGGCGGCTTCATTCAGTGGATCAGTCCGCAGCAGGCGCTGGGCATAGGGGATGGCCTGCTGGTATGCCTGTTGCACAGTGAGCAGGGCCATCAACCGCTCCAGCGCGTGAATGTGCTGTTGTATCAACCGCTCCCGTTCAGGCACAATCCACTCATCATAACAGTCGGGCAGCAGATCGCCGGTATAGTGTGATACCGCGTGTTCCAGCGCAGCGCGCTCCTCTTCACTGTTCCCCGCCTGCTCAGCCTGCGCCAGGGCAGTTTCAAACGCTGCCACATCGAGCGTATACGGCGCTTCCGGCTGCCATTGGAGATAGGCCGCATCGGTGGAGAGAAAGGTATCGGCATCAGGCAGGGCGTGGCGCAGGTAATGCACAAGCTGACGCAGGTTGGTACGTGCCTGGGTATCGGTTGAGTCGGGCCAGAAGCGAACCGCGATCTGCCGCCGCGACTGCGATTCGTGGCGGTGCAGCAGCAGGTAGGCCAGCAGCGATTGCAGGCGCGGTGTATTGACGCTCGTGATAGCTTCGTCGCCGGCGCGCAGTACAAATGTATGGAGCAACTGAATATGCAGCGTTGCCATAAAACTTTCTCACACAGAGTTGGCAGCACAGGCTGCCGTCACCATAGCGCATTATGTTGAAACCTCAATGATCTACTCTGCATGGTACCACGCCGCTACTACCCTTGACAAACATATCCTGACATTGACAGTGATGGCATGCTCGATCAGATGCGTATGTTAGCTAACCACTGCACCAATATAGAGTCCTGGCTTGTATCGTTTCGTTGTTCATTCGCTACCTATCCATTGGGTCTGATGTTCTGGTTGATGCGGAACAGGTTAGTCGGATCGTAGCGCTGCTTCAGCGCAACCAGACGTTCATAGCGGTCGCCATAGGCTGCCCGAACGCGGTCACCGCCTTCGTCCTCACTCAGGAAGTTGACATACACCCCACCTGTGGAGTAGGGCTGCATCGCCGACCAGAACTCACGCGCCCAGTGGGTGTAGCGTTCCGTTTCGTCCGGCGCTTCCCACGCGGCCTGGATATTGATCACATAGGCGGCATCCCGATGAGCAGCGGCATTGGCCTGCGCATCAACCCGACTGATAGCCCCACCCAGTTGAAAGAGCAGCGCCGCCGAGTAGGGTTTGCTCTCGTCCGGCGCATGGGCGATGCAGGTATCAATCGCCGCATCACTGATGCCGGAGAGATACTCCGATTTCCAGTAGTAGCGGCGTCCATGCGGAGCCGTGGCGTCGAGCATCTGCTGCTGGCTGGTGTAGGGTTTGGGCATAATCTTATCGGCGATGGGGGAACCGAACGCCTTGAGCGGCTGCAGCACGCGCTGCCCCTCTTCCACCGACCCGGTGTAGCAGACAAAGATTGCTACAATGGGCTTGCCATGGATCTCCTGCGGCAGAAATGGCGCGGGGGGTGCGTTGCGCAGGACAGCCAGCGCGCCCAACTCCTCCGGCGCGGACGCGGTATACTCCTGAAAGAACTTCAGCACCGCGCGGGCCTGTTCAAATGGATAGATAATCACCCCGGCCATGACGGTCGGCCCCAGCGGTTGAAGCTGGTATTCAAACGATGTAACCACCCCAAAATTGCCGCCGCCGCCACACACGCCCCAGAAGAGGTCGGCATTCTGCGTTGCGCTGGCGGTGCGAACCTGTCCATCCGCCGTAACAATCTCCACCGAGCGCAGGTTATCGCAGGTCAGGCCATACTTGCGCGACAGCCAGCCAAAGCCGCCGCCCAGGGTCAGACCGGCAATACCCGTGCTGGAGACAAAGCCGCCGGGAACGGCCAGCCCAAACGCCTGGGTTTCGTGGTCCAGATCGGCCCAGAGCGCCCCGGCCTGCGCCCGCACCCGGCGCGCCTGTGGATCAACATGGATACCGTTCATGGGTGACAGGTCGATCATCAGGCCGGCGTCGCAGACGGCCAGACCGGCCACGTTGTGACCGCCACCCCGTACCGACAACGGCAATTCGTTCTCGCGGGCAAAGTTAACCGCCGTCACCACATCAGCCGTACCGGCGCAGCGGGCAATCAGCGCCGGGTGTTTGTCGATCATGCCATTCCAGAGCGCACGGGCATCGTCATAGCCGGCATCGCCAGGGCGCAGCAGTGCGCCGCGCAACTGCGACTGGAAGGTCTGCACGGCTGCTTCGTTCACGACTGGTTCTTGCGCTGTATCTAACATTGTCATCCTGAGCCTCCTTGGCTTCAATTCCTATCGACGTTTTGCGCCTGTGGCACTCAGGATAACCGAGCCAGCGTTCGACAGGCGTTCTGTGGAGCGTTTGGGATGGGGGATTTTGCCGGGAGTAGCGTTCGTCCCGTGCTTCGACATGGAGTGGGGGAGTCATGCCAGTCTTCCCTTCAGCAACACTGCTGTCTACACACGAACTTCCCTGACACCGTGAGCATAGCAATGCTGAGGATGATGGAGAATGCTGAGGAATAGCTGCACTACCTACAAGTTACGCGGTCACTGACCCGGAAGGTATTTCAGCCTCCGGCAGGGTGGTACCGAACCACGTTTTGCCAAAAAGAACAAGATGTACCACGCTACCGCAGGCGATTCTCCCATTCATCTGGTCAACCATCCAAGGTTGCATGGCAATCGCGTAACTCGTGTAATACCAAAATAGTACAATTTTATTATACCCCGGCGGGGAGGATGCGGCAAAAGTTGTACAAGCCAGGGCCGGAGTGCTTACCGCAACACGCCACCTGACCCCCTCGGCCCAAAAAACCAGCGCGCCGTATCCAGTTCCGACTTCTGCAGCGTCACATGCGCGACATACTTGTAGAGCGGTTGCAGGTCGTAGGCTAGCCGGTGGAGCCGGATCGAGCCATCAGTGATCGTGAGGTAGTGCGCCGTCTGATCGGGGTCATCCTGGCGGCGGTAGGAGGCGCTGCCCGGATTGAGCCAGGTCATTGCGTCTCCCAGATGGTAGATGCCCTGGCGGTGCGTGTGCCCAAAGATAAGATGCGTGATCGTCACCGGATCAGTATTGGTGAAGGTCTCGGCACGAAAGCCGGCAAAGGCATGCCGACTGACAATCATGTTGTAGCCCTTGTACATGTGGGTCATGCCATAGTGAATGCCGTCCAGTTCAAAATCAACTGCCCGGGGCAACTGCTCCAGAAAAGTTATATCCTCTTCATCAAGATGCTGCGCGTTATGGTGCTGCCACTCGCGGGCACGCGGCAACATCCGGTCCAGTTGCGCATGCTCGCGGTAGCAGGCGACGATCTGTCGGTCATGGTTGCCCTGCACACAGACGACGTTGTGTTCGCGCACCCAGGCAAGCACCTCTTTGGGAAACGGTCCCACATCCACCAGATCCCCGGCGCAGTAGATGATATCGCTATCCCGTTCGCGCTCCCAGATGGCTTCGAGCGCACAGATATTGCTATGGATATCGGAGATAACAAGCGCTTTCATGCAGTAGTTCTTCCTCTCCACACAGCCGGCAGGCCGCAGTATGCATTCCCCTGAAAACTATCCCGTTTCGCGCAACCTGACCGCGATCAACTCCTCGGCGAATGGTCGGGTTATTCCCGCCGTAGGGGAACCTCCTGCAGATCGGTGGCGATCAGGCGGTCGATCAGTTCCACGACACCGGCACCATACTCCCCCGTCAACACCAGATCGGCCTGCTCCTTGAGCATTGGCAGCGCATTGCCCACCGCCGCGCCGCAGGCGCAGGCATGCAGCAGCGCCTGATCATTCTCCGCATCGCCCACCGCAACGATGCTGTGGGAGGATAGTTCCAGTTCCCGGAGCGCCACCTGGATACCGGTGAATTTGTCGAGGTCGGGCGGCAGGACCATCACATCATTCTTATTGAAGATGACCCGCAGATCTAAATCCAACTCGCGGATCGCCGCCTGCACCGCCACATCCCCCGGTCGTTTGGTCGAGACAATCACCCGCCCGACCATGAGATCCGGGACATCCTGCGCACGCAACGCGGCGACAAAGGCTTCCGGCGGCGGTGGACCAAGCGGCCGCACCGTGCGCGTGCCGGGCAGGTAGAGCAGCGCGCCATTTTCGGCGACGATAATATCGAAGAGATCGATCCAGGGGAAGACCCGCTGCAGGTCGTCGAGAATACGACCGGTTACGAGCAGGAGTTGGCGTCCAGTGGCGCGCAGGCGTGCGAGCGCGGCAACGGTCTGGTCGTCTACGTGGCCCTGGTATGCCAGGGTGTTATCATAGTCGCAGGCCAAAGCAAGGTAGCGCATAACTCTCCTGGGTTGTGTCGATAATGCATGACAAATGTACCGATGATACGGATATTGTACCGGAGGTAGACGTTGGGGGCAAAATCGGTTGTTACGTGAGCGACCACTATCAGAGCAGTAGGGATACACTGATGAACGTTGCATTTTTAATCCGGACATCATTGATCGGGAGTCCCGGCTTCAGCCGGATCAGGCTTTCCCGGCAGTATGCCGCTGCCCCGGCAGGCACCCACCGGCGAAAGCCGGGACTCCAGGATGGCAGGCACCCACCGGCGAAAGCCGGGATTCCTGGAGATTCCATATCCGGACAATGTTTTTCAAACTGACGAAAAATTCACAGGTCGTCAAGAATCCGAACATTGCGCCTGGAGTCGCGGCTTCAGTCAGTCTGCGGCCTTCAACCGGCTCAAGCCGGGACGCCTGAAACTGGGGCGCGTGCTGGAGGAATCTGCGACCACACACCATATCCGCTCCCGCGCTCCCTGGCTGTTACTGCTTTTCTTGCTTTTCTTCCTTCTCATCCTCCTGCACATCGGCCAGCAGGGTGGCGATCCAGCGGGTGCGGCGGAACTGCTTGCAGGCAATGATCACCAGGATGGTTAGCGGCAAGCTGATGAATGCGCCGACAATGCCCCAGACCCAGCCCCAGAAGACGACGGAGAAGAGTACGACCAGCGCAGAGATGGAGAGATATTTCCCCTGGAGCCAGGGGTCAATATACTGCCCCATGATCAACTGCACCCCGCCAACCGCCACCAGCACCAGCAGTGCCCACCAGATGCTCTCGAACTGGACCAGCGCAAAGAGCACGGGTGGAACGACGGCAATGATCGAGCCCAGTGTGGGAATATAATTCAGGAGGAAATTTGTCAGCCCCCAGATAAAGGCAAAATCCAGCCCCAGGATGAGCGAGACCAGCCCGACCAGCGTGCCGGTAATCAGGCCGACCGCCGTACGGACAACGATGTAGCGCTGGAAGTCATGGGTGATCCGGTGAATCGCATCCAGCCAGCCGCCCACGCGACTGCCGGGGACCATCCGGTTGAGTTTGGCGCGGAAGTCCACCACCTCCAGCAGCCCGAAGAGCATAAAGGCAATCACCAGCACAAAGCTCCCGCCGAACGCGCCGACCTGCTCCACACCGCGCAACAGCACCTGCCGGGCCGAATCGGAGCCGGACTGCGCACCACCATCCGGGCCGCCCGGCAGGTTAATACCAAAGTTCTGCGCCAGGCTGCGCGCCTGGTCGGCATAGCCCTGAAACTGCTGCGCGTATTGCGGCCAGGTCTGGGCAACCTGGTAGGTGCTCAGGGCCAGCGCGCCAACAAAGAGCGCAACAACCAGCAGAAAAATCAGCAGCGTGAGCGTGGTGGCCAGGCCACGCGACATGGTGCGCTGAAAGCGCCGCTGCAGCGGCCAGAAGATCGCCACCAGGAAGAGCGCAAAGGCCAGCGGTACCATCACCGATGCAGCCGCTTTCAGCCCGCTGATGACCAGAATGCCGGCAATGACGGCCAGTAGCCACTGTCCGGTCTGCTGTTCGCGGCGGTCGGCCTGCTCGCCCCGGGTAAATTGTCGGTCAGTTGCCTCAATATCTGTTTTTTGCATTACTCCTGCCTGACATGACTTGCCCCAACTGCGTAGGGTGGCTCAATCCGAAGAACATTCAGGCACAGGGGCGCAACATCAACTGTGCGCGGATGCGCCGGCAGCGTCACACCCTCCGGTGCGCCTGCCAGCAGCAGCGGCATCGTCGAGTCATCTCGGTGCAGCGAACCGTGTGATCCCCCCGGATGCAGCTCAACGCCGGAGATGAGAAACTCATGGCCGGGGTGCGCAGTCATCCAGAGATCGCCGCTCTGTTCCAGCGCGAGCACTCCGGCGATCCGCTCGAAGGCATTGGGATAGGTGGGGAAAGTGATCACCCCATCCTGCACCTGCCCATCAACCGTGCGCAGGTCGCCATCCCAGCTCCAGGTGCCGCCCTGCGCATCGGCGGCGATGTGGGGACCGTCATCGCCGGGCCAGAAGTGCAGACCGCCCCGGTCGCGCGTGGTGACATAGTAGCCCCGCCCGCCTTCGCCTGTCACCTCACTCGCCCAGAGCACCTGATCGATGCGTAGATCTTCCAGCAGGCGGGTGCTGACCCGCGTAATCCGCTCGGTGGTCGGCCGGCGAAAATAGATTGTGGCGATGCGCATATCTGGGCAGATCACGATCTGATCATCCTCGGTCATCGCCGTTCCCGCTTTAGAGACATCAAATTCGGACAGGATTGCGTCCAGGTCAATCCCGGCCTGGGACGCATCCGCCGGCATATCGGTCTGGGAATGGTCGCCGGTCACGAGAATGCAGCACTCCGCCAGCAGCGCTTCCTGCCCGCCCGCAGCCGCGATAAACTCGCCCAGGTAGCTATCCACCTGTTCAAGGGTGGTGACGGCCTGCTCCGGGCCACGTTCATGACTGTCGAAGTCGTTGTCAGGAAAGTAGGCGATGGTGAAATCGGGGAGCTTACGCTGCTCTGCCAGTTTAATCAGGTTCTGCGCGGTATATTTATCTTCAAAGCCAAATTTCTCAAATGGTCCTTTGGTTGAGATTGACAGATCGACTCCATCGAGATCCGGCCCGACAAAATCACCCAGGCGGAAGAGCGCAGGGCCATAGATCTCCTCGGAGAAGGGCACACCGGGCAGGATTCCCAGGAGCAGCGGCACATTGACTTTGTGGCGTCGGTCCCCACGGAACATCAGGTAGTTGAGGCTGGCCGCCTGCTTCCCGGTGCGCTCAATAATCTGAAAGAGCGTATCGGCATGCAGGCGCTCATGGTTAAGCTTGTTCAAAAATCCATCGAAGAACTCACCGATGCCCTTCTCCCAGATCACCCAGAAGTCTGCGCCATAGTAGGCAACATGATCCCGGTCGGGCTCGTACCAGTGCGACCCGGCGATCCCATGCGCCTGGGGATAGCGCCCGGTAGTGATCGAAGAGGTCGCCGCCTGCGTGATCGACGGAAAGATCGCGGTGCAGTCCGGAGCGATGGCGCCCGCGTCCGCCAGAGACTTGATGTTGGGCAACCGCCCGGCATCCATCGCCGGAAAAACCACCCGTGACGCCAGGGCATCGATCACGACGAGCAATACTTTTTTCATGGTATCTCCTTTGACACGACTTACATGGTGCGGCTTGTTCCATCTGCGTGCCAGACCCGAAAGCTGTTTTCGCCTGCGGCAGCGGCGAAATTTCCTTGCGGGTTTGTGACCGCGTACGTCGTGTGAATTAATGTGTACTTGCTTGCACCTTTACGATATGGGCGACCGAGATGTCACTGCCTACCGCACCCGCTTGCAAAACGCGTGCCACGGGCAGTCAGGCTACTCAACCGGCGTGAGCGACACAGCGACGATTGCCGGGCGGTTCGCATAATCTGTGTAGAGCGACGGTTGCAGGCCCAGGGCGAAATCCGCCTCAAGTTCATCGCGCACGAAGCGGCGCACCATCCCCGTTACCTCGACCCGCATCCCCGCTGCCAGGGCCGGGCCAGGACTGGCGGTTTGATCAACGACAAGCACTTCGTTCTGGATCTCTAGCAGGTTGCCGTTGTTGATGCGAAATACCTGCGGACTCAGGATCTCGGTGATTTCGGCATCGACGGTAACGGTCTGGCCCAGCAGGGCATCGGTATTGCCGGCAATCGTCAGCAGTCCGGTTTCCGTCCGCTCGTCCATGGGCGACCACTGGGTGACAACATCGGCGACCAGGGTGGGGCGGCCCGTGAACTCTGCAAACATGTTGTCATCCAGGTCAACGTTGATGGCAGCCTCAATCGCGGTCAGGTCAAAGCGGCGCAGCACGCCGGTCGCCTGCAGTTGCTCCATGCCCTCGGTGTAGAGCACGCCCTCTTCTACCGGAATGGCATTTTCCGTAGCACCGACGACCAGCAGCATGCCGCCACTCGTCTGGTTGGGGTCGCGCAGCACCAGCGCTCGCCGATGGATGTTGCGCTGGAGGATACCGCGGGTGGTGACGGTCTGCCCCAGGTAAGCATCGCTGTTTTCGACCAGATCCGTTACCGCTACCTGCTGCGCCTCGCGGGTGCCGGCGGCAACAATGGTGGTTGCAACAATGACCGTTTCATCGGTGAAGCCGGCAAAGCGCGCCTCCTGCAGATCGAGGCCGCTTTCTTCCGCGACGGCGGCCAGGTCAAACTGGCGCACAACGCCGGTGACCAGCAGGGTAGTGCCTGCGGCAACCAGACCGCTCTCGCCGCGACCCACGACCAGGATATCATCGCCCCCCAGGGGTGCCGGGTCATCGAAGCGAAACGCATTGGCGCTGATAACTTCGGTGACATCGCCCTGCACCGTGACTGTCTCACCCAGGTAGGCTTCGGGATTGTCGTCAATCTCACTGAGTGTATCTTCCGGAATAACGCGGGTATCCGCAAACTGCGGCAGTCCGGCGGCGGTCTCCTCGGTCTGGATCTGTGATTCGGTCGGTTCGAGGGGGGCCGGCTCGGACTGGGTCAGCAGACCCTCTTCGGCGCTGCAGGCGACCAGTACCAGGCTGAACAAAAGCAGCGCAATGATCGTTGCGCTGCCGGTTGGCCGCAGTCGTGCGGTATATTTCGTTAACATCTCACTCTCCTCTCTTCTGCGATCCTATGGATCATGCAGTGATCACTGCTCCGCCTCCGGTGTTTCTTCCGGGGTTGTTTCACCCGGTTCTTCCTCGCCCGGCTCTTCTTCACCCGGTTCCTCGGTGGGTTCTTCCTCGCCCGGCTCTTCTTCACCCGGTTCCTCGGCGGGTTCTTCCTCACCCGGTTCCGGGATGGCTGTATCCGTCACTGCGGCTGAGGTCGCGGTCGCCGCCGCGGCGGTCGCCGTTGCCGTCGCCGTTGCTGTCGGCCGGGTGGGACGGGGGGAGGCGGTGGCAGTACGCCGTTGAATACCGGTCGTCGCGGTCATCGCCTCTTCTACCATGCCGGGCTCTT
>DAOTVB010000058.1:0-37923 GCA_034436755.1 Chloroflexaceae bacterium | reverse complement strand
GCCAGCACCGTGCCATAAACCCACAGGGCCAGGCCCAGCACATGGGCCGGACGCACGTCGGGAAACTGCTGCGTTATCATCTGCTCGATCTGGTACAATTCACGGGAAATGCGCATCGTTCACCTCGGTTGATCATAGGATTCGTACCCCGATCATGCCAGAATGATGCGCATTTCGCAACTTCCACTATTTCGTTACATACCCTTGTAAGCGGGGGCTGCTGGTGACGCGCTAACCGAACGGGGTGGCCCGGTCGCGCTGCGTGAGGGGTGCGCATGCCGGTGATGCTGCTCACAGGTTGCCCCATCTACTGCCAACGGCTGCACTGTCCCAGGTACCTACGCAGATGCGCCAGAATGTGCAACCCCGGATCAACATTGCCCATACACTCAGGCGGTGCGACAGGCATGCGTCACCGGCCGAGAAGCACATGACCGCTTGACAAAATAGTGATACAGTGTATCATTAAGGCCAGGCCATTACCTTGCTTCTACCTGCCCAGGCCACTATTCTTTCCGCGAAAGTGAGGTGACCCGTAATGATTCGTAAGATCCAGCCAAAGCGCACCAGCAAAGCTGTTGCCCCAAGCTCACACAACCACTCGCACACATTCACCCGGTTCGCCTGGAGCCAGTAATCCTGGTCGGTGACTAACACCGTGTGTACGCATCTGAGGGGAGTCGACGTCGATGTTAGTTTGGGAGAAGCTCGGGCCCAGGCCTCTCTCTGTCCGGATGGTAACCATTCATCGGTATCAGGCTGAAGTGTGAGAAGAGGAGCCCTGACTCGTGGCAATCGCAGAAAACCGTATTCAGACCAGAACCCCCTATTTTACTGGCGCAGAGCTGCGCCCATTTCCCGATGGGGCGACGCTGGTCATCACCTCTGCCGGCAACCTGTATCGTGTTGAAGCCGATCCAGCGACAGTGCAGCAGTTTTTGCAGGTATGCGATGGCACGCGCCCACTGGCAGACATTGTAGCAGCGACGCCGGACCCCACCGCTTTTACCGAAGTGCTCCATATGCTTATTGACGATGGCACTATATTACCAGCAGTTCCGCAACCCGGTGATGGTATGTCTGGCGCTACGCCCATGCTTCTGCTGGGTGACCCTGCCCTGCTCACGCTTGCCCGGCAGATACACGGAGTAGCGCATACTGCGGCATTGCACGTCATACCGTCCGCTGATCTGGGGGATGCGCTGCTGATGCGGAGCGAAACCCGGCCCCTGGTTGTCGTGCTGCGTGAACAGTTCGATGGGCAGTTCTTCACCTGGGTTGATACCCTCTGCGCGGAACGGGAGGTGCCCTGGGTATCGTTTCATCTTGATCAGGGGCAGGGTTGGCTGGGCCCGCTGATTGTGCCTGGCGCTACGGCGAACTATCATGATCTGCTGGTGCGCCGGCGCTGTGCTGCCGACTACGAAGATGTGTTTGCGGCGCTGCTTGCGCCACCGTTTGGGGCAAGCGCGCTACGCCCTTCACCATCGGCATTGACCTGGATGGTAAGCCGGTTCTTTGCCGAGATTACCCAGTGGCTGAACCGGGAGGAGTGTCGTCTCCTGAGTGCCGAACTATTGGCGGACCCGGTGACGCTCAACACAACACTCTACCCGGTGTTGCCCTTGCCTGACCGTCAACTGCAAGGCGCTCTGCGGATCAGTGTGCCGTGTGATCCACAGGCTCTGATCAGTGAGCGTGCCGGGATTGTCTTGCGCCTGCGTGAAATTGAACATCACCCGTCAATTCCGGCGCAGTTGAAGACGGTTCAGGCCGATGTTACCAATTCTGGACGACATTTCAAGTGGGCCAATGATATTGTCTGTGGTGGGAGCGCCTTTGGCGATAGCGAACTTGCGCGACAGTCAGCGCTCGGCGAAGCCGTTGAGCGCTATTCCGGCAACCAGTTGTGGAACAAGCCGTTGCGTTTCGCTACGTATGATGAGTTGCTCGAGTCCGGGGAGTATGCGCTTGATCCCGAACGCCTGGTGCTCTACGGGGCAACGCAGTACGCGACGCCGGGGTTTCCGTTTGTTCCCCTTTCGCGTACCCTGCGCGTCCACTGGGTGGCCGGTCACTCACTCACGCATGATCGACCAGCCTGGTTGCCCGCCAGCATGGTCTACGTGAACTGGTATCGGGCCGAGTTTGCCCATGACCCACCTACCAACAACCTGGCATTTCCGGGGATTGCGGCCGGGCCGGCGTTCGATGCGGCGATTGCCTCGGCCATCGAGGAGATTGTCGAACGCGATGCAACGATGATCTGGTGGATGAACCGCCAGCCACTGCCATCGCTCGAACTCCCGCCGGATCTGGCGGCCCTGTGGCATGGGCGCCCGACTGAACTGGGGCAGCGCGCATGGCTCATTTACCTCCCAAATGAGTTTGATATTCCGGTGATGGCTGGTGTGGTGGAGAATACGCACGAGCAGTTGATCAACATTGGGTTTGCCGCGCGCCCCACCGCACGCCAGGCCGGTCTTAAGGCATGGACTGAAGCATTGACGCTGCAGGAGGGGAGCCGCGATCTGCTGGCACCCGACGATCAGAGCCAGATCCGCCAGTCGGTTGAGCGCGGCGAGTTCTTTATCGATCTCTTCAAGCCCTGGCGTGCCGACCGCGCCTATCTTGATGCGTACCGCCCCGATTTTCGGGATGTCAACGATCTGATGTGCCAGCAGCAGGTCTTCCTTGATCCGCGCGCCCGCGAAGTTATTCGTCCCTGGGTTGATACGCCCGCTGTCCAAAAAATCGAAGATCTGCCGGCACTGCCTGACCGGAGCGCGGCAACCTACCAGGCGCGTATTGAGGCGCGTGGCTACGAACTGTTTGCGATCGATCTGACTGCACCGGATGTAGCAGCATGCGGCTTGCGGGTTGTACGTGTGATTATTTCGGGGTTGGTGCCAAACTTCCCTGCGGCTTTTCCATGTCTGGGTAATGGACGTATTCAGCATGCGGCCGTCGCGCTGGGCTGGCGGGCAACACCGCTCCCGGAAGATGCGTTGAACTATTTCCCGCTACCTCACGCCTGAGTGCAGGATCTGTTCATGTAGAGGCGAAATGAGGTGTACTAATGATGCTTGATCATCGCCTGCTCACGCTCACCGTGGGCATACGGTTCTATCTCACTGGCCTGATTCTCGTCGGCCTGCTGATTGCCGTAACCTATCTTGGGCAGGGATTGCTCGTCGCACGCGGTGTATTTCAGATCTTTGCCGGGGCGGCATGGGCAGAGATTGTGCCACTGCTGGGGGGTATTCTCCTGCTGATTATGCTGCGCATCGGGCTGCTCTGGCTGCGTGAGGTCAGCGCCATTCGTACGGCGGCGGCCGTCAAGCAGTCACTCCGCCGCCGCCTGTATGCCCACCTGCTTGACCTTGGTCCTGGGTATCTCCTGCAGCAGCGTACCGGTGCGGTACAGTCTACCCTGGTCGATGGTGTCGAGGCTCTGGAAGGGTACATGGGCTATTACATTCCCCAGGCGTTTGTTGCGCTGATTACACCGTTGCTGGTGCTGGCCTATCTCTTCTTCCTTGATCCGCTGATCGGTGTGATGGTGCTGGCGAGCGTAGTATTGGCAGTATACGGCCCACGTCTGTGGGATCGCTTGCTCGGTGAGTATGGTGAGAGCCACTGGCGCGCGTATGCAGCACTCAATGCCCAGTTTGTCGATACTATGCAGGGCATGACCACCCTCAAAGCCTTTAACGCCGGCATTCCGCGCGGCCATGAGTTGCAAGCCCGAGCAGACGAACTCTACCGGGCGACCATGCGGCAGCTCTCCGTCTCGCTGATTCGCACGGGTGTGGTGGGGCTGGCGGTGGGTACAGGCACGGCCTTCGCCGTCGGTGTCGGCGCAGTGCGGCTGGCAACCGGTGCGCTGGCCCTGCCGGAGGTGCTGATCCTCCTCTTTCTGGCGGGTGAATGCTTCCGCCCATTAGCTGACCTCGACAAATATTGGCATCAAGGGTACATGGGCATTTCGGCGGCGGGCGGCATTTTTGCGCTGCTGGATGCCCGGCCCGCTGTCGTTGACGCTTCCCATTCCCTGGCCACCGACACCACAGCGATTACACCGGCCATCGCTTTTCGCAATGTCACATTTGCCTATCAGCGCAGCGCCCGCCCGGCTCTCCGCAACCTCTCCTTTGTGATCGAGCCGGGTGAAACCGTTGCGCTGGTTGGGCCTTCGGGGGCAGGCAAGACCACCGTTACCGCCCTACTCCTGCGCTTTTTTGATCCGCAGCAGGGGCAGATTACGCTCGGTGGGCGCGATCTACGCGACTACCGTTTGGAGACGTTGCGCAGCAGCATGGCAATCGTTTCGCAAGAGACCTACCTCTTTCACGGAACGATTGCCGATAATCTGCGCCTTGCCCGCCCCGCTGCCACACGCGCCGAGTTGGAAGCGGTCGCACAGGCCGCTAACATTCACGATTTCATTATGGCACTGCCCCAGGGGTATGACACGCTGGTGGGTGAACGGGGCATGAAGCTCTCGGGTGGCGAGCGTCAGCGGATTGCCATTGCACGGGCGCTGCTCAAAGATGCACCTATTCTGCTGCTCGACGAAGCAACCTCCAGTGTTGATGCGGCGAATGAGGCGGCGATTCAGGCAGCGCTTGATCGGCTTACGGCGGGTCGCACGACGCTGGTGATTGCCCATCGCTTATCAACGGTAGTTAACGCTGACCGGATTGTCGTCATCGATGCCGGTGAACTGGTCGAGATTGGGCAGCACCGCGAACTGCTTGCCCGCGCTGGAGCCTACCGGCGGCTGGTTGCGGCACAACAGGAGGGCTTATGAGTACGCTCGAAACATCTGTCCCGACGCAATCGGCGACTACCCGGCACAGCGCGCGTCGTCACACCTCTTTCTGGTCACTGCTGCATCTGCTCCGGTCGCACTATCGGTTGATGGGACTGGTCATCGGTACAGGTATACTCAACCAGGGCTTCACCATTGCGGGAGCCGCGGTGGGCGCATTCCTGGTCGGTGCGGCAGTTACCGGCAGCAGCGTCACTGAACTGGTGCCACTGCTCTGGCTGCTCGGCGGGTTGGTGCTCGGACGTGCGCTGGCGGCCTGGTCCGAGATGTGGCTGGCGCACGACCTGGCCTACCGTCTGTTGGCCGATATTCGGGGGCAGATCTACTGGGCACTGGAACGGCTTGCCCCCGGCTACCTGCTTGATCGGCGCTCCGGCGAGTTGACCGCGGCCGCCATGTCCGATGTGGAAACGCTGGAGTGGTTCTATGCGCATACGGTTGGCGCGTTTGTGATTGCCGTTGTGGTGCCGCTCGCTGCAATCATCACGCTCGGCGTTATCGACTGGCGCTTGCCGCTGGTGCTCCTGCCGCTGCTGCTGCTGGTTGCAACCATTCCCTTCTGGCTTAACCGGCGGGCCGCCCGCCAGGGCCAGACGTTGCGGGCACAACTTGGCGCGGTCAATGCGGAAGTTGTCGATAGCGTGCAGGGTCTCCGCGAGATTGTCACCTTTGGGCGTAGCGCGACGCAGTTGGAAAAACTGGGCCGGCACAACCGGGCACTGGTACAGGCCCAACTCGCTCACGGTAGTCGCGCCGGGATCGAGGGCGCAGTGACCGACGCACTGATTGCCCTGGGCATGGTCAGTGTGCTGGCGCTGGCGGCTTACCTGGTGGCACAGGGGATACTGGCGGCGGCGCTCTTTCCGGTCAGCATTATTCTTGCGGCCAGCAGCTTTGGTCCGATTGTGGCAATCACCAGCACAGCGCGCAATATTGGCGTGATAACCGCCGCCGCCGATCGCGTCTTTGCCATCATCCAGTCGCCCGCACCGGTCACGGACACTGCCCTGCATCCTCCGGTCGGCCCGATCGTGCCCCACGTCCGGTTCACGCATGTCAGTTTTCGCTACAGTCCGGATCTGCCGGATGCCGTGCGTGATGTTTCCTTTGCGATTGCTCCGGGTGAGACGGTGGCGCTGGCGGGGCATTCGGGCGCGGGCAAATCGACCTGCACGCATCTCCTGCTGCGCTTTTGGGATGTCACCAGCGGCGCGATTACGATTGGTGGGCATGATCTCCGCGATGTTCCCCAGGCCGCATTACGCGATCTGATCGCCCTCGTACCGCAAGATATTTACCTCTTCAATACAACGGTGCGCGAGAATATTCGCCTGGGCAAACCGGACGCAACCGCGGCCGAAGTGGAGGAAGCAGCACGGCTGGCACTGGCGCACGACTTTATCGCCAGGCTCCCCAACGGCTACGACTCGCTGATCGGCGAGCGCGGCGCACAACTCTCGGGCGGGCAGCGTCAGCGGATTGCAATTGCGCGCGCACTGCTCAAGAACGCGCCGATCCTGGTGATGGACGAAGCCGTCTCGAATCTCGATACCGAAAACGAGCGTGCGCTCCAGGCGGCGCTGGCCCGGCTACGCGCCGGACGGACAACGCTGATCATTGCCCATCGGCTCTCGACTATTCGCAGTGCCGACCGTATTGTGGTACTGGAAAACGGGCGGGTTGCCGAGACGGGAACCCACGCTGAGTTGATGGAGCAGGCGGGTGTGTATACGCGTCTGATCAAATCGCAGCACAATACGGTTTTGTTTGCATAATCTACCGACAAGTCAAGTGTGAGCAGTTATGAAAGGAATCCGGTCAATGCAATCCATCAAATGGATAGCGCTGGGATTGTTGCTGGCACTCGTAGGCTGTGGCAGCCCCACCACGACCACTACCAGCGAGTCAACGGTCGATACGGCCAACACGCCGGTACCGGCCGCTACGGAAGGATCGTTCACTGCAACCGACGCAACCGGCACAGCGATTACGCTCACCGAACCGGCGGAGCGGATCGTCTGTACAACTGAGAACTGTATCGACATTCTGGCACAGCTTGAGGTTGCGCCCGTGGCTGTGCTGGCGCGTAATGTCGGCATGGCACAAGACCCGCGCTACCTCGGGGATCTGGCTGCGGACATAACGACGATTGGTGGCTCCTGGTTCGAGCCGAATATCGAAGATATCATTACGGCACAGCCGGATCTGGTGATTGGCTATGCCGGTGTTCAGGATGCGTTGCGCGCGCCGCTGGCCGATGTTGCGCCGGTGTTTCTGGTTGCACCGCTGAATTATACGGATGCCATTCAGGATGTAGCGAACATTGGCGCACTAACCGGACGCACGGCGGCGGCGGATGCAGCAATCGCCGCCTTTCGCACACAACTTGATACCTATGCAGACCAGGCTTCCGGCGAGGTGACGCCGCTGGTGATGTATGGCTCCGATGTCAACTTTGGCATCTCGACCAGCGCGTCGCTGCTTGGCTCGGCCCTGGCCGAAGTGACCAACTACCCCTGGCCCCGGCCCGACAATGTTGAAGATCTAGGGGGCGATATCCCCTACTCGCTGGAACAGGTGCTTGCCATTGATCCCGACCTGATTTTTGTCGAAACGCTCACCTTTGGCGACCCGGCAGTGCCGCCGCTCTCCGAGCAGATGGCGGAGAGTCCGTTGTGGCGTGAACTCAAAGCAGTTCAGGCCGGACAGGTCTACGAAGTAGACGCCGATGTCTGGCACAGCGGTGGGGGGCTGCGCTCGGTGAGTATTGCGCTCGACGAAGCGATGGAGTTGATGTATCCCGATCTATTTGATGCCGAGTCAACCGAATGATGAGCACTACCCAGAACCTGCGGCGCATCTGTGATGCAACCGGCACACAACTGGTCTTTGCTACGCCGCCCCAGCGGATTGTGTGTGTCACATCGAATGGCGTGGACATGCTGGCCAGCCTGGATCTGCTTCCGGCCGCGATGCTGACCCACGATGGGGCTACCCTGGCTGCCCATCCGCGCCTGTTTGGTCCACGCGCCCGGCAGATTGCGCGGATTGGCGGCTCCTGGTTCACGCCGGATGTTGCGGACATCATCGCCGCCCAACCGGATCTGGTCATCGGCTATGCCGGCATCCAGGACGAGTTACGCGCAGCCCTGGCCCATGTTGCGCCGGTATTCCTGGTTGCACCCCACACCTACACCGATGCGATGGCCGATCTGCGGAAGCTGGGAGCAGTGCTTGACCGCAGTTGTGCCGCCGAACATGCGGTGCAGGAATTCCGTACCCGGCTCACAACCTGTGCTGCCATTTCACCGCGCACCGTGACGCCGCTGGTGGTGTATGGCTGCGACACACAGATTGGCGTCTCAACCAATCGATCGCTGGTCGGCTCCCTGCTGGCAGAGATTACACCCTATCCCTGGGCATTGCCGCCGGAGGCTGACGCTGAACTGGGGGGCGATATGCCCTTCTCTATCGAACAGATAGCCGCCGGCAACCCTGATCTACTGCTGGTTGTGACGAAAAAGGACGCAGCGGGACGCTATCCCACGCGCGCGCTTTCCCGGCAACTCGCCGATCAGCCCGAGTGGAACGCGCTCCCGGCGGTGCAGGCCGGGCAGGTTCACGAGGTAGATGCGGATGTGTGGCACAGCACGGGTGGTATCTGCTCGCTCGGAATTGTCCTTGATGCGGCGATGGCACTACTCTACCCGACCGTGCAGCAGGAGAAGTAGAAGGCATGACCGCAGTAACGCACGTATCGTATCGCACAATCAGGTATGCGCGGGTCATCACTATTGTCGGATTGCTGATTATCGGCATTGTCGGCATGGGTTTTATTGCCCTCCAACTGGGTACGCCCTACGTTGCGCCGGCCGAGATGTGGAACATCCTGCTGCACGGCGAGGGTGAGCGGATTGTACGCGTGGTTGTGTTGCAGGTGCGCCTGCCGCGCCTCGTCCTGGGCGGGTTGGTTGGCGCGATGCTGGCGCTGACGGGGGTGGTGCTGCAAGATACGCTCCACAATGCGCTGGCCGGGCCGGAACTGCTTGGTGTATCGGCGGGCGCGGCGCTGGTTATGGCCGCAATTATTATGCTGAACCTGCCGATTGCATTTGTCCTGCAGCCCTGGCTTGCGCTGGTGGGTGGCTTTATCAGCGGTAGCCTGCTGCTGCAACTGGCTGGACGTCAGGCGCGGAACTCGATCAGTCTGCTCCTCATTGGCGCGGCGCTCACCACGTTGCTGAATGCCGCCATTGTGACGCTGATGAGTCTTGGTTCACAAACATCCGTGAGCCTGCTGTTCTTCTTTTTGATGGGCAGCCTGGCTAACCGCACCTGGGAACATGTACAACTGCTTACACCCTGGGCGCTGGTTGGCATACCGGCTGTGCTGCTCTACGCGCGCACACTGAATGTGTTGCGCCTTGGGGATGATGTTGCCGAGGGGCTTGGTATCGCCGTTGTGCGTACACGATTGCTGCTGCTGGGGGTAAGCGCGCTGCTCGTCGCGGCAGTTGTGGCGGTGTGTGGTCCAATTGGCTGGGTCGCCCTGCTGGCCCCCCATGGAGCGCGGCGGTTGCTCGGTACCAGTGCTGCCGGGCAGGTGTTGCCGGTCGCGGCACTGATTGGCGCACTGCTCCTCATCAGCGCCGATCTGCTGGCCCGGCAGGCGCTTGCACCACTGGAATTGCCCTCCGGCATCGGCACAACGCTGATCGGCGGGCCGCTGCTGCTCCTGTTGCTGCGGCGGCGCCTCGGCGGATAAGAAATGGAACGGGTGATGCGATCCGGGTTGATCTTCTGGTTCCTGCTGCCGGTTCTGGGGTTGCTCATGGTGCTGCACATCGGCATTGGCAGCGTACCGATTGCGCCGGCCGATCTGCTGGCCGCCTTGCGGAATGCGCCAGTTGAGCCGGCGCACCGGCAGATTATCTGGGAGGTGCGCCTGCCGCGGGCGCTGATTGCGGTTGTTGCCGGTGCGATGCTAGGTCTCGCCGGAGCCATTTTGCAGTCAGTTACGCGCAACCCACTGGCCGAACCGGGTATTATCGGTGTTTCCGCCGGGGGGGTATTTCTCGGCGCGCTGGCACTCGCGCTTGGGGAGGGGTCGGTAGCCGTGGGGCGTAGTTTGCCGCTGATCATATTTCTCGGTGGCCTTGCTGCCGTCGGCGTTGTGTATGGTCTTAGCCGGCAAGGGCCGCCTGATCCGCTACGGTTTGTGCTTGTGGGCCTGCTGATCAGCGCTATCTTGACATCAGCCACCTCGGTTCTGCTCATTCGGGATCAGCAGACGCTGGGTAGTATGTTGTTATGGATGATTGGCTCACTCAATGGGCGTGTCTGGTTGCACTGGTCGATCCTCTGGCCCTGGGCCCTGCCGGCAGTATTGCTCGGCCTGATCAGTGCCGGCAGTGCAAATCTGCTGCAGCTTGGCGACGATGTGGCCGCTGGGTTGGGTATGCGCGTCGAGCGGGTACGGCTCACACTGATTAGCATCGCAGCCCTGTTGACTGCGGGGGCAGTTGCGGTGGTTGGCGCAATTGGCTTTATCGCCCTGATCGGGCCACATATTGCCCGGCGTCTCACCGGCGAAGATGCCCGGCGCGTGTTTCCGCTCAGTGCCGGGTTGACCGCAGCACTCCTCGTGGCTGCCGACATCCTGGCACAGGGCGGACTCTTCCGGGTGGTGCTGCCGGCTACTGTCAGGGTGCAGATCCCGGTGGGCGCTGTTACCGCCCTGCTGGGGGCACCATTCTTTTTGTATCTGGTGCGGCGCCGTATGCCCCACGCGTGAACGGAACTTACCCGGCTGAGCGTGCCATGCGGCCGCAGGCGCATCTGGCTTGCACCGGATGCAACGCCCGGTTTGAACGCCCGCCGCGTAAGCTGTAGTATTTGAAAGATAGTATGAATCAGGATGGAAATGCGCTGGTTGCCGAACAGTTGCATGTCAACTACGGGGAGCGCACAATTATCGAAAACCTGGCGTTGACAATACCGCACAGTGGCATTACTGCGCTGGTTGGGCCCAACGGCTCTGGGAAATCAACTCTGCTGAAGGCATTGGCACGCCTGCTGGCACCCCACGCGGGAACGGTGCTGCTCGATGGTGTTGCAATTCAGACGCTGCCAACGGCGGAAGTTGCGCGGCGGCTGGCAATCCTGCCACAGGGTCCGGGGGCACCGGCGGGTCTCACGGTTGGTGAACTGGTGGAGCAGGGGCGCTACCCCCACGCCGGGCCGTTAGGGATGTTGCGCCGGCAGGATCATGCGGCGATCCACAAGGCGCTGGCGCTTACGAATATGCTGACTTACACCCACCGCCCCCTCGATAGTCTATCCGGCGGAGAACGCCAGCGTGCCTGGATTGCACTGGCGCTGGCGCAGGCGACCCCAACTTTGCTGCTCGATGAGCCAACGACGTTTCTGGACATTGGACATCAACTCGAAGTGCTTGAACTTGTGCGGTGGCTTAACCGGCAGCGCAGTATGACGATTGTGCTGGTGCTGCATGATCTCAACCAGGCGGCCCGCTATGCCGATCGTATGGTCATGCTCAACCAGGGGCGCATTGTCGCCGATGGGGTACCGAACAGCGTGTTGACACCCCAACTGTTGGCCGAAATTTTCAATGTCCATGCTCATGTAATTACCGATCCGGAAAGCAGTACCCCGATCTGTTTGCCCTATGCCTGTGTCACGCCGACGTCCATTCCAATGGATTAGTGGAAGCGAAACAGGACGTTCTTCGCGCAACCCCACGTTGGCTTAGTGCCGGCTAATCCGGCACGAGATCCCGGGGCAGCACAAGGTTAAGCAGTGGATTGGGAAAGCGGCGTGCCAGCGTAATCGCAAAGAATGTCTCCTCGAGGCCGGGTAACTGGGCAACCTCGACCAGAATGCCGCTATCCAGTTCATCCTTCACAATGATCGCCGGTATGACCGCCAGCCCGGTATGTTCACGCGCCACAAGACGCAGCATCGCCATGTCATCAACCTCAGCCACGATCTGCGGGTGGATGCCCAGGCGATTAATCAGTGCATCAAAGCCCATGCGAATACTCGACTCCGGCGCGGGAACAACCAGCATTTCATTACGTAACAGCCCTTCCAGTGATACATGATTTCGTTCTGGATGCGGTTGCCCAATGAGACTGACGGGCTGGTTGTTGATCACATGGACAACCCACCGCGGCCGACGCGGCGTCTGATCGCGTAGCGGGAAGATGTTTGAAAGAACGACATCCAGCGCGTAACTCTCGAGATCTGCGAGCAGTTCATCCAGTCCGCCTGAACGGATAATCACCTCAACCTCTGGCTCCGCCAGCGCCGAGCGAAGAAACCTGATCTGGAAGTTTCGTGATAAGGTCGCCAATGCACCGACCCGTAGCACTTTATGTTGTGGTGCTTCCAGCCTGCCGAGTGTCCCCTGTAGTTCATTGCCTTTGGCGAAGATGGCATCCGCAAAGTCCAGCGCGATATATCCGGCTTCGGTCAGCACGAGCCGTCGGCCAACACGCTCAAATAAAGGTTGCCCCAGATAGGTTTCCAACGCATTGATCTGCATTGAGAGCGCTGATTGGGCGATATTGTGCTTCTTCGCGGCGCGTGTAAGGTTGCCCTCATGGGCCACGATCCAGAAATAGCGTAAGTGATGAAAGTTTAACATCGTACCGGCACCATTCTAAAAAACTGAACAACTTCCCCTGATACATATATTTTTCTGATTGTTCGTCGTATGATACCATTGCCTCCAGGCCAAGCACAAGAGGAGGGATTGACTCATGGACAATGGTATGGTGACCACCCTGGCACTCGTTGGTTATCTCGCACCGCTTTCGTTGGTCGTCGTGGCAATCATGGCTCAGCTCAACCGGTTACGGTCAGTTGACCAGACATTCAAATTCGGACGTGCTGTCACCATAGGATCGTTCGTACTGTCGCTGTTTCTGGGGGCAATTGTCCTCTCATCCGGCCCGATGGTCAGCCCGGTACTCGGCATCGGTGAGGCAGGCATTTCTCTGCGCCTGGACGCGCTGAGCATCGTCATGTTCTGGTTGGTGACCTTTCTGGGTACGTTGCTGATCCAGTTCAGCCGCAACTATCTTGATGGCGACCCGCGCCAGAAGGTGTTTTTCAGCCGCCTGTACCTGACGATAGCTGCGGTGTTGTTGCTGGTGCTCTCGGGTAATCTGGGGCAACTGACTCTGGCATGGATCGGGACGAGTTTTGCGTTGCATCAACTCCTGCTGTTCTATCCTGAGCGCCCGCGTGCAATCCGGGCGGCCCGCAAGAAGTTTATCATTGCCCGCGTCGCCGATATCTGTTTGATCTTCGCGGCACTGTTGATCGCGCAGTCATTTGGAACGGCTGACCTGGGCATGATCCGTACGGCGGCCCGTGCCACGCTTCTCGATGGGAATGTCCCCGGTGGTGTGGCAACCGCGGCGGTTCTGGTCGTGTGCGCCGCTTGCCTGAAATCGGCAATGTTTCCCTTTCACGGCTGGTTGCTGGAGGTTATGGAGACACCGACCCCCGTATCGGCGCTGCTGCACGCCGGCCTGCTCAATGCGGGCATCTTCCTGGTAGTTCGGTTTGGCGAACTGGTGTTTTTATCAACACCGGCGCTGATCATCTTGATCGTCATCGGAGGCTTTACAGCGATTTTCGCCTCATCCGTGATGATTACCCAGAGCAGCGTCAAGGTCTCGCTGGCCTATTCCAGCACGGCGCATATGGGCTTTATGCTGATGCTGTGCGGGTTTGGTGCCCATCCGGTTGCAATTATACACCTCATCGCACACTCCTTCTACAAGGCGCATGCGTTTCTTTCGTCCGGCAGCGTCATTGAGTATGTTCAGAATACCGGCACGCAAAAGCTGGATACACCACCACCACCAGCGAATCTGCTGGCGAATCTGGCGATATCCCTGGCGGTCTTCCTGACCGTCGCTACCGCGCTGGGAATTAATGTCACCGAGCAACCGGGCGAAACCGCCGTGATTTCGATCTTCATGATTGCCGTCACATATCTGCTAGTGAAGGGCAACACCGGCAAGGCTCCCACGGTTGTCATCGGACGTACGATCCTACTGGGTGTCCTGGTCACGCTGGCGTTTTTCGGGCTCGAACTGCTCGGGGCTACGTTGCTCGGAGGCGCGGTTGCAATTTTTCCCACACCGGATACACTGACATTGATTACGATAATTCTGACGGTGATCGCCTTCGGCAGTGTAACCGTGCTCAGCGCCTGGTTGCCCGCCCTGGTGAACCGCCCGACGTGGCAGGTATTTTACGTCCACCTCAAAAACGGCTTCTATGTCAATGCCCTGTTTGACCGGTTTATTCAGACGTTTCGTGTTGTTCGCTGATTGTTGACATTGACCAACTGGAGGAACGAGGAACGATGTCTCTTAACTTTCAAGAAACCCAATCCCAACTTGAAACGATAATTGTTTCACATCTCGATGAACCCACCGTCGATACGATCCGGGAAGCGGTGAACCGCGCCGAACAGCGCATCGCCCCACTCTGGCCCTTGCGTTATTTTGTGGCGGTTAATCCGTATCTGGGCTTACTTGAACAGCCTTTCGCGGCCGCTGCACAAATGCTGGGTCGCCGGGCCGGCGTGCGTATGACCGCCCCGCGATCCTTCTATGCCCAGGCGATCCGGGACGGGCGCATCACCGATGCCGACCTCGAAGCGGCGCTGATTGAGGGTGGCCCGTTTCCCGGCGCGCCACTGAATATTGTTGACACGCTCAAAGCGGTTGCAATGGATGATACGACTGAGATCCCGACGATACCTACCGTCGCTGATGTGGCCCACGCGGTGACCGGCATAGACTGGGCCGAATTTGTCACTGAGTCGCTCTCGACCTGGGCGGGTGCCTATTTCGATCTGGGGCAATCCTACTGGAAATCCCCCTGGGCTGACCTGCCGCCGTATGCCGCCTGGCGGGCCGAGGCCGCACATGATCGCACCCCGCAGGCACGCGGCGTGCATGGCTTCCGCCAGACAGTGCGCGAGATGCCGGACTCCACGATGGAGACTATCATCGCCGCGCTGAATGTGCTGAAAATCCCCGCTGACGGTCTGGATGCTTATTTGCATCGCCTTTTGCTGACGATTCACGGTTGGGCCAGTTATGCCCGCTATCACCTGTGGGAAGCGGAACTCTACGGCGGCGAAAACCAGACGCTCACCGATCTGCTGGCGATCCGGCTGGTCTGGGAGGTGGTGCTGTTGAACACCTTTGCCCGTGAGGGCGTGGCTGAGGCCTGGCAAACGCGGAAGTTTGAGCTGTGTCACGATACACTGGACGAAGCGACACAGATTGCGCTCGCTGCCGATCTCGTGCTCCAGCGGGCATTGGAAAAAGCCTATCAGCGCCAGCTTTTCGCGCGACTGGGCACGCAGAAAAAGGCCAGTAGCTCCACACGTAAGCAGGTGCAGGCTGTATTCTGTATTGATGTGCGTTCCGAGGTTTTCCGGCGCGCACTGGAGACCGTCACCGATGCCGTGGAGACCCTCGGTTTTGCCGGGTTCTTCGGCTTTCCGATTGAGTATGTGCGTCTGGGTAATACCTCTGGCGGCGCACAATGTCCCGTCCTACTGACGCCGCAGTTCGTCATCGCCGAGTCGGTGAGCGGCGCGTCTGACTCCGATATGGTCGCAATCGCTGAGAAACGCGCCATTAACCAGCGGGTCGCCAAGGCCTGGCGTATGTTCAAGTTTGGCCCGGTATCCTGCTTCGGTTTTGTGGGGCCAGTCGGGTTGGCTTACGTGAAGAATCTGGTGATGGACATATTGGGCCGTAGTCGCCCGGTGCCGCATCCGGCGAAGTTTGGGCTGGATAGCCACACCTACGAGCAACTGTCGCCCAGCATTGCCCCGCGTGAAATAGGTGATCGCAGCGCCGGCATGACGCTGGAGCAGCGTCTGGCTGCTGCTGAGGGCGGGCTCAAGGCCATGTCCCTGACGAGCAACTTCGCCCGCATCGTGATGCTGGCCGGGCATGGTTCCACCACGGTCAACAATCCGCATGCAACCGGTCTCGATTGCGGCGCGTGCGGTGGTCATACCGGCGAGGCGAACGCCCGCGTCGCGGTGCAGATACTCAACGATGCGGCAGTACGTGACGGTCTCAAGGAGCGCGGTATCGTTATTCCCGACGATACGGTGTTCGTAGCCGCGCTGCATGATACGACCACCGATGAGGTCACGATTTTCGACAAAGCCAGTATACCGGCGAGTCATGCAGGCGACCTGAAGCAGCTTGAAGCCAATCTTGCCACCGCCGGAAACCTTGCGCGCACGGAACGCTCCACGCTCCTGCGGATCACCGAGGGTGCGAATGTCAATGAGGCCGTGAAGCGCCGGAGCAAGGACTGGTCCCAGGTACGCCCGGAGTGGGGGTTGGCCGGCTGTGCGGCGTTTATCGTTGCCCAACGTGAACGCACCGCAGGGATCGATCTGGATGGGCGTTCCTTTCTGCACTCCTACGACTGGCGGCAAGACGAAGGCTTCGGGGTGTTGGAACTTATCATGATTGCCCCGATGGTCGTTGCAAGCTGGATCAATCTGCAGTACTACGGCTCGACGGTGGATAACAAGTTCTTTGGGAGTGGGAACAAAGTGCTCCACAATGTCGTCGGTACGCTCGGCGTGCTGGAAGGGAATACGGGCGATCTGCGCGTAGGGCTGCCGTGGCAGTCAGTTCACGATGGTGAAAACTACATTCATGAGCCGCTGCGCCTGCATGTCATTATCGAAGCCCCAATCGATGCGATGACAGACATTATCGCCAAGCACGAGCAAGTGCGGCAGTTGGTCGATAACGGCTGGCTCTATCTCTTTGCGCTCGATGATAACGGCAAGGTTGCCCATAAGTATGTCGGTGGTTTGAATTGGATGGCGTGCTGAGTGAGACAATGACCGGTGCGGTACACTGCCAACACACGTTTGCAGATGTACCGCTGCCGCGCAATCGCCAGACTATCCCTCTGGACAAAGATAATCCTGCTCCGTACCAGGGCAATATCGCGGATGCGCCGGGCGATGATCGCTGATGGGGTACCGGGGCCTGGGGTAAAGCCAGGCGGCGGGATAATACCCGCCGCCCAACATTCACTATGAACAAAAGCCGTTACAAACGACTGATACCAGGTTGCACCCCAGAATGCAACATTTCACCTCATTCCGGTGCGTCCTGGTGCGCCATGTGGAAATGTAATATGGTACGTCAAAACGCCACTTGGTATGACTAGCGTGCCAGCAGTGGCAAGTAAATTAATGTACCACCATCATTGCCTCCGCTCCCTTGCAGGAGCACACTATTCGAAGCACCGCCGCCTGGTTCCGGGTTGTACACCGTTACGGTTGTGTCAGCGGCTATGACCGTAGCGGCGCTGCTGAGTGTGGCACGGAGCTGGGTTGTGCTGTCGCGGGTTGCCTGGTACGCCGTTCCATTGACCTGCACCGTCGCACCCGGCGCGAAGTTATCACCAGTCACGGTCAACGTTGAGCCGGCCAGGTTCGCCTGCATGATCGTCGGCAGCGGGTTACGGACTTTGTCGGCCACCAGGGGCACATCATTGTTCAGGTTCTGAATACCCTGCGTCACCTCCATATGACTGTCCTCCTGAATAGTTAGCGATTTTACAGTGGCGGGAGACTGGAAAAGTCAACGGTACTATCCCACGACCAGTTTTCCCACCCGCTTGCCAATGCATCATCAAAGATCACCCAATCTGATGCAGCAAGACCAGGTGCTGGTGAAGGCAGCAGCAGCGAACCGGCAAAGAGTACAACGAGGACGCAGCCGAGCAACAACCTTAATGGTGGTGCATGCCATCGGTGCTTTGTTTGCGTATACCTTTGAACCATTGGGTGTTTCTCCTCACAAAACAGTATGCATCTTCGGTAGGTCTTTATGCCAACATCCGCTTACACTTGAGGCCAACCAGGACGAAGCTACAATGCCGGCACCAGCGTGCATTGAATTCATAACGACACACTGGCGCTATGCCGAGTTCGACCAGCCGGCGCTGCACGGTTGTGGTCGGTGTACAAGTGATCCCCCAGCGGGCCTGGATTACGGCTCCCCCCAGACCCGGACGGGTCTGATCAGCAGCATCACAGCGCCAGGGCGTGCCACCCGGACCAACTCGCGTACACCAGCAGCAAAATTCGGCAGGTGTTCCAGCGCATGCGCACTGACTACCAGGTCAAATGTGGCATCGTCAAAAGGCAGTGCCTGGATGTCATTGATATGGGCATGCAGCGTTACTCCGGCAGTTTGCAGCCGGTGGGCCGCTTCGTCTAACATGCGCGGCGCGATATCGACACCATCGATCTGCTGGAACGGTAAATGCTGCAGGAGAGCAACACTTAATGCCCCTGTACCAATTCCACAGTCGAGCATTCGTGCATCCGCGCTGAGGCCGGCGAACCAGCCATCACGGCGAAGCTGCCTGACCAAATTGGCATAGGCCTGGGGGTAGCCCAGACGTGCGATGATCTGCTGCCGGCGGGGCGCGAGCGCGTCGTAGGTCGCCGCCAGTCGCGCATGCGCGGGCAACATATGCGTATGGACCACCGGCGCGGTACCATCAGTACGTTCCACGGCTCTGCTCCTTTGTTGCACGCGTACCTGTTCCCTACCGTGCCCCGGGAAACTCGGCAAATTCAAAGTGATATGTTGCGGAGAAGTCTGCCAGGGCTTCCATAGCAGACGGATCGGTTGTCGGTACTTGCAGGGGAATGTGCCGCGCGGCGGCATCCGCAAAGAACTGGTCCATGCCGCCGGGGGAGAAGATCAGCAGAAATCTCACCGGTTCGGGGCCGGGATTGGCGGGTTGATGCACGATACCGCGTGGCACCAGCACAAATGACCCGGCCGGGGCGGTGAGCGTACGCATTCCGACACGCACTGTCAGCACACCCTCCAGGACATAAAAGGCTTCATCATGGAGGTGATGGATGTGCGGACGCGGTCCAGGGGAGTGCGCCGGCATGATATTCTCGTAGAGCGAATACGCGCCGCCGGTATCCTGGTCGGATGCCTTGAGCACAACCTGTCCGCCAACCGGATTGGGGAATATCCTCCCCTCGTTCGGGCCAACAACATAGCCCCGCTCCTGGGTCGTCATATGCCTCTCCTGTTGCAACCGCCTCGATGCGGTGCCGCTTGCTGCTGGTCAGGGTATAGCGGAAGTATAGGGAGGAGCGGGGCACAGCGGAATATGATCGTCCACTAGCGTATGAAGGCTTTGGAGCCTTGATGCAACATGCGACCGAAGTAGTACTGCCGCTCACATCGGCAGAACTGGCGCAGGCGATAGTGATGCCGGCCCGGCAGGTGGGCGTGCAGTTTGAACCGGGCTTGCTCGCAGCCATCACTCAGGATGTCGCGGGACAGCCGGGAACCCTACCCCTGCTGCAGTACACGCTGACGGAACTCTTTGAGCAGCGCACAGACAATACCCTGACGCTCCGGGCCTACCAGGAGCAGGGTGGCGTATCCGGCACCCTGTCGCGCCGGGCCGATAGCCTGTATACGACATTGACACCCGATCAGCAGGTCGTTGCCCGGCATATGCTGCTGCATCTGGTGACACCTGGTGAAGGAACTGACGATACGCGGCGACGGGTGGCGCGCGCTGATCTGGATCAAGGAGGTGGCGAGGATACAGCGGTAGCAACCGTGCTGGAACTATTCGGGAACGCGCGCCTGCTCACCTTCGATCTTGACCCGGCAACTCATACGCCAACCCTGGAAGTAGCCCACGAAGCTTTGATCGCGTCCTGGCCGCGTCTGCGTGACTGGCTGGAGCAGAGCCGTGCCGACCTGCACCGCTACCGTCGTCTGGCGAGTGCGGCTGCCGAATGGCGGGCGAGTGGTTGTGATGACAGCTTTCTTGCCAGTGGCGAGCGGCTGGCTCAGTTTGAACTGCTTTCACAGACAGCGAACGGCATGCTGAGTGCTGGTGAGCGTGCCTACCTGGAAGCCAGCCTGCACGCGCGTGAGCAGCACATGGTCGCAGAACAGGCCCGGCAGCAGCGCGAACTGACCCTGGCACGCCAGGCAGCAACCCGCCTGCGCTGGCTGGTTGGTGGATTGCTGCTCTTTCTGCTGGTGGCACTGGGGCTATCGCTGTTTGCCTTTGCGCAACAGCAAGCGGCGGAAACAAGTGCGGCAATCGCCCGGGGGCAGGCGCTCACCTCAGCAGCCCAGGCGGCCCTGGCCGAGGACAACCTGGAGCAGGCACGCACGCTGGCGCTGGCGGCGCTGCAAGCAGCGCATCCCGCCCCAGACGCCGAAGTGACACTCGCTCGGGCTGCCTACGCGCCCGGCACTCGTCGTATCTTCAACGGTCATACCGCAACGGTGACGGGTGCGGCCTTCAGTCCGGATGGGCGCTTGCTGCTCTCCGGGTCATCCGATCGCACCCTGCGCCTCTGGAATGTGGCAACCGGCCAGGAACTTCGTTGCTTTACCGGGCATAGTGCTGCGATCTCCAGTGTGGCCTTCAGTCCGGATGGACAGTATGCGCTGTCCGGTTCGCACGATACCACCATACGCCTCTGGAATGTGGCAACCGGCCAGGAACTTCGTTGCTTTACCGGGCATACCGGCGAAGTGCATACGGTGGCTTTCAGCCCGGATGGAGGTACGGTGCTTTCGGGTGCCGGCGATGCCACCATACGGCTCTGGAATGTAGCAAGCGGTGACGAGGTGCGCCAGTTTGCGGGGCATACCGATCAGGTCTGGAGTGTTGCGTTTAGTCGGGATGGAGGTACGGTGCTTTCGGGTTCTGGCGATGCCACTATGCGGCGCTGGAATGTAGCGACCGGCCAGGAACTCCGACAATTTGTCGGCCATACGGATTGTCCGGATGGTCAGACTATTGCCTCGGTGGAGTCACTCTCGATCCGGTTCTGGGATGTCGCCACGGGACAGGAGCAGCAGCATTTTCGCGGCCATGCCGATCTGGTCTTTCGGGCTGTCTTTAGCCCCGATGGACAACATATCGTCTCCGGTGCGCGCGATAATACGCTACGCCTGTGGGATGTATCGAATGGTGCGCTGCAGCGCGTGTTTTCCGGTTCCGAGGGATGGGTGCGGGGGGTGGCATTCAGCCCCGACGGGCGTACGGCAGTGAGCGGCTCATGGGATTGGACGCTGTCGTTGTGGGAGGTAGCGAGCGGGCGGCAACTGCGCCGTTTTGAAGGACACACCGACGGTGTGGAGAGCGTCGCCGTTAGTCCCGATGGGCGTTTCATCCTCTCCGGCTCCGCCGATGCAACAATGCGCCTGTGGAATGTTCAGACTGGTGCGGAAGTAGAGCGCTTCGTGGGGCACACTTCCTATGTCTGGAGTGTGGCCTTCAGCCCGAATGGGCAGTATGTGTTGTCCGGCTCGCACGATACTACTGCCCGGCTGTGGGAGCGTGCGACGGGGCGGGAATTGCGCCGCTTTACCGCGCACACGGGCGAAGTCACCAGCGTGGCCTTCAGCCCCGACGGACACATGGCGCTAACGGGATCGGTTGACGGCACTATCCGCCTGTGGGAGGTAGCCATTGGTCGGGAACTCCAGCAGTTTGTTGGGCATACCGGTAATGTTAATGAGGTAGTTTTCAGCCCGGATGGGCAGTATGTACTGTCTGGCTCCAGTGACGGCACCGTCCGTCTATGGAATGTGCAGAGCGGGCAAGATCTGCGCCGCTTCGCCACCCAGAGTGGTGCAGTGCTGGCTGTTGCCTTTAGCCCGGATGGACACACGGTGCTATTTCAATCCGGGTTGTCCGCCCTGGCACTCTGGGATGTGGCAAGCGGACGTGAAATCCGCCGGTTTGACGGGGCCGCCCTGCCAATCTTCAGCGCGGCGTTTAGCCCGGATGGGCAGGCTGTTCTGGTAGGCGGCGCAGAGCCAACCCCACGTCTCTGGCGCGTTGATGCCCTGCCCGCACTCCTGGCCTGGCTGCCTGAAAACCGTTCACTCCCTGCCTTGACATGTGAACAGCGTGCCCGCTACCAGGTGAAGCCATTGTGTTCTGCGATCAATTAACAAGGTCTATGTAGTGCGTATTCAAACCATATTTAGATAGGATAATGATTCGGATTGCTGGTCATACTTCACTGGTCATGCCGTCGGCGGCAAAGGCTTCCAGGCGGGCGGCATAGTTGCGGTAGGGCTCGATCAGCACCGTATCGCCTACGGCGGTCAGCACCAGGTTGGTGCAGATGCGCGGCACCAGATATTCGCATACTTAACGGGCGTCTCAATCGGGCAACTCTATCAGTGTCTCGATTTCGCGTAGCACAGCTACCAGATCAGGACCAGGCGACGCGACCACCGCGTCTTCGCTCCCATCGTGCTTATGGTGCGGATAGGTCGAGAGGTTCAGTTTCTGATGGTGCTCAGTATTATCGTAGCGAAACACTAGTTTCTGTGCTGCATTCATATAGTGGTACGCATAGGTGAGGCGATCAATAGTGTCCCGTGCATCCACAAACTCTCTGATATGAAGCACTGAATCATCTATGAAAAGCAGATCACCTCGGATATAGCCACGATAGGAAGATCGCTTTTCGTAGGTTATGGTAAATGTCTGAATGACCAGGCTTTGCTCAATATCGGTTCGTATCTGATCGAAATAGTGTTCAATCAGCAAAGCCAACCTCCCGCAGGGCTGTTTCGTCCTCGCGCAAACGCTCAAGCATTTTCCACTCACCAAACCACTCAATCGTTTCGAGCGTTTCAGTGATCGCATCATTGTGGTAGCGTTGCAGGAACTCCGCAGTGGTCATCCCATACTGAGCCTCGAAGTCGGCAATCCGCTGCTGGGTACGGCGGATACCCGCCTGCAGCATCCGCAGTTCATTATGAATTGCGGCTTCAATCAGTGGGCGTAGCGATGTTTCTGAGGACGATGTGAGGGTAAGGGTCTGCGCTATCGGTGGTTTGTCAGTCATAACTGATTACTCCTGCTTTTTGCACTGGTTATTCTTGTGATTTGCACTGGCAAATGCAAGCGGCAATTTATCTACAGTAAGCGTGACCCGATCATTTTCAATGCCGATCACCCTTCGCCCGTTATGCCGGCGGCGGCGATATCGGCGGCGGCACCATTGTCGGTGCCGTCAGCAGCAAAGGCTTCCAGGCGGGCGGCATAGTTGCGGTAAGGCTCGATCAGCACCGTATCGCCCACGGCGGTCAGCACCAGGTTGGTGCAGATGCGCGGTACCAGATATTCGCAGCGCTCCAGCGGCGTGGCGGTGATAATCTGCAGGCCAAAGCTCTGGAGTAGCGCCAGCGTTGCGCCGATGCGGTCCTGATCCATTTTGGAAAAGGCCTCGTCAAAGGCCACCAGACGGATCGTCGGGCGCTGGTGGCGCTCGTTGATATGGTACAACTGCGCAAACGACGCGGCGATGGTGACATAGAAGGGCGTCTGGGTTTCCCCGCCGGAGGTCTGGCCCATGATCCGGCTCAGGCGCGAGGAGCTACCATCGGCGTGAGTGACATCGATATCGTAGCTCAGGTAGCCTCGGTAGTCGGTCAGCCGCCGCTGCTCTTCGCGCTCGCTATCGCTGCGGGGAGTGCGGGTCAGCAGGTCGTAAAAGCGGTCAAAGGTGGCCTTGTGGTTCGTGTAGAATTCGCTTTTGAAGAGCGATCCCGCCGTACCGAGCAACTGCGCATCGTTGATCAGGTCGTAGTATTCGCGCACCTCGTCGGCGGGTTGGGCCTTGAAGCGATAGCGCTCCCCGTGAAACTGCAGCCGGCTCAACGCGTCGTTGATGCGGTCAAGCTCCTGCCGTGCCAGCAGGATATGCTCGCGCAGGCGGTGCAGCACATGTTCGCGTAACTCTTCTTCGGCCTCGCGCTGCGCCTGCTCGATCTGCTCCTTGTAGCGCGGCAGTTCCGTGGCCTGTAGCCGCTCCAGCTCTTCCCGGTAGCGCGTCTCGTCCAGGTTTTTGGGCAGGGCTACAAACTGATAGCTAAAGTTGTAGGCCAGGGCTGCATCATTCAGCCGGGTCAACTCATTCTGAAACTGAGTGGCAAAGCGCTGGGTGGCCGTCTCGGTGTTGCGGATGGTCTCGGCCAGGTCGGCCTGGGCGGTGCGCTCGGCGAAGAGTTCTTCTGCGGCGGTGACCGCTTCCGGCAACTGTTCGCGCTCGGTGGCGGCATGCCGCTCGCGCTCGGTGCGTTCGCGCTCGGCCTCGCGCTGCTGCTCGGTCAGCGCCTGCAGGCGAGTTTCCAGCCGCCCGATCTGCTGGTTCAGGTGGCGCTCGCGCTCCACCTCCTGCGCGACGATCCCCTGGAGCCGCTGCGCTTCGCGTTCCAGTTCGGCCACGCCGCTCAGGTCGAGTGCGGCAATCTCAGCCTGCCAGTCGGCGATCTGCTGCCGCAGCGGATGTTCGTCAAGCGGCGCATCCAGCCGCTGCCGCAGGTTGGAGAGCGTCCGCCCCCGGCTGAGGAGGCCGACCAGCGCCTGCTGGTCGCGCGCCTGCGGCTCGAGGTTGGCAATCTGGGCCGCTACCTCCTCCAGTTCGCGCCGGGTCTCGTCAATCTGCGACTGCTGCGCGCGCCGCCCGATGTAGCGCGGGGTGAAGCTGTCGGGCCGCAGGGCGCGCACGGTCCACTCGCTGTAGAGCACCACATCGGCGGTGATTGACCGGCGGTAGGTGCGTAGCTCGTCCACACTGCCGCAGCAGATAATATTGCCCAGTACGGTGTTGATGTAGGGCCGCAGCGCGTCGGCCCGGGGCTGCACCTGTTCCGCCAGTGCGCCGGGTTGTGCCCGGCGGCCCTCCTGTGCGGCGCGCTCCAGGTCGATCAGGCCCACATCGTAGAGCCGCTCCTCGGCGCGCGCCCGGTCCAGTTCGCGCAGGGCGGCGAGAAAGTTACGCGGCGGCACGATGATATGGAAGCGGCGCGGCCCCAGCATGGCCTCAACCGCGTTCTGCCAGTGCTCGTCGGGCACCTCCAGCAGGTCACACAGCAGCGGCGGGCGCTGCCCGGTAATCGGTTCCAGCAGGTCGCGCAACCGCTCAACGGCGCGGGGGTAGGGTTTCTGGCCCGTGCGCAACTGCGCCAGGCGCTGCGTCAGTTCGGTTTGGCGGGTACGCAGTTCGCGCAGTTGCGCCTGCAGGTCGTACAACACCTGGTTGCTGCGTTCGGCGGCGGTGTCCAGGGCGGTGATCGCTGCGTCGATCTGGGCGGGGAGCGCTTCCGGCGGAGGCGTGTCGGCATTCAGCCCCGCGACGCTGGTTTGAAAGGTAGTCAGCGCCTCTCGCTCTTCGGCAGTGATCGGACCCTCCGTATCGCCGGAGCCGACCAACAGGGGCTGAAAGGCGGCCGCCTCGCGCTGCAGTTCGGCCAGCAGCGCCGTCCAGCGGGCACGGATAGCGTCGGCTTCCCCGGTGGCGGCGCGGATCTGGCGTTCCAGGTCGGCCTGCCGTTGCACCACATCCGACTGGCGCAGTTGCACTTGCACATCCAGCAGCGCCTGGCGTGTGTTTTCGAGGGCGGTCTGGGTGCCGGCCAGATCGGATTGCCGCGTGGTCAGTTCCTGCTGCGTAGCGTTGATCTGCTCCTGCAGCGCGGCAACCTGCCGGCGGGCTGCCTCGGCGGTGAGGAGCACAATCAGCAGTGTGTACTCGTTGTGGCGGGTCTGCAGGCGGCGCGCTTCGCTACGGTGCTGCTCAACCGCTTCCAGCCGGTAGAGCTTCTCCTCAACCTGGTGGGCGGTAACGCGCAGTTGCTCCAGCCGTTCCACCACCCGCTGCAAAGTTTCCACATCCAGCGGGCGCTCCTCCAGCAGCCAGCGCTCGACAAACTCGCGGATGTTGCGCATCGGCTGAAAGGTCAGCGCCCGGATAAACAGATCGAAGAAGCGCTCATTCAGCCCGCCCAGGCTGTTGAGCAGTTCGGTCTGATATTCGAGCACCTGATCGAAGAAGCGCGCTTTGCGCCGATTGCGCAGGGTTTGCCGCAACTCGCGGCGCGGCAGCGGTCGTCCCTCCTGGATAAACAGATCGGTATCCAGCGCATCGGTGATGATAAAAAAGGTTCGCTCGGTGGTTTTGCTCTCACCCGCCTCGATGCATGCGCCAATCGTAAGCTGCTTACCGCTCTCGCTGTCGGTAAATTCCAGGGCGACATAGGCCACGGTGTTGCCGGGCCGCAGCCAGCGACCCTCACCAATCTTGCCGCGCACATAGCTGTCGAGTGTGCGCTGCGAACGATCCTGGGCCGAACTGTTGAAGCGCACCCGGGTCTGGTTGGCAATCAGCACCGTCTGGATGGCATCCAGCACGGAGGATTTACCCGAGCCGTTGTGCCCCGCAAAGTAGAGGCTATCCTGCACCGGAATCAGATGGTGGGTGAAGCGGTGCCAGTTGTGCAAAAAGATATGCGAGAGAGAGAGCATCGGTTACGCCTCATCTTCGTCCGTGTCATCGTCACTATCCGCGCCTGCGCTACGCGAACGTGAGCGGTCGTACGCCTGCAACTGCTCGGCAATCTCGCCGATGGCCTGCGAGGGCACCACCACCTCCAGCGTGGGCAGCAGTTCGATCAGCTTATCGCCGTCACCGGCGCGGAGGGTGCCACCCCCACCGGCCCGGATCAGCTTGAGGCTCTGCAGCGTGCGGAGCGCCTCCTCCAGACTGGTCTTCTTCTTGACCGCCTGCCCCGGCAGGAACTCGGTGTAGCGCGTGTAGAGCTCTTCCACGCTGATGGTCGGGTAGCGCGTCAGGCTGACCTCGACCCGCTCGCGCTTCTCGGCATAGACCAGCCGCAGAAGCAGCAGCCAGATCGTCGTATCCCGGTTGAGCCGCCGCCGATGCGCCCCCTCCCGATGCACTACCTGAAATACGGCGATGCGCTCATCGTAGCGCAGTTCCCATCCGCCCACGGCCAGATAGTCGGCCACCAGTTCGCGCCGCCGCACCAGGAAGTTGTAGGCCCGTCGGTCCTGCTCATCTTCGCGCCAGATCAGGCCATCACTCAGCAGCCGGCGCACAGCATCGCTGAACTGCTGCTGCTCGCCGGGAGTCAGTTGGCTGTAGGCTTCGGCAAAATCCGTTAGTGTCATAGGCCTGTATAATACCAGATAGTTATCCAGGGGGGAAATTCACGCCGTAGGGACGCGCTTGTGCGCGTCCCTACGGCCGCCCATCAGTCTGGTGGTATGAGTAAAGCGGCCATGTACATCCACTGGATTACGCAAGCGATTGACATGATGAAGCGACTGGGGTAAACAGCTTATCTCACCATTCCTTCATTTGACAGGAGTTACGCGGTCTCTCCGCCGGAAGTTGATATCGCCTCCGGCAGGGCGGAAGAGTCCATCTTTTTCACAAACAAGTTGCACTTTGTGCAACTTGTTTGTGAAAAAAGATAAAAGAAGTACCATGCTGCCGCAGGCGAATCCGGCCATTACTATGCGCAAACGCCCAATTTGCCGACTCACCGCATAACTCCTGTCATTTGACACGAGTTACGCGGTCGGTTCCAAACCAGGTGTTCACCTGGACGAACGGCCCGATTCGCCGCCGGCAGGGCGGAAGATTTCATTCTTTTTCATAAAAATTTTGCACCATGTGCAAAATTTTTATGAAAAAGATAAAAGAAGTACCATGCTGCCGCAGGCGAAACAGACTTCCATCGGGTCAAACGCCTGGTTTGGATGCCCACCGCATAAGTCGTGTCATTTGACATCTTTTAGATACATGCTAGAATGTATATATGTGATGCTGTGAGGAATCAAATGAAACGGACAAAAGAAGAGGCAGATGTTACACGACAAAAACTGCTACAAGCCGCATTGGTGATATTCAGCAGAGATGGCTACGATGCCAGTCGCATTGATCAGATCGCACGAGAAGCGGGTTTGACTCGGGGGGCGCTCTATCACCACTTTGGCAGCAAAGCAGGTTTGTACAATACGCTGATTGATGAGGTGTCCGCCCGTGTGAATCAAATCGTTCATGATGCGATTGCAGAAGATGGCACTGCTCTGGAGATTTTGCGACGTGTATTTATCCGCTCGTTGTCATATGCGACGAAGGACTCTGAGTGGCAGGCGGTCAATCGGCTAAGGGTGCTCGGCTCATCCACTGACCCCGATATCGAAGCCGGACACCAGCGGCGGTTGATGGCTGTTCGGGGTGTTATCGATCAGGTCACCGCTGGTATCAGCGGTGGTATCGAAGCTGGAGAAATCCGCGCTGATGTCGATCCGCGTAGTGCGGCAGTGCATTTTGTCAGTTTGCAAAACGGTCTTTTGGGACTGTGGCTTGAGGATCCATCAATAGTAGATCTCGCTACCGAAGCCGAGCGGGTCGCTGATATATTCATCGCGGGTATCACCAACTGAGTTTTTTTGCTACTTTTACATACATAACGGAATGTATAATAATGGAGAACGCAATGAGCATCATCGTCACTGAAGGACTCAGCAAGACCTTTCAGGTCGACAAAAGCACCACCGTCGAGGCGGTAAAAGACGTTAACCTCTGCGTCGAACAAGGTGAAATCTTTGGTTTCCTTGGTCCCAATGGAGCCGGAAAATCAACCATGATCCGAATGATGACCACGCTGCTTCCGCCCAGCAGGGGGCTTGCTACGGTAACGAATTACGATTTGCAAAAAGAACCCGCGCAAATCCGTCAGAACATCGGTGTGGTGGGTCAATTTTTGCAAACCCTCGGCCGACTGAATCCCTTTAGCCATGCCGTGGATGCTTCACGCGCATTGGCGACCGGCGAGTTGATGCACACCACCGTCCTGCCGAGCTTTGTCCTTTTTGGTATCCTATTCGGGTTGATGTTCGCCCTCACCGTTCGCGCTTTTCGGCATTCGGTGCATTAGTGGGAGACAAAGAGATGATTAAGAATGGATTCCACCTCATCCAGCGCGTCCCAAAATGGCTCTGGCTCATCATCTTTCTGGGATCGCCGCGTTCTACTATGTGGTGTGGCCCAAAGATGCCGCACCCGCTGATCGACACGACCTGCGCTATATCATCCTGCGCTGGTTTCATTCACTGGTCTGGCTTTTGTTGGCGCTATCGACTGGTATCCGCATGTCTCGCTTGCCCAACAAAAAAAGAGTCGCAGGAGTCCTTGAGATGCTGGCCGCGTCAACCTATATTGCATTTCTCATAGTGCTGATAACAGCAAATAAGCAATAGGACGTCACACATTCATCCTGGAGGCGTATAGCGGTAGGCGGCGCTACCCCCCAGCTATTGAGAAGATACCGCCGCCAGGCGTGCCACGGTGTGACCACGGTTAGGGATGCGCACAAGCGCGTCCGCCGCCGGCAGCAAAACGGTGCATCGAATGCACCCTACGGCGGTCGGCGGTCGGCGGTCGGCGGTCCACCGTCATGCCTACACCCGCCGCAGCACAAACGCCCGAAACCCCACCCCGGCGCGCTCGATCCAGCCGCCGTCCGGAGCCTCATCGACGCGGTAGCCCAGCGAGCCGTCACCATAGCTGCGCAGGTAGATCAGCAGCGGCAGATCGTCGGGGCTGGTGAGGGGCAGTTCGGCGGCGGGCAGCTCGTCCCGGTCGCGTAGCAGGCCGGCGGCGTAGCGGCGCACCCGCTCGCGGCTGATCGCCCGGTTCATCTGCTGGAGCGTGTAGGCATGCGCGGCGCGGATCTGCTCCTCGGAGGGCGGCATCGGTGCGACCGGCTCCGGGGTGAAGGGCACAGCGGCGCGGGTGGGCGGCGCCGGCGAGTCGGCGTCGATCAACTCCAGCGCAAAGAGCGACACCAGCGGATCATACGCCGCCGGCAGCGGCGCACCCGTGCGGCCCGGCACCTCGGTCAGCAGATGGCTGATCAGCGCATGCAGTTGTCCACTCGTGGTGCTGCCGGCGGTCAGTTGATGCTCCACACTGCGCACCGCCGAGTCAACAAACTGGCTATGCCGGGTGTCAATCGTGGTCAGCAGCCGGTCCAGCCACTCGAAATGGTCGCGCACCTCGCGGATGCTGGCGCTCAACAGATCAACTGCCTCCGCCACGCTCTCGACCTCGCCGCGCATGCGCATCTGCTGCGCCAGGTGCTCAACCTGTTCGGCATCGTCCAGGCTGCCCAGCGCATTCAGAATGCCGGGGCGAAAGCGGGAGACATGATCAGTCGTGCGCAACTGGTGATAGGCATGATCGACAATCTGGTCGCGGTAGCTGGTAAAGACCTGTTCCAGCACATCGCGTGCCTGCAACTGCTCCAGCACCTGCTGAATATGTTCGCCGATATTGTGCTGCAACTCCTTGAGCGCCTGCAGCAGGTAGCGCGTCTGGTAGTGCGCCTCGCGCAGCCGCACATAGTCGCCGTTCTCCTGGCGTGCGGCCTGCAGCAGATCATGGATCGCGCAGATCATCCCGCGCAGGCGGGGCGGCTCGTTGCTTGCCAGTTCCTGCAGCACACTCAGCAGGCGAAAGGCATGCGCGGGCATGGTGTAGGCAATCGTAAAATCGCCCTGGGTTTCGACCCGCAGCCAGCCGCATGCCGCCAGGTAGCGCAGCACACCCCCGGCCCGTGCCGGCAGATCATCGGCGGCGGGTTGCTCCGCGAGCAAGGCCGCTTCCGGGGCAGTGTCGCTATCCAGCGTGGGTGTATCGTCCATGTCTACCAGGATATCGGCGACCAGGTTGACCGCCAGTTCGCGCGAGAGTGGCTGCTGGTGGCGCTGGGTTTCGGCAAACAGGCAGAGCAGCACGGCGGCATAGACCGGCGCACCCTGGGCCGCCAGCGGGTTAAAAAAGGTTGTCGGAATACGGTCAAAGAGATTGGCTGTCACCGGCGTTCCCGTGGCATGTGTTTGCGGTTTAACCCTGTTGTGTACCGACTATTCTACCACGGTTGGGCGTACGAACATGAAATGTCCGGGAGTCCCGGCTTTCGCCGGTGTATGCCTGCCGGGACAGCGACATACTGCCGGGAACGCCTGATCCGGCTGATGCAGTTTGAAACGTTAATCCAGACATTGCTCCAGGAGTCCCGGCTTCAGCCGGTATGCAGCCGTTCACCGGCTGAAGCCGGGACTCCAAAGATACCACTCGTAGAATAATTCAAAGGAGAAATTTGCAATAGGAGGTTCACCGGCTGAAGCCGGGACTCCAAAGATACCACTGGGTAATTCCCCAGTAGGGGCGAAAAATGTTTCGCCCCTACGGAGGCGCAACGGTTTGTCCCTATGGAATAAACCAGTAGGATCTCCAGAGTCCAAGCCGTACGATGGTGCATGCCATCCGGCCACACGCTCTATCCGACTATTTTTCAACGTTCATAAGCCGGGACTCCCGCTCGTTGATGTCCGGATGAAAAATGCAAAGTTCATCAGGCAGTTCCAGGAGCTCTTCCTGCGGCCGACTCACGTCAGCACTCCGTCACAAGTCATGATGGCCTCGCAGTCCTCTTAGCTACCAAATGCAAAGCGTTCTCCCGGCGCTTCACGTCGCTGGAAAACCAGGTCAGGCAATTGGCCCCAGGGCTCACGGATGTTTACTCAAACATGCTGATCCACCAGGATCGGATTTCCGTCAGGGTCTACGACGACAAAACTGGCAGGCCCTGTCGTGTTCTCGTCTGCCTCCTGCGTGAACGCAACACCCTGGGCCTTCAACTGGCGCTGGAGTTCACGTACATCTGTAAACGTATCGAGCTTGCGCGCATTGCTGTCCCAGCCAGGATTGAAGGTCAAGATATTCTTCTCGAACATCCCTTGAAACAGGCCGATCACATGATCACCATTCTTCAAGATCAGCCAGTTTTGCGCGGCGTCGCCGCCGAAGACCTTGAAACCGAACTTCTCGTAGAAGGCCCGCGATGCCTTGATATCCTTGACGGCGAGGCTGATGGAAAATGCGCCGAGTTCCATGTTGCACACCTTTCGCTAGGTAACGACGATCACAAAGGCTTATGAGTTCCTCAATCCGCTCCCGATGCCGGTCAAACCGGCTTTAAAGGTTAAGCCACCCGGAACACCGGTTACCACAGCCGTAACTGTATCGCCGTGGCACGCCCATCGAGCAGCACGTAGGGTGCCGCCCAGCCGATCGTGACACCCAGGCGCTTGAGCTGCGACAGATCGCGCAGCCGGGTTTGCCGCCGTGCCACGATAATTTTATCAGCGCTCTTTGGCCCGATGCCGGGAATCCGCAGCAGCAGATGCCGCGGCGCCCGGTTGACCTCGATCAGCTCAACCAGATGTCGTTCGGCCCAGGCCTGCTTGGGCGTTTTATCGCGGGGCAGCAGACCCTGCGCATCGAAGGGCAGGTCGGCAAAGCGGAAGCCATAGTCGCGCAAGAGAAAATCGGCCTGGTAGAGCCGCAGTTCGCGCACTGGATCTTCGGCGGGTAGCTCGGCAAAGGGCGAGCGCGGGATGGGGTGGAAGGCGCTGAAGTAGGCCCGCCAGAGCCCCAGTTCGGCGTGGGCGCGGGCCACCGTGTGCAGCAGTTCCTGGTCGCTCTCACCGACCGCACCGACCACAAACTGCGTGGTCAGGGAGCGGGCTGCCGGCAGTCCTGCGGCCCGGCGGCGCTGCATAATCTCACGCGCCCAGCGCAGCCGCTCCCACATCGCCTGGGTAAACTCCTTCTCCGGGGCGAGTTGCGCCAGCCGCGCCGGGTTGGGCGCTTCCAGGTTAAGCGAGACCCGGTCAGCCAGTTCCACCGCGCGCTCGATCAGATCATAGGATGCGCCGGGGATAAGCTTGAGATGGATGTAACCGTTGAACTCCCCGCGCCCGCGTACAATCTCGACGGTGCGCAGCATCTTCTCCATGGTGGTGTCGGCATCCGGGACGATGCCGGAGGAGAGGAACAGCCCCTCGGTGCGACGGCTCTGCTGGAGGGTGAGAAAGGTGGTCGCCAGTTCGTCCGGCTTGAAGCTGGTGCGCTGCCGTTTCAGCGCGCAGGAGGTGAAGCAGTATTTGCAGGCATAGCGGCAGGCGTTGGTCTGCAGCACCTTGAAGAGCGGCATTTTCCCGCCGCCCTGCCGCGCCGCATCATAGATAAAGCCGGTGGGGTGTTTGATGCCACGCTGAATGCTCCCGCTGGTGGGCACCTCGGTTACCTCGTCCGCCGCTTCGCCGCCGAGGATGTCGAGCTTTTGTTGGAGGTCGGGTTGGATCTGGATTAGAGGCATGGCATTCACCTGTCAAAACATACGTGCTAGGGAATTATACCACACTCGGTCCTGCTACTCCCCCCCACGCTCATACCCGGCGGCCACCGCCAGTTGCACCACATTCAGCACGCGGCTGATGCGGCGGAGCAGGCGGGCGCTGGCTTCCGGGCGGATGTGCGCCTGCTCCGGCAGGTCCATCGCCGACTCGACCAGGGTGTCGCGGAAGAAGAGCGCCGCCTCGAGGGCGGCCGTCAGGGGCATGCCGGCCTGCTGTGCGCTACGGGCATACTCCTGCCCGATGGTATGCGCCTCGCCCAGGAGCGCTTCGTCATCGCCCTGGGCATTGACATAACGTAAGACCACGCCCATCAACTGCTGCCCGATGTGGCGGCGGGTGGTGCGCTCCTCTTCGCTCATTGTTGCCAGCCAGGGGGGCGGCTGGTGCGCGTGGGTAATCTCGGTGCGGGTGTGCTGCAACGCTTTTGTGGCCCAGGTGCTGGTCAACGCCTGGTTGGAGAGGTTCTTCCCCTCCGCCAGGGCATCGATATCCGCCCGTGCGAAGCGACGATGCCCGCCCGGCGTGATGTAGACCGGCACGGCACCGGCATCGGCCCAGCGGCGTAGGGTTGTGGTGTGGACGCCGAGCAGCTTGCTCGCCGCCGACAGTGATAAAAAGGTCGCGTCGTCAGATTTGCTCATACGTGGTGTCTATCCATTTTCAATAGTTGTCTGGATTATACACGACTTACGCGGTGGGTACACAAACTGCACATTTGCCCAGACGGAAGTCCGATTCGCCTGCGGCAGCATGGTACATTTTGATCTTTTTTGTGAAAAAAGATAGGTTCTTCCGCCCTGCCGGAGGCGGAATCTCCTGTCGGGTCAACGACCGCGTAAGTCGTGGATTATAGAAGAGGGTGAGTTGGGATGTCAAACGGTCTAAAGAACAAAGAACAGAGAACAACTCACCGTTCGCTTATTTCTGGAGGCGGTTCATGAAATTGCCCCACCAGCAGGTCAAACATGGTCACTTTTGCGACGTGTCACTCCACATGACGGCTCATGTTGTCGAAATGTTTTACACATCCCGGTATCGTGTAGGCCGTAGTGGGGAACATGTTCCAAAATCAGCCAGTTTTTCGTGTTCAAGTGGGGACAGAATTTCATTTAATGCTTTAAAAAATAAGCGAACGGGATGAACAAAGAACAAAGAACAAAGAACCGGGAACTGAGAACTGTCTGCGCCTGACCGCCAGTTTTCCGCAAACGCAATTTCAACCAGGTTGAAAATTCCTGACGTGTTAACTTTATCTTTATCCCGACTGTGGAAGTAACGAATCTGCCGTCCGGATGCGCAATAGGCGTAATCCGGCGCAAAAAATACAACAATAGTCGTAGTATGAGCCGACACACGGCCCTTCAGTTTGTGTCATAATAGGCACATACCAGAACACGCCAGGAGATAAAAATTGCTGCCTGGTTTTGCGACACTTGCTGCCTGCTATTGCTAGTACACTGCATAGAATCGGAACCACTGTCCGTATTGGATTGTTGTGGACATTGTCTGGCGCGTGTATGACAGGCCATGGAGGTGTGGTGCGACCGGGTGCTATCTTCGTAGAAATGGTTTCACGAAGAGCTGTTGATGTTTTACTCTGGCAAGCATACAAGGAGGCCTTTTCCATGACGACAATAGCCACTCAGCAGATACGCGAGCTGGCGCAGCAACTACGGGTGGATAGTATTCGGGCTACCAGTGCGGCAGGTTCGGGACATCCTACTTCGGCGCTGTCGGCAGCGGATCTGCTGGCGGTGCTGTGGGCCAAGCATCTGCGCTTCGATTTTGATCAGCCGCAGCACCCCAACCGCGACCGCCTGGTCTTCTCCAAGGGCCATGCCTCGCCGCTGCTCTACGCGCTCTACCGGGCTGCCGGTATCATTAGCGAAGATGAGTTGATGACGCTGCGGCAGATGGGCAGCCGCCTGGAGGGCCATCCGGTGCCCCGACTCCCCGGCATTGAGGTTGCAACCGGCTCACTTGGGCAGGGACTGCCCATTGCGGTCGGGATTGCGCTGGCGGGCAAGTATCTGGATCGACTGCCCTACCGGGTCTGGGTGCTGCTGGGTGATAGTGAAATGGCGGAGGGTTCCGTCTGGGAAGCGTTAGAGAAAGCGAACTACTATAAGTTGACCAACCTGATTGGCATCCTTGATGTGAACCGGCTGGGCCAGAGCCGCGAAACGGAGTTTGGCTGGAATACGGAGGCGTATACGCTGCGCGCGCGCACGCTCGGCTGGGAAACGGTGACGGTTGATGGGCATGATCTGGAGGGGATTGATCAGGTGCTCGCGCTGGCCCAGGGCGAGCGGGATCGTCCGCTGCTGATTGTAGCAAAGACCGTTAAGGGTCGCGGGGTCGCCGCCGTAGAAAACCAGAATGGCCGCCACGGCAAGGCGCTGGACGATGAGACGATGACGACCGGGATCAAGGAGCTTGGGGGCGTTCGCCACCTGCAGGTCAAACCACAACTGCCGGAGGATATTGCGCCCGCGCCTCAGCCCGATCCGACAGATATTATTCTGCCCAAATATGATGCCGCCATGCAGGTTGCCACCCGTATGGCCTATGGCGAAACGCTGCGCGCCCTGGGCGGTCGCCCGGATGTCCTGGTGCTCGACGCGGAGGTCAGCAACTCGACCTACTCAGAGCTATTTGCGGAAGCCTACCCCGATCGCTACTTCGAGATGTGGGTGGCCGAGCAGCAGATGGTTGCCGCTGCGGTGGGCCTGGCAACCACGGGGCGGGTGGTATTTTCCTCGACATTTGCGGCATTCCTCACCCGCGCCTATGACTTCATCCGTATGGCGGCGGTCTCCCGGTCGAATATCCGGCTGTGTGGTTCGCATGCGGGCGTTGCGATTGGCGAGGATGGACCGTCCCAGATGGGGCTGGAAGATCTGTCGATGATGCGCTCGATCCATGGCAGCACCGTGCTCTATCCCTGTGACGGCAACCAGGCGGCAAAGCTGGTACGCGCCATGGCTGACCAGCCGGGGATCTCCTACATCCGCACCACGCGCGGGAAGACGCCGATTATCTACACGCCGGACGAGGATTTCCGGCCCGGTGGTAGTAAGGTTGTCCGCAGCACCGGCAATGATCAGGTGACGCTGGTGGGCGCGGGGATAACGCTGCACGAGGCATTGAAGGCGGCCGACATACTGTTTGACGAGGGCATCAGTGTGCGGGTGATTGATGCCTACTCGATCAAACCGATTGACGCGGAGACGCTGCGTCAGGCGGGACGGGAGACGCTCGGCCTGGTTGTGTCCGAGGATCACTGGGCTTCCGGCGGCCTGGGCGATGCCGTGCTGGAGGTCTTCGCCGATGAGGACATCCGGCCACGCGTGATCAAACTGGCGGTGCGCGAGATGCCCGGATCGGGCACCCCCGAAGAGCAGCTCGACGCGGTCGGGATCGGTTGCCGGCATATTGCCGATGCGGCCCGGCGGCTAATCGCTGTTGCTGCCGTTTAGTGGATGCGCTTGTGTTGCTGCGCCCCCTGCCCGATTTGGGTGTGGGGGCGCATCTGCGTACCCGGTTGCGTTACACCGCCTCCAGCAACACCCGCAGCGTCTCGGCGGCGCAACGCTCCCAGGTAAACTGCGCGGCGCGTGCCAACCCACGCATACGTAACTGTTCGCGCAGCGCGGGTTCGGTTGCCAGGCGGGTTAATCCTTTGGCGATAGCGCCGGTGTTGTGGGGATCGACCAGTAGCGCCGCGTCTCCGGCGACCTCCGGCAGGGAGGAACTGTTGCTGGTCAGGACCGGCGTACCGCAGGCCATCGCTTCCAGCACCGGCATCCCGAAGCCCTCGTAGAGCGAGGGGAAGACAAAGGCCAGCGCACCGCTCAACAGCGCCGGGAGATCGGCATCAGCGACATAGCCGGTGAAGTGAACCTGCCCGGCGACCCCGGCGGCGGCGGCGCGCTGCTCAATTGCGGTCGTCATCCAGCCCTTTTTGCCGGCAAGCAGCAGATGCGGAGGGCCGGATGTACCGTCGGGGTACGTCACCGTCATGCCCGCCTGGAGCGCCTGGGCGAAGGCATCGATCAGGCGGGCCAGGTTCTTGCGCGGCTGAACCGTCCCGATGTAGAGGAAATAGGGCGCGCGGATGCCGTAGCGCGCGCGGACGGCGTTGATCGTCGCGGTGCGGGTGATCGGGTGAAACTGTGGCCCCAGGCCATGGTAGACCACGGCGATTTTCTCCGGTGCAACGCCATAGTGGGTAATCAGGTCGTTGCGGGTAGCCTGCGAGATCGCAATCAACTGCCGGGCGGCGCGGGTGCTCCAGCGGGTGGTCAGGTGCAACTCCAGCCGCCGGGCGAAGGTGTGGGTCTCCGGGAAGGCCAGGTAGCCCAGGTCGTGAATGGTGACAACGCTGTGGGCCGGGTGGAGCAGCGGCACCACATGCGCCGGAACGAACAGGCGGTCGGGCGGATGCTGCCGCAACTCCAGGCTCAGGCGCGCGTGGGTCCAGAGGCGCGGAAAGGGAATATTCCGCAGCGCGAAATTCGGCCCGACACGCGGCAGCGCGGGCGGCAGCCCGTTGCAGTAGAGCGTATACTGATTGTGCCGGTCGATCTGCGCCAGCGCACCAAGCAGTTCCACACTGTAACGCTCGGTGCCGGTGCGCTCGGCGACGGCGATGCGGCTTGCGTCAATACCGATGTGCATGGTAAGGGTTATGGGTTAACGGTTATGGGTTACGGGTTAACAGTTATGGGTTACGGGATAACAGTTATGGGTTACGGGATAACGGTTATGGGTTACGGGATAACGGTTATGGGTTAATTTATCAAATTACGAACTGAAAAACCAGGCCAAAAAACCTCAGTTCTTAACCCCTAACCCCTAACCCCTAACCC